>NZ_JACJOV010000153.1:0-554461 GCF_014695745.1 Leptolyngbya sp. FACHB-671 | reverse complement strand
TGCACTGCTTACACTTGTAGCATTGTCTCCCTCGACGATGCCCGTTCTTAGCGACTTGAGTTGAATTACATTGAGGACATTTCATTCTTCTATCATGCCAAACCAAGCATTACCCTTGCAGCAACGCCTCTGTTTTAATTTGAAAGTCTTGGACGAAGAATCGATATAACAACTTATTACATGGAAACTTTCTGTATACCTGCCTGTATAGAGAACTACGCCGACATTACCTGTATAACTCCTTCTAACAACTTGCCAAGACTGACTTTTCTAATCTAACGTTCCGCCTTGGGATGATTACATTGAAAGATACCAATGTATAGATTTGTTCTGGCTAAAAATATTGCAAGTTTGCTAGCAAAGCATGTTTCATTAGATGGGCTATTGGAAAACTTCGGCATGTTTTCAGCGATCGCTCCCTCCCCTAACTCAATCGACCTACCGAGTGAACGAATTGACCTGTCAAGTAAGCAAATTGACCCGTCCATTGAACAAATTGACACATCAATTGAATGACTTGACACATCAATGGGACGAATTGACACATCAATTGAACGAATTGACACATCAATTGAATGACTTGGCTCGTCCATTGAACGAATTGACCTATCGAGATGAAGCAATCTCAATAAAAAAGGGGTGAGCAACGCTCACCCTCTTTTCAGCTCACTTCACTTATGTGAATTAACCAACCAATTCCTTCACCTTGCTGATGATGCCATCGGGGTCAATGCCCTGGTGGGGGAACTGTTCCCACAGACCACCACAGCCTTCCTTGTGAGTACCCATGTGAGCAAACTTGGGAGTCAGCCCACGCTCTAGCAGCCAGGAACCAAAGCGGCTACCCAATCCGGTGCGACGGTTGAAGGCTTCAGTCACTAATACAAACGGGGATGCGCCAACTTTGGCGATCATTTCTTCGTCAACCACGTTTAGCGTCGGTTTATTAATCAAACCTACATCGATTCCCTCTTGCTTCAGTTTCTCAACCGCATCCAGAGCACGATAGAGCGACTCACCATAGGTGACAATGTAGCCTGCTGTACCTTCGCGCACCACTTCATCTTTGCCGGAGGCAAAGGTATAGCCTTCGCCATACAGGTCATTGCCATTTGTATCCAAAATGTTTGGTGTTTTGGAGCGGGTGGAGAAGATAAACCGCAGACCCGGATCGTTAAACACGGCTTCCACGCAAGCGGTCATCTGAGCAGCATCGGCAGGGAAGTAGAGGCGTGTTTCGTGCCCGTCATCTAATCCGTTGTCGGCAAACAAGTTATTGATGCCAAAATGACAGGTGTTGTCTGCCATGTCGTCTACACCGGAGTGTGAGAAGTGACAGAGAACATTGGCATAGTTTAGCCGCGCCATTGTGATTTCGGAAATGCACATTTCCAAAAAGGCACTGAAGGTGGCGAAGATGCCTTGTTTGCCTTTCTCCATGCCAAAGCCAGCCGCTGCGGCAAAGTTGCCTCGCTCCATGATGCCGGAGCTAATGAAGATTTCGGGATATGCGTCGTGGATTGCTTTGAGTCCGCAGGAACCTTCCAGGTCGCTGTCGATGCACAGCACTTTTTCTTTGCGCTCTGCTTCGCTCATGCGGCCGAGAACGGAAACGACCGCTTCGCCAAACACGTTGCGGTTAGAGCCTTGCTTGTTGCCAGACCCCAGGTAAGTGTAAGGATTTTTAGGCTTCTCAATGTTCTTGAGGTACTCAGCGGCTTCGGTTTGTCCGCGAGACTCCAGGTAGGCGATCGCCAACTTCACCGGAATCACATCATGTCCGTGGGTGGAACCTTCCAGCCCTTCAATGCCGACGCACATTTTGCGCTTGTTGATCAGGGCAACCGGGCCATCGGTGGTGACAGCAGCACACATGCGACGATACAGGTCGTCAATGTCTTCGGGGTCGCCTTCATTTACGTCTAAGCCATGAGCTTCTAGCACTCTGCCAACGCTAAAGCCCTTCAAATATTCAGAAGGATGTCCGGCAATGGTGACATCGTTATCGTCAACAAGCAGCTTCACGTTCAGACCTTGAGCGACTGCGAGACGGGCGGCTTCTGCGTCGTTGCCTTCCTGCTGGGAACCGTCAGAGCCAAGGCAGAAAACGATTTTACCAGGATTGGCGATCGCCACCCCATTCACATAGGGCCAAACATGTCCTAGCCGTCCACCGCTAAATTTGACACCGGGAGTCAACCCCAGCTCTGGGTGTCCAGGAAGTTCTGAATGAGCGGCACGATATTGAGTTAGCCGCTCCACGTCCAGTTCCCCATGAATGACTGCCATCAAATATTGAGTGGCGACGCGGTGTCCTGCCTCATCAAAGAAAACTGGCACAAACTTATCCGGTGCTCCCCGGAAGAATGCATCCAAAATCACCACTTCCGGCACCGTGTCGTAAGGTCCGCCTGTGTGTCCGCCTACGCCTCTTGCTGCTCCAGTTGCGGTGAAGAATACGATCGCATCTCGGCAAAGCTCAATGTTTGCTCTCAATGCATCCCGCTGTTCGCTGGTCAAGGTTGGGTTAGTCGGGTCAAGAGCGATGGGTTGGTAGGCATCCAAATCAATCGGGAAACTGGTTCTGGCTTTAGCAATAGTCATGGCTGATTTTCTTTAAGTGGGCAGTTATTTAAGGCGGACACTTCTAGAGACAAAACCATCATCACAGACGGTTTTTGGCGGACAGGAGAATTATTAGAGTAGAACTGATGGCAATCGCGACGCCGCATTACACACAGGATAGATCTCAATGGACGGAGAACTACAGAGAATGCTGTCTCGCTAATGTCCAATCTCCTGATCCTATAGCGCTCTGCGTGGGTCTTTGAGGTTTGGTTCCTGAGAAATTTTGCCTAGTAAGACACAAATTTTCAAGAAGCAAAATAACCCCTGTGCTCCTCAAAAGGCTTAGAAACGCCTGAGTCAGAGCAGAAATTTCTGTAAACAGCTATACCTGAGTATAAATGCTCATTACTCTTATGATCAAGATTGTTAATGAAAAGTAAAGTTTGGTAAATAATCTTTAATCATCGCCTCAAGCGCTTCTCAAAAAATCCGTCTCAAAAAATCTGTAGTTTGCCACCTTGACGGAGAGTCACTATCCCAGATATGCTCTCACGTTAAGGTTGTCATTTTTACTCAAAAGCAGCCCTACTACGCCCAAAAATCTAGCGCCGCCCAAGGTTGCTGCGAACAGCCTTGAGCGACTGACCCCCAAACTGTACTAGGCAGTCTGGCGGCTAACGGTGAATTTTAACACTCCCTTAGCCACCCCGACTTGTCATGTCAAAACGTTGCTGATCCATCAGGACATGAAAGTGAAAGTAAACTCACTTTTTGTCCTCTCACTCATTGCAACGTGTGAATTAGTGCGGGGTGGCTAGGTTTTTGGGGTTTCCTCAAAAACCCTAAGGAGTTACAACTTATGTCTCAATGCTTTTTGGAATCTCCCACCGTACCCACCGTTGAGAGAGAAGTTTCTGCACTTCAAAATAGTGAGCGCGATTACCCCATAGGGGGAACTGCTTCGCATCGCATCCAAGTTCTGATCATTAGCTCTCGCGATGGTGTGATTGAAACGATTCACGACCTCTATCATCGGGGCTTTGCCGAACCCAGTGCCTGGAGTCCGCTTTTACCTGCACCGAGTTCTGGTGAAGTGATGAGTATCTTGACTCGCGATCGGAGAAGGTAAGAGAGAGGGGCGATCGCTTTAAGAGGGGCGATCGCTCTCTCACCAAAACTTCGGGTATTAGCTTGAGAAGCACAAGGTTTAGAAAAGTGAGAAAAAATGTTTACTACAGTAAGATTGCCGATATTTATGATCGAACTCGCTGGCTGACAGAGCCAATCGCTGAGGAAGTTGCAGATTTTATTCTGACCCTAGTCAAGGCAACTCCTGAAACCACTTTCTTAGAACCTGGTATAGGAACTGGGCTAAACGTTCTTCCTTTAGTAAAACGCGGCTATTCTGTGACTGGCATTGATGTTTCTCAGGAAATGCTTAATCAATTTCGTCAAAAGCTGCCTAAAATTCCCCAGAATCTGAAACTGATTCATGGAGATGCTTCACAACTACCTTTTGCAGACAGCAGCTTTGACGTTGTGCTAACTGTTCACATGCTTCACTCTGTTGCCAATTTGAGAATGTTTTTAGATGAGATCGATCGTGTTCTAAAACCAAAAGGTTTCTATCTTAATGCTCAATGGATTACTCCACCTGCACGACTGAAGTTTGAGCAGCATTTCAGAACTATCTTATCCAAGTATCAAGAGCCACAACCCTCACAACAGTCACGCAAAGTAATTAACGAAATTAACATAGAGGAGTATTTACGTAATCAAGGATATCAGTGTAATTATTTGATAGCTAAGGAATGGACGGTAAGTAACCAGGTTCAGGAATTACTCAACTTCTACAGGCTACGGGCATATGGGTTGTGCTGGCTTGTTCCAGATGAAGCCTTTCATCTTGCACTAAAAGAGTTCGAAGTATTTTGCCATGACCATTATGGTTCATTGGATGCGGAGTTATCATCTCAAGCACGATTTGAAATATGGGCATACACTGCAAGCTAACACTTCACAGCAGTGGACGGTTGAAAGTCGCTTGTGCTTAGTTCCAGATTATTCGGCACTGAAGATTGGCTCTCGTCGAGGTCAGTCGCTGATAAAATGTTAGAAGGCAACGCGCGATGGAGGACGGATGAGGAACGTGCAGTATCACGGAGGATGTCTCTGTGGAGCGGTCCGCCTGGAAGTTGCTGCCGAACCGTTTCGGGTGGGCATTTGCCATTGTCTAGACTGCCGTAAGCACCACGGGGCAATATTCCATACTTTCGCGGTGTTTCCTGCCGATGCGGTCAGCATCACTGGCACGACGGCCGACTATCGCGGACGCTATTTCTGCCCAGTTTGCGGCTCCTCGGTCTTCAGTTGCTCGGGCGACGAAATCGAAATCCCTGCCGGTACTTTGGATACGCCGAACCAGGTGACACCCACCTATGAGCTCTGGATTTGTCGTCGGGAGAATTGGCTGCCTCCGTTCAATGTCGCACGCCGATATGAGCGCGATCGAGAAAGGACGGCACGCACCGAACCATAACCGAAACTCAGCCTGACTTCATCGTGTGTGTTACCCACATCTAGCAGTTTCGAGAGTTCCTCGAAGAGGTGCTTCTTGGATCCGAGCCGGGGTCAGCTATCAACCAATGTAGGGATAAATAGGTTCTTCTGACTGTAGAAGCAAGCTCCAATACTGGATCGCATACTTCTCACACCTAGCTAAGTTTCTCTGGTGGTGACCTAGACCTATTTGAAATGAGTAATAAGCTAGTTTGGCTTCACCTAAGACCGACAACTTACTATATTTATGTTGCTTCAGGATATAGCTCAATGCTGCAATAATCTTTTTATGTCTAGAAAGCATCCACCATTGAACTTGATACTCTGCTGTTTCAATGGGCAAATTTAGTAGTTTTACTGCTTCGGCTAATTGAAGCTGAACCTCAGAGTAGTACTTTAATTCCTTTTCTGGATCACCAGCAAATCTTGCAATCTGAGCATCATCAGAGATTCGATAAGCCTCAGAGATAAAGCGACCAACTTGATTACTCAAGGATTCAGAATAGCCTAAAAGCTGATAGATCTTACTCGCCGTATTAGTTAACTCATCAAACTTTTCTGCATCATGCAACCAATAGATTCTGGCTTGCAGTCTTCCCAAAGTATCAGCTAGCTGTGTACTCATCATAGCAACCTAATAACATAGAACTAAAATAGCTGGACGCGCAACTGTGTTGCGATCGCCCAATTAAAATTCACTCAACTCTAAAGTTAAAGTGGGCGATCGCAAACATGTCGATCTTCCTCATTCACTTCAGGACTGTGAGCTAAGTAGTCCTGAAGCCATACGCATCCCTGCTTTAGCAATTCGTGTAAGTCCCAATTCCACAGAATGATGGTGTGGTCATCGCTGCCAGAAACAATGGTTTTGCCATCAGGGCTAAAGCTAACACTGTTGGCTCCGCCGCGATGTGCTTGAAAAGTTTGTAGTTCTTTGCCTTCAAGGTTCCAAAGCTTCACAGTGTAATCTGCACTGCCAGAGGCAATCGTTTTACCATCAGGACTGAAACTGACGCTTCTCACCCACAGTTGATGTCCTCGAAGAGTTTGCAGCACTTTACCGTCAAGGCTCCAAAGCTTCACGGTGCGGTCAGCGCTACCGGAGGCAATGGTCTTACCATCAGGGCTGAAACTCACACTCCTAACCCAGTCCTGGTGTCCTTGAAAAGTATGTAATACCTCTCCATCAAGGCTCCAAAGTTTTATGGTGTGGTCAGCACTACCAGAAGCAATGGTCTTACCATCGGGGCTAAAACAAACGCTTCTGACTCTATCTTGATGTCCTTGAAAAGTATGTAATACCTCTCCATCAAGGCTCCAAAGTTTTATGGTGTGGTCAGCACTACCAGAAGCAATGGTCTTACCATCGGGGCTAAAACAAACACTTAAGATCATGCCAAGATGTCCCTGGAAAGTTTTTAGCTCTGTTCCATCAAGGCTCCAAAGTTTCACAGCGTAGTCGGCACCACCAGAGGCAATGGTCTGACCGTCAGGGCTAAAACATACACTCCAAACCCAATCATCGTGTCCTTGCAAGGTTTGCAGTGGACTGCCGTCACGGTTCCAAAGCCTGATGGTGTGGTCAACGCTGCTAGAAGCAATCATTGTGCCATCAGGACTGAAACAAACACTTCTGACCTTGTCGCGATGTCCCTTCAAAGTCTGTAGTTTTTCTTGCTCCAGGCTCCAAAGCCTTACGGTGTAGTCAGCACTACCAGAAGCGATCGCCTTACCATCAGGGCTGAAACTTACACTTCTAACTCTGTCGGTGTGTCCTTCAAAGGTTTGCAATTCCTCTCCATTCAGGCTCCATAACTTGACGGTATGGTCATCACTGCCAGTGGCGATAGTCTGTCCGTCAGGGCTGAAACTTACACTTCTGACCCACAGTTGATGCCCCTGAATAGTTTGTAATTCTTCTCCGTCAAGGCTCCACAGTTTGACCGTATGGTCGGCACTGGCAGAGGCAATGGTCTTACCATCAGGGCTAAAACTCACACTCCAAACCCGACCGTGGTGTCCTTGAAGGGTTTTCAGTTCTCCATTAAGGTTCCACAGTCTGACCGTATGGTCAGCGCTGCCAGAGGCAATCACTTTGCCGTCGGGACTAAAGCTGACACTTGCCACCATCTTTTCGTGTCCCTGAAAGGTTTGTAATTCCGCTCCGTCCAGGTTCCACAGTTTGACGGTGTGGTCAGCACTGGCAGAGGCAAGGGTCTTGCCATCGGGACTGAAACTTACACTTAAAACGATGTCTTGATGTCCGTGCAAGGTTTGCAGTTCTTTGCCCGTGACTGTCCAAAGTTTGATGGTGTGGTCAGCACTGGTAGAGGCAAGGGTCTTGCCATCGGGACTGAAACTCACACTTAAAACGATGTCTTGATGTCCGTGCAAGGTTTGCAGTTCTTTGCCCGTGACTGTCCAAAGTTTGATGGTATGGTCAGCACTGGCAGAGGCAAGGGTCTTGCCATCAGGACTGAAACTCACGCTCCAGATCCAGTCATCATGTTTGAATTGATTGCGCGATCGCACTCCATAAACAGTTTGCCAAAGCCGACTCATCATTCTAGTTTGAAGCTCGACGGGTGCTGCTATCTCCTGAAGTTTGAGACAAGCTTTAACGCTAGCGAGTAAAGCTGCCAGATCATCATAGGAGAGCAACAGTGCTTGAGAAGCGGCTCCCAGTGCCTCAATTTCGGCAATTTCGGCGCGCTGACGTTCTTGCTGCTCCTTCAAAAGTGCCTGTTCCTTGTCGCGCAGGGCTTCCCTGAGTTGTTCTTCGCTGAGGCGGCGTTTTTCTCGTTCGGCTTCGAGTTCGGCTAGGAGTCCGTGTTCCTGCTGCTGACGAATGTAGCTGACGAGGTAATCGTGGACAAGCTGGTAGCGATCGCCCGGCAACTCAGGCACGTTTAGCACCAGCCCGGAGCCGACCATGATTTCCAGTACTAGATCAAGTTGTTTAGGGGGAATAGTGATACCCGTAAGTTCCAGTTCTTCTAGGAGTTCCAGGCGAGTTTTGAAGGGACGAGTGCCGTTTTCGTCGGTGAGGAGAAAGAGGACGAGTTGGGCGATCGCCTCATTGGGCTTGCCGCAGTCTCTAACAATTTCCTGTAGGTAGCGCTGTACCAGCGTTTGCTTGGGATGTTCGCCTAGCTGCTGATATTCAACCAGCGTATCTATTCGGTCTTCTTGAAGCTGTGCGCCAACAATTTGTAGTTCGATTGGGCGAATGCCGCCCAATGCACCCGTCAGATCTTTGACCAGAGCATCCACCAGGTCTGGGTCTAGGTAGAATTGCGATCGCGCGGTTAAATTCTCGATTACGGCTCTGGCATCGGCAGGTGAAAAGTCGCCCAAAGGATAGCGGATCTCGCGACTGAGAATGTCATGGTTGATCACTTCCAGGTCTGCGACGCGATCAATTTCTAACAGGTAGTGCAGGTAGTCTTCTCGCAGAGACAGGATGACCTTGACATAGGGGATGTTGAGGCAGTCACGCAAAAACAGGTAGAAAGATTTGCGCTGGAGCGGGTCAGGGCGAACAAAGAAGAATTCCTCGAACTGATCAAAGATCAGGACGGTGAAAAGGTTGCGATTCTGATTTTGGCGGAGTTGAGTCAGGAGCCAGAGGAGACTATCTTGCTCGTTGCTGACCGTGTCCGAATCGTTGCCGACCGCTTCCGAATCATTTCCGCCTGTGTCCGAATCGTTCCCGACTGCTGCTGAATCGTTCCTGACCCCCGCTGAATCATTGCCAACCACTTCTGAATCGTTCCCGACCGTCGCTGAATCGTTCCCGACTGCCTCTGAACCGTTGCCAACCACTTCTGAATCGTTGCTGAGCGCTTCCCGGCTATAACCGATCGCCTCCAACCCCTCTCTCAGGTATCGTTCTAAAGTTTCTTCCCAACCTGTGTAGACCGATAGCAGCAGAGGAAGGACGCGACGGGCTTCGATGGTACGACGTTGCAGGGTGGGAAACAGTCCGGCAGTGACGATGGAGCTTTTGCCTACACCGGAAGGTCCGTGAATCACGGTGAGTTTGTCTTTTGGGGTGCTGATGCGGGCAACCAGACGGTCAACATCTTGTTGACGACTGGAGGCAGCAATCTCCTGAGCCACGATCGCCTCTGGAGAGGAAGGGGCAACTTCAAGGGGAATGGGCGATCGCTGCGGCTCTAGCCGACCCGCTCCAGCGAAGGCACGAAAGCCATATTGTTGCTCTACACGCCGCTGTGCTTGCTTGATCCGAAAGGCTTCCAGGTAATTTCCTTTGACAAAGTAAAGATCTCGCAATTCCTGCAAAATATGAATATAAAGAACGGGATCATGCTGCGGATCGCTGGCAGTCTGGGCTGATTTGAGCGAGGCGATCGCCCCATTAATGTCACCCAGGTGAGATTGCGATCGCCCCAACAGCAGCAAATACCAGCTCCGTTGATAGCGTTCTGCCAGGGCAAGGCTGTCTTCTATCACTGGTGGTGTGTTTGCTGGTTGTGACTGTGTCTCAGTTACCGCTGAGGATGTTGCAGGCAGGAAAGTAGGTGCAACTTCCGTCTCCTCTGGGGTTGCTTCATCCAAAATTTCTAACGCTGCTTCGGCACACTCATGGGCTTCAGCCCAATCTGAACGGGCTAACATCAATTCCGCCCAAAACCCGTGATCTCGCGCTAAACGCACCGGATCGCTATAGGTTTCGTGTAGCTCCATTGCTTCGCTGGTGAGGGTTTCCAGTTCCTCCCAATGGCGCAGCTTTTGCAGCGTTTCCTGCAAGGCAGTGATGAACTTAGCTACCAGTTCTAGCCGTCCTTCCTGCCGAAATAGGTCTAGGCACTGGCTGAAATATTCCTTAGCGCGACGGCACGACGCTTCATAGGTCGCCCGCTGCAAAACCGCATAGCTGCGCCACCACAGCCCCAGGTGAAACAGCAGAATTGCTTCTTTGAGAATGTAGGAAGTCGGAGTGTGGGGAATCAGCGATCGCAGCGGCACCGTTCCCAACTGCTCACCGTTTCCGTCGCTTTCAATATCGGTGATTGTGGCGCTGCCTTCCCGCCAAAAGGTGAGACTGTTTTCGTAATAGGTGCGGGCGGTTTCCATCTCGGCTCTGGCGTGGGCATCGCGTCCGCCGAGGAAGTCAAGACTGGCTTGCAGTTCAGGATCTAGGGTGCGACCGCTGTTGAGAATGTCGGCGATCGCAAATTCCAGTTCGGTTCGCAGGGGTGATCCGCTTTGCAGATTTAGCGCTGCATTGGGCAAGAATCCTTCGGCCCCGGTACTCAGCAGCGTGATAAAAATCTGGTGGGCATGGTGACGCAGGGATGTCACCAGTTCCTCAATCGGAAACTGAAACCGAATCGGGGCAGCCGCCCAGCTTCTAAAGTCAGGCGCAGATTGAGCCAATTGCCGCAGCACATGATCGTTGCCCCACAGCACCAGCGGGAAGGGCAATTTCTTGCGAAATTCGTCTCGAATCAAGTTGGCAGAGCCAAACACCGCATTAAGCTGCTGTACCTTCTCCAGCCCTACTACCATCAGGGCAACAGGCAACTCACTGGGAGGGTTATCATTTAACGCTTGCAGATGCGTCTGAATGCAAGTGAACAGGGTCGGCGTAAATTCTGGCAGTTCAAGCGTTTGGATGTTTAGCGCCGAGGAAGTTTTGATGTGCTGGAGGATTTGGTCACGCAGTCGGCTGTAGTTGCAGCGCACCAAGATCAAAGAGAATTGCCCCTGAGAGAGGGTGAGCGATCGCATTAACGCCTGGAGCGATCGCTCATTCAGTATCAGCGCCTCGTCCGATGGAACCACCTCAGCCATCTATAAAACTGCCTCCACAGAATTTGTAGGTTGGGTGAAGCAAAGCGTAACCCAACACGGGTAGCAGATTGAGTTGAAACTATGAAATCTAACAGTGTTAAGGGTTGCGCTGGGTTTCGCTGAGCTACACCCAACCTACGGCTACTTTCCTTCAGGATAATTCCTCTAGCTCGGACAGAGCTGGATTCAAGTCAAACCAGCGCCCCTGTGGTCCACGATACTCAAACACAAACAAGCTCCGCAGCAAAGCCTGATATTCCGGCGCGTTGCCAATCGTCTTTTGTTGAGCAACCTGCCGCAGCAACTCTTGCTGAGACGCATTCATCCGCAGCACCAGGTCATCTTGATAAGTTCTAATTACGCTTTCCAAAGTGCTGCGTGGAAACGGCGGGTCTTGCTGCTGCAGACAGCTATAGAGCAGCCCTAACAGGTTTCGCACATGACCGCCGCTGATTCGACACAGCCGATCGAGCGTTTCGGGCTGATCAAAAATTTCTGAAATCAGGTCGAGCCGCTGCACTGGATTCATTTCAGGAAAGGCTCTGGCTAAAACCAACTGTCGCAACAGCGCCATGCCTTCCAGGTTTTCGTGCCCGTCTCGATAGTTGACAGGCACCATCGGCAAAACCATTGGCGCAACGCCACCCCCCAGTCGATTCTTTAATGCCTCTCCTTCGCTGGAGAAGATCAGCGACAGGGGAATGGTGTAAACCACATGGCAGTCAAGAGCTTGAAGCTGTTTGCCCCGGTCGATGAAGAGATATTCGGGCTGCGATCGCCCCGATGCTGCTAGCCGATTTTCAACCCGATCCAGGTTATCGACGATCACGACCAGTCCGCGATAGCCTCGCCGCTGTAGCTCGACGGTTGCCCGTTGCAGCAGTTCTTGGTTGATCGATTCCAGGATGCTGCTGGTGCGGGTTTCCAAAAACTGCCGAAGCTGACTGCGAAACTGCGGACTGTTTTTGGTGCGGGCAACCACTTTGCCAATGCCGACGGAAAACTCTGCTTCGGAAAACTCAATCGGCGTTTGCAGCATCGTCCCAATCTCAGAAAAAAGCCGGGAGAAGTAACCTGGTTTGAGCCGAATGCCCATATTTTCTAAGCTGTGGCTGACCTGGCGGGCGATTGCCAGCAAAATGTCGGTCACATCCACATCGGCTACGTCTAAATCCTGGTCTGCCTCAAAGTAAACAACATAAAACCGCTGTTCTTCCAGTTCTGCCTTCAGCCGAAACAGTTCGGTAGACTTGCCGCAGCCAATGTGCCCGGTGAAAAGCTGACAGGTTGGATCGTTGGGCGAAAGCAGGGCGATCGTGCGCTCCAGTGCTTCGATAATTTTGCCGCCCCGCACACCTGCAAAATCAATGTAATAAAGCTGGTCTTCAGGGTTACCAACTACCAGCGTGCGGCTGGGATTACAGGCTCTAAAAAATCGGGCTAAGTCAAGCGCCATTGCAATACACCATTGATTCTATTTGGATCTTGCATCAAGTTTGGGGGTATAGCGCTAGCTCCTTTGGTTATGGAAAGGGATAGCCCTGTCTCTTTTTCATAGCCTGTATGACCACAGCTAAAAAAACTTAAGGATTGGTTGAATTGCGACGAACAGGGCTTATTCTAGAGAGCTTGATACTCTCTGCTGCTCATCTCTAAATTCTCCCAAGTCCTATGGATCGCTTTACCGTTGCCGTAATCTCGCAAACTCCTAACCCCCAGCAGGTCATTTATGCCGCAATGCACCAGGACTACGCGGAGGGGTTTGTCTGTGATGAGCGCGATCGCTGGCCCAGCGAAGAAAAAGCCGGAGAAATCATCGTCAAACAGCTTCTAGCAGGCAACCGAGGACACTACGGCCCGTTAGAGCATCCGCAAATCGTGCTCAACTGCGGCTGGTTTCCCCACAGCACCATGCAGCAAATCCGTACCCATCGCGTTGGAATCAGCTTTGATGTTCAATCCATGAGATACACGGGGCAGCGAATTGTGGATGTGGTTGAGGGGAAGCAAGAGGTTGAGGATGTGTTTTACCTGCGTCCAATCGGGGCTTATAGCGATCGCCAGGGCAAGCGCTACGAATACACCACAGAACAGCGACAGCAAGATTTGGACTGGTGTTTAGCCGCCTGCAAGCGCTACCAAGAACGAATCAATCAAGGCTTCTCAGAAGAACATGCGCGGGGGCTGATTCCCTTTGATGTGCGGCAGCACTGGGTACTGTCGGCAAATGTGCGATCGCTCCTGCATCTATTAGATCTTCGCTGGAAAGCCGATGCTCAGCTTGAGGCGCAAAAACTGTGTGAATTGATCTGGGTGCCCTTCCAGGAATGGGCTCCGGCGATCGCCGACTGGTATGAAAGCAATCGCCTTAAGAAAGCCCGGTTAGCGCCTTGATTCGTTTCGAGATTCCAGAGCAACGCCCTCATGCTTCAGTAGCCAGCGTTTGCGCTCAAGCCCACCCGCGTAGCCCGTTAGGTTTGCTTTTGCCCCAATCACCCGATGGCAGGGCACCACGATCGCCACTGGGTTGAGTGAATTTGCCATGCCAACAGCTCGGTAAGCCGTCGGTTTGCCTAATTTTGCGGCGAGTTCCCCATACGTGACAGTTGTTCCGAGCGGAATGGTTCGCAGTGCTGCCCAAACCTGCTGCTGAAAGGCTGTTCCGCCCGCGCTAACTGGAATGTGATCGAGACTGCTGTAGTCTCCTTCCAAATAAGCCTGAATTTTGCTGCTGATTCCGGCTGGATTTGCCATTTCCTTCAGGTGAAAGTGACCGTACCTCACCTGAAGCAGTTGGATCATGCGATGTTCGTAGTCGGCAAAGTCTAATGCACACAAATTCTCTCCATCCGAAACCAGCAAAATGGTTCCCAATGGGGAATTGATCTTGTCGATAAAGAGTTCCATGCTGTTTTCTCCTGAAATGAGATGCATCCGTTTCTACTCCTCTAACCCTTCTGACAACCACAGATACATGGCAGCATAAGCCCGCCAGGGTCGCCAAGACTGCGCCATTTCTAGCAGTTGTGTTTTTGTAAGGGGATTGTTTGGGGAGAGCGATCGCCGCAACCCTAAATCTGTTGCCGGAAAAGCATCCGGCTCCCGCAACGCCCGCATTGCAATATAGTGAGCCGTCCATTCCCCAATTCCCGGCAACTCACAGAGCGTTTGAACGGCACTTTCCAGGCTGGAAAAACTGTTTAAAACTTGCCCTTCCACAACCGCTGTTGCTAGAGATGAAATAGCTTTGGCACGGGCACGAGTTAACCCCAATTGAGTCAGGTCAGCGATCGCCAACACCTCTGGGCGAGGAAATACCCGTTGCAATGGCGTTTCGGTCGGAGTTTCCAGGTTCAGCGGTTCACCGTGGGTTTCCACTAGTCGCCCTGCCAGTTTCGTGGCAGCAGCAACGCTAATTTGCTGTCCCAGAATTGCCCGCACCGCCAGTTCAAAGCTATCCCACGCACCCGGAACGCGCAGTCCTGGCAATGCCAAAACTCGATCTCGAAGCAGTGGATCACGTTCTAGATGAGCTGCAATTTCGGTGACGTTAGCGTTCAGGTCAAAGACCCGGCGCAACCGTTCAACAATTGGAGCGATCGCCACCACTTTGGGAAACCGAATCTTAGCTAGCAAATGATTTTGTCCTTCAACCGGACGCACTTCAACAATTCCGTGCAATCCATCTAGACAAATCGTGCGGCAATAAAAATCAAAACCGACTGCCTCCACTCCAGGAATGACTCTAGGTGCCAGAAAACGCACCAGAGCAGACCAGTGATAAGGCGGACTAAAAGGTAACTTCAGCGTAATTTCGGCTGGTTTAGGGTTGTTCTCTGGATCTTCAGCCACATGAATTCGTCGCAACTCACGAGGCGATCGCTGGTAAGTTTTTTGCATCACTTCGTTAAACCGTCGAATGCTCATAAACCCTGCTGCCATTGCTACATCAGTCATGGATAGGGAAGTTTCATCAATTAACTGTTTAGCAAACAAAATTCGGCGGGTCTGCGCTACAGCCAGAGGGGGTGCGCCCAAATGCTCGGTGAACAAGCGCCTGAGATGGCGATCGCCCATTCCCACCTGTTCCGCCAAGTCTGCTACCTTACCATCATCTAAAGTGCCTTCTGCAATCAGGTTCAGCGCCCGTGAAACAACCGCAGCCCCTTCAAACTGAGCAAACAATCCAGGGGAAATTTCTGGGCGACAGCGCAAACAGGGACGAAACCCCTTCTCATGGGCAGCCGCAGCACACGGCAAAAAAATGCAGTTTTCTCGTTTCGGTGTTGGAGCCGGACAAATCGGTCGGCAATAGATTTTAGTCGTCAAAACTGCGGTAAAGAACCGCCCATCAAAACGGCGATCGCGGGCTTGTACAGCTCGGTAGCAGGTTTCATGATCGAGTTTCATGGGCACAGCATAGATCTGCCCCACAGGAAAATCTAGCCGTTTTCGGACATGGGTGTTGGGTGTTGGGTGATTGCTCCAATCCCTAACCGCCCAACACCCTACCTATGTAGATTTGATAAAAACTGCGTGTTCAAATTGTAAAAACCCATACTAAAGGGAACCTGTGCGCTACCTGTCAGGTCAACTTAGCAAAACTGGGAACTGATTGAGACGGGGCTGTTGCGCCGATCGTCGGTCGTCAGTTCTTGTCCATTCACCGTAATCACCTCAACTTTCATGAACACAAACAAACAAAATATGACCAGCAGGAAATCTGCTTCCTTCTGGAAAAAGGGTGCGATCGCTTTAATGGCTTCAACGTTAATCTTGGGCAGCTATTCCCAAGTTTTGGCAGACCCTGCGCCGCTGCAAATCAGTCAGCGTCAGCAAGAATGGGACAGCGTCTTAAGGCTTGGAAGACTGGTCAATGCGCGTCAGCAGGTTACCTCTCTGGTGATGCAACTGGACGTTTTAGAAAAACCTGAAACCAGCTACGCAAACGCCGTTTACCAAATTTTTGCTCGTCAAGATGGTCGCTGGAGACTGATCTACAGCAGCACAGGTGCTCGTCTAATTAACAACAATGGAGGACGAGTAACGCTAGAGCCAGAGGTGATTTCGCTGGACGACTTGCAAGATGCACTGGACGATGATGACCTGGATGACGTAGAGCTACGGGCAGTCGCTCAACTGCGCTATGACGTGCGTGGCGGGCAGCGAAACCAAGAAGTGACCTGGGATCAAGTGCAACGTTATCGGGCGATCGCTCAGACCAGCACAACCCAGATCGCCAGTAGCCAGACCAGCACCACTCAGGTGACGAGCAGCCAGACGACTCAAACTAGCACTCAAACCTCTGTTCCTGTCACGGTAACTGGCGCAGGGCAACCTAACAATACTCTGAACCCGCTGCGAGGACACTTTAGTCTAGCGGTTCTTCAATCTCAGCCCACTTTTGATAATGTCATTGTTCGCGTTTCGCTTAAGGCTCAGCGTCCTAATGCATTCTTGCAAGAGCGGTTTGTTGGTGATTTTCGCTATCGCATCAACCAGCGAGCAAGATTTATTCGTGGACTCAATCCAGGCGATCGCGTCGTCGTCCGCCTCTTTACCTCACAAAACGTCCTGATTGGCTACAGCGAGTTTGAGCTACTGGATGACAACGCTGCTGTAAACCTGATTTTGCCTAGCCAAAGCAGTTCCTACGGCACCGTTCGCACCGTTTACGGTGTTGATAGTGATGAAAACGGTGTCATTGACGCGAACCGCAATACCTATAGCTACTACACCCAGGTGAGTGGTTCAAGCTATCGCGATAGCCGCGTCACTTTCCTCAGCAGTACCCGAAACATTAACACCAGCCTGTTCCAAACCCAGAGCATTTCCACTTCTAGTAGCTCTGTTTACAGCAGTTCCTTTGAAAGCGGTATTTTCTCTCTGGTTGGTCGCACCATTCCTTGCTTCATCTCTGGGCTGGCTCCTGCCTTACTCGCCACTCCTGGAGAAATCGTTGAAATTAGTAACATCAGCACTAGCAGCATCTCCACCTACGAAGTCAGCCAATTAATCCTGGTCTATCAAGAAGTTGGCTTTACGGAAGGAACAATCATCGACATCGATGACTACGACGACTACGAGTACGACGATGACGATGATGATGACGACAACGACGGTGATGATGACGACGATGACGACTACGAATATGATGACGACGATGACGATGACGGCGGTCGCTCTCGTCGTCGCAACTGCAACCAGGGCATTGGCAACGGTTCCGAAGGATGTGACCCTGGCAACTCTCGTCCGCATGGCGGCAGCAATGACGAAAATGGACGCACTCCCGGTGGCAGACGGCGCTAACGTTTAGAATCGGCGACAGATGAAAGGGCACCCCGCTTAGCGGGGTGCCCTTTCATCTGTCGCCCGTTTTTATCAAAACGACATAACCATTAGTCCTGATTAATCTCAAGCGTTGGGCAATTATCAGGAGCCAAGCGTAAATAACGAATGCATTCCTCATCGGTTAGCTGACGGAAACTGCGATCGCGGGCAAGCTCCAGCAGCATCTCCCAGGTCGCAGCCCATAAATTCACCTGCCCTTGCTCGGTTAATGTGGCAACGTACTGACCATCTGGGCTAAAGAAAGCCCGACGAATCAGCTTTGGCTCAGCTCCCGTGTAGGTTGGGTGAAGCTGTGCCTTTTCTACACCCGTTTCTGCATCCCAAATGCGGGCAGTGCCATCTGCCCCGGCGGTGACGAGCGATCGCCCATCAGGACTAAACTGGGCATCTAAAACCAACCCTCGGTGCCCTGACAAAATTACCTTGAGCGCTCCCGTTTCTACATCCGTCACTCTAGCCGTGCTATCCCAACTAGTCGTTACCACTTGTTGTCCATCCGGGCTAAAAGCGGCACTGCTAACTGCATCTTGATGAGACAGCACCTTGGCTGTTTGCCCAGAAGCCACCTGCCAGATTCGTGCCGTTCGATCCAGGCTGGCAGTAATAATCTGCTGTCCATCAGGACTAAACTGCGCCTGCTGAATCATTGCTTCATGTCCATGCAAAGTCTGCAACAACTGCCCTGACTGCACATCCCAGAGGCGGGCAGCAAAATCATCTCCCAAGCCC
The DNA here is from genome assembly GCF_014695745.1 of Leptolyngbya sp. FACHB-671. Lineage (NCBI taxonomy): Bacteria > Bacillati > Cyanobacteriota > Cyanophyceae > Leptolyngbyales > Leptolyngbyaceae > Leptolyngbya > Leptolyngbya sp. FACHB-671. Next base: position 536,434 of record NZ_JACJOV010000153.1, on the reverse strand, counting down.
AACAGCAGTCGACCGTCCGCACTAAAAACTAACTGATGAAAAACTGCAGGAATATCTGAGTGCCGCAGGCTAGAGGTAGCGTTATTACGAACTTCTGCAACCTGTACGCTCTGAATCCGTTGTAATGGTTCTGCGATTTGGCTCGACTGGTTTCGACGAATTTCAACCCATCCATCACTGGTTGCAGTTGCAATCATTTGACCATTTTGGCTAAAAGCAACGCTGGTGAGCACAATTTTTCCAGTTGTCGTTGCAGCACCTGCGGGTTGTAGCTGTCCCATTCTTGCCCCAACTGCCGCAACAGGCGTTTCAGAAGCAGGCGCTTCTGCATTCGGCGAATTAGTCTGAGAACCCAACAGCGATCGCCATCCAGAAGCTGTCAACCGCTGCCAAAAGTTTTGTGGCTGAATGGAGGTATCGATTTGAGCCGTGCTAGCAGAAGGTAGCCCCTGATCTAGATCCACCGCCAGAGTAGGATTAGCAAGCGAGTTGGGAATGACCTCCCAGCGTCGCAGTGCCCCATCCGCCGTAACCGTCATAAGACCTGTCGGGAATGCTGAAGCTGTATTTGGCTGAATCTTAGAGTCAGAATTGTCTCCTATTAACATGGAGGATGGATTCAGGTTGATGCTGGGGACGCTATCTGCCGTGGATGCACGTGCGCTCAAAGGTTCCGCTGGTTGAACAAAGGCTGCCCACTGGACTAGCGCATGAGGAATATGGAGCGTCGGCAACTCACCACCCAACTCTGCTGACCACAAGCGCACCGTGCCCTCTTGACTAGCTGTAACGAGATAAGCACCGTCCGGGCTAAATTGCGCTGTAGTAATGGCAGCATGATTTCCGCGTAGTGTACCTGTTTGGCTCCCCGTTTGAGTGTCCCACAGGTAGATACTGTAGGAAACCTCCTGGTTAACCTGCGCTCGATTTGTGGTGATAATTTGGCGACTATCAGGGCTAAATGCGATCGCCCCTATCCCTTCATCTTGATCCGTTTGGGCTACCCCTTGACCGGTGAGTCTGGACCGAAGCCGTCCAGAGCCGACTTCCCAAAGCCAGGTCTGGTGACTGGTGCTTGTCGTTGCCAGGAGTTGTTCATCCGGACTAAACAACACTTTTACAACGGGGGCGATCGGGTTGATGTCTGGTGTGGGTTGGGTTGATGCTGACTGAGTGGTGCTGGGTGGTCGATCAACCGAGGTGTTTTGAGTCAGAGTGTGGCGCAGTTGTCCAGTAGCAATTTCCCAAAGTCTGACTTTGCCATCATCGCAGGCCGTCGCGATCCAGCGTCCCTTGGGGCTAAAGCTGGCGCTGTTTACTGCATCTGGATGCTGCAAGGATTTGATGAGTCTTGCGGTTAAGGGAGCGGTTGGGGATGCAGCCGTCAGTTGCCATAGATAAGCAAAGCCATCAGCCCCAGCCGAAAGTAGACGTTGCCCATCGGAGCTAAATTCCAGGCTGTTGACTGCTCCTGACTGAGTGAGACGAACCTGAAGCTGACCTGTTTCGGCTTGCCAAATGGAGATACTTCGATCAGTGCTGGCTGTGGCAATCCACTTTCCATCAGGGCTAAAGCTTACTTGAGTGACGGCTTGAGTTGCTTCGATTTGTTGGATCAAATCGCCAGATTCAACTGACCAAATTTTGATTTGGGGTGAATTTTGGGCGATCGCCACCACCTGTTTGTTGTCAGGGCTAAACGCAACAGTGGTCAAGTTTGGTGTGTCTGAAGTTGCAGCAGCATCTGGCGAAGAAGAGTCAGACCAAGACAGAATCTTGAGCGGCTGGATGCTGTCAGTTTGAATGGTGTGAGAATGGACTGGCCAGAGGCGAATCGTGCCATCAGCACTAGCGGTCGCTAGATAGTTTTGGTCAGAACTGAAAACAACCTGGTGAACCGCACCCTGATGCCCATGCAGTTCCAGTTGCAGTCGCAAATCTTGCAGGGCAGCCCGCAAACTAGATTGAGCTTCGTAGGTTTGTCCGCCCTGTTCTGCGGCTAAGCGACTGATCAGCAAAGCGGTCATAGGGTCGCTATCCGGCTCTTGCAAAATTGACTGGGCGATCGCCGCCCGTTCTCGCGATGTTGAAACCTGAAGCTGATAATCCTTTTCTGCCTGCGTCTGTACCGCTGTGCGGTATTGGTTAAACGTTACCAATAAGGCAACCAGCAAGACTGACGGTACCGCAATTTGCAGCGATCTCAGTTCCTTTCTGGCTCGGTAGCTCTCCTCTTGGCTAACGATGATGTAGCGCTGTGCCAAAGACGACAAATCATCCGAGTAGTGGCTGAGAAAATCTTCAGCATCAATTAACCGCCCGCCGCGCAGCAAATATTCCACTCCTTTGGGCTGTCCTGCATTGTTCCACTCCTGGGCAACCTGCTCAATCCGTCGCTGTCGTCGTAACACCTCCCGATTTTCGTCGAGCCAACTCCGCAGCAGTGTCCAGTTCCGAATCAGGGCTTCATGGGCGACATCAATCGTTTCCTGACAGAGCCAGGCTTGGGCAAAGCTGACCGTTGCCAGAGATTTTTCGCTAGCAGGATCATTCGCAGCGTCGTCCCCTTCAGCTGACTGCCAGCTCTCACTCTGGTTTGTCACCACGAGCTTTGCAGCAACTAACTTTTCTAGAGTCTGCTCGACCAATTCCCGTGAAAAAGCAGAATTTACCAATTCCGCTTTAAATACGCGCCGTCGAGTGTCCTCCGTTCCTTCTCCCAGTTGCGTTAGCGCCAAAAAAATACGCTTGGCAACACCCTGCTCTTCTAGCGATAGTCCATAAAAAATTTCGGTTGCGCGTTTTTGCAGGGTTCCTCTTACACCGCCTAATTCTGTATAAGCATCCAGGGTAAGGTAGGCAGCGCCCCTGTCCGCGTCAATCTGCCGTCGCTGCCATAGCTCCAGTAAGGTATATTGCAGCAGCGGCAGTTCTCCGGGCGCACCAATCACATCTAGCAGCATGGTGTAGACCAGATTTGGCTCACAGGTCAGCCCTACTTTTTGAGCAGGCTGCATGATGGTTGCCTTGATTTGCTCATAGCTCAGCGGTGTCACAATCACCATGTTTTGCTCAATTTGCTGAGCCAACTTCTCGTAAAGAGAACATTTGCCAAAAAAATCTGCCCGCAGCACAATCACGATGCTGAGGCAGTCGCCCGCCACTTGTAGGGCTTGGGTGAGGCATTGAAAAAACTGGTGGCGCTCCTGCTCTGCCTGGGTTCCATGACTCAGGGTGAAGACTTCCTCAAACTGGTCAATCACAAGCAACAGATGTGGACGTTTTTCAGCCCCAAAGGAGGAGGGGCGATCGCCCCCATTCCCCTGCTCGGTTAACAAGCTCGCCTGCACCAGCTGTGCCAGTCCGGCTCCGCCATCCTGCAAAAAGACCTCTGCTCGTCGAAGCTGCTCTGCTCGCTCCAAGTCAGAGACATTCAAATCTACAAAAGCAGATGCCAAGCTCTTGAGTGGACGGTGAGTTGGCGTGAGCAGCTTAATTCGCCAGCGATCGCTCCCCGAAAACTTTTTTCCTTGCCGCAACTCCCAAAGCAGTCCCGCCCTGACTAGAGAAGACTTACCGCTGCCCGACGCACCGACTACAGCAACAAAGCGTCCTCTTCTCAACTCATCAAGCAGCTGATCGGTTAGATCCTCTCGCCCAAAAAAGTACTCAGCGTGGGCTTCATCAAAAAATTCCAGTCCTCGGTAAGGGCAGATGTCGGTTGATTGCAGCGGCTTCTTTGCCGTTGCTAAACTCTCACCCCGCGTCAAAATAATTTCGCTGCCTGAATTCTCAAACAGCGGTTGCTGCAATTCTCCCTTGAGGGCATCGTTTACCCAGGTGGTCAGGGAATGATTCGTGATAATCCCTGTCTCGCTGCGTTGAGGGTCTAGTCCTGTCAACAGGGCTTGGGTAAAGACACTATAAGGACTGTCTAATGACTCGTAGGCAGATTCGTATTCCCTGGATGCTGCCATGAAGAGTCGGTCTGTACCGGGACGCGCTCCTGGATCGGCTTCCAAAAAGTTGAGAAATTCGCCGCTGTGGCAGCAATCTAGCAAAATGATTCGCTGGCGTACTGGACTCTCTTGCAGCAGTCGTCGCAGCCAAAACAAAGATAAGCCGTAAAACCCGACATCAGGATTGGAATCGCTGGGTGCCAGATAACCCTCTTGAATCCCGGCTTCTCGCTGAATGCCGTGTCCAGAAAAGTAAAATAGTGCTGTATGAGGGACGTTGCTACCCTTTGGCTTAAACAGATTGACTAGGGCAGTCTCTAGATCACGTAGGGTGACTGGAGTTTTTAACCCGACTTGGGGCTGCCCCGAACTAATGATTTCTGGCAGCCGATGAATACGAAACTCGCCTTGAGTGTGCAATTGTTGGGCGATCGCCTCGGCATCCCGGGCTGGAGCTTGTAAGCCAGACAAATACTGATAGGTATTAACTCCGACAACAAGTGCATCCCGTGACATTAATCTAGTTCCTTATAAAGCAGCGTAATTTTTCAGTAGCTTTTGGAATGCCCTGGACGGTCAAGGGGCAACTTTTGCTAGACCTGATCCTTACAGGCAAGAATGCCCGTTCAGCAGAGAATAATCGCGAATTCGGTACTCTGCCATTTCTTCTGAAGGTCTTTCCGGTGCCTTACCTGCTGCATCACAGCCAAGCAGAACCAAAGAGCTTTGTCGAAGACTTCTAAGTTGAGCCGTTTGAGGTTTCTGAACCAGATTGTTAATTTGAATGAACCCGCACGTCTGAAAGTGGACAGTAAAGCTTATCTGAGCAATGGTCAAATAATTAGATTTCCTAGTGATTAAATCATCTCAAAAGAGAATTTTGCACCATTATGATGACCGTCTAGAAGAGACGATAGCGAACAGATTAATTCTTGTAAAAGGGGGTGAGAACCCTTGCTGACAAATAATTGCTTACGCATTGATGAAATTTTAATAAAGACGATTCTACTAAATTGGTTTTTATTAAATCTCTGAAATCAAACTTTTAATTTTTTGTCGTAATTTGCTTTCTCGACTAAAGAAATACCTGTATAAGTTACTAGTTAGCTATAAAAAACTTTATTGATTTAAGTAAAGAGGTGAGTAAGATCACTGATTTTAAGTGAAGATAGAAGCTCAATACTGAGCTATAGACTGCCATAAGCTCGGTCTTTCAAAACCCACATCGTTGGGATCGGTATGGATTACCCTCCTCCTAATTTCGACAAAGTCCTAGCAGCTCAAACAGATAGCAGTGCGGTTTGGGTCGCTCGAGGTGATGCGTTGGCTCGTTTAGGTCGCTATACAGAAGCGCTTGACAGTTTTGATGAAGCCCTAAAAATTGACCCAAACGACTGTGCTGCTTTAGTGTTTCGCGGGGTTGTGCTGATTCATCTCGAACGCTATCAGGAGGCTCTATCGAGCTGTGATAGAGCATTGGAAGTTCAACCCACCCATTCAGAAGCCTGGATTTTTCGAGGGGCAGCGCTGCACCGTCTCGAACGCTATCAGGAAGCCTATGCTTGTTATGCCAAGGCACTTGGAGCTGAGCGGCGATCGCTCTGGCAAAGGCTAACTCAAGCCTTAAAAAAACTTTGCCCCTAGTATTATGTCCTGGTGATGCGTCAAGCTCTACTTGGGTCGATAGAATAGATGCGTTGGGTTCAGCAATTAGTGGTCGGTTACGCCTATCGAAACTATTTACGGCAATCTTCAAGGTCTCAAGCCGAGTCAGCTTAAGCAGCTTCAACGGCTCTATCATCAGCGGCTACCGGGCGATCGCTTCACTACGCCTGAGTTTGCTCAACGTCTTGCTGCAATCAGCAGTGATATCGATCAGCCAATCTGCACCTATGTCAACCGCAGAGGGCAGGTGATTCGAGTTGGGGTAGGGACAGTCGGCAAAACTCAAATTCCACCAATGGAACTGCCACGCTATGGAGCTGAGCGGCTTTCTGGAATTCGTTGCATCGCTACTCAGCTAAAGTCTGAGGTTCCTAGTGATGCAACTCTGACTGCAATGGCGCTTCAACGCCTAGATGCACTGGTTGTTCTAACACTTTCTGGTAGTGGCTTTGAGCGAAGAGGTGGTGGTGCAACAGGGTACGTTCAAGAAATATATTTAGCTCATTTGGTGCCCCATCCCGAAGTAAATTGGACTGTTTCTCCGCCTTTAAGCCTGGAGGTGCTGTCTCAGCAAGATTTTTTAGAATTAACCGAAAGTTTAGAAGAAGAGTTTCGGCGAGAATATGTTGCCCAGCAGGTTAGTCCTGACCAAGACCGGGTGTTGCTGGTTGGTGTGCTGACCAGTGAGCTCACTCCGCAGCGCTTTCAGGATGGCTTGGCAGAGATATCAAGGCTGGTTGAAACGGCTGGTGGTGAAGTTTTGCAGATTGTGCAACAGCGGCGATCGCGTCCTCATCCCCAAACCGTTGTAGGTGAAGGTAAAGTCCAAGAAATTGCCCTGACTGCCCAAACCGTAGGCGCAAACCTGATTGTGTTTGACCGTGACCTGTCTCCTGCCCAGGTTAGAAACCTGGAAGTGCGGATCGGGGTGCGGGTTGTCGATCGCACCGAAGTAATTCTAGATATCTTTGCCCAGCGCGCCCAGTCTGGCGCAGGCAAACTTCAGGTCGAGTTGGCGCAGCTAGAGTACATGATGCCGCGACTAACCGGACGCGGACGAGCAATGTCTCGACTTGGCGGTGGCATTGGCACCCGAGGTCCAGGCGAAACGAAATTAGAGACAGAACGACGGGCTATTCAGCGGCGCATTACCCGCTTACAGCAAGAAGTGAACCAGCTACAGGCACATCGCTCTCGCTTGCGCGGTCAGCGTCAGCACCAGGAAGTGCCCTCGGTTGCGATTGTTGGCTACACCAATGCTGGAAAATCTACTCTATTAAATGTGCTGACCAATGCTGAGGTTTATACAGCAGATCAGCTCTTTGCAACGCTTGACCCCACGACACGGCGATTGGCGATTGCTGACCCCATCACTCACGAAACGCTCTCCATTGTCCTGACAGATACCGTTGGTTTCATCCATGAACTGCCCCCTTCACTCATGGATGCCTTTCGCGCCACTTTAGAGGAAGTCACCGAAGCCGATGCCTTGCTGCATGTAGTAGATCTTTCCCATCCAGCATGGCAGAGCCAAATTCGCTCAGTTATGACAATTTTATCTGACATGCCTGTAACGCCCGGTCCAATCCTGTTGGCGTTTAACAAGATTGATCAAGTAGATGGGGACACGCTCACTCTGGCTCAGGAAGAATTTCCTCAGGCAGTGTTTATCTCGACGGGCGATCGCCTCGGTTTAGAAACCTTGCGCCAGCATCTTGCCCAACTTGTTCACTATGCAACCTCAGCCTCTTAGGTTATAACCCAGAGACTCAAATGGAAAAGCGCTAAAACCGTGTTTTCATCCAAAACATTCTTGGCTTTCATCAAGTCACGACCTTAGCTGAATCGGTCAATTCAGAAGACAGTCATGGAATCCACATCACAATCACCCTTGCCGAAAGAGATCCGGGTCAAAATCTTACTGGCTGGAGGACATGAATACACAGTAGCCCTTTCACCCGATGCCCCCTTGCTACACAGCCTCATCGCAGCCCTTGTGTCTCGTGCTCACGGACAAGAAAAGAGTTCCACAGGACTCTTTCAAATTCCGATTGAGCAAGGCCGTTCAGCGCTTTGCTTTGTCAGTGAACAGCTAGTCGGGTTGGTGACAGAACCGCCTGTTTTCGTCCAGCAAAACCAAACTGCTCAACCTCAGACAGAACCACCTGTGCAATCTTGGGCAAATCTAGTTCAAAAGCCGACCTCTCCCAGAATTATCCCTTCAGAATACGTTCAAATTGATAACTTCTTAGGTACAGAAGAAACTAGCCGACTGCTAAATTTTGTTTTGAACAAGGAAAAAGCCTTCGTTCCTACTAGCACTTCAACAAACGACATCAACTACCGGCGCTCTATGGCGCTTTATGATTTCCCAGAATTTTCCGAACTAATAGTAGAACGTATTCAGAAAGTGATTCCAGATGTGCTACACAAGCTAGGTTTACCCCTCTTTGCGGTTTCTCAGATAGAGGCTCAGCTCACTGCACACAACGACGGTAACTACTACAAAATTCACAATGACAACGGCAGTACAGATACAGCAACACGAGAGTTAACCTACGTTTACTACTTCTATCAAACGCCAAAACCTTTTAGAGGTGGCGAGTTACGAATCTACGACAGCAAGATCGAGAATGGGTTTTTTGTAGGGGCAGAAACCTTTAAGACTGTAGACCCCCGCAACAATAGCATCGTCTTTTTCTTGAGCCGCTGTTTGCACGAAGTATTATCCGTCCATTGCCCTTCTCAAGCATTTGCTGATAGCCGCTTCACCATTAATGGTTGGGTTCGACGTTAACCTGGCTACTCTGTCAGGGTGCTTAGTCATCACTTCATAAACTCAACCTCTCGCGAGCAATGTTTAGAAACTCAACATTATCAAAAGATCAAGTGATAGTACGTACCAGGGTAATCAAAGTCTTGGCGATCGCCCCTTAAGCACTAGCAAATTTAAGAGCGGATTCTACTGAGTGAATCAGCAAAGAATTTATTTAGGAGAGTTGTGGATAAAGCTACAGTATTCCAGGATTTAGCTGCTCTGTAGCTAAATCCTGGAATACTGTAGCTTTATCCGCCCTTCGTGAGTGGATAACCTAGCTGTTTATACTGATTAAAATTTTAGATCGCAATTGGAAGTAACCTATTTTGTGTTGAAAGAAAAGACCTGTAAAACTACTGAAAAATCCCAGCTTATGTGGGTTTACAGAGCTGAAAAACTAGTTGAAGATCGTGTGAAAGTCCTCAAAAATAGGATGTGAAAGTTTTGCCGAGGGCATGATGAAGATGTAACTTTAGATACGCCTAAACTTCGATGTCTAAACCTTCTTCGCGGCAAGTCCTTGGGTTATCTGTTTTATCAACTTTAGGACTGTACTCGCTCTTAGCTGCTTCTCCGGCTTCAGCTTTCGTACTTAACGGTGGTAACGTTACAGTGAGTGCCGACGATGCAAATCGCTCGTTTGACATCTTCTTTGATGGAAGCATTAACGAAAAATCTGTTTCTGGGCTTTCTTCCAAAGCAACCTTTACTTTTTTAGGTTTCTCTTCAGTTGGAAAAAACACTGAAGCAGCTTTCAAAATTCTGCTTAGTAATACCTCCAGCAATGGTATTTCCTCCAGAAGTTCTGCTTTAGGCTTTGATGTGAATCAGACCTTACTTGGAGTTGGTCACTCTGACAATGCTGGTAGCACAAGGGTTTCTGGGCTTTTTAGTAACGATGGAGAAGGAGCATTTCCTAATCAATTTGGTGATCTTGATGTGTGTTTCACCAACGGTAATACTTGCCAGGGTGGTCAGAATGGTGGTGTGTACACAGGTTCATCTGATAGTTTCCTGCCTATCCTTGCTTTTTCAGGTAACGTCAATACCTTCACGTTGAGCAACTTTGGTGTCCGCTATCAAAGTATCAACGGCAATGGCTTTAACGATGACAGTGGAACAGGTCACGGATCTTTTCCCCTTCCGGTAGTAGTAGCGCCAACACCCACTCCAGCGTCTCCGATTGTAGTAGCACCCACTCCCATACCCCCGGTAGTAGTAGCACCTACTCCAGTACCTCCGGTTGTAGTCGAGCCTACTCCAGCGCTTCCTGTACTTCCAGTTGTGGTCGAGCCTACTCCCGCACCCCCGGTTGCAGTAGCACCTACTCCAGTACCTCCAGTTATGGTCGAGCCTACTCCCGCACCCCCGGTAGTAGTAGCACCTACTCCAGTACCTCCAGTTGTGGTCGAGCCTACTCCAGCGCTTCCTGTACCTCCAGTTATGGTCGAGCCTACTCCTGTTCCTCCGGTTGCTGTAGAGCCAGCTTCAGATTCAACTCCTCAGTCTGTACCTGAACCGGGTACTGTTGGAGGTCTAGTAATGGCTGGTCTAGCATTGCTCCGCCAGAGAAGAACCCGTTAATGGTTTAGTTTGGCTGTAGTTGTGAAACGTTAAGAGAAAGATGGAGGACGGGAAAACCTGTCCTCCATCTTTCTTTATGCTTCTGCCAGTCGCTCTGCTAGCCTCAACTTGGCTGAACGCGATCGCACATTTCGCTTCATCTCTTCTTCCTGTGGCACAATCGGCTTTTTAGTTAGGACTCGCAATAGCTCTGATTCCTTAAAGGAGTGTTTGACGATGCGATCTTCCAGGCTGTGAAAGCTGATGATGCCGATTCGACCACCGGGTTTTAGCCAAAGAGGGGATATTCTCAAGAATTTTTCCAAAACAGCCAATTCCTGATTTACAGCAATTCGCAGTGCCTGAAAAACACGAGTTGCTGGATGAATTCTGGCATATCGATACGACTTGGGTACACAGTAAAAAATCGTTTCGGCTAGCTCAGTTGTAGTTTTCAGTGGTCGCCGCTCAACGATGCGTCTGGCAATTCGTCGAGAAAGGCGTTCTTCGCCGTAGACATAAAAGATATCTGCTAACTTTGCTTCATCCCAGTAATTAATCACTTCAGCCGCAGTTAGCGATTGCTGCTGATTCATTCGCATATCTAGCAGTGCTTCATGCCGAAAACTAAAGCCTCGCTCTGGAATGTCAAACTGAGCCGAGCTAACTCCTAAGTCTGCAATGATGCCATCAAACTGTACGTTTCCTGGACTGTAGTCGGCAAAGTTGCCGTGCCAAAACTGCACTCGTTCTTTAAAGTCAGCTAGCTGAGCTTGAGCTGCTGCTAGTGCCTGCGTATCCTGGTCAATTGCTACCAGACAACTTTCTGGAGCCGCTTCCAAAATCAGTCTGCTGTGTCCACCTCCGCCAACCGTTGCATCTAGGTAAACACCTGTTGTCCGTGTTAACACTCCCTCAATTAACTCTTGACTCAAAACAGGAATATGAGCGAAGGAAATATCTCCCCTCTCGCTTAATTCGGGACCATTGGAGGAATCAGTAACAGAATCAGACACAGTACTTAACGGCATTCAAAATTTAGCGGCATTCAAATATAGCAATACTATTGAGCTACGGTTTTGGGACCTAAACCTGACTTGCGTCCCCTAACCGCAACCCCCTCGAAAACCAAGTAGGGTTTTCAGAGCATTTTCCAATGATACTGAATTGGCATCAACGCGATGTGCATTTCTTTCGAAGCTTCTGCTGAAAGAGAGCGTGATGTGAAGTTCTGACTCAAAAAAATCAAATTATCTAGAATTCTGCGTAAAATCACTGATTTCCAGTTAATTTCTTAAAGAGCTAGGGCATTCTGAAGGATGGGCATTCTTAGTAGAACATCCTCAAGAGACACGATTGCTGGGCTGCTGACAGCGCATTTCTGACGTACGTTTCTGACAATTTGTCTCTATTGACACCTCAACCCGCTAACTTACCTGCATTATGCTGAAATTTTTGCGTCCTGCTCTCATCTTGTCTGCTGTGTTGCTTCCATTGCTAGGCGATAGCCATACCCCAACTCTTGCTCAAGAGCGTCAAGGCTGTTTTATGGTCAACGACGTTGGACGGTTAGTTGACCTATCTGACATCTGTCCTTCTGCTGCCCCTGTTCAAATTGCCGAACAGCAAACCCTAGGTACCGGCGATATTCAAGTAACTCTGAGATGGACATCCACCGATGACTTGGATATGGCAGTGACTGACCCAGCGGGACAGACAGTCACCTACTTTAATCCTAGCGTGGCTTCTGGAGGGCAACTCGACGTGGATGCTAATGCTGGCTGTGGGGAAACGGTTTCATCGCCAATTGAAAATATTTTTTGGCCTCCTTCACAGGCTCCTGAGGGAGACTACACGATTGAGGTTAACCTGTACACTCGCTGTGGTACGACTTCAGGTCCGATTTCCTATACTTTGACATTGTTGGTTCAAGGAAATACTGAAACCATTACAGGCACAGTAGATGACCAAAATCCAATTGCTACCCATCCGTTCTCCTTACCTCAATAGATAGCAGTAGGCAGATAGCAGTAGGCAGCGGTGAGGCAGAGGACTGGAATCTTTGAGCAACTGCCATCTGTGTATTTCCTGAGCTTTCTAGACTTTTGTATTCTCGCGTGTATATTCGGGGACGTGTCCTCTGCATGAAAGCTCCTGATGTATAGGAGCTTTCACACAAAAATGCTTTGGTTAAGGGTAGGCAACGCTGTACTAATGCAGGTTTTCTCCTCCTTCCTTTTCAAAAGCTAATTCGACATACGACTGTAAGTGCGTTGTAAATGCGTATAAGCTATGTTATGTAAACACAATGGTTTTTCGAGATTAGTCTTCTGAGATTGCTAGAGGACATCTGAAACGGCACTGGATTGTCTATCTTCTGGGGGAACTGGGAATGCGTCAAATTTCGTTTATCGCTTCTATAGGGATGCTAGCCCTCTCGCTGGGAGGATGTGCCCTCTTTTCAGGTGGCAGCGACACGGCTGTGGAGCCATCTCCTGGCACTACGGTTGAAACGGTTGAGCCTGCGCCTGGTGCTACTGCGACTCAGCCTTTTTCTGAGCCACCCGTAGTTGATGGGCAGACCTCACCCACAGGTACGCTTCCACCAGATTTAATTGGTTCTACGGACTCAGACCAGCGGGTTCAAGGAATTCAAAGGAATCGTCCAGACCCGTTTGCTTTGCTGCCTACCAGTCCTGTAATTCAAACTCCTCCGGTTGTTGCTCAAGCTCCAACTACATCCCCAGGACAAACGGGCACTCGGTTGCCCAACGTCCCATCTGGTGGAGGTGGAGGTGGGGGTGGACAATCATCCCGTCCCGGCAGTCTTGCCCCCATTCCAAGCTTAGTACCGCAGCGTCCTGCTCCTCCACCCCGCCCTCAAGCTGACCTTGCCAGATTGGTCAAGGTGACAGGCGTGGTGCAAATTGGCAATACAACTCACGCGATCATCAGTGCCCCTAATGAGCCAAGTAGCCGCTACGTCCGGGTTGGGCAACGGCTTTCTAACGGTCAGATTTTAGTTAAACGGATCGAGGTGAATGCAGGATCTGAACCCATTGTTGTACTGGAACAGAACGGCATTGAGGTGGTTAGAGCGGTAGGAGAAGGTGGAGCACCCGCGCAACCGACTGCATCAGCGATCGCTTCTCCTCAAGTGGTTGCTGTAGGGGTTGAATAATTGTGACAAATCGAGTGCCGGGTTGAGGCTTCGCTAGAGTGAAGAGAAACTATTTGAATCTGCCGCTGGAGGCTCGTTATGGCGATCGCTAGTTCCCCCAATGCTAGCCGTTCACCCTTTGATTTCTCGCCAGAGGCGACTCAAGATAGTGCCCTGCTTCATCAGTTAGGTTTCATTCCAGGGTTAAAAGAAATTTTGATGGTGCGTCAGGTTCACGCTTTAGAACACGCCACCATCTGGCTTTTAAGCGGCAATCTACCAGATGATACTGTTGCTCCCCCAACTCTGATTGCTGGGAGCAACAGCTCTTTAGGTGGTATGTCTACTGATCAGGGTTTTTATGTCTACGGTACGGTCACTTCGATGCAGCTACGGCAAGCTGCCCACTCAGCATTGCAGCGACTCGTCAGTGGTGAGTGGGATTTAGCCGTACATCCTCGCTGTGGCACGAATTTGTCGGTAGGGATGGTGATGGCTGCCGGGTTAGTGCTTGGAGTGCCCTTGGTGCTGCCACGCAATCCACTGGAGCAATTTTTAGGAATGGGGTTGGCCGCAACGGCTGCCACGCATCTTGCTCCTGAGATTGGTAATCTGGCTCAACGATATGTTACGACTGCGATTCCGTTCAATCTGGCGATTGAGACTGTTAACTCGTTGGGCGATCGCCAGGGTCGTCCAGTTCACTTTGTGCAGGTGCGATGGGTTGAGCAACCGTTGAACTCAAACTGATCGGGCAGGGACAAGTAATGAAAAGCTTTGCTTCATTTCTTGCTCTAACTTTGTAGGACTATAGGCACAGCAATAAAACTTAAAGACTGAAACACCCTGAAAGTCCTGCCAGAGTAGTACTCTGAAAGACAATTACTGTATGAGTTAAATAATCACCCGAAAGGAAAAGCTCATGGTACAACGTGGTTCTACAGTCCGAATCCTTCGCAAAGAATCCTACTGGTACAAAGATGTGGGTACGGTTGCCTCTATCGATCAGAGCGGCATTAAGTATCCCGTCATTGTTCGCTTTAATAAAGTTAATTATGCTGGGGTCAACACCAACAACTTCAGCATGGATGAAGTTATTGAAGTACAGGGTGCAGCTAAGCAGAAGGTTTCTAAGACTCCATCTGCTGATGCAGCTTCTGGTGGTAAGCAAACCACTATTGATACTAGAACTCGGAGAACAGGACAAGGGGCAGGACAGTCCACCAAAGGAGCAGCAGCAGAGGCTCCTGGAACGGATCAGCCTGACAAGGAAGGTGCTCCCAACCAGGGTACAGAATCTCGTTAAAAATTGCGAAATGAATTAACCTCGAATGCCTTCAGGCGAGAGTGTAGGACTATGCACTCGTCTGAAGGCATTCAAGTTTTCAAGGTGTAAGCTTTTATGCACTCGAAAGCATTCGATTTTAATAGAATGAATTTACTGGAGTGTGTTGCAGGCTGGGTTGAATTGTGCCCGAATTACCTGAAGTTGAAACGGTTCGACGAGGTTTAAATCAGCGAACTTTAAACCAAGAAATTGTGGGTGGAGATGTGCTGTTGTCACGCACGATCGCCCATCCCTCTCTACCGATCGCCTTTTTAGCAGGCTTGCAGGGAACGGCGATCGCTCAGTGGCATCGGCGCGGCAAATATTTGCTGGCAGAGCTATATCAAATTTCCTCCCCCCCAGGGCAAGCTCAATCTGCGGGATGGTTGGGGGTGCATCTGCGGATGACGGGACAACTGTTGTGGCTCCATCAGGAGGAGCCATTGCAAAAGCACTGTCGAGTCCGTCTGTTTTTGGCTGGGCAGCAAGAACTGCGGTTTGTAGATCAGCGGACCTTTGGGCAAATGTGGTGGGTGCCGTCCGGTACCCAGCCTGAAGTGGTGATGACAGGGCTGCAGCGATTAGGTCCAGAACCCCTATCGGCAGATTTTTCGGCTGAGTATTTGGCGACACGATTGCGCGCTCGCCACCGCCCCATCAAGAATGCGCTGCTCGATCAGATGTTAGTCGCTGGAATTGGCAACATTTACGCTGATGAGGCCCTCTTTCTGAGCAAGATCAAACCTAAAACTCTTTGTTCTGCGCTCAAGCCGCGTCAGGTGACAGCCCTCTATGCGGCCATTGTGCGCGTTCTTCAGGACAGCATTGATGCGAGAGGAACAAGCTTTAGCAATTTTCGAGATGTGGAAGGCGTTAACGGTAACTATGGCGGCGTTGCTTGGGTGTATGACCGTAAGGGAGAACCCTGCCGCACTTGTGACACTCCAATCGAGCGGTTGAAGCTAGCGGGGCGATCGGCGCATTTTTGCCCTAAGTGTCAGCGCTAAGATTGGCTAATCAGCACATACAATGTGAAAGAACGCAAGATTACTAAATAACGTGAGTTATGGCAGTTAAAAAGGGCGATCTGGTTCGGGCTGTGCGGGAAAAATTGGAAAATAGTCTGGAAGCACAAGCCAGCGATACACGATTTCCACCCTATCTCTTTGAGACCAAGGGAGAAATCGTAGACTCGAAGGGAGATTATGTGCTGGTTAAGTTTGGGCATGTGCCTACGCCAAATATGTGGCTGAAAGCCGATCAAGTAGAAAAATTTGAATAGCTCCTGTCTCTAGATAGTCTGTGTCTCTGATTGGTCCCTGACTATCTAGTCATCTTCTAGTCATCTTATTGATTTGCGATCGCTTTGCCGTGTCGCCTTTTTTTGATCATGAATTTTCCTGATGCGATCGCCTCCACTTCTACCCGTGTCTCAGTGATCGGAGCGGGGAATGTAGGCAGTACTCTGGCTCAACGGATTGCTGAGAAAAATTTGGCAGATGTTGTGCTGCTCGATGTCATAGCAGGCAGACCTCAAGGCGTAGCGCTGGACCTGATGGAAGCTAGAGGCATTGAAGGTCACGATCGCCAGATTGTGGGCACAGTGGACTATGCCGACACCGCAGGCTCTAACATTGTCGTGGTCACTGCTGGGTTGCCTCGCAAACCGGGCATGAATCGGGATGACCTGATGCGAACTAACGCTCAAATTGTGGTGGAGGCAACGAAGCAGGCGATCGCCCATTCACCCAACGCCATTCTGGTTCTTGTCACAAATCCATTAGACGTAATGACTTATCTGGCGTGGAAAGCCAGTGGTCTACCCTTCTCTCGGGTCATGGGTATGGCAGGAATTCTGGATTCTGCCCGTTTTCAGACCTTCATTGCCCTGAAATTAGGCATTTCTCCAGCGGATGTTAGCGCGATGGTGTTAGGCAGTCACGGTGATTTGATGGTGCCCCTACCTCGCTACTCCACTGTCAGCGGCATTCCAATTACAGAGCTATTGGATGCTGCAACAATCGAACGCTTGATTGAGCGAACCCGTAATGGTGGGGCAGAAATTGTAGAACTTATGCAAACTGGAGGCGCATATTACGCTCCGGCTTCTTCAACCTGTCGCATGATTGAAGCAATATTGCTCAATCAGTCTCGCCTGTTGCCCGTTGCATCGTATTTGCAGGGCGAATATGGGTTAGAAGACATTTTCATTGGCGTGCCTGCTCGGTTGGGCAGTGGTGGCGTTGAAAGTGTTTTAGAACTGGACTTGACGGATGCTGAACGGACTGCCCTATATAGTTCTGCTGAATCAGTTCGTCAAAAGACCCATCATGCATTAGAGATGCTGAAGGACTCAGTCTAATGACAAATAAGTTGGGTTTCGCTTTGCTCCACCCAACCTACAGATTCGAGCTACAGATTTTAGGGACGGGCAGCCATGACTTCGATTTCGACTAGCCAGCCTGGATCAACCAGTCCAGCTACCTGCATCGTCGAGCGAGAAGGGAGGTTGGGTTGCTCCTCAGTGCCAAAAAACTGGGTGTAGCCTTCCATGAATCCAGCAAAATCCATTGCGCCGCCATTACTGGGATCACCGACCAGGAAAGCCTGCATTTTGACCACATCTCCCATTGTCATATCCATACTTTGAAGGATGGCCTGGATCTTTTCGAGGACACCAATAGTTTGAGTTTTGGTATCGCCATAAACGGCGATGGAGCTTTCTGGGGCAGTTTCATCAACGACGGGTGGCACCTGTCCACTTAAATGAACCAGTGCTGCATTGGGTGGTGTTTCGACGGCAAGAGCGATGGGGAAGGTTGAGTTGGGAATGGGATAGCGAACTACTTCCTGAGCCAGCGTGCGATGAGGGGTGAGGAGGAGGAGGGCGATCGCCACTCCAACCACCACCAATGGCATAAAAGCAACCTTGCTCCACGATCTCAGCACTGATTTGAACTTTTTCATTTCCATAGCCTCATGTAGAGACGCGATCAAGAGCGTCTTTGCAGAATATAAATTGCCACAACAAATGCCTTAGGGGAGATTCTGTTTCGTCAAAGTAGCAGGAGCCATCTCACCCATTGGCATCACAAGGCAGAGCCTTGCCACAAGAATTTTCCTGAACCAGTCAGAAGTTTTGCTTATGCTGCCAGCGTTTGGGCAGAAATTGCCTGAACGGCTTGATGGGCAGAGAGGACTGCTCCCTCCTGCCATCCGGTCAGGTAACTGAGATGCTCCCCAGCCAGGTAGATTGGACCATCGGGCTGATTGAGCAGGGGGTAGGCAGTTTCTAGTCCGGCTTCTTCCCATTCAATCCATCCGCCTCGACTATAGGGAATTTTGTCCCAAGCAATGCTAACTCCCTTGTCAAATGAAACCTCACTGCCATAGCCAGGATGAATCGTTTCCCCGTCCTCGATCGCTTTGCGGAGCCGTTCCTCATGAGACATTGCCCCGATTCGCTCACCAATGTCGTTGTCCCAAATGTAGGCACCCACAATGACTCCTTTTTCTTGCTGGAAGCCCGTTGCCGGATACCAGATTTGAGTTATGTCTCGCTCTGTCCAGGAAATGCCGCCGTAGATGCCGTAGTCTTCTTCCCAAAAGCGGCGATCGGCTTGGAAACCAATTTTCATCGCCTTGGCGTAGGAAGCGGCTCCTATGGCGATCGCCTCCTTAAAGGCTGGCGAAAAGTCTGCCTCAACGTCATTCAACACGGAGAGCGGGAAAGTGCAGATGACGTAATTCGCGTCTAATGCTCCTTGGCTACCTGAAGCTTTGTCGGTGTAGACAATTCGCACCCCTTCAGCCGTTTTGCGAATTCCGCTCACTTCAGTGCCGTAAGTAATCAAATTACCCACCTGCCGCTCAAAGCCTTTGGCAATTTGATCCATTCCACCTACGGGTTGCAGCATGGTTGCCGCTTGGTGATAGCCCTCACCAAATTGCATCTTGTATTCCCAGAAGGAGGACTTTAGCAATTCTGACAGGTCAAGTGGCTCGTATTGCTCACCTGCGGTTAACCCGGCTCCTGGTCGCGTACTGTATCCTGCTCGGCTAGACCCCTTGTAAAGATAATCTGCATCCAGTCCACCAAAGCTCGAAATCATTTCCAGAATTCGTTCCCGGTCTTCGGTTGAGATTTCCTGATCTAACGCATTTCGGCTTACGGCTTTGGCTAAAAGTTCTGCAATGTAGCCCCGGCTGTCATTAACGACTCGGCGGTTGAGGACAGGTTCTCCACCAAACGCCTGATCGTCTTGAAAGTAAGCTGCCCGATTTTCGTTGACAATGACTTCTAGCGGTACGCCAAATTCTTTGCAGTATCCCAACAAGCCTGTGTGGTGATAGGGAATCCGAGCCGGGCCAGGATTAATGTATAAGTGATCGGCCGCATCAAAGGTGCAGGTTTGGCTGCTATCGGTTTCTGCAATCGTGTCGCCGCCACGAATCGTCCAAATTCGACCACCGGGGCGATCGCGGGCTTCCAAAATGGTGCACTCATAGCCTGCTTTAGAGAGTTCATAGGCGGCTGTCATACCCGCAATTCCGGCTCCCAAAATGGCAACTTTAGTTCCACTTCCTGAACCGCTGGGTAAGTTTGGACGCTCAGCCGCTTTAGCAGGAGAACGGATCAATCCCATTGCTTTCATCGTGGTGAAAACAGCCGCAGCCCCACCTGCTCTTCCTACTAACTTCAGAAATTTACGGCGCGTCGGAGAAATTTTTCTCCGAGTTGAATGCTGATTCATGGATTTTTCTACGCTCTAGAAATTTTCCGTACAGCTGCTTTCAAATAAGTACAGTATTTCTATAACCCAACTAAAATCCTTTAGCAGTAAAGTGCCAATACCAATTCTCTTCAAGGCTGGATATTTTGGAGCGTGCCCCGCTCCAAAATATCCAGCTTCATGTAGAAACGGTATAAAACAAAGCTTTTAATGGGAAAACCATCCTGGTTTTAGAAACTGTACTAGTTCAAAAACAGTTGTTTCTCTGCTTACGGAATAAGAGGCTAACTTCTATTTTTTTGTTAAGATGTATCCCCAGATGCTTTTTTGAAAGGCTGTAATTTACATTTACAGAAACATCTATATCTGAGAAATTTACGCTGTACAAATAGCGTTTCTCCTGACAGGCGTTTTCTCAGGCAACGAATTAGAGATTAGCCATACCTGATGAGTAACTCATAACGGGCATAAATCTTTCCAGGTTTAGGTTAGAAGCAACCTGAGCAAGCTTATGCAGATCGGTGGGGTCATCTAGATGAGGAATGCAGCCCAGCACTGGCTTTTGGGTGAGTGACTGAATCAGTTTGGTAGGTGCCCAATTGGCAATTTCTTCGTCGGTACAAGGTTTAACGCAGTTGAGAATGATGCCTTTGAGGTGTACCCGAGACTGTTGAGCAAGAGCAGCGTTAGCGACAGCTTGAGAAATCGCCCCTAACCTCACGGGCACCACCAACACCGTTGGCAACCGCCAATCCCACGCTAAATCAGCCACAGTGGTTTCATGGGTAACCGGTGAACCCAGCCCACCTAAAGATTCAACCAGGACAAAGTCTCGCTCTTGCTGCAGGGTTTGAAACTGCTGCCAGACCTTTTCAAGCTGAATTTTGCGACCTTCGCGATCGGCAGCGATCGGGGGTGCTAAAGGGGCTTCAAAGTAGAGTGGCGTAATTTCATCGGCAGACTGCTGTAGGGTAAACAGGTGAGTATAAAGTTCGCGATCGCCCTTCCCCGATTGAAGCGGCTTCATAATACCGAGCCGCTGTGAGCTGCAATAGGTTTGCCAGTAAGCTGCCAAAGCGCTCGTTAAAACAGTCTTTCCGGCATCCGTATCGGTGCCTGCAATCAAGAGGGCGTTCAAGCGTCACTCCACTTTCAATTAACAATTCACAATCAGGAACTATACCCTTCTGGCGCTTCAAGAGAAGCTTATTCTGGTGGCGGTTCCGTGGGAGCCGTCGCACTAACGCCTAACGTAAAGTCGGTTTCGTCGGTGGATATCACTTCTACAATGTAATCGCCACTGTCTGGCACCTGGAAACCCCAGAAAACTACATTCGAGGCATCAGGCACCGGTTCACCATTGGGGAAAAGGATATTGAGGGTAGCCGCGCCGTCTATGATCTCGGCGGAAAAGACTTGCCCTTCCTGTACATTGACAAGGTAGCGTTTGGTAAGGCGATCGCTCACCGTATCGCTAACTTCTACACCCTCTGAGCCCGCCGGAAAACTCAAGCGTTGTGTATCGACCTGAGGCTCGACTGGAGTTGGGCTAGGGCTGGGTGTTGGAGTTTCAGTTGGGGTCGGGGTTGGTTCTGGCTCCGGTTCGGGAGCCGCTTCCAGGCTGAGGTCTAGTCTATAGTCACTTTCCTCGACTCCTCGGACGGGCCTTAGCTCAAGATAGTATTCACCCGTGAAATCAAGTACTCCCTGCCACTGCTGGACTCGCTCAGCGTTGCCCTCCACCAAGTCTCCATTGGGGGCAAAGACGCTGAGCAATACTCCCTCACCGTCAATTGCAGCAGACAGAGTTTGCGCTTGCTCGGCAGACACAATGTAAGTTACAACCTCATTTTCTCTCAGTGTTCCCTCAACGCTGGTCGTATCTCCTGGCGCAAGGTTCAGCCGCTGACTGTATTCAACGGGTTCGTCAGTTGGAGTTGGGGTTGCTGTTTCAGTTGGGGTCGGCGTTGCAACGGGTGTGTTGTCAGACCCATTGCGGATCGCGCTAACCACCGCAAAGGTGGTTATCAACGTGACAATTGCCAGTCCGGTGACAATTCCAGCTACCGCCCAAGGATTGTCCCAGACAGAGGTTTCTGTCTGAGTCGGAATGACTGGCCCTGCAGCCCGACGGGGTGCATTGGAGCTATGGGCTGTTGGTTCTGGGCGGCGACCTACTGCCACGGTTTGCATTCGAGAAGTAGGGTTGGCTGCCTGAGTTGCTGAGGTTGGGGTCGGTGGGGGTGGGGGTGGGGGTGTAACGACCGAAGGGTTAGCTAATGCCTGGAGCGCTTGCGCTACCTCACTGACAGATTGGTAGCGATCGCCCGGACGATAGCTCAGCATTCGATTCAACACTTGAGCAAAACCAGGATTTACCTTTGCCCACTGCTGCCAGTACCAGGTAAGGCTGCGATCGTCATACAATTCCTGGGGCTCTTTGCCCGTCAGCAGCACTACAGCACTAACCGCCAACGCATAGAGATCGCTATTAGGGTAAGCCCGTCCTGACTGAATTTGCTCACTTGGCGCGTACCCAATCTTGCCAACGGTCGTCGGTTGATGCTCTGTTTCTGCTGGTTGAACGCGAGTGACAATTTCTTTGACTACACCAAAGTCAATCAGCACAGGCAAATGATCCTGCTGCCTGAGAATGATGTTGTCAGGCGCAATATCTCGATGAATAATTCCTTTGCTGTGAATGTGCGCCAACACGGGCAAAAGCTGCTGCATCAGTTGCAGCACCTCGGCTTCTGTAAACGCTTTACCTTGCGCCTTCCGCTCGTTGAGTAGGGTACGGTAGGTCTTGCCTTCAACGTAGTCTTGTACGAGGAATAAACGCTGATTTTCCTCAAAGGTGGCACGAAACTGCGGAATTTGAGGATGCTGAATCTGATAAAGAATCGCGGCTTCCCGCTGAAACAGTTCCTTCGATTTATCTAAAACGTAAGCGCCACTCTGCGATGGGATGAACTCCTTCAGCGCACAGCGCTCGTTAAATCGTCCTAAATCTTCTGCCAGATAGGTACGACCAAACCCGCCTTGCCCCAAAATGCTCGACAAGCGGTAGCGATTTTGTAAAACAGTCCCGGTGGGAATGGGTGGTTGCATGACAGATGATTCACTGAGATCTCACAAACAAATAGGAACACGCTCCGCCAAGTTAAAAGTGCGGATGCTCATTGCTCCAAGATCTTGAGCGTATCGCACCAACAGCAATTCGCCAACTGACTTGCTGAGTAGTTTGAGCAACGCCAGCCCTATTGCCTTGCGAACACCTCATCATACCAGGGAAGGTCACGCCCCGCGCTGCAACCCATTCAGGCGAAACAGCAAAAATTGGGTGAACTGATCCGAGTTGAAGTTGTCATCACTCACCAGCAGCAAACTTTGACTGCCATCTGGTAACTGCGGCCCCAGCACCATACCTTCTAGGTTGTCCAGGGGAATGCCTAAATCTGCCAGGTCGAGCAACAGCCGCTTGCGAATGGGTTCGATGCCGCTCAAGTCTCCACCTAACCTGGGAATGCCGGATGTATCTGTGGCTCCACCTGTAGCCAGCTCAAAAATGCGGGCACCCGCTCCGGCAACGCCAAAAGAGTGTTCCATGCTCAGGAAATGACCGCCTTGGTCTAGCACGAGTAACTCAGTCAAACCATTCACCGTGAGCAGGGGTGGCGAATCATTGGGATAAAGATATTCCGCGATCAGCACAGGTAGCTCATTGCCAATAAGATAGTGCAGAAATCGACTGTAGTTGGGTCGTTCTGACGCTTCTGTCTCGTCTGAGTTGACGGGTCGGCGGTCTTGTTCCAGCTCTGCCTCGGTTGCAGCAAATAGGCGAAACGGTTCTAGCCAGGTCGTGCTAAAGCCTCCAGGATTGAGCGTTAGGGCTTCAAACCCAAGGTTATTTTGCACGCCCTGGGGCTGATCCTCCACAGTTTTAGGGAGATAGCGTTCTGGAATCGGCAAGTGCTGCTGCCATGCGCCTGTCGCCAAGTCAAACTCGTCTATAAATGGAGGAATGCCATCAGAGGCAACGCCTTCGCTGGAGATAAAGACCGTTTGGCGAGGAGAGAGGGCAAGCCCTTCAGGGTCGATGGTGCCTTGGGCAAAGGGTTCTCCGTTTTCTCCAAGTAAGGTGGTTACTTTCTCGATTTCAACTCCAGCGATCGCCACCTCCCCAGACTCATTACTCAAATTGAGCTTGAGCGTGTAAAAGCGAGCCGGGGCAAATTCACTGCGATCGTCTGAGAGAACGTAGAAGCGATCGCCCTGCCTGTCATAGGTAAGTGCTGAAAGCCCACGCACAGGTGTGTCTTGAAACACCGTATCGGTCGGCAATCGATATTCACCTAAGAAATCAAGGGAAAGGTCTAAAAAGAGTCGCTCCTCGGCACTGACCTGAGGCAAAGTACAGCCTGCAAGGAGCAGTACTGTAAAACTGAGAAGTAGAACTCTTAGAAAAGGGAAAAACCGTTTCAACACTTTAGAAATACCCAAATGCCCCGCCGGAATGCACTGTCTGTATCTTAGCGAAACAGTGTTTTAGCGGAGGGGCGATCGCCTTCCCAACCGAGTCAGGGGTAAAGCGATTTACCATCCTAACCAACCCAAACTTGACTTCCAAGAAACTCATCTAATCTTCATAGGAAGCCATGCTGTATCTACTTTCCAACAAGACTAAGTGAAGTCGCTAGCTGGAAACTTGAAGCTTCAGTAAAAGGTGAGTGGGCATGATCCGAGATATTTCCTGTTTGAGTGCGCTGATCGTTAAGCCCCCTGATTAATCTCACACCCCTGAGCAAGGAACCCAGATATGAAGCCTCTCACTCAGATTTCATCGGCAACAATCGTTACGACTACTTTGCTCGGTGGCCTGTGCATGGGTACACAGGCAGCGACGCTGATAGGAGAATACCTCTCAAAATCTGGCAGCAAAGTCAGTTCAAGCCTGATTTCACTTTCAGCAAATTCAGGAAATAATACAGGGTTGTTCCCAGGAACTCGGGCAAATAGTTCTCTACTACAAACTTATGGCGGTCATGTGGTGATTGATGCGATCGCCTCTGACAACACCAATGTCCTCTACAAAGATTTGCTTGGACTGGGACTCCAAAACGGCTCCAAATATGGCTCCCTTGTCTCTGGTTTGCTGCCGCTTGACGCAATTTCCTCAATGGACAGCTTGAGTAGCTTAAAATTTGCCCGACCCACACAGTTTCTATCTAACGTAGGGGTAACGACAAGTCAGGCTGATAGATCAATGCGGGCTGATATTGCTCGATCGACCTTTGGGGTTGATGGAACAGGTGTGACAGTAGGTGCGCTGTCTGATAGTTACAACAACTTAGATGGTGAAGCCGCTGACATTGCTAGTGGCGATCTGCCGTCCAATGTGAACGTGCTTTTAGACCTTCCTAGTGGTGGCAGCGATGAAGGGCGTGCAATGCTGCAACTGATTCATGATGTCGCTCCTGGTGCAGATCTAGCGTTTTACACTGCATTCCTGGGGGGGCAAGCAGACTTTGCAAATGGCATTCTTGCGCTGGCCGCAAGCGGATCTGATGTGATTGTGGATGACGTCATTAACCTGGCTGAACCAATGTTTCAGGATGGCATCATTGCCCAAGCAGTTGACCAAGTCGTAGCTGATGGCATACCGTACTTCTCCTCGGCAGGCAACAACGATCGCAATGCCTACGAAAGCACCTTCAGAAACAGCAGTGTGCTTGATCCCATCTTTGGAGGTGAACTGCATGACTTTGACCCTAGCGCAGGTGTAGATCCGTTTCAAAGCATTTCGGTTCCAGTTGGCGGAGAACTCTTTATTTCCTTCCAGTGGGATTCGCCCTTTTTCTCGGTCAGCGGCGGTGAAGGCTCTCCGAACGATCTCGACATCTTTCTGTTCGATGATTTCGGCAATTTACTAGCTTTGGGGGCAGACGCAAATGAAGGTGGCGACGCGGTAGAAATCCTGAGTTTCTTTAACGACGGCTCGTTTGGCACAGACCAATTTAACCTGGCAATCTCTAACTTTTCTGGTCCCGATGCTGGATTCATGAAATATGTTGTGTTCGGTAACGCCAGCATCAGCGAGTACGACACCAATAGTGGCACTGTATATGGTCATGCAAATGCTGAAGGTGCTGAGGCGGTTGGAGCATCCTTCTACGCCGATACGCCTGAGTTTGGAACTAATCCACCTGTGTTGGAGCCATTTTCTTCGGCTGGGTCAACTCCAATTTTGTTTGATGAGAATGGCGATCGCCTCTCCACTCCCGAAGTTCGCCTCAAACCTGAAATCGTTGCGCCCGATGGCACCAATACCACTTTCTTTATTCCCGGTTTAGATGTTGAGGGTGATGGCTTCCCCAACTTCTTTGGCACCTCGGCAGCGGCTCCCCATGCGGCGGCAGTTGCAGCCTTGATGCTGGAAGCGGCACCCGGTACAAGTCCTGAGGTGATTTACGAGACGCTGGAAGAAACGGCGATCGACATGAACGCTCCCGGATTCGATTTTGACAGCGGTTTTGGGCTGATTCAAGCAGATCGGGCAGTAGGAGCCTTGATTAGCACGCCTCCTGAAGAGGTACCTGAGCCTGCATCGGTATTTGGGCTACTGGTAGTGATTGTGGGTGCAGGTTCACGTTTGAAGCGTAGACCGAAAGCTGCATAGAACAATTAAAAAAAGGTAGGACTGTGAAGTCCTACCTTCCCTACTGCTTAGTTTTGGTTGCGTTGCTAGAGAATGTAAAGCAAGAAGAACAGCACAATCCAGATCACGTCTACGAAGTGCCAGTAGATTTCTGCTGCTTCTACGCCGAAATGGTGTTCGCCGGAGTAGTGTTCCTTATTGCGCGATCGCCATAGCACTGCCAAAATCAAGCACAGTCCCAGGAATACGTGCAAACCGTGAAAGCCAGTCAACACATAAAAAGTGCTGGCGTACAGGTTTGTCTTTAAGCCAAATTCCAGGTTGTTGTACTCATAAACCTGACCTGCCAGGAAGATTGCGCCCATTACCGCAGTCGCTAGGAACCAGGTACGTAAGCCCTTGACGTTATTCTTCTTGACTGCCACATCCGCTTGGTGAATCACAAAGCTGCTAGAAATCAGAATTAGAGTGTTGATTCCTGGTACAAGCAGTTCGCGCTCAGGAGTGCCTTCAGGTGGCCAAACAGGCGCGACCACGCGGAAGGTCAGGTACGCCAGAAACAGACCTGCGAAGATCATGCTCTCAGCACCCAGGAAGACGAGCAGTCCAAACAGACGATGGTCTGGATGTTCCTCGTGGTGAGCGGCTGCCTCAGTTTCGTGATGATAGTTGAGTGCAGTCTTAGCGGGATCAATCGTTGAACCTTGCATAAGTTTCTGATACCTACGAATGCGACTTTTGAAATTTAAGTGAAATGGACGGTGCTCACCGGACTGGGAGTAGGTAGGTTGGCACCGCCCACTATGCGCTGATTAAGGCTCTGGACTGCCAGCCCTCGCTTCTTCAGGAGGAATGAAGCCCGGAGGTGCCTCCATATTTGATTGAGATTCCTCTGGCTCCATTTCAGGATTGCGGTTACCTGAACCGTAGTCGTATGGACCACTGGTAAGTACAGGCAATTCCTCAAAATTTTCGATCGCAGGAGGTGAGGTCGTCATCCACTCAAAGGTCAATGCCCGCCAGGGGTTGTTTCCTGCCTTTTTGCCGCTAATCCAGCTCCAGCCTGCATTCGCCAGGAAGGGTAGGGTTGAAACCGCAAGAATGTAGGAGCCAATCGTACAGACCAGGTTGAGCGTTGCGAACTTAGGATCGTAGAGCGCAATCCGGCGGTTCATTCCCAATAAGCCCAGTTCGTGCATCGGCATGAAGGTCAGGTTCATGCCAATAAAGGTGAGGATGAAGTGAACGATGCCCAGCGGCTCGTTCAGCATCCGTCCAGTCATCTTGGGGAACCAGTGATAAATCGCCGCATAGATGCCAAACACGCTGCCGCCAAACAGGACGTAGTGCAGGTGAGCCACGATGAAGTAGGTATCGTGAACGTGAATGTCAAAGGGTACCGCTGCGACCATTACGCCGCTGATACCGCCAATCACGAACATCGAAATAAAGCCCATTGCAAACAGCATGGCGCTGTTGAGTTGGATCTTGCCGCCCCAAATCGTGGCTAACCAGCCAAAGACTTTAATCCCTGTTGGGACAGCGATTACCATCGTGGTGATCATGAAAAACATGCGTAACCAGGCAGGAGTGCCACTGGTGAACATGTGGTGGGCCCAGACGATTAGACCCAAGAAGCTGATTGCGAGACTGGAGTAGGCGATCGCCCGATAGCCAAAGATCGGCTTGCGTGAGTGAACCGGGAGAATATCTGAAATTGCGCCAAACAGCGGCAAAATCATGATGTAAACCGCCGGATGCGAGTAAAACCAGAACATGTGCTGGTAAACAATCGGGTCGCCGCCGCCTGTGGGGTTGAAGAATGCGGTCCCAGCCAACAGGTCAAACGCCAGCAGAATCAACGCTCCTGCTAACACAGGCGTACCAATCAAAATCAGCGCTGAAGCTGCCAGCATAGACCAGCAGAACAGGGGCATATCGTTAATCCCCATGCTGGGCACGCGCATCCGCAAGATGGTCACAAAGAAATTGATTGCGCCCAAGATCGAGGAAGTTCCTAAGACCAGCAGGGTAAAGATCCAAATTCCCTCACCTACCTTGCCCGTCATTAGGCTTAACGGCGGGTAGGAAGTCCAGCCTGCTTGAGGCGCTTCCAAGAAAAAGCTGGCGATCAGTACCAGACCTGCTGGGGGCACCATCCAGAAAGCAAGGGCATTCATCTTCGGGAAGGCCATATCCCGCGCCCCTACCATCAGCGGAATCAGGTAGTTCGCCAATCCTGAACCTGCCGGGATGATCCAAAGAAAGATCATCACCGTGCCGTGAACGGTTAGCAGGTTGTTGTAAAGTTCTGGGCTAACCAAATCTGACTCTGGTGTCGCTAGCTCGGTGCGGATGGCGGTCGCCAGAACGCCGCCAATCATATAAAAAATGAAAGAGGTAATCAGGTATTGAATCCCGATTACTTTGTGGTCAGTGTTAAACGTAAAGTAGTCTTGCCACTTGCGTTTCCCCGGAATCGCGCCTTCGGTTGTGGGGGTAGTAGTGGATTGCCATTCTGCTTGTGTCATAGCTGGCTGTTGTGACTCTTGGCTGTTGAAACTCTTAAACTAACGATTCATCGAGATGTGCTGGGGATGGAGTTGCTCTAATGCGGCGGCAGCATCAATTCCCATTTGATCTACAAAGGGTGCTAAGAACTCAGCATCAGAGAGGTCTTCGGAGGGAGCGATCGCTTTCATTGCAACAGCCTGATTTGGATCGTTCAAACTGGCGATTTGCTCCTGAATCCAGCCGTCATATTCTTCCTGGGTCTGGACAAACAGCTTCGTGTTCATCGCGCCATGATAAGCACCACACAGTTCTGCACAAATCACCGGGTAGGTGCCCGTGTGCCGGGGGACAAACCGCAGTTCCGTGTCTCGACCGGGAATGGCATCCTGCTTCAACCGAAATTCGGGTAGCCAGAAGGCGTGGAGCACGTCCTGCGCTTTGATGTTAAGCTGCACCTCTTTATCCACGGGAATGTGCATCTCGCCTGAGGTGATGCCACTGTCTGGGTAAGTAAAGATCCAGGCATACTGCAACCCCATCACATCAATATTGACATCAGCGGGTCTGCCTTCGTCTTTGGGAAAGGCTCCAACCCCAAGTGCCAAATGGTTGTGGATGTGGCGGGGTTTGGGCTGGTTGGATGGGTCAATTAACCCAGTAGCCGATTCGCCAGGCAGCATTGCAATCTGAGCAATGCCAGGGTCGGTCGCCGCCTGTGGGTCAAATCCGCCCATCGCTTTGTAAATGTCGAAGCTGTAAACCCCAATGATTAGCACAATCACTGCTGGAATTGCCGTCCAGACAATTTCCAGCGGAATGTTGCCGTGAATCGGTGGCCCGTCAGTATTGTCGCCAGGACGACGGCGGAATCGAATTATAGAGATAATTAGTACGCCTTGCACCAGGACGAACAGCCCAATTGAGACTGTCATCATGGAGTTAAACAGCCCATCCACCAAATTAGCCTCATCGGAGGCAGCTTCGGGCAGTAAACCGTGGTTTTGACCATACCAAAGACTCACCAGCGTTAGGATAATGCCAGCCAGTAGGGTAAGAATGTTGCTTGGAATTTTCACGGTAAGTTTGATTCAGCTCATTCAGCTTTAGTTCCGTTCAACTACCACGTTAAAGCAGGAATTGATAACGACACGGAATTCATATCTATCCTTAACGCTTTTTTTGGGATCTCAGCAGCCCTTGTGTAGCAAACACTACAAGGTGAAATAACAATATTAAATCTTGTGAAAGATTTGGGCGAAAGCTAACTTTAAGCTGCAATTTTTTAATTCCTTTAGTTAAGAATTTTTCAACCACAATCCGAAGAAAATCCTAAAGCTTTTCACGCCTGGGCATTGCGTCGCTAAGCTGGTGAATGAAGCTGTTGTAGACAGTGGAAAAAGTAAATACTCAGGTTTTTGTCAACTTTGGTATTGAATGATTCTCAATTTGATTACGGAGGCATAGCTGATGACTAACGTTCACGCTCAAACGCATCAGAGTATGCCAGCTTCCGTTCCTTCTTCTCAAGTTAGACCTCCGCTTCAGCCTCAAGACCAGATTCGACGGCTCGTGTGGAAGATAGCGATCGCCACGTTCTTGTTAATGGCGATCGGCAGCGCCACTCGCGTCATGAACGCAGGGCTAGCCTGCCCTGACTGGCCACTCTGCTATGGCACCCTGATTCCCAGCCAGCAGATGAACTTGCAGGTGTTTCTGGAGTGGTTTCACCGTCTGGATGCTGCTCTGATTGGGCTGCTGGCGATCGCCCTCGTTGCTCTAAGCGTATGGCATCGTCGGGCCTTGCCCCGCTGGACACCTTGGGCAGCCTTGTTTGCCCTCAGCCTGATCGTGTTTCAAGGTGCTTTGGGCGGTCTTACTGTCACCGAACTGCTGCGATTTGATATCGTCACTGCCCATTTGGGGACAGCGCTGTTGTTCTTCACTACCCTGCTGCTTATGGGTGTGGCGCTGCTGCCCTATCAGGGGACAGGTAATGTCGGCAAATTGCCCTGGGTTAGCTTGACGGCTGCAATTTTGGTCTACCTGCAAAGCCTGTCCGGTGCGCTAGTTGGCTCTCGTTGGGCAGTGCACCAGTGTTTGGCTGGCTCCCAGCTTTGCGGGGTAATGAACACTCATTTGTTTGGTGTGGTTCCCGCGAGCCTGATGACTTTAGCGGTCGTTGTTTTAGCTTGGCGTACTCCGGCTCTCCATCCTGCCCTGCGCCGACTGGCTTACGTTGCTGGAGGATTTCTGTTGCTCCAGGTGGCATTAGGATTTGCGACCTTCCACTTCCACTTGCAGGTTGAGCCACTTACTATTGCCCACCAAGCAATCGGAGCCGCTCTGCTGGGTACGTTGGTTTGCTTTACCGCATTGGGACTGCGCGATCGCCAATTCACCAAAACTGTTGCTTCCGCTCCCTCATCCCCAATCCCCAACTCCCAATCTCCTCTCGCCACCTGATCTTGGCTTCTGCCTACAAATTCTAGGAACTCAACTAATGCATGAAACCGTTTGGAATGATGCCCCTCGTCACCACCAAAACGTTTGGCAGGTGATTCAAAGCTATTGGCAGCTAACCAAGCCCCGCATCATCATCTTGCTGCTGATCACCACCGCAGGCAGCATGTGGATTGCTGCTGAAGGCAAAGTCGATCCGCTGCTGCTGCTGGTGACGCTACTCAGTGGAGCGCTGGCGGCGGCTTCTGCCAATACGATTAACTGTCTGTACGATCGCGACATTGACTATGAAATGGAGCGAACCCGCCATCGTCCGCTTCCCTCTGGACGAATTCAGCCAAGGGATGCGCTGCTATTTGCGATCGCCCTTGCCGTCCTTTCCTTTACGCTGCTTACCGTCTTTGCCAACCTGCTGAGCGCACTGCTAGCCATGTCGGGCATTGCCACTTACGTTGTCGTTTACACTCACTGGCTAAAGCGACACAGCACCCAAAACATTGTGATTGGCGGTGCGGCTGGTGCAATTCCACCCTTAGTAGGTTGGGCTGCGGTGACGGGTGAGCTGAGCTGGGCTGCCTGGGTATTTTTTGCGATTGTCTTTTTCTGGACCCCACCTCACTTCTGGGCGCTGGCGATGATGATTCGCGAAGATTACGCCAAGGTGAAAGTGCCAATGCTGCCTGTAATTGTTGGCGATGCCCCAACTGCTCGCCAGATCTGGATCTACACGCTGCTGTTGATTCCGGTGACGCTGCTGCTGGTCTATCCGCTGCATGTGATGGGCGCGGTTTACACGGCTGTGGCGCTACTGTTAGGCGGTGTTTTTGTGACGAAAGCGTGGTCTTTGCTGCAATCACCTTCTGACCAACAACTAGCGCGATCGCTGTTCAAGTACTCCATCCTTTACATGATGTTGCTTTGCGCAGGTATGGCAGTCGATAGCCTTCCCATTACCCATCAGCTTACGGGCGCTCTAACCGAGAACCTAAATTCGCTTGTCAGCACTTTAGCAATGGGGTTGAACGAGGGGCTGAAAGGGGGTTGAAAGGTTAGTTACTACACCAAGATTTTGTCCTCCATTGTTCGTATTTCATGGTGAAGGGTGATATGGCCTCTGCAGTTTTAATCGAAAAGCTCCAAAAGCGCTATGGCAGCATCGAAGCAGTCAAAGATGTTTCGCTCCAGGTTGAGCCTGGAGAAATCTTTGGGCTGCTTGGACCGAACGGAGCAGGCAAAACGACGACTTTGCGTTGTCTCTGTACGTTAGCCACTCCCGATGCTGGGACGTTAGAAGTGTCAGGCGTTTCAGTTTTAGATAACCCCAAAACGGCACGACAACTGCTGGGTTATGTGGCGCAGGAGGTTGCCCTCGACAAAGTATTGACCGGTCGAGAGTTGCTTCAGCTCCAAGCGGCGCTTTATCACCTACCACGCGGCACTGCCAAAGAGCGGATTGACCAGATGCTTTCACTGCTGGGCTTAGCAGATTGGGCAGACAAAAAAACTGGAACCTATTCAGGTGGTTTAAAGAAGCGGTTGGATCTGGCGGCAGGGCTACTGCACCAGCCTGATGTTTTAGTGCTGGACGAACCAACAGTCGGGCTGGATATCGAAAGTCGCGTGGCCGTGTGGGACTTTTTGCGCCAGCTTCGCAGCAATGGCACGACCGTTTTAATCACCAGTCACTATCTGGAAGAGGTGGATGCACTGGCAGATCGCGTCGCGATCATCGACAAGGGTGTAGTCATCGCCACGGGTACGCCGTCTGAGTTGAAAGATAGGGTGGGGGGCGATCGCGTCACCCTTCGTATCCGAGAGTTTACTCCACCTGAGGAAGCCGAAACCGCCAAAACAATGCTGAAAGACCTTCCCTTTGTGCAAGAGGTGATCATCAATGAAGCTCAGGGCAACTCACTCAATCTAGTTGTCGATCCACAAAGCGAAGCTCTGATCACCATTCAGCAAGCACTTAAGGAAGCTGGACTGCCAACGTTTGGCATTTCTCAAGCTCGTCCTAGCCTGGATGACGTTTACCTTGCCGCAACCGGAAAAACGCTGCTCGATGCCGAACTTGCCGCCGCCGGAACCCGCGATCCGAAGGCAGAACGCAAACAAAATATGCGGTAGAAATTCTACTTCTCACAGATCGCTTCTCATACGCCGAAGGAAACCATTATGGATATTTTGTCGGATACAGTAGCGCTATCGCGGATGCAGTTTGCGCTTACTGCACTGTTTCACATGCTCTGGCCCACAATGACTACGGGAGTTGGGATTTATCTCGTCATTGTGGAAGGACTATGGTTGAAAACCCGCAATCCCGACTATTATCTCCATGCTCGCTTTTGGTCAAAGCTGTATGTGTTGAACTTTGGCATTGGCGTGGCTACGGGCATTCCGATGGAGTTTCAGTTTGGCACTAACTGGGCTCCCTTCTCAGAAGCGGTCGGCAATTTCTTTGGCAGTGTGATTGGCTTTGAGGCATCCTGGGCATTCATGCTGGAGGCGGCTTTTCTCGGCATCATGCTGTTTGGCTGGGAGCGGGTGAATGCGCCAATTCACTATATGTCCACAATTCTGGTGGCGGTGGGGGCGAATTTGTCAACGCTGTGGATTTTGACGGCAAACTCCTGGATGCAGTCCCCAGCAGGTGGGGAAATGATTGACGGTAAGTTTGTCGTGCATGACTACTTTCAGGCGATCGCCAACCCCTTCATGAAGAACAGCGTCCTGCACATGTTCTTTGCCACCACAGAAACCTCTCTCTTTGTGATCGGTGGCATTAGCGCCTGGTACATCCTCAAAAATCGCCACTCAGAATTTTTTTCAAAATCCTTCAAAGTCGTGCTGGCAACAGCGATCGCTGTCGCCCCCATTCAGATCTACATGGGGCACCTCAGCGGCGAACAGGTTTATCATTATCAACCCTCAAAGCTAGCCGCAATGGAAGCCCAGTGGGAAACGACTCCCGCCGGACAGCCTGCTGACTGGAGTGTGATTGCCATTCCCAATGACAGCGCCGAAAAGAACGATTGGGAAATCACCGTTCCCAATGCCCTCGGCTACATTCTAGAGTTCAAGCAAAACCTCACCGAACCTGTAATTGGACTGAGGGACTTTGAGCCAGAAAACCGCCCTCACATGGTTGGGCTAATTTACTATTCCTTCCGCATCATGATTGCGATCGGCTTTTTCCTCGCTTTTTTGATGCTGTGGAGTACGCTTTACTGGCTACTGGGCAGATTCTCAGCCGAAAACATTGCTCAGCAAAAATGGTTAATGCGAACCTGGATTTTTGCTGCGCCTTTGGGATTCATTGCGATCGACTCCGGTTGGATTGTTCGCTGTGTTGGACGGCAGCCCTGGACGCTCTACGAACAGATTCGTACCGTCGATTCAGCTTCTCATGTGCCTGCTAGTAATGTTCTGGTTTCACTCACTGCCTTTGCCCTCGTTTACTCACTGCTGTTTGTCGCCACGCTCTACTTTGGCAGTCGGATTATTCGCAAAGGGCCAAATCTTGACCTTCCCATACCCGGCACTGAAGTCACTAAACCTGCTGTAAAAACAGAGCCCGGTGAGTTTGTACCCGACGAACGCCCTGTTGAAGCTCAGCAGTAGGTGAATGAGTCTTGCTGGTCGAAGAAGTTTTCGAGCGTGAAAGTAAACTTTCACGCTCGAAAATTATCCTCAAAATTAGCCACCTCTATGAGTTGATTTCCTGCACGAATCATTTTTTGAAGCGTGAATGGCTGATTGACTGACAAATCTTCTGATGTAGGTTAGGTGGAGCAAAGCGGAACCCAACTCCTGCCTTGGTTTTGTTGGGTTCCGCGATGCTTCACCCAACCTACGGAATATCAATTTCGCCGCACCAACATTCACGCTGGACATCTAGCAATTAACGGGTAACTCAGGAAAAACTCATTCGGGTTGAAACGACTACGGATAAATTAAATAAAGAATGAGGTTAAGCCTGATAGGTATAGCGCTACGCGCATACTTTAGGAAACGTTTTGGTGTAAAAATTCCCGCGTAGTGAGTAGGTTCACACTTTCTCGCCCAGATTCCAACTTTGACAGTTTACTCGCTAGCCTTTGGGTAGCATGGACATCAAAACAGTGAGGCAGCGTTTATCGAATCTCAAAAAGGGTTGGCGAGGAATTGACCCATTTTCGCTTCAGTTTCGTTTGACGGTTGGCGCTACGTTAGTCTCAATTTTGGGCATCGGCAGTGTGGGAATGTGGACAACCTGGAAGACGCAGCAGATTCTTGTGGGTAGCTACAAGCAAAGTATCCAGGCTATCAGCGATCGCTTTCCGCAAGATGTTGAACTGTATAGCGACATGCTGCCTATGTCAGAAGCGTTGCAGCGCGCAGTGGATGCTCGCACGCTACCTAATCTGATGGTTGTGGTGACTGATGATGCAGGTCAGATGATCGTTCAAACCACGGATATGCGGCAGCGCGAAGATATTTCGACGGTGATTGCTACCCTTCCCGCAGTTCCCGAACCTGCAATCTACGAAGCCAGCGATCGCTACATCATTCTCTCCAAAGTGCCGCTGGTTATAGAGAGCAATAACTTAGGCACCCTGTACGTCGCACAGGATATTACCACCGCTCACACAATGTTTTGGGCTGTGATCCGCAATTTAGCAATTGGTAGCCTGCTGGCGATGGTGGCGATCGCTATTGGCATTGCGCTGTATGTGAAGCGATCGCTACAGCTGTTGCGTCAAATGAATCAGCTTACAACCACACTGTCAGTCGAGGACTTAGACAAAGCTCAAACTCAACTTCGCTATGCCCCTACCGAAGTGAGAGAGTTAGTGCAAACCTGCAAGCAAATGCTAGCAAAGCTCTCCGAATCCTTAGAGCAACAGCGACGATTTGTCAGCGATGTTTCACACGAACTCCGCACTCCGCTCACGGTGGTTCATGGCTACATTCAAAGCACTTGCGCCGTAGCACCAACCTGACCGAACCGCAGCAAGAAGCACTGGAAATTGCCGCTCTAGAAACCGATCGCACGATTCGACTGCTGCAAGATTTGCTAGACCTGGCACGGGCAGATGCTGGGTACATGCACTTCAACCTGGAAAGTTTTGCCCTGACTGAAGTGATTGAAGAACTGCTCGGCATGGCCTCAAAATTCAGCGATCGGGATATTCAAATTGAAGCAGCTCAAGAAAAAATTGTGGTTGAAGCAGACCGCAACCGCCTTAAGCAAGTGTTGCTCAACCTGCTCGATAATGCCTTGAAATACTCTGAACCTGACCAACCTATTGTCCTTAAGCTCGACCAGGTGGGTGGGCAGGCAGTGATTCAGGTATGCGATCGCGGCCATGGCATTCCCCTCCAGCATCAGTCCCGAATCTTCGATCGCTTCTATCGAATAGACGAAGCCCGTGCCCGCACAACGGGTGGCTGCGGTTTGGGGCTATCCATCGTTAAAACCCTGGTTGAAGGCATGGGTGGTAGTGTCACCTTGCGCTCAAAGCTAAACGAAGGCAGCATCTTTGTTGTCACCTTGCCCTTATCTAACTCCTTAGATCTAATTTGAAGGTTTATTCTTATCTGCTTTCCGCACAAAAATAGACCTTGTAGTCAGCTTTAAGGTACGCCCTAACTTCAACCCTTCACGGATTCCCTGACTTTATAATGCCTCTCACTCCGTAGAACTCCATCCATAGAACTCTATAGAACTATGACAGCAGAACTATGACAGCTCATATCCTAGTAGTTGAAGATGAAATTAACCTGGCGCGATTCATCGAGCTAGAACTGAGCTACGAAGGCTACCGCATCACCGTGGCTCATGACGGTTTAACTGGATTGACCAAAGCGCGAGATATTGGGCCTGATTTGATCATCCTCGACTGGATGCTGCCTGGACTGAGCGGTCTAGAAATTTGTCGGCGGATTCGGGCAACGGGCGGCAGAGCGCCCGTGATTATCCTCACTGCCAAGGATGAGATTAACGATCGCGTTGCAGGCTTAGATGCTGGAGCCGATGACTATGTGGTGAAGCCGTTTAGCATTGAAGAACTGTTGGCTCGGGTGAGAGCATTTTTACGCCGCAGTCAGGATACGGAGGCAGACGTGCTGAGCTTTACAGATTTGCTGCTCAATCGTCAAACCCGAGAAGTGTTTCGTGGCGATCGCCTGATCGAGCTAACCGCCAAAGAATTTGACCTGCTGGAATATCTGCTAGCTCACTCGCGCCAGGTGATTACGCGCGATCGCATTCTAGAAAAAGTTTGGGGTTATGACTTTATGGGCGACTCCAACATTATTGAAGTCTACATCCGCTACCTGCGTCTCAAACTGGAAGCCGATGGTGAAAAACGACTGATTCAAACTGTGCGCGGTGTAGGCTATGTACTGCGCGAAACCGGATCGGGTGTATGAGTTTTGCCAGTCAGTTTTGCCAGCCAATTTATCTAAGTAAACCAGCTATGTTTCTGTCGATACATTCTCACCAACCCTCTCTCTTTATTTTGATAAGCTGGGGTGGCTAATCCAGAGAAAACCCTTCTAAGTTATGCACAGGTTACTATCAGGATCGCTGAGCGTTGATCATTTAACCGTTGAAATTGCCGAATTGCCAAAACCGCTACAGGGCTGCAAGCTGGTTCAACTTTCAGATTTGCACTACGATGGCTTGCGACTCTCTGAGCAACTACTAGCAGAAGCGATCGCTGCCGCCAATGCCGTTCAACCTGATCTGATTGTGCTGACGGGCGACTATGTAACCGATGACCCAGCCCCTGCCCGTACCCTTGCCTCACGTCTAAAGCAGCTCCGCAGCAGCGCTGGCACCTATGCGGTGTTGGGTAACCATGATATTTTTCCTGCGGGTTCGCAAACAGAAATTACTACCGCATTTGTCGAAGCCGGAATTCAAGTTTTGTGGAATCAGATCGGCTATCCGTTTGGGTCAGAGTTACCGCTGGTCGGGCTTGCCGACTTGTGGTCGAGAGAATTTGACCCTGCCCCTGTGATGAATCGGTTGGACCCAGCTACCCCTCGAATTGTTTTGTCTCACAATCCAGATAGCACCGTTCATCTCCAGCCTTGGCGGGTAGACCTCCAGCTTTCGGGACATACGCACGGTGGGCAGGTTGTCATTCCGGGGTTAGGTCCACTTCCCACTTGGTATCAAGCGGTGCGGCGACACGTCCCTAGACGACTGCGCCGCTGGATTCCGTACATGCGAGAAGACTGCTACAAAGTCGTGCGCCACTGGGAATGGGCGCAGGGCTTTCATCAAGTTGGCTCCAATTGTCTATATGTGAATCGGGGCTTAGGCACCTACCTGCCTGGACGGCTGTTTTGTCGCCCAGAGGTTACCGTGATTACGCTGGCAGAAAAGGCGATCGCACTGAATGAGCCAGATTCCAGTACAGCTAACAGACCGCTAAACTCGAAGGGAAGGCTTTCTCCTACTGCCTAATTCCTAACCCAGTAAAGTCAACCCAGCTTCGGGATTAGCTTGATGCAACCCACTTCTACAACACCCTCTTTATCGGTATCGCCGTCAACAGACCTAATTACGATTGGCTTTCACGCCCTCTCCGATCCGTTGCGGATGAAGGTGTTGGATTTGCTCCGAGAGCAAGAGCTTTGTGTTTGCGAACTGTGTGACTTCATTGGGGTCAGCCAGTCCAAACTGTCTTTTCACCTGAAGACGCTCAAAGAAGCTGCCCTCGTGCGAACCCGTCAGGAAGGGCGCTGGATTTACTACAGCCTCAACCTGCCGCAATTTGTGGTTTTAGAGCAGTACTTGTCAGAATACCGCCGTTTTAGCCAAATTTTACCTGCCCGCTCCTGCGATCGCTAACCAGCAAAGGGATAGGGGCGAACGGCTGTTCGCCCCTACAGGCAGATTGGTCAAACTTAGCTCAAACTTAGACTGCTAGCTCAGCCAAAATGTCAGTAGCGTGGCTGTCTGTTTTGACGGTGCTGTAGACCTTGGCAATTTTACCGTCGCCACCAATGACATAGGTAACGCGCTTGGAATAGCCGCCGCCATCCACGTCATAGGCTTTCGTGATTGCGCCATCCACATCAGCTAAGAGCGGGAACGGAAGGCTATATTTTTCCGTGAACTTCTGGTGGGACGCTTCATCATCCATGCTCACCCCAAACACGGTAATGTCTTTGCCCTGGTAATCGGCGTAGTAGTCCCGGAAGCCACAGGCCTCTTTAGTGCAACCTGGCGTGTCGTCCTTGGGATAGAAATACAGAATGACGGTTTTGCCAGCGTAGTCGGAGAGTGAAACCGTATTGCCGTTGGTGTCTTTGACGGTAAAGGCGGGAGCCGTTGTGCCAACTGATAAAGGCATGGGTTCTATTTCCTGCTTTTGCATTGTTCGTTACAGATTGTAACTGCAATTTTGGTGTGGCGATCGCCCCTCTTGCGTAAAGATGTGCGACAACTGCTTGATATCAGCAGCCAATATTCTGTATTTTTGTAGTAACTGATACAGAATATTTTCTGTTTATATCAACTTAGCCA
Organism: Leptolyngbya sp. FACHB-671; assembly: GCF_014695745.1. Classification (NCBI taxonomy): domain Bacteria; kingdom Bacillati; phylum Cyanobacteriota; class Cyanophyceae; order Leptolyngbyales; family Leptolyngbyaceae; genus Leptolyngbya; species Leptolyngbya sp. FACHB-671. Next base: position 497,053 of record NZ_JACJOV010000153.1, on the reverse strand, counting down.
CAGTTCTATTTCCGAAACGATCTTGAGGAATTGCTGACGGCGAGATGACTTTGAAGCACAAGGTCGCTTATTTTTCCTGATTGGCTTATTTTTCCTGATTGAGAGACACGATATGAAGTTAGACTTTTGCCCAGTAGAATACGACACCCAGTCCCGCTGGTGTAATCTTCCCAAAATCGCCTGCGACTGGCAAACAGTTCCGCATCCAGAAGTTCCCCAGACCGAGTTTCAAGCCTCTACCTGGGTGCAGCTATTAGAACTTCCCAACCCCTTTAGCTTTGATGAGGCGCTTTTGCTTTGTCAGCAATCGGCCGATCGCTGGCTAGCCTGGGTTCCCGATCACGGCGAAGTCTTGCTGCATGAGAACCAGTTTTGCGCTACTTGGGACTGATTGGAACCGATTGGAGCGGATAGGACTATCCTCCTGCTACCATTGCCTCGACCGCTTCGCCGCGCAGCAGCCCCATGATTTCCTCCTTATAGTCCTGAAATTTAGGCTGGCGCTTAATGTGGTAGTCCCGCTGCCTCGGCAAGTCCAGCACAACCTCACGCAAAATAGTGCCGGGGCGTGAAGTCAAAACGTAGATGCGTTGCGACAGAAAAACGGCCTCTTCAACATCGTGAGTAATCATGAAAATGCTGGTGCGGGTACGCTCCCACACTTGAAGCAAAAATTGCTGCATCGTTTCTTTGGTTTGCACATCCAGCGCTCCAAAGGGTTCGTCCATCAGCAAAATTTTGGGCTGAGAGGCAAGAGCGCGGGCGATCGCCACCCGCTGCTTCATGCCGCCAGATAGCTCTTTGGGTAAAGCGTTGGAAAATTGCGATAGTCCTACCACGTCCAGATAGTAAGACACGCGCTGTCTGCGTTCCTTCTCAGACATGCCCTGCAACTTCAGCCCAAAGCCAACATTCTTGGCAACGGTCATCCAGGGATAAAGCGTGTAATTCTGAAATACCATGCCTCGATCTGCGCCTGGACCTGTCACCCGCACTCCGTCTACCCGCACCTCGCCCGCTGTTGGCGTTTCCAACCCAGCAATCAGCCGCAGCAGGGTAGATTTACCAGAACCCGACGCACCCACCGCGCAAACAAATTCGCCCTCCTCAATGTGCAAATTAATGTCTTTGAGTGCAACAATCGGACTATTTCGAGTCTTAAACTGTTTGTGGAGTTGAGCAACTTCAAGGTACATAGCTGTGAGTGAGGTAAGTGTGAGTAGCAGAAACCCGTTAGCAGTTAAAAGTTAGAAGTTAGAAATTGAAGCAGATGTAGGGGTGCAGCATTCGGCAGATAGCCCTTGAAACAAACCAAGAATTCTCGCCCGAACGCTACGCCCTCATAGGGGAATAAGCTTTTCAAGCCTTTCAAGTTGCCCAGCGGCCGGTGAGTTTTAATAGCAGTCGAAACAGCAAGTCGATTGCCAGACCAATCAAACCAATCACAATTAACCCAGCAAAAATTTCATCCGTTCTCAGGAACCGTTGAGCAATACTAATTCGCTTGCCTAACCCTTCGGTTGCAGCAACGAGTTCTGCTACAATCACCAAGTTCCAGGATGAAGCCATGTTGACGCGATAGGCATCAATAATGCTGGGATAGATGTAAGGCAAAATCACCTGAAGTAAAACCTGTAAGCGTTTCCCTCCCAAGGTGTAAGTTGTTTCGATTAATTCTTTGGGGACAAACTTAACGGCATCCATAATCATCAGCGTGTTGAAGAATAAGGTGCCAATGAAAATCAACAGAATTTTGGGGACTTCGCCCAAACCAAAATAAAGAATTAGGAGGGGAATAAAGGCAGGGGCTGGCATATAGCGAACGATGCCAATGATAGGTTCCAGAAGCGATCGCCAACTTGCAAACGAACCCATTAATACACCCAAAGGGACAGCAATAATCGCTGCTAAGAAGAAACCGCTAAAGACCCGAAACATGCTGTAGGCGATGTCTGTGGGCAGTATTCCTTCCGTCCAAAGGCGTTGCAGTGCTGCTAGAGTTCGCAACGGAGTTGGCAGAAAGATTGTATATACTTCATAGTTTGCAGCGATGTATTCAGAAACCATCCACCAAAGGGCGATCGGTACAGTGATCGACAAAACGATCAGCGTCCAGGACAAGTTCTTAGGAATATCTTCCGCAATTCGCCAAAACACAGTAGGCGGCAACATTCTGGGCTCATCAGAAACATTTTCGTTCCCTATAAACTCGCTAGATTGGCTCATTTGCTTTGCCTCAAAACTGCCTTAAATTGCCTGTGCTTTTGCAAGCAACATGACCTACCTAAATCATCAAATGATGGGTAGGAGGTAAGAGGTTGCCTAAACCCAATTCCTACCTGCTACCTAACCTTCCAATTCTTTATCCCTTCCCTGCCTGTTCTGCGTAAGCTTTGACAAACCGATCGTCAAAGATGTTACTTACGTCAGGAGCTTCTTGAACCAACTCGCTTTCTACCAGGAATTGGCTAATTTGTTCAGCAGCATAGGGCAAAGAAGACATATCTGAACCTGCTTCAAAAGCCTTGAGGTTGTCCTCAATACTGAAGATGGTTGTGCCCTGGTCGTATTCTTTGTACTCATCAACAGTCACGCCTGCCCGCTTCGACATGGTGTCGAATGCCTTGTCCTGATTGCCTTCAATGAATTCCAGCGTGGCAAACCAGGTGTTAACTAGCGCCTGAACGTCTTCGGGACGCTCATCAATCATTTGACGAGTCACAACTAGGTGATCGGGAATTGAACCCGGATAATCTGCTGAAGTAAACAGTGGTTTGCTTCCCGGACGTTCTAGAGCCTGAGTGGTGAATGGGGCAAACACTCCAACTGCGTCTAACTGACCTGCCGCAAAAGCCGCCGCTGCTGCCCCAGTCTCTAAAGGCTGAAAATCGATATCAGCCTGAGTCATGCCAGCATCTTTTAGACCCAACAACAGCAGGAAATGGTCAACCGTGCCCTCTTCTGCTGCAACTCGTTTGCCGCGCAGGTCTTCAACAGAGTTAATTTCCTCGCTGGCGATAATCATGTCATTGCCAGTCGAGTTGTCGTTGACTAGAACAATCACCTGATCGGAGCCAGCAGCTACTGAGCTAATCGTGTCATTAAGCGTCTGAGTATTTGCGTCAAGCTGTCCAGAGGCTAGGGCATTAATTGAATCGAGATAGCCGTCAAACCACGTCAGTTCAACGTTGACATTGTTTTGCTCAAACAACCTTTCCTCATCAGCTACCTGCCAGGGAATCCAACCGGGCCAAGCGCTGAAGCCCATAACGACAGGCTCAGCAGCAGTATCCGTACCAGGGGTTGCAGAATCCGTGCCAGGATTGGGTGCACAGCTTACTACAACGACTAAACCAAACAGAAAAGCAACTCCCCAAGATAACAGCTTGCGAATTCTCAATTCAGGCTCCTTTAGAACAGGTTGGTTAGTGAATGAATAGCGATAACTTTGCTGATGGCTTTAATAAACTTGAACTATTTTCAGTTGGAGATTCACCCAATGTAGATTCACCAAACTGTAGGCTGGGTAGAGTTTAAGAAACCCAACAGACTTTGAATCAAGCAAGGATTTAGACCTGTTGGGTTTCATGTTTCAATCCAACTTATACAGGTGTCAAGTTTTGCGTTTTAGAAGTCGTTTGAGCCGAAGGAACTTGTGACTGTAGCCAGTCAAACCAAACAGCTAATCCTTCTCCGGTTTTGGCAGAAACGGGAATGATTGTTGCATTTGGATTCATCTGACAGACGTTGGAAATGATTCGGTCTATGTCAATCTCTAAATAAGGGGCTAAGTCCATTTTGGTAATGAGTAAGCAATCTGCTTCTTGAAACATCACCGGATATTTCAGCGGTTTGTCTTCTCCTTCAGTAATGCTTAAAAGGGCAACCTTGGCATGTTCTCCGACTTCAAATTCGGCAGGACAAACCAGGTTTCCAACATTTTCAACTAACACCAAATCAAAGTCAGAAGGATTATATTGATGCTCTAGCTGATGCAGTCCACCCGCTACCATTTTGGAATCCAGATGGCAGGAACGTCCAGTGTTGATTGCGATCACAGGAACGTTATATTGGCGCAGGCGATCGGCATCTAATTCTGTTGTCATATCGCCTTCAATCACGGCGATTTTTAGCTTTTGATTTAAGGCTGACAGGGTTTTTTCTAACAGCACAGTCTTACCTGCGCCGGGACTGCTCATGATGTTGAGACAGGTAATTCCCCATGCGTCAAAATGAGCACGATTGTGGTCGGCTCCTTCCTGGTTCGCGTGGAGCAGGTTAATTCCCAGGGCCGCGTCAAAGGTTTGATGCATAACTTTCCGCAGAGTCAGAACAGTATTCGATTCGGTCAATTTTTAGCTCTCGCCCTGAGCGAATGTCTTCCATGGGCGATCGACATTCAGGGCAAGCATATTGAACGCCGATTTCAGGGCGATATTCCTGCTGGCAATGGTGACAAAAGGCAATCAAGGGCGTTTCTTGAATGACCAGTTTGGCGGCTCCTAGAAACGTGTTTCGGGTTTGCACTTCAAAAGCGAACTGCAAGCTAACAGGTTCCACACAGGTAAACTGACCGACAGTAAGATGCACATGAGAAATTTGGGGGCGTTCTGGCTGCGCTTCCCACCAATCTCGCACTGTTAAAATCAGTGCCTTTGTCATATCCGTTTCATGCATAGCAAAAAGTCCAAAATTTGCCTCTCGTTCTCCATTCCTCTAGCTCCACTCAACAAGTTCGGGTTGAGCTTCGGGATGAATGTAGGCAGGTTTTTGCGATCGCGGCAGTTGTCCCGACAGCACCAGGTGCGCCATTGTGTCGCAGATGACCCGTGTTGCCATTAATGAAGTAATATCGCTGATGTCGTAGGGAGGTGAGACTTCAACCACTTCCAGCCCACAAACTGGAGCTTTTTCGACAATCTTGCCAAGCAGGTAGAGTGCTTCGCGGGGCATCAGTCCACCGGGCTCTGGCCAACCTGTGCCAGGGACAAAGCCTGCGTCAATGCAGTCAATGTCGAAGCTGATATAGACGCAATCGGTGCCATCTAGGGCGCGTTCTAGAGCAAAGTCAACCGCAGCATCCAAGCCCCGTTCAACGATGTCAGTAACGGTGAGGATGTTAGTGGCGCGATCGCGACATACTTTCACACCCTGACGCGGTACCTGCCAACCGCCGATACCAAGCTGCACCAAATTTTTGGCAGGAGCATTTTTCATATTGGTGGCGTGAAACCAGGGGCAGGTGTGCATCCGCTCGTCTAAGTCGGTTTCCTGAGTATCCACGTGGCGATCGAAGTGAATGATCCCTACTTTTTTGTCACCTAGATGCCGACAAACCCCGCGTACAGTCGGAAAGCCAATCGAGTGGTCTCCACCCAGAATGATTGGAAATGCACCAGAACTGAAGACGTGAGCGACTCCTTTGGAAATCTGGTCAAACGACTTCTCGTTATTGGCTGGAATGGTAAAAATATCGCCAACATCGCAAAGCGTAATTTGTTCGCGTAGGTCGATGCCTAGCTCAAAGTTATAGGGAGTGTAAAGCGCAGAAATGCGGCGAATTCCCTGGGGTCCAAAGCGGGTGCCAGGACGGTAAGTCGTGCCCGAATCGTGCGGCACACCGATGATCGCCACATCATATTCCCCGACCTTTCGTACGTCTTCTACATAGGGCGCTTTCAGAAAGGTATTGATACCTGCATAGTGAGGCAGTTCGCCGCGAGAAAAGGTGGGAATGGAGCGATCGCGAATGCTTTCAGCCGCTTCTAGCCCAAACTCCAGCCCTCTAGCGACTTCTTGCTGCCACCCAGTCATGGGCAAATGAGTTTCCCGTTCTAGAGCATATTGAGCCTCTGTTTGGGGTTGATGTCCGTTAGATGGATTTTGAAAGAGAGGATCATCAGTCATGTAAGTCACCCAGAAATCGTTGAATTATGCTAATTCTTTGACTGACCTGGGAAACTCGCTTGAGTTCGATTGAACTGCAAGGCAAAGCCCAGGAGACAGTCTCAGCCATTAGACTGCTTCTCCCGGGCTTTTATCCCGCCGTGTGGCTAGCTCACCTTCCATCTAAATGGTTGCAATGGCTAGCTGGCTTCTCTCGGACCAGACACTCAAATCGTAGGACCTGAACCGGAACCCTAGAAGCGACCTAATTGTTTCTACTAGCTTCAGCAGAGGGAACCTTAGTAAAGAACCCGTCAAAATTCGGTTTCCAAACTAGACCGCCTCTGTTCAAGATTCGAAGCAAAGTGGCTCGAACGCCCAATAGAGTGTTGTTATCCCTTCGCTGACAAACCTTGCAGATGCTTAGTAAAAGAGTTACCAATGGAACTAAATAAAAAATGTCATAGATGCTACTAAAGAACGTCAGGATCGATCAAATCTCTTAATTTTTGTCTTCCCCTGACGGCTTCCGACTTACTCATAAACTGCTGCTAAAGCCTGATGGCGTGCGATCGCCCCAAAAAAACAGCATAAGATAGACAAGAATGTAAATTTTTAGCTTTGCTTAGCCTTGCGCTGCTTTCTTTTGACCAGCCTCACCTAACCAGCCTCAACAGTTGCTAATGACCCCAATTCAATCCAGCAGTGCCCCGTCGATTCGATACTCCCGTCGCGCAGTTGAGCGGGCAGAGCGGGCGGTGCGGTGTGCGCCCTTTCAACTCCATCTGTTCGCTACGATGCGTCAGGAGAGTGTTGGGTTAAAGGCGATCGCCGGACAATCCGGCATCCAAAACCGCTATACCCGTCGCTCCCTGCCCGAATTAGTGGCAGAAAATGATTTACTTTGGCTGATTCAAACTGGATTGCTGCGAAGAGAGGTAGACGGACAGGGCTTAACAGACAGCTTTCGACTGACGCCACTGGGTCGGCAACTGGTTGAAAAGTGGCAGCACAAGGGTGAACATCTACCTGCACCGAGCCTACTCGATCGCTTACAGAATGCTTGGAATCGTTGGGTTCGCCTACCAGACTGGATACGATAGCTGCCCCAAATCGCTTAAGTATTTCCGAACCAGTTCAACTGGCTCGAAACTGGCTCAAACCTGGCTCAAAAAAATATCTCGAATATAATGACTGGTCGAGGGATTGCGTAAAGCGTCCAAACGTTCATTTTCATATCAGCCATCCCCTCGTTCGGCAAATCTGCCCGATCGCCAGGGATTTCTCGGAGGTTTTGCATGAAAGCCATCATGGTTGTCGGGACAACGTCCCATGCTGGGAAATCGCTCCTAACTGCGGCGCTATGTCGAATTTTGTGTCGCCGAGGTTGGCGAGTTGCTCCATTCAAAGGCCAGAATATGGCGCTCAATGCTTACGTCACTGCAAGCGGTGGCGAAATTGGTCATGCTCAAGCAGTGCAAGCATGGGCTGCTGGGGTTACTCCTCGGGTGGAGATGAACCCAATTTTGCTCAAGCCTCAGGGCGACATGACTTCTCAGGTCGTGCTGAAGGGCAGAGTCGTAGGCAGGGTCGGTGCGGCTGATTATTATGAACAGTACTTTGAACCGGGCTGGCAGGCGATCGAAGAATCCCTGGCGCGCCTGGGAGAAGAGTTTGACCTGGTCATCTGTGAAGGGGCCGGTAGCCCTGCCGAAATTAACCTGAAGCATCGTGACCTGACCAACATGCGTGTGGCTCGTCATCTCGATGCGCCTACTCTACTCATTGCTGACATTGAGCGTGGCGGCGTTTTTGCTCATATCGTCGGTACCCTGGAGCTGCTGGAGCCAGAAGAGCGATCGCTGGTTAAAGGAATTATCATCAACAAGTTTCGAGGACAGCGATCGCTCCTGCAATCGGGCATTACCTGGTTAGAAGAGCGTACCGGAGTTCCTGTTGTGGGGGTCGTTCCCTGGCTCGATCATGCCTTTCCGGCAGAAGACTCTCTTTCCCTGCTTGAGCGGAATGCTAGTCCTGCTAGTAGCGAAATCAACATTGCGGTGATTCGGCTGCCCCGAATTTCTAACTTTACCGATTTTGACCCACTAGAGTCAGAACCCAGCGTCTCAGTCCGATATATCGGCTTGAAGGATTCACTGGGCTACCCCGATGCCGTCATTCTTCCCGGTTCCAAAACGACGATCGCTGACCTCATCATGATGCAGCGTACAGGCATGGCTGAAGCGATTCAAAACTACGCTGCTGCCGGAGGCACCGTTATGGGAATCTGCGGTGGTTTCCAGATGATGGGCAGAATGTTGGCTGATCCAGAAGGTATCGAAGGGCAAGAAGGTCGATACAAAGGGTTAGGACTGCTGCCCTTAAAAACGGTGATTACAGGGCAGAAGGTTGCGCGCCAACGCCTAGTCACGTCTAACTTTCCTCAGACAGGTCTACCCGTCACAGGCTACGAGATTCATCAGGGACGCAGCCACTTACTAGACGTTGAATCTCCTGACAATGAAGGGGCTTCTTTCAAACCCTTGTTTGATGATGTGAATTTGGGTGTAGTTGATTCAACCCAATCAATTTGGGGAGCCTATCTGCACGGCATTTTTGACAACGGACCCTGGCGACGTGCCTGGTTGAATCGTTTGCGTCAACAGCGAGGGCTGAAATCGCTGCCGACTGGCATCTCCAACTATCGAGAACAGCGGGAAGCCATGTTAGACTCCCTTGCTGACGTGGTTGAGTCCTACATCGACTTAACGCCGATCATGCCCTACCTGGGCAAATAAATTTCAGGGTTGTGTTATGAGCGTTCTGATTCGGTTTTTGCCCGACGATGTCTCTGTTGAAGCTGAGGTAGGAGAACCGTTGCTGCAAGTGGCAGATCGGGCAGGTCTGACTATTCCTACAGGCTGCCTGATGGGTTCCTGCCATGCCTGTGAAGTAGAAGTAGAAGGCGGTGATACGATTTGTGCCTGTATTACTGCTGTGCCGTCTGGTCAGCCGCAGCTTACGATCAATTTGTTTGTTGATCCAAGCTGGTAATGGGTGATGGAGGCAAGCGAACACTTGGGCAAACAGGTTAAGCGGGTGGCGATCGCCCTCGGTAGCAATGTCGGTGACTCTCCTGCCATCCTCAAATCTGCTCTGGATATTCTTGATCACACACCGGGCATTGTTCTACAAGCAACGTCACACTGTTACCGCACGGTTGCAGTTGGACCACCGCAACCCGATGTGTTGAATGCCTGTGCGCTGCTTGCAACAACTCTGGAGCCACAGGACTTGCTGAGTACCCTGCTGCAGATTGAAGCAAAGTTTGGGCGAGTCCGACGAGAACGTTGGGGTCCGCGATCGCTTGACCTTGATTTGCTCTTGTTTGACGACCAGATTTTGCAGCAGCCTGGTCTACAAATTCCGCATCCGCGCATGAATCAACGGGCATTTGTGCTGGTACCGCTTGCCGAAATTGCTGCCGATTGGGTTGAACCCGTATCTGGGAAAGCGATCGCCGAGTTACTTCAGCAGGTGGACTGCTCAGGAGTCAAGGAAATTGTCTTGGCTCACGACTGATTACTCCCTTCCCGGTTAAAGATTAGGGACTAAAAGATTAGGGATGCCCCCACGTCGCGGGGGCATCCCTAATCTTTTAATGGGAGAGTAGATGACCTCAAAGATATCCATGTTCTGCGAGAAACGCCGAACTCACTCCATCATTGGCAGGTTGAATCAGAGTTTCCAGGTCGGCGATCGCCTTTCCTGTTTGATCTCCCCCTAACCGCAAAAACTTTTCCACATATTTACCTAGCACGTCGCCTTCTAGATTGACGAGAGCATTCAGCTTGAGGTGACGCAGATTTGTTTCAGCATAAGTCAGTGGAATCACTGCCACCTTAAACCAGGTGCCCTCTGAATTGCAGTCTGCAACGGTTAGGCTTACCCCATTCACGGCAATGCTGCCCTTGGTGACGATGTAGCGAGCCACTCGCGGATCAGTGACCGCAAAGCTCATTTCCCAGGAGTTCGCCGTTTGCACCGATGCTTGCAGATAACCTACTCCGTCTACATGTCCGGTAACAAAATGTCCGCCTAGCTTACTGCCGACCTGCAAAGAGGCTTCTAGGTTGACGTAATCATCGCCTTCTCGCTGTCCTAACGTAGTGCGGTACAGCGTTTCAGGGGAAGCAGTGGCGATAAACCCGTTTGGCAAAATTCGGGTTACGGTAAGGCACACGCCATCGACCGAGATGCTGTCGCCAATCGCCAAATCTGTCAAAAACCACTCTGGTGCAGTCGTACCGCAGGAGATTTGTAGCTGGTCGTCCCCTAGAGAGTGAATCGTTCCTGTTGTCTGGATTAGTCCTGTAAACACGGTTTTACGTCCGTTTAGGTTTAGTTTGCGATCGTAAAGAATTTGCAAAAAAATTGAACTAACTTCAAATCCTTTTCACCTTAGCCGTCCTGATTTCAAGCTCTTGATCCTGAAACTTGGTGTTGGGGTCAATTTAGACTAGCTGCTGAGATCCCGACAGGCAGGCATCTCCATTGTTTCTCCAGTTAGCAGTCCATCTGCAGGTTTGCTTGAAGTTAGGCTAGAAGCCTGTCCTGAGAGCAGATTTTACTCGCTTGCATCGTGATCTTTTTAGTCAAAGATTCAGGTTTTTGGCTACGGATCAGGGCAAGATCAGGGCATACTGGAGTTCAGTAAAACTTATACGCCGGAACTTGTACAGGGAGAAGCAGGTGTTTGAACCTGGACACTTTTAAGAGTTGAGTGAAAATACTCATCTCAGCTCTGATAATTTTGACCGCAAAGGATATAACGGTAAGTGTCTAGCTATAACCTCACGCCCTTTGTCAGCCTAAATGTTACGTCTATCTGTCATTATGGATTCACTAACCCCAGTTTATCTGTTTGAGTTGAATCGTCCTTGCTCAATGGATTCTAGAGGCTAAGCCAATGATTGAAATGAAAGTCGCTGGAATTGCCCTGGATGCAGCAACCCGTAGCCCTATTGTGCTTTTAAGGGATGCTTCAGACCGTCGCCAGCTCCCTATCTACATCGGGCAGGACCAGGCAAGGGCAATTATCAACGCGTTAGAAAATCAGGCTCCGCCCCGTCCTTTAACCCACGACCTGATTGTTAATCTCCTAGAAGAGTGGGACATGGCTTTGGAGCGAGTGGTGATTCACTCTTTGCAGGACAATACCTTTTACGCCATCTTAACGGTGCGGCAAGGGGAGAATAAGAAAGAGATCGACGCTCGTCCCAGTGACGCGATCGCTGTTGCCCTGCGTACCAAAAGCCCAATTTGGGTCATGGAAGAAGTCGTTGCAGATGCCTCGATTCCAGTTGATCGAGATGCAGACGAAGCCGAACGGCTTGCCTTTCGCGATTTTCTCTCTAACCTGCGTCCAGAAGACTTCACCCAAAGAGGGCGATACAGCAGCGGCGAAGCTTAGAATGATCTGACACAGCCGCCTCAGTTTAATGCGCTATCGTCGCTTTGGCAAAACAAATCTGAATATCTCGATTTTCTCCTTGGGAACCATGCGCTATTTGGCTTCTGAGGAGAATGCTCGTTTGACGGTTGAGCGATCGCTCAAGTTGGGAATCAATCACTTAGAAACCGCTAGAGGCTACGGCAAAAGTGAACAGTTTTTAGGAAAGGCGCTGGTCGATCTGGAAATTCCTCGCACTCAAGTTCACATCACCAGCAAAATTCCTCCAACTGCCGACCCGGCCGCGGTGGAACGCAGCATTGATGACAGCCTCACTGCTCTGGGCACGGATTATCTAGACTGCCTTGCTATTCATGGCTTAAACACAGAGGAACATCTCGCCTGGGTGCAGGCTCCAGACGGCTGCATGAAGCCTGTGGAACGGGCGATCGCCACCGGTAAGGTGCGTCACGTTGGCTTCTCGACCCACGCACCGCTAGAGGTGATTTTGAGGGCGATCGCCACTGACCAATTCGAGTTTGTCTGCCTCCATTACAACTACTTCTTTCAGCGCAATGCTCCCGCTTTGGAACTTGCCAGCCAGAAGGATATGGGCATCTTCATCATTTCGCCAGCTGACAAAGGTGGAATGCTCTATACCCCGCCGCCAATGCTCTCAGAACTGTGCCATCCCTTCTCGCCGCTGGAGCTGAACTATCGGTTTTTGTTGAGCGATCGCCGCATTACGACCCTCAGTGTAGGTCCGGCAAATCCGACAGAGTTAGACGAGCCGCTAGCAGTCAGCGATCGAGACGACTCACTCACTGCGTCAGAAGTAGAAGCTTTAGAACGGCTGCAAGCTCATCAGGTTCAGGTTTTAGGAAGCGATCGCTGTAGTCAGTGTTATGCTTGCCTGCCCTGCCCCGAAGCGATCAATATTCCTGAAGTGTTGCGCTTACGCAATCTGGCTGTCAGCTACGATATGACTGCTTTTGGGCAATACCGTTATGGCATGTTTGAGAATGCGGGGCATTGGTTTCCGGGAAGGAGGGGCGATCGCTGTACTGACTGCGGCGACTGCTTACCTCGCTGTCCAGAACAGCTTGACATTCCCACACTGCTGCGAGATGCCCATGAGCGGCTAAAAGGAAAATCAGGACGGCGGCTCTGGGGGGAGTGATAGCGTAAGGTATGGACGGATTTCTAAATTTAAACAAACCTGCGGGTCTAACTTCCCACGACTGCGTTGCAAAAGTGCGGCGCTTACTGAAGCTCAAGCGAGTCGGGCACGGTGGCACTCTCGATCCGGCAGCTACAGGCGTTTTGCCGATCGCTCTGGGAAGGGCTACCCGTCTGCTGCAATTTTTGCCTGGAGGCAAAGCCTATCGCGCCACAGTTCGCTTTGGCGTGAAGACAACTACCGATGACCTGGAAGGCGAAATTCTTACGGCAGTGCCCTCACCAACTCTCACCCTGGATCAAGTCAAGCAGGCGTTACCCCAGTTTCAGGGAAAGATTCAACAAATTCCGCCCAGCTACAGCGCGATTCAGGTGCAGGGAAAGCGGTTGTATGAATTGGCTCGTTCAGGCGAAGCAGTAGAGGCTCCCATCCGCACTGTTGAAGTGTTTCAAATGGATGTGCTGGATTGGCGAGCAGGCGATTTTCCTGAGCTGGAGGTGGCGATCGCCTGTGGTGCAGGGACTTATATACGGGCGATCGCTCGTGACCTGGGCGATTGCTTAAATAGTGGTGGCACGCTTGCGTCCCTGACTCGCACTGCCAGCAGTGGCTTTCTCTTGACGGATAGCCTTACCCTCGACCAGCTATCTGAGCAAATTCAGCAGGACACTTTTTGTCCTATTTTGCCTGAACTCGCTTTAGAGCATTTGCCTATTGTCAACCTGTCTGCACCGGAGGGTAAGCGCTGGTGTCAAGGACAGCGAATTCGCCTAGAGCGGACTGGGCTTTTCCCAGCACCAGCTTGTCGGGTGCGTCATGAAAATGGTTTTTTTCTAGGAATAGGTCAGCTTGTCGAGCCAGAAGATATTCAGTCAAACGCTGCTGAGGTAGAAGATAGCGCACCGAAGAATGGACTAATTCTGTCTGCCCAAGTAGTCCTTGTCCCAGAAGGATAAGTAGGAGGGGTGGCGATCGCTTGCTCTCACCTATCCTTCTTCTATCGATTAAGTCTCACTTTAGCTTCGCGCTCAAGATTAGGGGCGCTAATGCAACGGTACTTGGCATACAGACCCATGTAGATTCCATAAAGAATGAGACCGAGGGCAACGACTCCCAATAGCCAGGGTCCGTAGGGCTGCTCTGCTAGTGCTCCTAATGCACCCCCAACTCCCCTTGCTTGCTCTGGGTTGGATTGGCGTGCTGCCACTATCAGGAAAAGACCAATAATGGTGTAAACAATGCCTCTGGAAGTAATGCCAACTCTGCCAAACCAGGTTGCGGCTTTGCGTTCAGCCTGGCTCATTTCCCTAATTTTGAGTTCCTTACAAAACTTGGCGCTAAATGCTTCATAGAAGAAGTAAAAGCCCAGACCGATTACAAATGCACCTCCCAAACCAACCAGCCATTGCCCAAACGGTTGAGAAAGAATTCGGGCTGTCCAGTCTTGAGCTGACGAGTTACCACCGTCACTGCTGCCCGCCGCTGCCCCCGAAGCAAGCTTGATTGCAGAAAATGCTAGTCCTGCGTAAATTACGCTAGTGGTTGCATAGCCCAACCGTTGAGCAATTCCTTTAGCGTCTGTACCAATGCCCTCTGGGTCAAGAACTGCTTGAACCAATCGCCACAGAACATATCCTGCCAGACCAATTGCGATGATGACGAGCAGAATTTGCCCAAATGGTTGCTTCACAATTGACTGCAGTGCACCCTGGGTGTCGGTCGTTCTGCCCCCTGTGCTAAAAGCCGCTTGAGCCGCCAAGATGCCGACGACGGCATAGACGACTCCTTTTGCGGCAAAGCCAAACCGAGCAAACCGCTCAATCCAGTCCGAAGAATCAGAGGAGTTAAAAGATGGCTGTGTCATTAGCTCAAGGTGAAGTCCTGCAAGCAGTACTGTGGCTCAAATCGCCTAGACGATGCATCTACCTAGAGCCAGAAGTAGGGGGAAAATTAGGAATTTAAAGTGCAAAAGGAAGAAATTAAATAAACACGTGCATGACTTTTGTATTTGTATTTTCTGCTTGAATAGGTGATACAAAATCCGTTGCGTAAAGAAAAGTCATTGTCATGTTATGGGTGAAGTATCTAGTGGAGAGGTTAACTAGGTTGCAGAGATTATGACCGAATGCTTTGCCCTCACTGATTACCGCTACTTCAGTAGAACTAAGAACAAGTAGAATTAGTTTTTGGCTTTTCTGAACTTCTAATTTCAACTCATTCTGTAGCGTTTGAACTGTTCTAAAAAATCAGAAGAGACAGTTTGCTTTTCGCCTATTTCAGTGTTTTGGAACAGAACGGTAAAGGCCCCTGCTCCTAATCCAGCCTGAGGAAACATCCGGTAGCAGGGAAGTTCTGATAAGTGGGATTGAAAGTTCTGTAAATGAGAAATTGTTATGGGCTGGAATTGGGGAAACTTTTGCAAAAGCCACTCGCTGACCTGCTCATTTTCTTCAGGTGAATAGGCGCAAGTCATGTAGGCTAAATAGCCTTGAGGCGCAACAAGCTGAGCAGAATTAGCTAAAATTCTTTTTTGCCGATTTGCGTTTTTGTTGATGTTGACTGGATGAAAGCATCCAGGCGCTTTTTCACCTTTAGCAAGCAAAGATTGACCGGTGCAAGGCGCATCCACAATCACGACATCAGCAGTTTTAGGAATTTTCTCAGCGAGAATCTTTGAGTCAAGGCTAACCACCAGTTTCTCCGCAGTGTGTTGGCTAAAGGCTCCTGAAACGGAACAGCGCTTTAGGTTGGAAACTAGTGCGCCGATTCTTTTGCCAATGACTTCATTACTGATTAGACTTTCAGGCTGCAAGGTTCTTAACGCAAAGAGGCTTTTGCCACCGGGTGCAGCACACATGTCAATGACGAGTTGTATTGGCTGAGTTCCTAACTGAGTTTCTACCTGAGGAATGGCTAAAAGTGAAGAGGCGGCGAAGACTGAAGAAAAGTCCAAGCAATAATAATATCCTTGCTCGTGCAGGGGATGTTTTCCTGGTTTCTCAGTAGCAGAAAGGCGATCGACAAAGGTGGGTTGCCAAGAGAGGGGAGGGGCGATCGCAAAGGGCACTTCTGTGCGATCGCGACACCACAAAATGCAGGAATAATCGGGCTGCGGCTGCATCAAAGCTTCAATAAAACGTTCTTGCTCTGATAAATCTGAGAATAGCCGCCGACTGAACTTGAGTAAAAGATTAGATGGCTTTTCCAAAAAAATAACGAAGAATTGATAATTAACTAAATCTAAACCGGGCTGACTTTAACCCCTTAGTTTTGTCACTTATTCTAGGATATGGGTCAGGCTGATTGTTCTTGCAAAGACGGGGATCTCTACCTTCTCACCCCCATTACCACTCGCACTAACATCCCGAATAAGCGAAAATAGAACCAAACTCTCTTGCCTTACCTTGAGCACCTCACCCAAATCACACACAGCAAATGTGCAGTCCGGTTTGGCCAAAGTCAGACCGCAAGATTCTCACTTTAATCGCGCCCGAGTTAGTTTGCGGCAGGCGCTAAATCAATATACTCAGTTTTTGCGGGTGCCCAAGCGAGGTGGGGGCAGCATTGAGCTTCAGGCTGCAATTAAGGCAGACTTAGACCACATTTCTACAGCGCTCGATAAGCTTAATCACAGTGTTTTTCGGGTGGCGGTGTTTGGGTTGGTGAGTCGGGGCAAGTCGGCGGTGTTGAATGCCTTGGTTGGGCAAAAATTACTGCAAACGGGACCGCTCAATGGTGTGACGCAGTGGGCGCGTTCTGTTTACTGGTCGCCTTCGGTCGCAGGTGAACCCTTTCAGGTAGAACTGATTGACACACCTGGACTAGACGAAATTGGCGGACAGGCACGGGCTACCTTGGCGCGAGAGGTGGCGCAACAGGCTGACCTGATTCTATTTGTGATTGCGGGTGACATGACTCGCACCGAATATCGGGCGCTGATGGAATTGCAGCAGGCGCATAAGCCGCTGATTTTGGTGTTTAACAAGACTGATCTTTATCCAGACCGCGATCGCCAAACTATTTACGAAAAGCTGCAAACCCTTTTTGCTAGTAGCGGAGACCGGTATCGTCCGATTCTTTCCCCGGACGACATTGTGATGGTCGCTGCTGATCCTGCACCGGTAGAAGTGCGGGTGGAATGGGAAGACGGGCGCGTCACCCATGAATGGGAAGCCCCACCGTTCCAGGTGGATGAGCTGAAGCAAAAGCTGCTAGAGATTTTGAACCGAGATGGGAAATCGCTGCTTGCTCTGAATGCGTTGCGACAGGCGAGAGAGTCAGAGGAGGCGATCGCCCACAAAACTCTAAAGCTGCATCAGGCGGAAGCCGAAGACTTGATCTGGCAATTTACCCGGTGGAAGTCCATTGCGATCGCCATCAATCCAATTGCCTTCCTGGATGTGTTGGGTGGTGCTGCAACTGATTTAGTCATGATCCGATCGCTAGCGCGGCTGTATGGGTTGCCGATGACTCGCTACGAAGCAGGTAAACTGTGGAATACGATTGTCTGGAGTTCAGGCGGACTGCTGCTAGGCGAATTGGGCAGCGGTTTGTTGCTGGGTGTGGGCAAGAGTGGTGCAGCCGTTGCCAGCGGGTTTGATAGCATTTCAGGATTTGCGGCTTATACAGGAGCGGCGATCGCCCAGGCAACCTTAGCAGGCTATGGCTCTTACCGAGTTGGCAAAGCTGCTCAAGTTTACCTGGAGCAAGGCTGCACTTGGGGACCGCTAGGAGCTAACACCGTCATTCAAGACATCCTCGAACAGATAGAGCCAGATAGCGTTGTTCATCGATTGCGCCGAGAATTAGGACAGTAGGGCACTTGCTCAGGCTTAAATCAGTCAACAAGCGCAGAAGCTAAAGTCACGAAAGTTAAGGTTGCACAGACCTAAGAAATGCAACTAGTACTTGCAAAAGCCACGCTCTAACTTCAGGGGAAGAATCACATGGAGCAACATCAAGATCGATCCCAGGATTACAGCAAAAATCTTGATAACTACGGCAGAAACCTTACTGCCAATACGCTATCGATTGCGGTATGGGTCGCGGCTTTAATTTCAGTGATTACAACCGGAGCCGTCACACTGATTATTCACGGCTATGACATTACCAATCCGGCTGCTCTGACAGGAATTCGCAGTACCAGAGAGCGACTAGATCAGCTAGAGCAACGCATGACTGATCTGGAAGCCAACATTCAGGGAAATAGTGATGACTCCTCCCTGGTCACGACCCTGGCAGATCTGCGAGCAGAACAGCAGCGGCTTCAGCAATCCATTAAAACGATGAAGACTGAGCAAGTTCGGCTTGAGCGCCAAACCCGTTCAGCCGAAACTCGTCTCGCCGATGTTGAGTGTGACCTGATCCAACACAACCTACAAGCTTACGGGACACGAGGACTTGAGCGAGGCGACTACCGCGTCGATCCAGCAACCTGCCAAACGGACGCTGCTGAATCTGGGGAGCAGGCTCCCGCTCAGTCAAATGGTCAATCCAACAATTCTCTGCCTCGTCAAATTATCCCTGCTAACCCAACCCCTGCTAACTAACGCTCAGGTGAATGGCGACTTAGCCCCTAAACGTTGAACCGGAACAGCAGCACATCGCCTTCCTGGACCACATACTCTTTGCCCTCACTGCGAACCAGCCCTTTTTCCTTGGCAGCGGTCATTGAGCCATTGGTCACAAGGTCTTTGTAAGCAACCGTTTCAGCCCGAATAAAGCCCCGCTCAAAGTCTGAGTGAATTACTCCGGCTGCCTGGGGTGCAAACATTCCCGCCTGAATTGTCCAGGCGCGAGTTTCCTTTGGCCCGGTGGTGAAATAAGTCCGCAGTCCCAGCAGTTCGTAAGTAGCACGAATCAGCGACTTTAAGCCCCCTTCCTCAACGCCGAGAGAGCCAAGGAAATCTGCCCTTTCTTCTTCGGGTAATTCGACTAACTCTGCCTCAACTTGAGCAGAGACAACTACCACCTGGGCATTCTCCTGCACTGCCAAATTCCGCACCTGGTCAACCCAGCCATTTCCCTCTGCTAAATCGTCTTCAGAGACGTTAGCCGCGTAGATGATCGGTTTGCCCGTCAGCAAGCCTAGCGGCTTGACCCAGATTTCTTCCTCTTCGTTGAGCGGCACCTGACGGGCAGATTTTCCTTCATTCAGGGCTGTTGCCAGTCTTTCTAACATTTCCAGTTCTGCCTGACCTTCTTTGCTAGAACGGGCTGACTTGCGCGTGCGCTCGATTCGCCGCTCAATTTGCGATAGATCGGCTAGCGCCAGTTCTAAATTAATTACCTCAATGTCGCGGAGCGGATCAATTGAGCCAGAAACGTGGATGATGTCATCATTTTCAAAGCAACGAACGACATGGACGATCGCATCCACTTCACGGATGTTGGCAAGAAACTGGTTGCCCAGTCCCTCGCCTTTACTGGCTCCCTTAACCAATCCTGCAATGTCTACAAACTCTACCCGCGTGGGTACGATTTCAGCCGATTCGGAGATTTTGGCTAAGACCTGTAGACGTTCGTCTGGCACTGCAACCACGCCGACATTCGGCTCAATCGTACAGAACGGGAAGTTAGCCGCTTGCGCCTTGGCATTCGCAACCAGAGCGTTAAATAAAGTAGATTTGCCTACATTGGGTAGTCCGACGATCCCGGCTCTTAGCATGTCGTTGTTGAAGAATCATAAGTCCAAAGTCCAGTTTTACAGGTTTTAGACCGGATCGGGTACTGCTGGCTGTGGAATTGGAGTCGGAATTGGCTGTGGAACTGGCGTAGGAATCGGTTCGGGCACCGGAGCCGGAATTGGTTGCGGAATTGGAGTGGGAATGGGCTCGGGGACTGGGCTAGGGATTGGTTCTGGGACTGGTCCAGGAACCGGGCTGGGTGTAGGGGACGGTTCTGGGATCGGCGGCAGTGGGTTGGGGTCAGGAATTGGTGAAGGGGGAAGTGGCTCTGTTCCAGGGATTTGAGGTCCGGGGTCAGGAGTTGGAGTGGGATAAATCAAGGCAGTTTGTTTTATTACTCAGCCTCTTTAGGGTAGGAAGCGATCGCCTCCTTTACCTCCTCCCAAAGAATGCAAATGGCAAATTCAAAAGGTCGATTTATAGCATTTCACTAGAAAAGGGCTACAGATGAAAGGGCACCCCACCGAGCGGGGTGCCCTTTCATCTGTAGCCCTATTTTTTGGAATTGGTATTAGAAACGCAATCTGCCAGTTGTAATTAGTTGTAGCCCAGCAACAAGGGAGACAAACGCCAGGAAAAAAGTCCATAAGCTAGTCGGTTTCAGGACAACGCCACCGCTGACGAAGACTAGCAGAATTCCTAGCCCAACCAAAACCCAACCTAAGCCACCCGCACTTCTGTTAAAGAAAAGCAGCGCTACAACTCCACTAGTGACTGCTAAGACTGAACCTGCAGCAGAGATATCACGCCACCAATAGGGGGCTGTTTGCGTAGTGAAAATGATATTTTGCCCCAGAAAGTAAATCCCGACTAGCAGCAGTGCTAATCCAATAAGTTTGAGTAGAAGCCGCATTGCCCGTGATAACGCTACTGCACAATCTTAGCCAGGCAAAGGGCGATTGCCCTAAAACGCTACATCTCTAAACTCGCGCAAGTAGAGTTGCTCCGATATCTGCACTTGAAACCACAGTCCTTGCTCAATACCGATTTTTAGAAAAACCTGGTCAGTAGCATCTGGACAATGGATCGTAGATAACCACTGCCAGCGCTTGTAGTCTTCTAAAGCTGATTCAAGCCGTTTCGTTTTACTGATCTGTCTCATGGGTAGACCTCAATGCTACTCCCCCTCCCTACTCTAGTCATTCAATCGCGTTCCTGTTGAATTCTTAAAGTTTAATTCTTGAAAAACATACGTTCTGTTAAGTGAGCACTTTTCAAAAATCAAATTGAGTTCCCCTGGATAGAGAGTCCGCTGTAAAGTTGTCCATCACCCGTCCATTCCTGGCAGCCTGCTAGTCCCGAGTTTGGGTCTTGCGAATAGGTGTCCGTCGGCACCCAAACCCGCACGGTTTGGTCAAGCAAAACCTGGTAGAGATATTCCACATCTGGCTTGAAGCTCAGTCCGATGCGCAGGTTTGAGAAGTCGTCTTCACAAATTTCAAACCCAAACCGCACGACGATTTGAGCAACTAGACATTCTGGAGTATCAGAATATTCTCCGGAAATGTCTCTTTCTTGCCAAAATTTCTCCAGGAATCGGTTCAGAATTGGCAAAACTTTGGCAGGGGAACCATTTCGACTGGCATAAATAATTGCCGGGTTGTCCTCTACAACGATGTGACAAGGAATAGTAGCCATTTGCCTCCTGGATTAATCAGGTTAATCCTCGATTAATTTTTCTTATTACTATCTAGATATAGCAGTCCTAAATTAATTGTTTTAAGACGATCGGGTTGTGAGCGCACCCCATCGGGGTGCGCTCATAACCTATTTAGGATTGCTACAGTGATGGGCTGAATTTGCTGTTCTTTTTCCCACATTCCCACCAGCACAGTTTAGGAGCATCGCGAGTGAACGCTGCCGAGCAAGCAATAAATTTTGAAGTTGCTACCCAGATCGCAACGGTCGTGAATTTGTTTAAGGCAGAGTTCCCAGATGTGAGGGCTGACTTGAAGCCTTGGGCAAATGACCCGGATACCCGTGAGCTGATTGATCCTGACTCGATCGACATTGGCTTTCACTTTCCAGGCAGGAGCCGATTGTTTCAAAGCCGCAGTATTTTGCTCCAGATCCGGTTTCATGCCGATTTGCTGACCAACTCGTACCGGGCGATCGGCGTTGAGGCGGCTGGGTTTGACCATCAAGGCAAGCAGTGGCAGTTTTCCACCATTCAGGATTGGTGCTTTGTCGGCGTAAGCTGTCCCTCGACCGAGACTGGAGAGCAGTTTAAGCGGCTTTGTCGGCAGATTCTTGAGTTGTTTAATCAGGCTGAAGAAAAGCTTGAGGGGTAAGCAGCTATTTGAAAAATTGTTCTTTTCCGATAATTTGTGTTGCAGGGAGAAAAGTAGGCAAGATGAGGCAGACAGTGTGTGTTTTCCTAATTTGTGTTGCAGAAGTGCTGACAGAAGACGAAGTGTCCAACATAATGGTTGTGAAAAACCTGTGAATTCTGCTTTACTAAAGTTAAAGTTCTGATAAGGATAATTTCACAACTCTTGACTTTGTTCCTGAATTAAGCGATCGCCCCGTTTGAGTCCTTGCAGGTTGGTGTGAGTTAAGCGTTCACCTATGGGTTCATCTCTGGCTTAAATGGGTTGATGGGAGTCACTGGGGACGTGGGTGCAATCCCCATAAAGATTAGGGTGTGAGTTTGTTAGGGTGCGACAGTTAAACGAAACGCAAGAATGCAGTGCAAGTAAAGCAATGCAAAGTGGGCTAGGCATTATCTACCGTGCTTCAGCCGACTAACCGGGGAAGCATTTACCGCAGTCAAAAAAAATTCATTCAAACTTTCCGGATGAGCCATTGACTTCACAGAATTATTAAGTACAGGCTCTACCTGACGAAAGTTTCCATGAAGAATTGCACGTTTAGGAGTTCATTCTCCTAGGCGACGTGTCCTAGCGGTAATTTTGGCGGCTAATGACCTAGCAAGTACAGCCATTCTAGGGGGACTCTATGGCAGAGCAATTGAGATTTCAGACTGAATACGCGCAAGAAGGTGCAATACGTCAACCCCAAGTCGATTTCGCTGAAGTGCCAGATCGGGTGGGCTTGCCGCTACAAGATGTAGATTTTTCTCCATCTGAGTTAGCTAATGCTACGCCAGCTTGTATTCATCTTGATTTGGAGGAACTGGACTGTTTTGAGGTCGTTGATCAGCAGTTCCAGGAGCATGGGGTCGAATTCTCAAATGCGATCGCTCTGCATCCCTCTAATCCAGCTTTTCCATCTCGTTCTGGTTCCAAGGTGTTGATTGGTTCACCCAAAAACGGCTGGGTTGAGGCGACTTTCCGCTGCCCGGTTCGATTTGTCAGTGGGTTTGTCACCAGCTCTCGCCGCACGGTGCTAGCCGCTTTTGATGCCAACAATCAGCCCGTTGCTCAGGCAGAAACTCCGGGGGCAAATCTGGCAGGGTCGGGGTCCGACGTTCCGCCGAATGTGCAGCTTAGCTTGAAGGCGGCAAACATTCACCGGATCACGTTTTATGCCTTCGATGGGCAACTGACGCTGAACGATTTTAGCTTCAGCTTCCAGTAGCACCCCGCTTAATGGAGATACTTTTGAATGTGAAAGCTTACTTTCACATTCAAAAGTCATTGTTGCAATCGTTAAAGCTTTCAACAGTGCTAGTTCTTATACAAACTTGATTTGCAGATGTTGCAGATGTGGGTAGGGGCGCACCGCAGTGCGCCCTTACAGAAATTGATGTGTCGCGGAATCCGTTTAAATCGGTATTAGGTTTGAGTTTGAAGTGAATGGGTTCTTTGGCGCTAAGCAGATGTACGGGCTGACCTTGCTATAGCGCCATAAGTTCCCTGACTCAACTAGCTCTGTGCTGACTTGGAGGACTGTCTCCATGCGCGATCGCCATTCCATGCCTAAACTGACAACTTCAGAAGGGCAAAAGCTTTTTTCAGCGTCTCTTTGAGAAATTAGCTCTTTAGAGAAATTAGCTTTTATTTGCCGCCATAGTAAAAGGCGATTTCTTTTTCCTTTAATGGCGCAAAGTCAGCTGCGACCAGCATTTGATCGAGTTCTGCTTGGGAAATGTGCTTGGCTCCAATGCGGACAATGCGCGATCGCATCGTATTTGAAACGCCGCTGCGCTGCCGCCCTGCTTCCAGTCCCATCACCTTGTGATAGAGGTCTAGCTTAGCTTGGGGAATGGGTGAGCCATCAAAATCGTTTCCGCTGGCGATCGCTACATCGATAGCATCTGCACCCGTTGTTTGATTAGGATTTACTTCAGCAGCCATAGGAGTCCGTTTGGGAATGCGCTTCAAAGTGTACGCAGGCATTTTACCAGGGGGCAATCGCCCCTGTGATACTGATTCGATTATTTGAAGGCGCTTTCTACACGGAACACGCCTTGAATACACCTTAAGCATGAATGGGGGCGCAGCTAAGCCGCGCCCCCATTCATGCTTAAGAAATGATCCATGCAGAATGAATATGAAAACAGCCTGAGAGGCATAAAGAAAATCTTTGCTGAGCCTTGGTTCTCCAAAAAGTTGACTACTCTGAAGGGGATGAAGTCCCCAGCGCTATCACAAGCAAGCAGAGAGTCTTATGGCACAGAGTTTTGGTTTAATTGGCTTAGCAGTGATGGGTGAAAACCTGGCGCTTAACGTCGAGCGCAATGGGTTTCCGATTACGGTATACAACCGTTCACCCGAAAAAACAAACACGTTTATGGCAGAACGCGCTCAGGGCAAGAACGTCGTAGCTACCTATTCGTTAGAAGAATTCGTTCAATCCCTAGAGCGTCCCCGCCGAATTCTCGTCATGGTGAAGGCGGGTGGCCCTGTCGATGCAGTGATCGAGCAACTCAAACCCCTGCTAGAGCAGGACGACATGATTATTGACGGTGGCAACTCTCTCTATGAGGACACCGAACGTCGAGTTAAAAACCTGGAATCAACGGGTCTACAATTTATCGGCATGGGAGTCAGCGGTGGTGAAGAAGGCGCACTCAATGGCCCTAGCCTGATGCCCGGTGGCACACGCGCTGCGTATGAGGCGATCGAGCCAATCGTCACCAAAATTGCCGCTCAAGTAGACGATGGCCCTTGCGTGACCTACATCGGGCCAGGTGGTTCAGGGCACTACGTCAAAATGGTGCATAACGGCATTGAATATGGTGATATGCAGCTGATTGCAGAGGCCTATGACCTCTTGAGAAACACGCTGGGGCTTGACCACAACCAGCTTCAGGAGGTGTTTGCTGAGTGGAACACCACCGATGAACTCGACTCTTTTTTAATCGAAATTACCGCTAACATTTTCAAGAAACTCGACCCGGATACCGGGATGCCCCTGGTAGACGTAATCATGGACGCAGCAGGGCAAAAAGGCACAGGACGCTGGACTGTCGTTAGCGCTCTAGAATTAGGCGTGAGTATTCCCACGATCACGGCGGCAGTCAATGCGCGTATCATGTCGTCCTACAAACAAGAGCGGATAGAAGCTTCTAAGCAGCTATCGGGCCCAACGGGCAAATATGACGGCGATACCCAGAGCTTCATCAATAAAATTCGGGATGCGCTCTACTGCTCTAAGATTTGCTCCTACGCTCAGGGCATGGCACTGATCGGCAAAGCCTCCCAAGAGTTTAACTACGGCATCGACCTGGGTGAAACGGCGCGAATTTGGAAGGCTGGTTGCATTATTCGGGCACGCTTCTTGGGCAAGATCAAACATGCCTACGATGAGAACCCACAGCTTGCTAACCTGCTGCTCGCACCTGAGTTCGTTCAAACGATTCTCGATCGTCAGGAGGCTTGGCGAGAGGTGCTGGCTGTTGCGGCTAAGCTAGGAGTTCCGGTTCCTGCCTTTAGCGCATCGCTGGACTACTTTGATAGCTATCGGCGCGATCGCCTTCCCCAAAACTTGACTCAGGCTCAGCGTGACTACTTCGGTGCTCATACTTACGAGCGTACCGACAAGCCTGGAGTATTCCACGCAGATTGGTTCTAAAGCTCGATTTATCTATCATGCATGGGGCAGGGTTTCACCCTGCCCCATTTTTTGTCCTAATTGCATTTAGGGGATTTATACCACTGCAAGTTCTGGCGATCGCTCTGTGAATTATGTCCGTTCCGGAGTGATATCCGAAAATTCACAGAATCTTTAAAAAGAGCTTTTCCTTCCCTTGTGCATTCCCTTCAATCTTCGATTCGTCAGTCTTTTGAGCAACTGGAAGCGATCAGCTTAAGTCTTGATTTTGCTCAGAATTTTGATCCCCTTGCGCAACTCAGCGATTCAACCTGCTACCAGAGGTGTATAACATTAAGGTCAAGCAGCAGCTTGCAGCCAAAATGTTTGAATCTGTTCAAGCAGCCTTAATATCAAGCGCTGAAAAAGCGTCGCTCTGATGCAGACCATTCCAAACGGTTCTGTAAGATAGCTACAAAACACAGACCAAAATGATGTGTATCATCCATTTAGTATTCAGAGTAACTGCAATTTTTTACAACGAAATCTACTGAACTGCTGGCTAAAGTCTGTGTTCAGAAATATTTGACTAATCCGTCTTAACCTACTTAGGATTCAAGCTGTTTTTACATTCAGGAAAAGTCTAAAAGCATTGCGCTGATTCACTCTTGTTGAAAGAAAGACAAGAGTCTGTTTGAATGAAATGTGGTATAAGAAGAAGACTGCAATCACATCTACTACCTCCAAAGATAGAATTTTTAGAAACTCAGGGTCGATTTCTTGTATGGTTGCAACTGCGTAGCTAAAAAGTTTGAACGTGCAAACAATCTACCACCCAGTTTGATAGAGGAGTCCTGATGTCGGAAGTCGTTGTTCAGCCACCTGGTGGTACGCCACCTACACCTGTTTTTTTCGGGCTAAGGGCAATCAGTAGTCGAGCCATTGTCTTGAGAAGACCTTCTCCCGAAGGCCCGATTATTGCTTTTGGGAGCAATAGCAATGACAGCATTCGAACAGTTTCCCGAAGTAATACAGATCGGTTTATCCTCCGGGGCGTTGATGGAAACGACACTTTAGAAGGCGGTGCCAACAACGACAGGCTCCTAGGGGGGCGTGGCAGTGATCTCCTCTCCGGCGGCAGAGGTAGAGACGTTGTCTATGGGGAGTCGGGGACTGACCGAGCTTATGGAGGCAGCGAAGGCGACTTGCTCTTTGGTGGCGCCGATAATGATGAACTCTTTGGCGAACAAGGTGCAGATGCTCTGCGCGGCGAGGCAGGCAACGATCGCCTCTATGGGGGCAGAGACAATGATCTACTCATAGGTGGTGCTGCCGATGACGTAATGTTGGGTGACCAAGGTGTGGATCGTTTGCGCGGCGGGGACGGCAACGATCGCCTCTATGGTGGCAGCGAAAGCGATCGCATCTATGGGGATAATGGCAACGACATTATCTTTGGAGATGCTGGTAACGATCTGGCAATGGGGAGCTCTGGCAACGACCAAATCTATGGCGGCGTAGGCAACGACCGCCTGTTAGGCGGTATTGGAGATGACATTGCCTTCGGAGATGCCGGAAACGACACCGTTGCCGGAGAAGATGGCAACGATCGCCTCTATGGTGGCAGTGGCAGGGATGCTGTTGTCGGTGGTGCTGGAGACGACGTAATTTTTGGAGATGTCTCCCGGCGAGGAGATAGTGGAGTCGATGGTAATGATCGCCTCTTTGGTGGCGATGGCAGCGATCGCCTCTCTGGTGACGGTGGTGATGATTTGCTCTCCGGCGACGCAGGCGCAGACGTGCTGACGGGTGGTGCTGGCAGAGATACGTTCCGCTTGGGTGAAGACTCAACAGGTAATGGGCAGCTAGACCGAATTCTGGACTTTACCCCTGGCGAAGACACAATTGAGATGAGTCGCTCGTTGTTGCCAGGAGCCAACCTTGGGACAGGGCAATTAAGCGCAGAAGATTTCACTATTGTTCAAAATATTAACTCGGTAACAACCTCCCCGCTCGGTCAGTCAGAGGTTCGTGCCAGAGTGATTTACGAACAAAGCACTGGTCTCGTGTATTACTACTCTGGCAATGGTCAGAGCGTTGCACTATTCCAATTGCAGAGCAACCTTAATCTCAGTGCTTCTGCCTTTGAGATTTTTTAGTTGGAAAGGATAAGGAATGGAGGATGAGGGATGAAAGCTTTTGTCCCTCATCGGTCGGTCTAGCTACCAGAGAGCTTTAGCATTGCAACTGCAACTGCACCAGTTACATTACAACCTGGGTCATGTTCTGCATCAGCAGGAAGATCTGCCAGGAGCGATCGCCAGTTATCGACAAGCGATCGCTTTGTGCCCTAGCCATGCCAGCGCTCATTACAACTTGGCAGTAGCGCTGGATGAACAGGGACAAACTGAGGCGGCGATCGCCTATTACCGCCAGACCATCTTGCTGCAAGAGTCTGAGAATGATTCTGAGAATAATTGGAATCAGCTTTCTCTGAAGGCTTACCTGAATCTAGGTCAGGCACTCATCCAGCAGGGACAGTTGGATGAAGCTATTCAAACTTGCCAGCAGGTACTGGCTGGAAATTTGAGCCATTCTGCCTCAGCAGAATTTTACTGCTGCTTAGGTCAGGTATTTGTGGCTCAGGGGCAGGTGAATCGGGCGATCGCTGCTTATCAAAGTGCAATTTCACTACAGCCTGACTTAGCTGTAGCGCATTACGAACTGGGGAAACTTTGGCAACGGCAGGGACAATACGCCGCTGCGGTTAGCTGTTTTCAGCAAACCATCCAACTTCAGCCCGACCAGTCAGAGGTGTATGGCAACTGGGGTTCAGTGCTATTGAGATTGGGCAAGTTCAATGAGGCAATGCTGTGCTGGCAGCGGGCGATCGCCCTCCAACAAATTTTTGTGGAATCGTTTTGTCAGCGAGTCGCTACCCTGACGGAAACAGACTCCTTGACGCAAGCAAAAGTCGCCTGCGGTCGGTTTCTCACGGCGCTTCAGCATCAGCCTGACGACCCAACTGTTCTGACTTACCTCCAGCAAACCTACCTGCATCTGGCAAATGCGCTAACGGAGTACGGCGGTAGTGGTATCTACCAGCAAGCCGAAACCTATTACCATCAAGCCCTTCAACTTGAGCCACAAAACCCCATTCTGCATCTGCGGCTAGCAGACTGCTTGGTCAAACAGCAGCGATTGGAGGAAGCGATCGCCCACTATCGCCAGGGTTTAGGGAACTGCAAAGCTTCAGCAACAACCCAACTAGAAGTTCCAAACCCTCTAGCCTCCAACTCCCAACCCCCCCCCCCCCCCCCCTGCCTCGGACTCAACTGCCCCCCCTGTCTCACTCAAACTTTTGGCTCCTTCGAACCAATTCACTTGGGCAAAGGAATTCACACCTTGAGTAGCCAGGAGGCGATTGCCCCTGACCCTGCTCCCCTTCCTGTTGCAAAAATTGCCCGAGGTCGTGCCTGGATTGCACCCCAGAAAAATTATTGGCAAGTTTGCAATGCGATCGCCATTTTCACGTCTGACAATTGCCTGCAAGCAGACCTTTCTCGCGAATATCCAGGACAGCTACCCGGATGCCAGTATGCTCAAACTCACCATCGCGTGTTTGATCTGAATGAATTTCCGCCGCTGGAGCAAATTCAGGGAAAGGTTGCTGTTTTATCGGGGCTTTCGGGACACGTTTACTTTCACTGGATGGTAGATGTTTTACCGCGTCTGGAACTACTTCGTCAAAATGGCATTACCTGGGATGAAATCGATTATTTTTTGGTGAATAGCTATCAGCAGCCCTTCCAAAAAGAGACGCTCACTCAATTAGGGATTCCGTTAGAGAAGGTGTTAGAGAGCGATTACCATCCTCACCTTGAAGCAGAGTGGTTAATTGTTCCTTCTTTTGCCGGACATCTGGGCTGGGTACAAACATGGGCAGTCGATTTTTTAAGACGCGAATTTTTGCCCCAAAATTCTGCAACAATATCTGATACGGGTCATCTTAACAAATCTTTTGAATATCCTGAACGAGTTTATATCAGTCGTTCTAAAGCTCGATATCGGAACGTCTTGAATGAGACAGAAGTGATTCACCTGCTAGAGCAATATGGGTTTGCTGTAATCACGCTAGAATCACTTTCCTTTCAACAGCAAATTGCTTTATTTGCTGCGGCAAAAGTAATTATTGCTCCCCACGGTAGCGGCTTAACCAATCTGATATTTTGTCGCTCCGGCACCAGAATTGTGGAACTTGTTTCACCCCATTACATCAGACATTATTACTGGGTGATCAGCCAACACCTTCGGCTAGAGCATTATTATTTGCCAGGTGAAGGATTTGCCTGTCAACCCTTGCGTGAATTGATGTATCAAAACCCTTTAACGGAAGATGTTTTGGTGGGGCTTGATGCGCTCCAAAGCCTGTTAAAACGAATAGATTTAAACCCTATTTCACTCCGAATTTGACTGAATTTGAATTGAACCCGTGCATCTGAAAGCAAAGGACGCTGAATATGGTTTCAACTGTAGACTCAACAACGGCAGCCGCCCACTTTGCCGCAAAAGCCGAAGCTCATCTGAGCGCAGGACGGTTAGACGATGCGATCGCCACCTGTGAGCAAGCGTTGACCATTCAATCTGACTTTGCTCCTGCCTGCAAACTGCTGGGAAATGCGCTGCAAAAAGCAGGCAAAACCGAAGCGGCCATGGGTTGGTATCAAAAGGCTTTGACGATTCAGCCGGACTGGGCAGAAGCGCACGCTAACCTGGGCAGCCTGCACGCACAGCAGCAGCAGTGGCAGCAGGCTATCGCCCGTTTCCAAAAAGCGATCGCCCTCAAGCCCAATTTTGCTGGAGCGTTCCGCAACTTGGCGCGAGTGCTAACCCACACCGGAAACTCCAAAGCGGCGGCTGAGTGCTGGTATCAGGCGTTGGCGCTGGAGCCAGATAAAGCGCAGCCCGAAGACCACGTCAATCTGGGCAATGTGCTGTTTCGCCAAGGAGACCTATCCAAAGCGATCGCCTGCTATCGTCGAGCCATTCAGCTTGATCCTGACGTGGTGGGAGCCTACCAAAACCTGGCAGAAGCGCTGAGGCAACAGGGCGAATTGGACGAGGCGATCGCCTGCTACCGCAAAGCAATTGAACTGAGCAGCGCCAATCCTGAAGCTGACTCATCTCCCTCTCCTACGGTGCCACTAAATGGCAGCAACGGACATTCCCTCGGCTCAGCAAATGGAAATGGAAATGGCGTGAAGGGAGGGGATTCCCTCAATGGCAACGGTTCCACGAACGGCAAGCTTTCTCTAAATGAAAGCCATACGAATGGGAGCCATTCCCTCAACGGTGGACGGTCTGAGAATGGGAAGTTGCCCAGCCAGCCTCCGATTCAAAAAGCAGCCACTTACTGTGTCGAGGGCAAATGGGATCAGGCGATCGCTGTCTGTGAGCAAACCATTTCTCAGGCGCAGCGGGAAACGGCAGCGGCTCATGCCACCTTGGGCAAAGCCCTGCAAGCCAAGGGCAGACTTGCCGAGGCGCAGCGGCATTACACCGAAGCGTTAGAAATTCAGCCGACCCCAGACGTGTTGACGAGTCTGGGAACGCTGCACACGCAAAATCGCCAGTGGCAGGAGGCGCTGACCTGCTATCAGCGATCGATCGCCCTTAACCCTAACTTTGTCGAAGCGCACCGCAGCCTAGCAAAAGTGTGGCAGCAGCTCGAGAAGCCAGAACTGGCGGCAGACTGCTGGTTTCGAGCATTTACCCTGGAGCCACGCTGGGCAACGGCAGAGGAACACTTGAGCCTGGGCAACACGCTGCTGGAGCAAGACAAACTGGAGCAGGCGACCACTTGCTATCGTCGTGCTCTAGAGCAAAACCCTGGTTTTTCTGAGGCGTATCACAATCTGGGTGAGGTGTTTTGTCGTCAGCAAAACTGGCAAGAGGCGATCGCCTCCTACCGCAAAGCGATTCAGCTTCAGCCGAATGCAGATTCTTACCACAGCCTGGGCAAGATTTTGGCGCAGCACGAACGCTGGGAAGAAGCTGCTGCCTGTTACCAGAAAGCGACGAATTTTCAGGCAAATGGGTGGGAGCTTCACTACAACCTGGGCAATGCGCTGCTTAATCTTGAGCAATGGGAAACGGCCGCTGCTGCCTACCGTCGCTCGATTAAACTAAAGTCCGATTTTTCCTGGTCGCATCACAATCTAGGCAATGCGCTGCTGCAACTAGAGCGTTGGCAAGAGGCGACGGATGCGTTCCAGCGGGCAAATGAGTTAAACCCCAATTTTCAATGGTCACACGTCAATCTAGGCGACGCGCTAGCCGGACAGGGACAGTGGGAAGGAGCGATCGCCGCCTACCGCCACGCCCTGCGAATGCAGCCAGATCTACCTGCACTTCAGCAAAAACTGGGCGATGCGCTGCAACAGCGAGCCAAGTCAGATTTACAAAGCGCCTTTGATTGCTATGTTCGGGCAATTGAGCTACATCCTGACGACGTACAGCTTTACTATCAAGCGTTGGAAATTCAGTCTGACAATGCTGAACTGCACTTGAAACTGGGACTGACGCTGGCAAAACAAGGACGAATCGATGGAGCGATCGCCTTTTGTCAGATGGCAATCCAGCTTCAGCCCGATTACACCGAAGCGCATTTTGAACTGGGTAAAATCCTGGAGCGACACAATCAGCTAGAGTCTGCGATCGCCTGTTACCAAAAAGCGATCGAGCTGAAGCCTGAGTTTGTCTGGCACCATCAGTGTTTGGGTGAAACACTGGCAAAGCAAGACCGTTGGCAAGAAGCGATTGCCTGCTACCAGGAAGTGATCGCCCTTGACCCAGATATTCCCTGGTCTTATCACCACATGGGTAAGGCGCTAGCGCAACAGGGACATCTGGAGGAAGCGATCGCGTCCTTCCAGAAGACGCTCGACCTCAGCCCTAACCATTCCTGGTCCTATTACTTCATGGCAGATAGCTTTGCCCGTCAGCGCCAGTGGCAGGAGGCGATCGCCTGTTACCGCAAAGCGGTAGAACTGGAACCTCATTCTTTTGTGATTCAGGCAGCACTGGCTGAGACGCTGGCAAAACAAGGAGATTTGGAAGAGGCGGTAACTGCCTATCAGCGATCGCTTCAGCTTAACCCCCAGGCATCGTGGGCCTATTCGTGTCTGGGTGAAGTGTTTGCCAAGCAGGGACAAGTGGAAGAGGCGATCGCCGCTCAGCAACAGGCAATTCAAATTGACCCGGACAACCTTCAGCCATATCACAAGCTGATTGAGATGCAGCCTGAGCAAATGGATTGGTATCTGCAATTGGGAGATGCTCTGGTTGCTCAAAATCAGATTAATCAGGCAATTATTATTTACCAAATTGCGCTCGATCGACACCCCAGTTCAGACTTGGTTCGAGTGAAACTGGCAGAGGTTTTGCGACAACTAGGCGATAGCTTGATTGAGCAAAATAAACCCGAAAAAGCGATTGCTCCCTATTGTCATGCGACTGAATTAAATCCTGATTTGTCTGAATCGATCTTGCAGCAGGTTGAAGTTAACTGTCCTCAAATCTATTCGCTACTGCAGATTAAACTGACCTGTCAGTCTCAAATACAACTAGTAGATTCATCTGAACCGATTGTTACGGAACTAATCACCAATTCACCTAGCAGCTTATCTAGACAAGTTGAGCCATTGGTTGAAGCTTTGCTGCCTCAATTAGCACTTGACGAAGTGGCGATCGCTCCTTACTCCCAAGTGGTGCAGGAAATAACGCATTCCGAAGATTTACTTTTAGCATCAGAAGAGTTTTCTTCCCCAACCTGGGTACCGCTAAATCGATGGATTAAATCCCTTTTCAAGCAGTCCTGGAATCGCAAATCACAACTTGAATAAGGCAACGAGAAATTAAATTGTTTCTCATGGGTCAGTTATTCTCTATTAGTTATAGATTGCTAAGTCCATTGAGCAAATAGTTCATGGTCGTGATCGATAACTAGCTTAATCAGAAGGATGGCAGAAAGAAATGTCTTCATCAACTAATTCAGTGACTACAGCATTGCCCAACAATAGCTTGCATAGAAATACTCAAACATTAGATGAAGCAATTTCAGCCTGCAAACAGGCATTGTCTAAAAATCCTCATGATGCAATCGCTTACAATGACTTGGCAGAAGTTCTCTATGTTCATGGACAGCTAGAAAAGGCAATCATTGCTTGCGATCGCGCACTCAAAATCGATCCTAATTTTGCTCTGGCTTGCAAAAATCGAGGTAGCATTTTGCAAGCACAGGGACATTTAGATCAGGCAAGAAATTGGTTCGAGAAAGCAATTCAACTCGATCCACAAAACGACTTGTTTCATCAGCTTCTAGAGAATTTGCTGGTTGAACAACGCTATCTTGAAGAGGTAACGATTAACGCTCATCGTCAAGCTACTACGCTCAGCCCAGATTCCTCTGAAGCTCACTATCAGCTTGGGAAAGTCCTGGCTCAACAAGGAAAAGTTGACGAAGCAATTGGCTGTTTTCGGCTAGCAATTACGCTGAATTCAGAGGTTTTTCAGCTCTATTTTGATTTAGGAAATTTGCTGCTACAGAAGAATCATCTGCCAGAGGCGATCGCCTGCTTTCAACATGCTGTTCGGCTCAGCCCAGAAGATGCCCAAGCTCACCATTACTTAGCCGAAGCGCTAGTTATTCAAGGACAGACCGAAGCGGCGATCGACTGTTATCATCGCGCAATTCAGCTAAATCCAGAACTTTACGAGTCACATCAGCGATTAGGGGAAGCTCTGGCAATTGTGAATCAGCTAGCAGCTGCGACTGCTAGCTATCGTCGTGCAGCCGAACTAAACCCAACTTCTCATGTATCTTATTTCTATCTAGCTGACATATTGGAGCGGCAGGGGCAGCTAGAAGAAGCGATTTTGTACTATCAGAAAACGCTTGAATTAAATTCTGAGAACCATATTGCTTCCTATCAACTAGGTCGAACTCTAGAAAAACTGGGGCGAGTTGATGAGGCGATCGCCTCATATCGTCAGTCCACTCAATTGAACCCAAACTTTTGCTGGTCTAACTATGCATTAGGAGAAGCACTTGCATGGCAGCGAGATTGGCACAATGCGGAAGAATATTATCGTCGGACGATCAAATTGAACCCAGACTTTTTTGGAGCTTACGAGAAACTAGGAGACGTTTTATCTCGACGTATTTCACATCGATTCTACCCCTGGGTAAAAGACAATCTATTACAACCAGGGAGACTCGAAGAAGCGACTTTCTGCTACCAGAAGGCTATTCAGCTTAATCCAAGCAATTTTTGGAATTATTTTCAGTTAGGGAACGTCTTTTCAACCCAGAAAAAAATTAATGAAGCAATTCCTTACTATCAACAGGCCTGTTATCAAAAGCTGATTAAGATCAAGCCTGATTTAGCAAACTATTCCTGGCAGTTTGGTAGCTCACACAAGCCAGACTTTTTCATTTTGGGGGTCGGTAAAGCGGGCACAACTTCTCTGTATAAGTACCTGGTCAAACATCCCCAAGTTTTGCCTGCCCTACAGAAGGAAGTTAATTTTTTTAGTCACTATTTTGATGAAGGATTACCCTGGTATTTAGCCCAATTTCCCTGCGAAATTGAAGGGCTAAAGTTTTTAACTGGGGAGGCAACACCATGCTACCTTGCATTTCCTGAAGCTGATCAAAAGTTATTCTCCTTATTTCCTGATGCAAAACTCATCCTGCTCCTGAGAAATCCAGTAGATAGGACGATTTCTCACTATCATGATATTGTGCGGGCGCATTATGAAGAACGTTCTTTAGAGACCGCAATTTTTTCCGAATTAGAAATTTTGAAGGATGCTACAGAGGAAACTTTAACTGACGGTAGTTATTTCAGTAAGTCTTGGAGTTATGTCTTAAATAGTCTTTACGTGTATTCAATTAAAAGATGGACGAAGCTATTTCCTAAAGAAAATTTCTTAATTATAAAGAGTGAAGACTTGTACGCAAATCCTGCGAAGGTAGTAGCAGATACTTTCAACTTTTTGGGATTGCCTAACTACCAGCTCAATAAATATAAGAATTACTACCCAGGAGACTATAAGTCTCCTGTAAGTGAATCGTTACGGCGGACCTTAGCGGATTACTTCAAGCCACACAATCAGATGTTGGAAGAATATCTTGGTATTGAGTTTAACTGGAATTAGTCAGTGATACAAATCTCCCCTTAATTTGTTCTAATCCAAAAGGAGCTTCCGTGTCTAGCCACACTTGCGTCAATCTCTAGCTTCTTCCATAGAGGTAATAGAATGTTGCTAAGCTCTGGGTCAACGCCTACAAAGGCGTTAGGTAACAGAACATCGAATTTTTTGCCTTCTGCTAAGAGATAGGCTGCCAGCATGTACTGCTCAGAATAGTGTCTATCTTTCCACTGAGGCGGATAGTCAAAGGGTAGAAAGACATCATGAAATTCTACAAAAATGCCTCTCTTTAATCGAGGCAAAATATCTAAGAAAACGACCGCTACGTCTGAATTCATAAATAGACGATGGGAGTTATCAACGAATAGAAAATCTCCTTCTTCTAACTGCTCAAAAATACTAACATCAACATCCTCAATTGGTTTTCTAACCATTGAGTCGCAGATTGAGTTCACTTCGTCCCGCGGCTGCGGATCAAAGGAAAAAATTTTGGTTCTTAAATTGCCATCGGTAATTGCTCGTCTCGCAAACTTAGTAGAATTTCCCGATCCAATTTCAAAATATTGTCCAGGGTTACAGAGCCGTAGCAGGCAATAAAGTGCAGTTGAATCGCTTCCTGGAATCCAAGAATTAATCCAGGCAGGCTCTTTCAGATTGTCTGGATCAGGCACTTTAGGAAGTTTGAGTAAATCACTTTCATACTTCAGAAATAGATTCAATACTTCCTTATAGGACTGTCTGCGCTTATCAATAAGCTCGTAAAGTTTTGCATGGGGAGGCTTACCATATCCATATCGAGGCTGTGGATTTACTGGGTAGTCTAAAGTAATGTCCATGCGTTGTGAGTTATTTTCAGGTAAGTGAGGGTAAGTATACTTCCTAAGTAAGCGATATTGTAGAGTGTGTCAGGCAAAGCCGTAATGCACTGTGTTACAAAGCTTGATATGTTAGCAATAGCGTAACGTATCATACATGAACTAAGCCTACTTATTTAAGTATTTTTTCTTGTTGGACAGAGCAAATTAAGTTTTGCCATTCTACTGAAGTAGTCAGGTAATAAGTATCTAGTTTTTCTCCTTTTTCAAGAGAAAATTTTGCAAAACTTTCTATCCAATTTAGAACCGCTTCCGTTCTTGAGAAGGGAATGTCTTTTATGGATGTTTTTAGTAGTTTGGACATTCCACTCAAATCACCCTGATGCTGTAACCGCCAAGCATTCCACACTATAGAGCCATAGGCGATGCGTTTGGCTAACTCTTGAATCCAAGATGGATCAAGTAAATCTGTCTCGTTCTCACCTTTAGTAGAGTCCTCACCAGACAAAGCTTGCTCAATCATGGCAATATGCTCCGCCAGCATTCGCTCTTCTTTGAACATTTTGGCGGCTCGTTGATGACACGCTTGACCCACAGAGGCGCGTAATTGGTTATCCCCAGCCCAAGCTTGAAGCGTATTGACTAACTCTCTAACGGTTCCCTCTGGATCTCTATTGGGATCGGGTAGTAGTTTGCCAGTGTCGCCAAGTTCTTCGGGAATGCCACTAACAGATGAGGCAATCACAGGCAATCCTTTTGCCATTGCTTCCATCACAGATAAAGGCATCCCTTCAGCTTTTGAAGGAAACACAAAAATGTCGCTTGCCGTGAGCAAATCAGGAATATCTGAGCGCTGTCCCAGGAATTTTACTCGCTCTGTAACGCCCAGTTTCCTAACAGACTCCTTGAGCTGCGATTCGATGTTGGAGTAGCGATCGCCCGTCCCCGTTCCCGCCCACAAAAAGTAAAGCTTTTCCCAAACCTCAGTCTGTTTGAGCTGCTGAATTGCCTCTAATAGATACTGATGCCCTTTAACGGGTGCAAGGCGAGCAGAGGTTAAGCAGGCGATCGCTCCATCGGGCAATCCCAACTGCTGCCGCAGTTTTCCTCGAATTGATGGATCGGGTGGTTCAAAATATTTGGCGGGACGACCGTAATGGATGATCTGGATTTTGCTCTGAGGAATTCGATAGATTTGGTGAATTAGATCTGCATTCTCTTGAGAAACAGCCACTAAGGCTTTTGCTTGACTGTAATGATGAGAAACAGCGTCGGTATAATCTACTCCATCTCCATAGGAAAAGTTGGCGCATTCAGCATTAATGAATCCCAAAACAATCGCATAGGGGATACCTAACTGAATTGCAGCTTGCTTTGCTGCAAAGGTGGAAAATGGCCAGCCATCGCTAAACACGATTAGATCAGGCTTCGCTTCTCTAAAGATATTTTCAGCACTGCCAAGATCCTTGAGCGTGCGCGTAAAGTCTTGACCCGATGTAAAACCTAAATTGATTTGCTGAATGCCTAATTCTTGCTCCCGTTCAATTTTTTCATTGAGCGGTTTACCATGAGCATTAGACACCTGATAGCCCAAATTCTTGAGTTGACAAACCAGGGAATGTTCGTACTGAGCTAAGCCCCCTTCTCCCGGATCATCACTATATAAAAGAATGTGTTTCATTAAAGTTGAGCTGAAGAAATAGGGTGGCGATCGCACTGCTTGATAACATTTATCACTCGCTGCCAGTCGGATGAATTAATCAAAGAGTATACATCTAACTCATAGCCATATTCAGCTGAAGCTGAGGTAAAAAGATTAATCCAGTTTAAGACAGTTTCAGTCGATGAAAGTGATGTGTAGTTTAAAGATTTCTCTAAACAGGTTGCCATCTCTTCGCTACAGCCGTCTCGATACATTCTCCAGGCAATCCAGACTAAGCTTTGATAGCGTTCCTGCGCTTTTAGCTGGCGAATTGAGTCTGGAACGTCAGCTCGATCAAAAAATTGATCCATGACGTTTTCCATATCGGCGCGTAGTCTGGAACCGCTCGACATCAGACTGTCAGAATGCTGACGATAGCAAGCGTGAGTCTGGCGTACCCAAACAATTTCGCAGCCCATCAACGCCAGCCTAAGCATCCAGTCTAAATCTTCTCCAATCGCAAAATCAGTATTGAAGCCATTAGTCCGCTCACACCAGTCTCGATGGACCATCAAGGCGCTAGGACGAGAGACTTTATAAAGTACCAGTGTGGCTAAATCGAGTTTGGGCGCGTAGTGCCACGGTTCTACAGTGGAAACAAATTTTCCTTGCTGGTCGATTATTTGCCAACCCGTTTTGACCATACCTACGGATGGATTGGCATCGAAGTAAGCAACCTGAACGGCTAATTTATCGGGTGAAAATAGATCATCTCCATCCAGGAAAGCAATCAGTTCACCCCTAGCTAATCGCATACCCCGATTACGGGCTGCTGCTGCTCCCTGGTTTTGTTGATAGACGTATTGGAGGCGATCGCCATACGCCTTTGCCACCTCCCGAGTTGCGTCTGTGGAGCCATCATCCACCACAATGATTTCGTAGTCGCTATAGGTTTGATTCAGTACGCTTTCGATCGTTTCAGCAATATATTCAGCACAGTTATAGGCTGGAATAATCACACTAACTCTAGGTGTTTTTTGAGTTAGAACGATATGCGTTAACTGCTTCCATTCGGGTAAGTTACTGAGTGCATGAGCGTCCAATTCTTCCCCAGAACCGAGTGCATAATCGCTGAAGGATTGCACCCAATTAGACACAGTTGCTGAAGGTAAATAGGGCGAATAAAGCAACGCACGACGCAAATATTCTGACATTTTGCTCAGTTGAGAAGTTTGGTAGAATCGCCAGCCTAGCCAAACTAAATAATTGTAATGGGCCGCTCTTTCTAGCTTAGAAATAGACTTAGGTAAGTCAGGTTGAGCAAAAAAGCTTTCATAAATTGCGTCAAAGGATTCTGCTTGCTTCAACACATTTTGGTGGCTGGTAGCGCTGCTGGAGTGCCGCCGATAGCCTAGAGATAGTTTCTCTATCCAAGCCGATTCACAGCCCATCGCAGCCAAACGAATTAACAGTTCTGCGTCCTCCGCATAGCTGAGCCGCGTGTCGAATGCGCCTGCTTCCAGCCATTTGCGCCGCAGCATCAGAGCGCTGGGCAGAACGGGTCGCCACAGTAACCAGGTTTCCAGGTTGAGGTGCGGCAGTCCTAGCCAAGGTTTATGTTCTGCAATGATGTCCTTGCCCTGTTCATCAACCATGTACCAACCGCTGGAGACTACACCCAACGAGGGTTTTGCTTCAAAGCAGGCAACCTGGTCAGCTAATTTGTCGGGAAGGAAAAAATCGTCTGCGTCCAGGAAAGCAACAAATTCACCCTTGGCTGCTTGAATTCCGAGGTTACGGGCAGCCGATACGCCCTGATTTTCCTGGTGAATATAGCGGATGCGGTTGAGATAGGGCTTCAGTACATGCTGGGTTTGGTCGGTAGAGCCGTCGTCAACGACAATGATTTCAGAGTTGCTGTAGGTCTGATTCAGGACGCTCTCGATCGCCTGAACGATGTAGCGATCGCAGTTATAGGTCGGAATCACCACGCTCACGAGCGGCATTCGTTGAGCAAGTTGACTAGCCATCTAATCACCCCAGCGGACAGCGTTTTCGGCACAAGTATCGCCCTAACTTTAGCCCATTCTCGCTGCAAAATCCTGAAAGTATGAGCAAAAGCCTGTGTTCTGAAATGTATCAGTGTGGCGATCGCCACCACAAGATTCTCTGATGACACTGAGAGCATGGGAAAGGCAAATAAATCACTCAAGCAGGTTCTAGAGACCTACAGCATCAGCCAAAGTCGACTAGCTTTGGCTTCTGGCATTGATCGATCTACACTCTTTATGTGGCTGCATGAGCAGGAGGAACCTGCCCCAGAAACCATCGTTGAAATCGTCAAAGCTCTGAAGCAGATTAATCCTGATGCGGCTCAGCAGTTTATTCAGCTTTATCTAAGCTAAGCCATGAGTCTGGAACAAAATTTAGGATATTTCTTTTTTGATAAACGCTTGCTCAACCGAGCTTTGACCCGCAAAGCCTATGCACTGGAGCAAAAACAGCAGAACCAGATCCATGAAGATCAGGAAATTTATCGCACGCTGGGAGATAGCGTTCTAAAGACGGTCTTGACCGAATTTTTAGTGCGATCGGGCTGCAACTCCAGGCAAGAAATCACAACTAGAAGAATTGAGCTAGAGCGGGAAGAAAACTTGGCTCAGCTGGGCAAAGTTTTAGAAGTTGGGCTGTTTATTAAACTTGGGGTGGGCGAAAAGAAAATGCGGGCAAACGAGCAACCCTATGTATTAGCTGAAACGCTAGAGGCAATTATTGGCGCAGTCTATTTAGACGGGGGATTTAGTAACGCTAGAGGGGTAGTCAAAAAAATATTTCAGAACGATTTTCCAGATGAGGTTT
This sequence comes from Leptolyngbya sp. FACHB-671, assembly GCF_014695745.1. Lineage (NCBI taxonomy): Bacteria > Bacillati > Cyanobacteriota > Cyanophyceae > Leptolyngbyales > Leptolyngbyaceae > Leptolyngbya > Leptolyngbya sp. FACHB-671. Next base: position 456,381 of record NZ_JACJOV010000153.1, on the reverse strand, counting down.
GAAGGCTAAAGTTTGGAGAGGGCGATCGCTACTATCGTTTAATGCTTGAATTGCCTTAGGCTAACTTTCCTTCAAAGAAAATAGCCTAAGGCTAAAAACATCGATAGCTCAACCATTGCAACTGTGTAGATGCAATCTTACTTTTGTGATTTGCGCGTCAGTATAGAGCCAGCACCAAGCATTCCAAACGCAAAAAGCCCAAGTAAGGAAGCAGGCTCAGGTACTGGTTCAGAAACCACCTCAGGGCTAAAGAGCAACGCTTGCCGATTCCTAATAGCAGGTGTATTGAAAGAAAACTGCAGGACCTCACCTCTTTGACTACCAAATGCATCACGGATACCAATGGTTGCGTCATTTCCAAAGGCTCGAAAGTCTTCGGAGTCCACATCTAGATAAGAGAACAAAATTTCATTACTTTCCTCAAAAAGAACTGTTTGGAAAGTAACAGCGCTCGGAGAATCAGGAAAACCTTCGGCAAGGTTCCATTGAATAATGAAGCGCTGTTGTCCTGACTCACCTAAAGCTTGGAGATAGCTAGCATCTGTACCAGGAGAGAAGAACTGCCAGTCATCCCATAACGGTGCAATAATTGGCAAATCGTCAGATTCTTCACTCAATAAGTTGACGTTGGCGAATTGGCCGCTTGACCCACCAAACGTTAGAAGACCATTGGGACTCCAAGAGATGCTGTTAAAGTCTTGCCCAAAGAAATTGAACGTGAATCCCAATTCGGCGGAAACCGTTTCATCGTCGGCACCAGCGAGTACACGGGTTCCTGTTGTAGAAATATCTTCAAATACAAATGGAACTTCAGTAACTGAATAGTCGAGATTGACAGAAGGAAATGTATTGACGGATAACTCATAGTCGCCCGACTCGAAATGGTCTCCGACCAAAGAAAAATCTGAAAATCCAGTTAAACCTAAATTGACATTTCCACTCTCAGGCACTATTCCAGAGAGTCTTGAGAGTGGTCTATCTCCCCCATCATCATCTGTTCCTAAAAGATTACCTTCATCATCTAGACGTCCTAGAATTGAGTCGAAATTACCTTGGATAAACTCAGCAACAAAGCTTGCACCAGCTTCAAGTCCTGTAAATGTAAAAAAGTCTACGTCACCAGGGCTTATAGAACCATTTACACTTGCTGCATCGGATGGTAAAACTTGACGATCAATAAAGGAATTATTGGGTTCAACCTCAGTAATTCCATAAGCTGGATAAGCGGATAAAACGGAAATTGCAAAGCATAGCTTCGTTAAGAGAATCTTCCTCATGATTTCTATCTCCGGACAGATGTTAACCATTATTTGCGACAGATTGCTGAGAGGATTAAGCTCAATAATCAGTAGTAAGGCTAGCTAGTGTTTTGAGGAAAGCATCAAGTACAGAGAGCATCTTTTTGAGAAAAAACAAAAACACTATTGCTCATAAATCTTTTGTAAAGATTTAGCTTGCTCCGCTCACCTTTGACCATTTTGAGCAATAGAGCAATGATTAGAATTCGGCTTTAACTTCTAGTGGGTTTGGTGCCACTCTGCTGCTTTCTCTCGAATTGCCTGTAGCTCTGCGGCTGGCATTTTATTGAGGTTTGCTAGAATGAAGTTCATCCTTCCCTGAGAGTTTAATTTGTCACGGTGACGAGCAAGAAAATCCCAGTAAAAAAAGTTGAAGGGACAGGCTTTTTCACCTGTGCGATCGCCTGCCTTGTAAACACATCCCTTACAGTAATCGCTCATTTTGTTGATGTAATTGGCTGAGGCGGCGTAAGGCTTTGAGGCGAGAATGCCGCCATCGGCAAATAGACCCATACCAATCACATTCGTCTGCATTACCCAATCGTAGGCATCAATAAAAGCAGAGTGAAACCAGCTTTCAACCTCTTGAGGTGACAGCCCGGCAATTAGTGAGAAGTTACTTAATACCATCAGTCGCTGAATGTGATGAGCATAGCCTAAGTTTTCTACCTGCTTCAGCGTTTGATGTAGACAATTCATATCGGTTTTGTCTGCATCCCAAAAAAACTCTGGTAGAGGTTGAGTATGGTTAAACCAGTTGCGTTGAGGGTAGTCATCTTCCACATAGGTATACAAGCCATGCATGTACTCGCGCCAACCCAAAACTTGGCGGATAAAGCCCTCCGCGCTATTCAAATCTAAATCATGCTGATAAAAGGCCCGTTCCGCAGCCCGAATCACTTCTAGCGGCTGCAATAATCCCAGATTCAGATATGGGGAAAGCAGCGCGTGCCACATCGTTTCTTCGCCTGTCACCATTGCGTCTTGATAGGGTCCAAAGGTTGGTAACCTTTCCTGAGTAAATACTTCCAGCACTTGTAGCGCTTGCTGACGGGTTACGCCCCAGCGGAACGGTTCAACGTTGCCGTAGGTGGAAATTTTTTCGGACTTAACCCAATCGATTACTGCCTGAGTAATATCATCTGGCTCAAACCAAAGTGGAGTAGGGGTTTTGAGTTTACTTTTGGGTGGTTTGCGGTTTTGTTTATCAAAGTTCCACTCACCTCCAGTAGGTTGGCTACCTTCCATCAAAACCTGAAAGCGCTTGCGTCCTTCTCGATAAAAGAATTCCATTAATAGGTTTTTTCGCCCTTTTGCCCATTTCCTAAACTCCTCTTTTGTCCAGAGAAAGCGATTGTTGGGGATAAAGGTGAGTTTGCAGGACAACTCTAGGGATTGGATGAGGTGAAGAAAAGGGCGATCGCTTGGCATCATCACCCGCAACTCGGTGACACCATTTGCTTTCACCCATTGATTTAAAGGTGTTGCAAAATCGTCTGCACTCTCATAGGCAACTGACCAGCCCGCCTGCCGCAATTCTTCGGCAAAGTGACGCATTGCTGACCAGACCAACACTAGTTTTTGCTGATGGTAAGGGCGCTGCTGTGCCCAATTTCGGGACTCAATCAGGATAACGGGCGATCGCTCTTCCTCAACGCAGCTTTGCAATGCTGCTTGCTCCATCCAAAGCTGGTCGCCCAATACCCAAATTCCCGTCGTCATATTCAAGGCATTATCGTCAGTAACCTCTTGATTCTAAAAGCTTCAGCAATGATAAGGATTGAGTATTGCTTAACAGAGGTATATTTTGAACTTAAAAGCTACGATTTCCTATTCAAAAACAGGCTTAGATCCAGCGATAGACAGAGATTGCTATAGTGTTGTAGGTTGCAAGTTACTGTAATCCGTGCATTTTCATTCAAGTTACACCAACTTGATTTGAGGATGTTGCAGATATGGGTAGGGGCGCACTGCTGTGCACCCTTACAGAAATTGATGTGTCGCGAAATCTGTTTAAACTGGTATCAGTATTAATTCTTCTATGGTTCAGGAATGGCATCGCGAAGAATACACAATTAGCACCGATCGCCAACGACTTGATTTGCAAGAGATCCATAATTTTTTGGCGAATCATTCATACTGGGCGATCGGTCGCTCTTTTGAGGCAGTCAAAAAGTCCATTGATCACAGTTTGCCCTTTGGACTGTATCGAGATACGCAATTAGTTGGTTTTGCGCGTGTCTTGACTGACTATGTGACTTTTGCCTATCTTGCAGATGTTTTTGTTGTGGAATCGTTTCGGGGAAACGGTTTGGGACAATGGCTTGTTGAGGTGATTTTGGCTCATCCAGAGCTTCAAAGTTTGCGACGGTGGCTGCTGGTGACTCATACTGCTCAACCGTTTTACCGCAAATTAGGTTTTACGGAACTTGAGCATCCAGAGCAACATTTGGAAAAACCAGTCCTCAAAACAGACATCAGGCTCCCTTAAGCAAGTGCCAGCACTGTTGGGCGATCGCCCAATCCTCCTCAGTGTGAATCACTAACACTCGTACCGCTGAATCAACGGTCGCAATGTCCTGATCGGCTGGGGAGTGAGTGTTTTTCTCAGCGTCAATGTTTAAGCCTAAAAAGGTAAATCCTTCACAGGCAGCCGCCCGAATTGCAGCGGAGTTTTCGCCTACACCAGCCGTAAAAATGAGAGCATCCAACCCGCCCAAACTAGCCAACATTGCGCCAATTGAGGAACGTAGGCGATGGATATAGATATCAAATGCTAGCTGAGCGCGAGTGTTGCCCTGGGCGATCGCCTGATCAATCTGCCGCATATCTGCCGATATGCCAGAAACGCCCTTTAGCCCCGACTCTTTGTTTAACATCTGATCCATCTGGTCAACGGTGTAGCCTTCCTGACGCATCAGGTGAATTAAAATACCCGGATCAACAGAACCAGAGCGGGTACCCATCATTAAGCCTTCAAGCGGCGTAAAGCCCATTGTCGTATCTATACTGTGCCCATCACGGATAGCGGTAAGAGAGCACCCGTTTCCCAGATGGCAGGTAATTAAACGCAGGTTTTTGAAATCTCGCCCTAAGATGTGAGCCGCCCGCTCAGCGCAATATTGATGGCTGATACCGTGGAACCCATAGCGCCGGACTCCCTGTTCAAACCATTCATAGGGAATCGGATAGGTTGCCGCAGCAGCAGGGATTTGAGCATGAAATGCAGTGTCAAAGACAGCAACTTGAGGAATCCGATCGCCCAGGGTTTTCTCGATCGCCTCAATTCCCTCCAAGTTAGCTGGATTGTGAGCAGGAGCCAGAGAAATGAGTCGAGCGATCGCCTCTTTCACGGGTTTGTCAATCAACACACTTTGCTGATACTCTTGCCCACCATGTACAACTCGATGCCCCACCACATCGATCTCAGAAGCTTGGGTAATTACCTGGGTTGAGCCGCTCCAGAGCGTATCCAGAACATGAGCGATCGCCGCCGCTCGATCTGCCGAAATTTCGGTTTGCAGCGTTTTCCCTTTCGCCGTTTTGACCTCGATTTCTGCAAACCCTGAGTGATGAGTCCAATCGACCTTTGCTTCCCACAATGGCAACGGTGATTGGTTGGGTAGCCCGTCATCCGCTATCTCGTACAGACAGCTTTTTTGGCTACTCGACCCAGCATTGAGAACCAGAATTTTCATAGTAGACCTACTCCACAACAAGAAAGGGATAATCAGGAGCAAGTCACTCTTGATTCAACGACTCACTGTAGTTGATAGAGACATTTGACGCTGCATGAAACAAATATTGTCCTGCTCCCAACACCAGTTTAAAGAAGATAGTTGTACCTGGAATGCCTCTCTATGAACAGTGAAATCGCTTCTAAATCCGACTGTTTGTCCGGGTTGGATGACTTCAGATGGAAAGACCAGAGAACCTATTCCTCCTCCCATCACGTTTCCGCCAGAGTAACCGTAGCTTAAGCCTGCTGCTCTGACCGCTTGATCGCTGTTATTGGTCAGACAGCCAACTAAAAAATCACCATCCGGCTCAAACCCATCTCGATAAAACTGGAGCTGGCTAAGTTCTAGTTGTGGCTGTCCAGAGGGGCTGGCTGATCGACACAGGGATTCGGTTGTCTGAGTTCTAGCAGTTTGAGGTTTAGCGAGCTGAGAATGTCCTGAGTTTGGTGTTGCTGCTGTAGGAGTTGATGAGGTGACAGACGGAGTGGGGACTGCTGCCACGTGCCCTTGTGCCCGTAGCTGAGCCACCATCATATTGCGTCGATATTCCGCAATCTTTTGCTGAACCCTCTCATAGTTCGCAGCTGATGTAGGAATAGTCTCTAACTGGGCGATCGCTCTTTGCCAGCGACTAGCTACTAAATTCCAGTCGTCTTGGGAAACTGCAGTTTGAGCCGCGATCGCTGCGCTCATCCCTGTATCCAACGCTGCTTGAAATGAACTGCTTTCAGATGTGCCTGTGGGCGAATCAGCACCAGATTCCAAATTGGGTTTTGCATCGGTAGAAGCTGGTGAAACGGATGCAGTTGGAGAAGAATCTGTCGAAACAGATGACGCTGAGTTTACACATCCAGCTACTAGTATCAATACCGAAAGCGATACAACTGATTTATCTAAAGTCAACCGCAGATTCATATAAGTAATGATTAGGGGAAGGAATTGACCAGCACATAGTTACCCTATCTTTCCCCGTCCCTGGATAGAAACACAGGAAGTCAAATACTGTAAAAATTCAAACAATTGTGAAGCGATCGCCCGATCCTCTATCTCAACTCGGCTACCTTAGAGGTAAGGGGATTCGAGGCGGAGTAAACTCTGAAGGACAAGTAAAATCAACAGATCTGTCTTTTGGAGGAGAAAGCCAATAGCTGAACCCAACTGTCGAAAGAAGTAGTGAGTCTCTCCTTTGGGATACAACCACAAGTAGACTCAAGGGCAACATTACAGGGATGCGAACGGCAATGTCTAGTCACTATGGGGTACTTGAGAGTACTGCAGACCGAGAGATGAATCTGAACGAAGTTTCTGATAGACAAATACCTGTTAACGATGTAGAAATGCCCGTACAGGGGTTTTGGGCAGCACCGGTTGTATTGATTGCTTTAGCTGGGGTTGTACTGGCTTTGAGGCGATCGCTTACCTGGAAACTGACGCACAGTTACGTTCCTCCTTCTCCAAAATTAAAGCAATTACCCTGCTCAAACTGTCGCTTCTTTGGCTCCAATCCTTACCTTAAATGTGCGGTACATCCAGATAAAGCACTAAAAGCAGAAGCCATGACCTGTTCTGACTATTGGGCGCAGGATAGCGACCGATTTTCTCGTTAAAGAGAAATACCTTCTCCGAATGCAATATCGACTGAACTATCGCCCCTATAGCCGTCGTTTTCGACAACCGTTACTCACTAGTCATGGTCTGTGGAGCGATCGCCAGGGGATTTTGTTGCAACTGACTGATGCTGAAGGGCAAGTTGGACTAGGTGAAATTGCCCCGATTGAATGGTTTGGCAGTGAGAGCTTATCTCAGGCGTTGGCGTTTTGTCAGCAGCTACCTGAGCAAATTACGATAGACACTATTTTCTCGATTCCAGATAGTTTGCCTGCCTGTCAGTTTGGCTTTGAGTCTGCCTGGGAAAGTTTGGATGACAGCAGTTTGGCAAAATCCAATCCTACCCTCACCTACAGCAGCCTTTTACCCACAGGAAAAGCTGCTCTGTCTGCCTGGGAGCCGCTTTGGAGTCAAGGGAGCCGCACATTTAAGTGGAAAATTGGTGTAGCGCCTGTAGCGGAAGAATTACAGGTGTTCACTCAACTGGTACATGCTTTACCTTCCACTGCCAAACTGCGACTTGATGCCAATGCAGGACTAAACTGGCAGCAAGCCTGTACCTGGCTAGAGGTAGCTGATAGCGTTGGAGTTGAATTTTTAGAGCAGCCTTTACCCGTCAGTCAGTTTGACCAACTGTTGAAACTGAGCGATCGCTTCCAAACGCCGCTCGCCCTAGACGAATCGGTCGCCACGCTAGCGCAAATGCAGCAGTGTTACCAGCAGGGCTGGCGCGGAATTTTTGTCGTGAAAGCAGCGATCGCAGGTTCTCCAGGTCGTTTGCGTCAGTTTTGTCGAACCTATGAGCCTGATGTGGTGTGGTCGTCCGTGTTTGAGACGGCGATCGCCCGGCGTTTCATCGAAACAAAGCTAATTGCTAATCTCCCACCTCCCTCCAGAGCGATCGGTTTTGGCACTGAACATTGGTTCGCAGAAGATTGGCAAGCGTCTTTTGAGAATGTATCTTTTCAGAAGTAGTAGCCAAGCAAAATCTTATGACCCCCCTAACCTATTTGCCCCATCAAACCGCAAATGACTGGTTAGGTGGATGTGATAGTGAGAAATTTGCAGAACTGGTTACACAGTTTTTAGCAGAATTACACTCACTTAAGGCTTCAGGTAATTTACCTAAACTTTTGTTAGTTGAGCCAGATCCAATTCGCTTCTTGGCTCGTTTTATTGCCGCTTGTAGCGCAAACTATCCCGTCTTTTTAAGCAATCCTGGCTGGGTTAAAGCAGAGTGGGAGCAAGTTCTGAGCCTGGTTCAGCCCGATTTAATCTGGGGAGAGGCAGATCGAGTAACTTGCAGTTTACCTGCTTTTCCAGATATATCCCTTAAAAACCTTACACCTAGCTTAACTACAGAATCCCATCACGCTCAATCAGGATGGATCATGATTCCAACAGGTGGGTCGTCCGGTAAAATCCGGTTTGCAATTCACACCTGGCAAACGTTAATGGCTGCGGTGCAAGGGTTCCAGCAGTATTTCCAGACGAATCAGATCAATTCCTTTTGTGTATTGCCGCTTTATCACGTGAGTGGGTTGATGCAATTCTTACGCTCATTTACCACGGGGGGAAAACTGGTGATTGTGCCTTTCAAAGCAATCGAAAGAGAAATGAGAGAGATTGATCCGGCAGAGTTTTTTATCTCTCTAGTACCAACTCAACTCCAGCGACTATTACATGATTCTCATTCGAGAGACTGGCTTACACAGTTCCACACTGTGCTGTTGGGAGGTGCCCCAGCCTGGGCTGATTTGCTGCAAGTTGCCCGAAAGCATCAGATCCGACTGGCTCCAACCTATGGCATGACGGAAACTGCGGCTCAAATTGCGACGTTAAAGCCAGATCAGTTTTTGGCAAATCAGAGTCACTGTGGAAAAGTTTTACCTCATGCTCGGATCACTATCTGGGATGCCAACCTGCCTTTAGGAGCAAACCAATTAGGTCAAATCACAGTTCAAGCTGATTCCCTTGCCTTGGGTTATTACCCTGAACCGGGTTTTGGAGAGACATTCAGGCTAGATGATTTGGGTTTTTTGGATGAGCAAGGCGAATTACATGTCGTCGGGCGAAACAATGACAAGATTATTACGGGTGGAGAAAATGTATTTCCAATTGAGGTAGAGGCAGCAATTCGGGCAACGAAATGTGTTGCAGATGTAGCGGTGCTGGGGCTAAACGATCGCCATTGGGGACAAGTCATAACCGCAGTTTATATCCCGAAAAATTCAGCCATTTCTGCGGATAGTTTGCGACTCGCCCTGAGCGATCGGCTCAGCAAATTCAAACAGCCTAAATACTGGATCGACGTCAAATCTTTGCCCCGTAACGCTCAAGGAAAGATCAATCGAGAGCAGCTACGCCAAATCGCTGTTGATTGGTTGGCTACTCGCTCCACTGATCCAGCCAGTGAATGATTTCTGCTGATAAAGGACTGCGGGTTCTGCTAGCCGAATCAATGCAAACGTGTCTGCTCAACGCTCTTGATAGGCTGGCAGGCAGGACGGATAGATCAGGTGAACTGTTAGCCTTCGCCGCAAATAGGTGATAAGTAATTTCAAATTCGTCTGGCTTGGTCTGTTTGGGCTGCATTTGGATAGCGAGGCGATCGCCACAAAACATCGGGCGGAAAAAATCGACACTCGCATGAGCGATCGGAAATGCAGTTTTTGCTTTACCAAAAAATTGTTTCAAATCAACGCCTGCTGCTGCCAGAGAAGCTTCATAAGCCTCGTGGCACATTGATAAGATGTTAGTAAAATAAACGACTCCAGCCGCATCCGTGTCTTGGAAAAACACGGTTCGCAAATAGACAAATGCCATAAGTGTTAACCTGAAGAGTAACTTAAGCCTTGCAATTTAAGCCTTGCAATGGTTTTTGTGAAAGGTCATATAGGTCGGGGTGTTCAATTACAGCAGTTGTTGTAAACCTGTTGATAGGAAAATTTACTCATGCGGTTTCATAAAATTGGTTCTATTAGCCTAATCACGCTGTTGATGACCTTACTCATAGGTGGACTTGGCAGCGTTGCTCTGTCTCAAAAACAGCCCAGTGGGTTAAGCGGAAATATGATAAAGGCGATCGCCCCTTCCGCTCAAACTCTGCCCAACACAAAGCAAAATCAGAGCAATGAGCAAATAATACTAGATATTCAAGGCGCACTTGAAGAAGGAGATCTCGTGTTGCCTCAGGACGGTAGCCTGTACGACGAACACACCTTTGAAGGGCGGGCCGGACAGTCTGTAGCGATTGATTTAGAGAGCGCTGACTTCGATACATTTCTCATCTTGCTCGACCCCCAAGAGCAAATTGTTGGGCAACATGATGACGTTTCCCAAGACAATCTCAACTCCACGCTAAACGTTAGCCTACCTGTTGATGGTACTTACACCGTGATTGCAAACGGCTTTGACAGCAACAGCAGAGGTCGATATCAGCTCCTCATTAGAACGCCCACTCGGTCTGCCAGTCGTTAAGCGAGCGTATCTCGCTAGCCACCACTACGAGAAGCCGATGATTTTGGGGTGGTATGGAGTATTCTAGTTCACCCCAGGTCAGCGGATTGAAACACAAAAGCGGGATGCTTAATGTGAATGTCCTCATTTAAGTACAGCTGCCTAATAATGGCTTCGATTTGTCTCACTTCGACTTCGTTGCCATCAACCAGCACTACATATTCATATCGGGAAGGACAAGAGAGCTCTAACAAAGCATTCTGTTGAGCAAGGCGATGACAGGTCATCGTTTCGAGTAAGCCGCAACCCGTTGCTCCAACTCCGGCACCTGCAATCGTTCCTAACAAGGTTGCTTGGACCGTTCCAACTGCAAGAAGTAACCCAACTCCGGGAATAGCCAAGAAACCAAGCCCTGCCATACAGCCTCCTACAGCGCCCAATAGCGTCCCTGCCAGAGTCGCGCCTGTGACTCGTGCCTGAATTTCGTCTTCAGCTCTGGGTTGCAGGCTTACTTCATGACCCTGCTCATCTGCGCTCAAAGGGATAACGGAAAGGTGAACGTTATAAAAGCCATACTTTTTCAGCTTATTAATAATCTGTTCTGCATCTTGAAAGTGAGTAAACTTTGCAACTGGACGCGGGCTAGGGACATAGACCATTTTTCCCTCCTGGGAGGTACAAAGAGATAATGTGGGTGCAGATTTATGCAGAGCTATACAAAACTGACAAAACCTGCCACAGTCGGTGACGTATGACACAGGGGCTTTTTGTTGGCCCGTACTTTTAGTAAATAGAACTTTTAGCTAGTCGGCTAAACAGGTTGACAAAATTCAAAATAAAAAGAAATTTTTTAACAAACTGCTATTCAGCATGAAGCAATTCAGGTTATGAAATGCTTACATTGTGTACAAGCTCCAGGTTTATGATTGGGTATTGGTTTGACTAGGTTTATGTTCAGGCGACTTGAAAGAGAGCTTGGCATTGCTAAGCCGATGTAAGTAGCCGATGTAGGTAAAGGAGCACGGGAGTTGGAGCATACTAAGCTCACTTGCATATTGGAACTCTTAGCGGTGGGGCGTTCCACGTCTCTAACTCCACCGGGAGAAACACAGTTAGAAACTTTGCTTTTAGCAGATAAGCCACTGTTCAACGCTTTTGGAGTAACTGCGGCTAATGTGAAATCTGTTGTGCAGCAGCGATCGCACCTACTCCAGCAGATTTATCCCGAATTCGACTCCTTTTGCCGAACCCACTTAGGTTGGCAGACCTGTTCGCTAGAAACCCTGTGGAATCTATGGCTACCTCTGGCAATTGAGCTTGCCGAAAAACGCCGTCAGTTAGAACGTCCCCTGATTCAAGGCATCTTGGGCGGACAGGGAACTGGAAAAACGACGCTAGCAGCCATTTTGGCCCTGATTCTAAAGCACTTGGGCTATCGAGTATGCAGTTTGTCACTCGATGATCTGTACAAAACCTATAGCGATCGCCTCCAGCTTCAACAAGCAGACCCGCGTTTGCGCTGGCGTGGACCACCGGGAACTCATGACATTCAGCTAGGCTTGACTACTCTGCAACAGTTGCGTTTAGCTGAGCCATCCCAGCCCGTGCAGATTCCCCGGTTTGACAAATCTGCCTGGAATGGAGCAGGCGATCGCACCGATCCAGAAACCGTAGCCGGAGTAGACATCGTTTTGTTTGAGGGTTGGTTTGTCGGTGTGCGACCCATTGACCCAGCTTTGTTTGAAACTGCACCGCTACCCATTGTCAGCCCTGACGATCGCGCCTTTGCCTGCGAGATCAATCAGCGATTGCATGAGTATCTACCACTTTGGGAATTGCTTGACGCTCTGATCTTGCTTTATCCAAAAGATTACCGCCTCAGTCAACAGTGGCGACAGCAAGCGGAGCAACAAATGAAAGCAACGGGGCGATCGGGCATGACAGATTTAGAAATTGAGCAATTTGTCAGCTATTTCTGGCGATCGCTGCACCCTGACCTATTCATCACTCCGCTGCGACACAATCCACACCTGGTAGACCTGGTGATTGAAATTAACCCCGATCACTTACCGGGTGCCGTTTGCCGTCCTGGCTAATCAGAACGTCATAATTACCACAGATGTTCAGCAGCCCTCGGAGCAAAATTCTGTTATACAGGGTCAAGACGTTCAGGGCTGTGTAGGACTTAACATGCAAACTCACTTTTCCAGACAACGAGATGTTGGTAGCCTTTCTACCCGGCAATGGGGCGCAATGTTTCTGGCAATTCCAGTGATCTGCTTGACGGTGCCGTTGATCTGGTCGCTCTGGATCAGACAGCAATCGGTGTCAGATCGCCCAACCGATCAGACAACTGCTGAAACTGACACACCCCAACTTTTAGATGAGCAAAACCAGCAGCTAGAACAACAGCGATCGCTCATACTCGTTTTAGCTATAGCGGCTAGTATTGGCATCTTGAGTTCTGCCGCAGCCTGGTATTTCTTAAATCGCCTCTCTCAAGAATTGCAAGAGCGAACCAAACAGCTTCAGGAAAGTGAGAGTTTGACGCAGGCGATCGCTGCCAATGTAGTTGATGGCATTATTACACTTAACCAGCAGGGACAGATCGAAACCTTTAACCAAGCAGCAATGCAAATGTTTGGCTATGAGCCAGCCGAAGTAAAGGGTAAAGAGATCAGTGTGTTGTTGCCCTTGTCAGATGAGAATGGAGAGGCGATCGCCCAGGATGACCAAAACCAGATTGTTCCAAAAACGATCACGGGCAAGCTCTTTCAGCCTGTCCGTCAGCAAAAAGGAATGGGTAAACATAAGGCTGGAACTCCCTTCCCTATAGAAGTTTCGGTGAGCGACATCCCGGTTAACGATCGCCATATTGTCGTGATTCACGATATCACTGCAAAAGAGCAGGCAGAGGCAGAGCTACAACGGCAATCTAATGAACTGAATCGCCTCGATACTGCTTTAACCAAAACAAAAGCAGAACTACAGTCCGTTTATGTAGCTTGCTATGATTTGAAGTCACCGCTCCAGGCAATTTCTCACCTCTCAAAGTGGATCGAATCAGACCTGAGTAACTGGGTGGTCGAGGAAACTCAACCCCAAATGAATCTCTTGCGAGAACGAGTCGATCGAATGGAGGGTTTGATTCACGGGATTCTTCAGCAATCACCGGGAAAGGATGAGGAATGAGGGAGGTACAGCTTGTTCCCCTAAAGTGAGAACAGTATCATCCTCATTTTGAACCCCTAGAAGTTTTGAGCCCCTAAAACAATGGCACATTCACATCAATTGAAGCACCAAAAATTGCGCTGTTGAAATCAACATCTGAGTCAGATGAGTCACCAAAGCTCACTCCGCCAAATAGAATAATACGGCTGTTGCGAGAAAGGTCGTAACTCAACTGCGCCACAACCTGGTTGTAAAGATCTTCTCGATCTTGTTGGGTAAAGTTAGTTAGGGTGAGTTGGTAATCTAACCCGACTTGGAGGTCAGGCTGAAGGTTGTAATTGAGTCCAACGCCTACAGTGTTGGTGATGCGGCTGCGATCGCTTGGGTCTGCAAACCCTAACCGCAGTTGATAGAAACTATCCAGTCTTAGATCGGAGGCTAACGGGTCGCGTCGTGCCAGGGTTAGCCGCAGAGAGTGATCATTGAAGAAGCGATCGCCATCATCAAAAAGCTGCTGATTGCTCCAACCAATCTCACCATAAGTACGAGCCGACAAAAACTGGCGAAGGCTAGCTCTAAACTCCAACTCTCGATAGTCCAGTTCTGACAGTTCGTTGTAGTGGACTAGCCCACCTTCTACCGAAGCAAGCAATAGTGTATCTGGTCCAAGACGGGGAGCTGCTAAAAGCGTAGCACTGAGGCTGATTAGCTCATCCTCAATCGGGTCAAGTCGGTCTAACAAAATGTTGTCGCTCTTAAAGTAGCTCAACCGACCGATGAAGAAAACAGTTTCAGCAGGAGAATCTGACTGAGTCTCGATCTGCTCCAACTCTTGTTCTCGTAATCTCAGAATTCCCAGTTCTTCATCACCTTCTGACTCGTCAACTTGCTCATTAGTTAGGGCTGGGTCTGGTTCAGATGGTGGTTCAGCCGGTAGTGTCTGCTGTAGTTCTTGTTCATTAGTTGGGACTAAGTCTGGTTCAGCTGATGGTTCAGTCGGTACTGTCTGCTGCAATTCCTGTTCCCGCAGCCGCAAGACTCCTAATTCTGGGTCGCTAGCTCCAGTGGTATTGACTTCAGAATTTTCTTCTGAGACGAAAGCTTCTGTTTCAGGTCGTCCAACCCTGGATTGAGTAATCATTTCGGGAGGTGCTACTTGACCCCTAAATGGCATCTGAAGTGACTCAACCTTGGGATTGGCGATCGCCTTGTCTACAGCAGTTTGTCTGGAAGGTGACTGCCCCTCAACGTGAGGTGTAATGAGTGAGTCAGGTGGAGCAGTTTTGGGAACAGCATAAGCAGCACTGTTGTAGACAAAAGCAATCCAGAAAATTGGTAACTTCAGGAGATTAAAGTCTAGAGGTGCGGATTGCTTGTGCTGGTAGGTAGGAGCTTTCCTGTTTGCCGAGATAGATGTTTGAGGAGCATTAAACTCTCTCCAAATTCGGCTGCGTCTTAAAAACACCGGTTAAATTCTTCCATTTCAAAAAACATATCTGGGGATGGTTAATCCGATCAGGCAGACTATTTCCTGATATAAAAGTTGGACACTGCCAGCTTTTATATCAGGAAATAGTCTGTCCCCACGTTACTTAACTCAAAGCTGGTCTCCGCTCATCTGTCCTGATTGCCAATGCCAATGCCGTTGCCAAGGCGGTCATCGTTGCTGAGACGGTCGTTGTTGTCATTCTCAGAGCGTTCTTCATCTCGACCATCTCTGTTGTTGGGGATATTGATGACAGGGCGATTGTTGCCGTTCCCATTACCGTTTCCAGGGCGGTTGTCACTGTTGCCGTTACCGGTGCCGTTCCCATTACCGTTTCCAGGGCGGCTGCCACTGTTGCCATTCCCGTTGCCATTGCCATTTCCAGGACGGTCGTCGCTGTTGCCATTCCCATTCCCGTTGCCATTCCCGTTGCCATTCCCGTTGCCATTCCCGTTGCCATTCCCGTTGCCATTCCCGTTGCCATTCCCGTTGCCATTCCCAGGACGGTCGTCGCTGTTGCCATTCCCGTTGCCAGGAATTCCAGGACGGTCATCATCATCATTGTCAGGACGGTCATCGTCATCATTTCCAGGACGGTCGTCATCATCTCGACCATCTCTATCATTGGGAACGTCTATAACAGGGCGTCCCCCGCCATTGCCGTTGCCGTTGCCGTTGTTACCGTTACCGTTGCCATTGCCGTTGCCGTTGCCGTTGTTACCGTTACCGTTGCCATTGCCGTTGCCGTTGCCGTTGTTACCGTTACCGTTGCCATTGCCGTTGCCGTTGTTACCGTTGCCGTTGCCGTTACCATTCCCGTTGCCATTTCCGGGACGGTCATCATCGTCATCATTTCCAGGACGGTCGTCATCATCCCGACCATCTCTGTCATTGGGAATGTTTATGACAGGGCGTCCCCCGCCATTGCCGTTACCGTTGTCATTCCCGTTGCCATTGCCGTTACCGTTGCCATTACCATTGCCATTCCCATTGCCGTTGCCGTTACCGTTGCCATTACCAGGAGGTGTCTGCCCTTGTCCGGGTGGGTTGTTCCCAGGAGTAGGACGATCGTCGCTTCGGCCCTGTTGGGGAACTACATCTCGAACGGTTGGGTCTTGTACTGGAAGCCTGTCAGTAACTGGAGTGGTGATAATCTCGCCAGCATTCCGATCAGGAGTAACGTTTGGCTCCTGTTCAATAGAGTCTCTGCCTGGAGGTGTATTATTTGTTCCTGAATTGGTAGGTGGGTTAGTAGGATCAGATGAGGAATTAGCAGGTGTATCAGGAGTTGTTGCGGTGGGCTGTTCACCCTGCTGTGGCGAGCGCACAAACTCAGGGTTCTCGATTACCTCTGCGTCTGAGAGAGGAGGTTGAGCGCTAACTGCGGCCCGCATTTCCTCTTGAACGGGGGCGATCGCTTGATCAGGAGTTTCTAAAACTTCAGTTGGAGTGAGCCCACGAACTAGCTCACTCGATTCATAAAAGGTAGTGAGGTCAAAGTCATAAACCCCTTCTAGGCGATCGCCCACTGCCACTGCGAGTTGACCACCCCGAAGCTCTTGCGTTTGAGAGCCATCTTGGTTAGATACTTCAATCCCGCTATCGGTTAGAGCACCTACAATCGTGGTGTCTGTCTCAGGAATGTAGCGAACAAATAGAGCAGAACCTTGAATTCCAGCTGCTGCGTTGGGTGTGCGGATGTTGGTTCTGCCTTGTCCCGGTGGAATCAGCAGCAAAACCGTTCCGTTAGAAAGCTCAAAATTGCGTGTTCCAGATGAAAACCGGAACACGACCTGTTGTCCCAACCTTCCTAAAGAACCATCATTAAACCGGAGCTCTGCCGAAGATGAGCGGGCAGTTGAAAGCCCGTCTCCAGGAGTGAGTACGTCAGAAATGCGAGCATTACGGGAAGACTGGCTCTGAGGCAGCAGTTGAACCCGATTTCGAACTGCCTCAATGACTGCCCGCCTTAGAACCGTCTGAGCGTGGACTTCCGTCGGTAAAAACATCAAGCTGCATACGAGTGCAGCAATTACGGGAGTAATACGACTGAACATTGGCAGTCTCCATTCGCTGAAGTACAAAGCACTTCACGCTTTGCAAAACACAAACTCTTCAAGTGGCTCTGAAAACCTCTTTCCACAGCACAAAGCGTGTCTCCGGACAGAAGCACCCACTTTTCTTTCCTTTTTTCAGTAGAAGCACAGAATTTTTCTGTAAATTTTTATTTTTTAGAACTAATTAAAGATGTAACTCAGAGAATTTACGGCGTAAGCACCCGTGTCGTTTTCTTAGAATAACAAAACCTTGTACCGCATTATGGATGTTGCTCAGTAATCATGCGGAAGTTTTACGTTAGAGGCGATCGCTCCCCTTCTTCTTCACCAAAAGAACATGAAGTGAATGTATCTTAAGCACTGCTATATCTAGTTCTCAGGCAGCGGCGCAGTGTCTTCTGCTTTTACTTTAGTCAAGTCTTCTAAAGAACCTTGCTTAGAATCTTCAGGTGACACAGTAATGTCTGCTTGCTCAAAGATAGCGGTATCTGCTTGCTCAAAGACGGCAGTGTCTTCCTGCGTCAACATAGCAGTGTCTGCCTGTTCAAAGATGGCAGTGGAACCCTCTTCTAGTTGAGCAGTCGCCACAACTGAGTTTAAGACAATGGGTAGTTGTTTCAATGCTTCATGCACTTGGCGGACTGACGTATAACGTTGAGTAAAGTCGTAGCGCACCATCTTGGTTAATACATCAGCACACTCAGAACTAACCTGAGGTGCCTGCTTGCGCCAAATCACTTCGCCTGTCATGCCATCATGATTGAGCATGTGAGGAGGTTGCCCCGTTAAAGCTTCGATCGCAATCATGCCTAAAGCATAAATGTCACTGTTAAAGTGAGGTCGCCCAGCAGACTGTTCATTAGGCATATAGCCTGGAGTACCCACCGCCACCGTAAACTTAGTGTTGCGCTCAACGTCAGCTAGCTGAGTTGTAATTCTTTTAGCAATACCAAAGTCAATGAGAACGAGTCGATTGTCTGACTTGCGCCGGATAATGTTTGAGGGTTTCAAGTCACGGTGGATCACGCCCTGACTGTGAACAAACTCCAGCACACGCAGGAGATCTTGTAGGATTACAACTACCTTTGATTCAGGTAAGGGAACACGAGAGTTGAACTCATTAGAGAGTGGCTGTCCTGCTACAAATTCTTGAACCAGATAAAACTCCTGATCTTCCTCAAATGAATTCAGGAACGAGGGAATTTGATCGTGTTGCCCCAACCGTTCTAGGGTTTCGGCTTCGGTCGCAAACAGCCTTCGGGCTAGCTTCAGAGTATCCAGATTATCGCTGGCAATTCTCAACTGTTTCACCACACAGGGTGCACTGCCCGATCGCTTCATATCTTCAGCAATATAAGTTTCGCTAAAGCCACCAGAACCGAGAACTTTAACAATCTTGTAGCGATCGTGTAATACTTTGCCCGAAAGCGCTTGTTCTCGCTCTTGGATTAGATCCTGTAAGTCATCTTGCTGGCTAATAATTTCCTGGACAATGGGGGAAGTGGCGTATTGTTTTAGCGTGTCGCGCAGGTGTTGTTTTCGCTGTTGTTCTTTGACGGAGCCTGCCATGAGTTGAGAAAAGCCGCTCAGGGCGATCGCCCCTACCGGAATAGCCGTTGGTAAAATCAGCTGACCATAAGTAAATGCAATATAGCTAATGCCTCCCCAAGCGATCGTCATTCCCATTGCCCAGACCCAGCGCATTGCAGGCTGACGGGGGCGGCTCAGCAGCAATCCAGCCCCAGTTAAGCCAATTAGCAGAACCAGTCCTCGCAGTGGGGCTTGGGGTAATGCTTCTGCTAGCGATCGCCCTTGCAATAGAGAGGCGATCGCATTAGCGTGAATCTCAACTCCAGCCATTGGTTCAGAGTAGAGCCAGCTTTTAGAAAAAGGAGCAGCATGAAAATCTTGATGTACCGCTGCGGTTGACCCAACTAGAACGATTTTGTTTTTGAAATACTCACCCGATTGCAGGGTAGTCTCCCAAGTTGTCGGATCTAACACATACCAAAAAGGAATGTGCTCAAACGTTTGGCTCGGTCCATAGAAAAAGATGTGTTTCCCTCTAGGTGTAGGATACTCAACCTGAGCTGCCCGAAGGGTTGCATCCACAAATGTGGGAGTGGTCGCAGCCAATTCTCGATAAGCCTCTGCCTCATTCGCTGGAGAATTTTGGATCAACTCAACAAGAAACTGATTGCCAAATCGATGGATTTTGCCATCAGGTTCCATAAAGAAATTAATCGAGCCAGCCTGATTAGGGTGATGTTGAAACAACGCCAAGGGCGAGGTCAATTGTGTCGTAAAGCCCTGTGGTGTTTCTACATCGTTATATTGGGCGGCTAGCACTACCCGTTCTGCGTGTTGCTGAAGCGATTGAGCAAACTGCTGGTCATCCACTTCACCGTAGCTACTCGGTGCTGAGAAGATGATATCGAGTGAAACCGACCGAGCACCTGCCGCCATCAGCTTATCAATCACCTGGGCATAGGCTGAGCGCTGCCAGGGCCAGCTTTGAATTGGCTCTAGATAGGAATATTTATCCGGATCGGTTTGATAGAATTCCTGCTGTGCCAAAGACGTTTCGTCGATCGCCAAAATCACAACTTCTGGAGGAGCTGCGATCGCCCCTCTCACTTCAAAGAAAAGAGCTTGTACCTGCCGCTCTAAGAGATCAACAATTCCTAAGTTCAGGGCAGTCGTCGCTGCCGCCATCAGTACCCATGCTCCGGTTAAGCCATGTCCCCAGGTACTCAACCGAAATTTCTGGAAGCTTTTTGTTGTCTTTCCTGGTTGAGTGCGATCGCGGGGTGCGGTTGCAGCGTCCGAAACAGGTGCTTTTTTTCTGCCCATTACCCTACCACTTCACAATTGCTTCATGCTGCTGTTTCTATTGATACGCACCCATAGACACTCTACCGGACAATCTTCTGCAAAATCTACCTGCTGAAGTGCGCCTCAAAGCTGGTGGAAGGGGTTGGATTTTTTGTGCGTTTCATCAAGAATCAACTTTTAGAGCAGACTCTAGATTGATGCCAGGTGTTTCCTGTTGCTGTAGAAATGTAAAAATGAGAGAGACAAAAAGAGCGCTGTGCATCCCTTCTATCTCTCACAAAACCGAGTAATTTTGAAGAAGGTTCGTATCGCAGAAATCCTAATCCTAAAGGTTTTCACCTCTTCTGATGTAGGTTGGGTGGAGCCAGGCGAAACCCAACATTCAGGGCAAACGTAACTTAATTCAAGAACACTGAACCTGTTTCTTGAATCACCAGGGCAGTTTCATCTTCACCCAAATCTGTGGTTTCATCTAAAGTGACTTCCAACACGCCAGGCTCGGCGATCGCCACAGGAGTCACGGTCAACAGCCCTCTATCTTCTCTGTAAAACGTGATTGTGATCGGAGTCGCTAACTGTTGCAATGTCACCTCCGAGTCGCCTGCAAGCGATCGCAACTCTGTGTCTTCAATCACCTGATAGCGGATTACAGCAGCCGTTGAATTGATCAGCCTGACGCTGACTGCTCCATTTACAGGAATGACTGCTGTCACAGGTTCTTCAATTTGCTCTGGCGTAGGAGGAAAACTCGTGGTGTCACTGGGACTTGGAGCCGCTTGGTCAGGAGCTACCAGAGTCTCAGGGTCCCCTGGCACTTGGCTGCTGGCAGCATTGGGAGGGCACCCTTGAGGTGGAGCAACGGTATTGTTGAAGGGCTCTTCGTAAAATACACCAGGGCAGCTATTGACTTGGGCAATCAACTCAGATGCTAGAGCCGGAGAAACTGCCCCGGTTCCCGCTAACACGGCACTTGCAGCACCAAGCAACCGGAAATTAACACGTTGGCGATCGCACTGCATTGAAATCTCCTCCAGAACAATAAATATTATTAGCCTTGCTAACCTGTAACCATCTCACGAGTAGCGCTTGATCAATAAGAGAAATTTTTGATGCACCTATAGTAGGAAACTAAAACGACCACTGGAACTATCCCAAGAAGTAAATAGGAACACGCAAGGGGGGTTAGGGTGTCTGTACTACTTCCTTGACGATGTGAAACTCTGAAACAGCCAACTTGTTCTTCTAGGTATGACTGACTTAACCCATCGGAAGACAAAATTTTGGATAGCTCCAGAGTTAGGTAACTTGGAGTTATTTCGAGCGACGGCGATTCACTACAGCTATGCTCGTCACTCTCATTCAAGTTATTCGATTGGTTTGATTGAGGCTGGAGTGGGTGGAAACTATTATCGTGGTTCCAGCTACCTTGCCCCTCCTAAAAGCATTGTTTTGATGAATCCAGAGGAGGTTCATACTGGCTATTCCGCTGAAGAACAACCACTTTCTTATCGAATGCTGTATGCCAACATCGATAGTGTGCAGCAAATTGCGAGTGAGCTTCAGATAAAAGAATTTCCTCACTTTAGAGATGCGGTCATTAAAGATGAGACTTTAGCTAAACAGATTCTTGCGCTGCATGTAGCACTAGAGCGATCGCCAGATCGATTAGAACAACAATCTCTATTCGTAAAAGTTTTATCAGAAATTCTGGCTCATTACGCGGCTGTTAAAGTTCCGTCCTTTCGCAATCCGCAAGAGCATCGAGCTATTCAATTAGTAAAAGAATATTTGCATGACAATCTCAGTGCCAATATTTCACTAGAACAATTGGCAAACCTCACGGGCTTAAACCGTTCTTACTTAATTCGCATCTTTTGTCAGGCTATCGGAATGCCACCCTATACCTATTTGAATCAGGTGCGAGTAGAGAAGGCAAAACAGCTTTTAAGCCAGGAAATGACCCTTGCAGAAGTGGCGATCGCCGTTGGTATGTCTGATCAAAGTCATCTCAATCGTCACTTTAAGCGCATTGTAGGAGTCACTCCTGGTCAATATCGCCAGATAGCCACTGCTGAATGTCAATATCATTCAAGACAAACTAGCCCCGATTCTTAAATACTTGTGGTCAAGTGTTTTCCACGCGATAAACCATGACCCCAGCAGAATCTAACGCATCCCAACAGCATCATCTCGCTCAGATCAATATTGCTTTGATGAAAGCGCCCCTCAATGACCCAATCATGACTGAGTTTGCGACTGCACTAGATCAGGTGAATGCGATCGCCGATCAAAGCCCAGGTTTTGTTTGGCGGCTACAATCCTCATCCGGCAACGCAACTCAGATTCGAGCCTATCCTGACCCGAAAATGTTGATCAATCTCTCGGTCTGGCAAAGTGTAAACCAGCTAAAAACTTACGTTTATCAAAGTCTGCATAGTGAGTTTTTTGTGCGTCGCCGCCAGTGGTTTGAGAAATACCAGGGAGAACACTTCGCCATGTGGTGGGTTCCGGCAGGTCACCTGCCAACTGTAGAAGAAGGTAAAGCCAGGTTGGAATACCTCTCGCAGCACGGAGATTCAGCCACAGCTTTCACATTTGCAAAACCTTTCCCTTGCCCCACAGAAAGACCAAATCCTGTACAGCCTGTACAAATTGATTAGCGGCATCCAGCCACAGCGACTCGCAACCCAGGCAGGAAGGCTCCAGAAGCTTAATTCAATTAGTTTTAACTGGGGAGTTGACAGAATCAGTAACCTTCGTTATCTTAATTAAGGTTCACTTAAAGCAAGCCCCCATCGTCTAGAGGCCTAGGACACCTCCCTTTCACGGAGGCGACGGGGATTCGAATTCCCCTGGGGGTATCTTCTAAGTGAGCTTGAAAATCAGCCCTGCAAGTTTGAGAATGGCTTGCAGGGCTGATTTTTTATCAATGGTAAATGTGTGCTAGGGGCAAAGGGGATTGAGGCTTCGGTGGAACGGCTAACTGAAAGAAGGGTTAGTTGCTGAGCCGTAGTGGTGCTGATGTGAGGCGATCGCCACTGGTGGTAGAGTAAGAGAGTATCCTGATCAAGAAATAGCTCTTTAAGCAGCAACTTTAGGAGATTTGCGGGAATACTATCGGGGGGCATCCCGGTACGCAGCTTTTGCTGAGAAGACTTTGCTGGGGATTACCCTCTTGATTCACGTATCCTAAAGCCAAGTAAGGATTTATGACTACAGTCCTGGTTGTGGACGATAGCCAAACGGTGCGCCATATGCTCTCAGAACTCCTCATCGACAGCGGTATGAGCGTACTTGAAGCGACTAATGGCTTAGAGGCAAAGCAGCAAATTCAGGCAAAGTTTCCAGACTTGGTCATCACAGATTTGATTATGCCGGAGATGAACGGCTATGAGCTTTGCCGCTGGATTAAGAATGGACCCAAAACACAGAGCATTCCAGTGTTAATTTGTTCCACCAAAAGCGAGGAATTTGACCGCTATTGGGGGATGAAGCAGGGCGCAGATGCCTACATCACCAAACCATTTCATCCGCCAGAAATGGTTCAAACGGTAAAGCGGTTGTTGCGCGCTGAACGTTAAAGGCAAGAACTGTGGCTTACAGAAATCCAACCCCCACCGTTGACATCATCATTGAGATGCGCGATCGCCCCTTTCGCCCCATCGTTTTGATCGAGCGGCTCAATCCGCCGCATGGTTGGGCAATCCCAGGTGGGTTCGTAGATTATGGAGAGTCAGTCGAGACGGCAGCTCAGCGCGAAGCGTTAGAAGAAACGGGTTTAACAGTAGAGCTAATTGAGCAGTTTCAGGTGTATTCTGATCCAGGACGCGATCCTCGTCAGCATACGCTAAGTATCGTGTTTATTGCGACTGCCAGTGGGGAGCCAACTGCCCAGGACGATGCTAAGAGCCTCAAGCTTTTTTTACCTTGGGAAGTTCCTCAGAATTTGTGCTTTGACCACGATCGCATCCTCAAAGACTACTGGAATTACCGTCTTTATCAGATACGTCCTCGGCTCCAAATTCCAGGTTGATCAACCTCGATCTCATCAAATCTCAAACTATTTTTGAATCTATGGCGCGAAAAATTATTCAAACGGATCAGGCTCCCGCTCCAGTTGGCCCATACAATCAGGCGATCGCTGCAACGGGACAGCTAGTCTTTGTAGCTGGGCAAATTCCGCTTGATCCAGTAACAGGTCAAATTGTCGGGGAAGCAGTTGCCGAGCAGACCGAGCGGGCGATCGCCAACCTGAAAGCAATTCTTGAAGCTGCCGGATCGACCCTTGAGGATGTGGTTAAAACCACCGTATTTCTCGCAGATATGAACGACTTTGCTGCAATGAATGCGGTCTACGCTCAACACTTTGATGAAGCAACAGCTCCCGCTCGTGCCTGCGTTGAAGTGTCCCGCTTGCCTAAAGACGTGCGGGTAGAAATTGAGTGCATCGCCGTTGTGCCGTAATCAGCGAAATCTGGCTCAGATGATGGGAATGAGTCTTTCTAGGCTGGCTCTCGTTTCCGGTGGAAAGAACCGTCCCCTCAACCCGTAGGTGACAAGCCCTGCATATTCTCGTAAGACTAGCGTTGCTTTGCCGCGTCGCCCAACTTCTCTCGGTACAGGGCTAGGAATTGGGGTCACTTCAAATCCTACGCTTTGAAAGGTGAGAAGCGATCGCAGCATGTGAGGGGAGTCTGTAATCAGCAAAATGCGTGTAATTCCCTTGGGTCGGAGTGCTTCTACCGTAAATAGAGCGTTTTCTCGCGTGGTTTGAGAGCAGCCCTCTCCATCCAAGGCAGCATCTGGAATTCCTTGTTCCTCCAGCATTTTCAGCATTGCGGGGGAATCACCCATGCCGCTAGTAAAAATCAACGGCGCTCTGTCAGCCTGCCAGAGTTCGGCAGCCAGCTCAACTCGACTTGGACTGAGTACTGAACCCCTACCCAAAATCACAATCGCATCAGCGTTAGCTCCAGTGTCTTGAGGCAGTAAGCTTACCAGCACCTTCTCTGCCAGATTGACGCTAGGTGGGGCGATCGCCAGACCGTAGATTAGCAGGAGGGAGGCGATCGTCAGATTCAAGATGCGCCGTTGACGGCGACGCAACAGAAGTTGAGCGAATCCCAACAGAATCACCAACCCCAGGGTGATCCGCACAGGATGCATCAACCACTGCGAGATTAATTTAGTGAAGGCTATCCACGAACTGACGGGAAGCGCAGAGCAAACGGCTAAATCTAGCATGGGCAGAGCGGCTCCTTTCAGGAAAAAGTTTTAGATCAGCAAGCAGTTAGCAGCAGGATTCATGAACCTGCAACAAACCCTACAGGCAGTCCATCAAGCTATTGGAGCCTAGAGAATTTTAAGTCCTGTCCGAGTCGAGTCTAGCAAGACAGATAGCAATGTAGCCAGGTTCGCTAGACTTCCCAATTTGCAAGGCTTTCCGGTGTTGCTGTTGGACCCAGAAGGATATCAAAAATGTGCTAAAATTGTATAGCTAAGCAACAAAAATTGGCATTTATTCAGCACAAAGGCAGCCTTATCTTCACTTTTTCAGCTATTAGCTGCCGAAAGCTTACGTTTTTGGAGTTTTTTACCGTATGACCTTCTCCCAGGAGCCGACTCAGGAGCGGATTATTCCCACGGATCTGCGGATTGAGATGTCCCGGTCTTATTTGGAATACGCCATGAGCGTAATCGTAGGACGGGCGCTGCCAGATGCCAGGGATGGTCTTAAGCCTGTCCATCGTCGAATTCTCTATGCCATGCATGAGTTGGGTTTAACGCCCGACCGACCGTTTCGGAAGTGCGCCCGTGTGGTTGGGGAAGTTTTAGGTAAATATCACCCACATGGCGATACGGCGGTTTACGATGCGCTAGTGCGAATGGCGCAAAACTTTTCGATGCGATCGCCCTTGATCAACGGGCATGGCAACTTTGGCTCTATCGACAACGATCCGCCAGCGGCGATGCGATATACCGAGTGTCGCTTGCAGACGCTCACCACCAACGCGCTGCTGCGAGACATCGAGTCTGAAACGGTTGATTTCATTGACAACTTTGATGGCTCTCAGCAGGAGCCAATTGTGCTACCTGCCCGGATTCCTCAGCTTTTGCTCAATGGCTCCTCTGGGATCGCAGTGGGCATGGCGACTAATATTCCACCCCACAACCTGAGCGAACTGATCGACGGCGTGATTGCGCTAGTGCACGATCCTGACATCACTGATGTGGGGCTGATGCAATACATTCCCGGGCCTGATTTCCCAACGGGTGGTCAAATTTTGGGTACGACTGGCATTCGAGAAGCCTACACGACTGGGCGCGGCTCTGTCACGATGCGTGGTGTAGCCTCGATCGAGACGATTGAGCATCGGGGTCGCCCTGATCGGGAAGCAATTATCATCACCGAATTGCCTTTTCAAACCAATAAAGCAGCAATGATCGAAAGAATTGCTGAAATGGTGAACGAGCGCAGGCTAGAAGGCATTTCTGATATTCGGGATGAGAGCGATCGCGACGGCATGAGAATCGTCATTGAGCTAAAGCGTGACGCTTATCCTCGCGTTGTTCTCAACAACCTCTACAAGCAAACTCCCCTCCAGGCAAACTTTGGAGTGAACATGCTGGCGCTGGTGAACGGCGAACCGCAGCTTCTCAGTCTCAAGCAATTCCTTCAAGTATTCCTGGACTTTCGGATTGAGACGATTACCCGCCGCACTCAGTACGAACTGCGTAAGGCAGAAGAACGGGATCACTTGCTGCAAGGTCTGCTGATTGCGCTGGAAAACCTGGATGCAATCATTAACCTGATTCGTCATGCAGCCGATGCTCCAATGGCAAAACAGGAGTTGATCGACTCTTACGGACTCTCAGAAGCACAGGCAGACGCAATTTTGCAGATGCAGTTGCGCCGATTGACTGCTTTGGAAGCCGAAAAGATCCAGCAGGAACACGACGACCTGCAATCCCGCATTGCTGACCTGCAAGACATCTTGGCGCGACGCGAACGCATTCTGCAAATTGTCGAAACTGAAGTTAATGAGCTAAAAGCAACCCACTCTTCCCCCCGTCGCACGGTGATTGAACGGGCAGATGGTGAAATTGGTGACATTGACTTAATTGCTAATGAGCAAGCGATCATTTTGCTCACCGAGCAGGGCTACATCAAGCGGATGCCTGTGAATACGTTTGAGGCGCAAAGTCGGGCGACTCGCGGTAAGTCAGGCACCCGCATGAAGGAAGACGATGGGGTTGAGCATTTCCTCACCTGCTGCGACCACGACAGCGTTTTGTTCTTTAGTGATCGCGGTGTCGCTTACTGCCTCAAGGCTTACCAAATTCCTACCGCATCTCGGACTGCACGGGGTGTTCCCGTTGTCCAAATGCTGCCGATCCCGCGGAATGAAAAGATTACTTCTATCGTCCCGGTCACCGAGTTCAGCGATGACAATTATCTGGTGATGCTGACCCAGAATGGCTACATCAAAAAAACGCAGCTATCAGCATTTAGCAACATTCGAGCCAATGGCTTGATTGCTATTTCACTGGAGGAAGGCGACCAGTTGCGCTGGGTGCGTCGTGCTGGTGCTGCCGACAGCATCATTATCGGATCACGTCAGGGGATGGCGATTCACTTTCGCTCAGACCATGAACAGTTGCGCCCCTTGGGTAGACCAACGCGAGGTGTAAGGGCGATGTCGCTGCGTAAGGGCGATGAGCTAATCAGCATGGACATCCTGCCCAGTCAGGTGGTAGACAGCTTGGTTGAAACCGTTGCTGAATCCGCTGAAGCGATTGAGGTTGAGGCAGAGTTGGAAACGGAAGAACTGGATGTAGAGTTACCTCGCAACCAAGGCCCTTGGGCACTGGTAATTACGATGGGTGGGTTAGGCAAACGGGTTCCTGTTTCGCAATTCCGCTTACAAAACCGTGCTGGAATGGGTTTGCGGGCAATCAAATTCCGCAAGGCAGACGATCGCCTGGCTGCACTGCAAGTCGTAGGTGAAGATGATGAGCTGATGATGGTGACGAGTCGCGGCATCATTATTCGTCAGGCGGTGAGTGCAATCCCACGTCAGTCGCGTATGGCAACTGGAGTGAGGGTGCAGCGTTTGGATGAAGAGGATGCGATCGCCGCTGTGGCATTGGTGCCACCTCTAAATGAAGCCGAGTTAGAGGAAGGAGAATAGGGATTGAGGATTGGGGGTTAGGAGCTAGGGAGTGACCTGTGTTTAGAGTTGGGAAGCTACGATTAAAGTCATTTCGATTCCTGATCCCCAAATTTCCCAGATACGTCCCAATTGCCTTTGCATTGATCGGTGGCGTTCTGATGGGGCTAACTCCTGCCCCAGTCAACGCTTGGTTTTTAGCTTGGGTTGCTCTGGTTCCTTTATGGGTTCTAGTTGCCAAGTCTTCCAGCCTTAAGTCAAAACTTGCTCTTGGCTTTGTCTGGGGGCTTGGGTTTCATGGGCTGGCTTTGTCATGGATCACGGGGTTACATCCACTAACCTGGATGGGTGTTCCCTGGCTGGCAAGTTTAGCGATCGCCCTATTCTGCTGGCTTTTCATTACAGCTTGGGGAGCATTACTGGTTTTGATATGGGCAGGAAGCTTTAAGTTGCTTGAGCGGAGCAACCCGCGGGCAGCCAACGCTAGGTTCTTGCCACTTGTCCGCGTTTTAATGGGTGTCGCTGTTTGGTGTGTTTTAGAAGGCATCTGGAGTTCAGGAGCACTGTGGTGGACATCCCTTTCTTACACTCAAAGCCCACACAATCTGCTGATTCTGCATCTGGGACAACTTACAGGACCATCGGCAGCAACGGCTGCCATTGTTGCGGTTAATGGTTTGCTTGCTGAAGCATGGCTAGCCCGTTCTCACCCTCCTGAGCCGCTACCCTCCCACGCTCATACTTCATCCTCTGATACTTCTGCAAAGCTCTATCTGGCGATCGCTGCTACCCTCCTTCTCGGTCTGCACCTGCTTGGATTTAGCCTGTATAGCCGTCCCTTAACCCAACCCCCGGAAACTGCGGTGAGAGTTGGGCTGATTCAGGGCAACGTTCCTACGCGCATCAAGCTCTACGAAGAAGGAGTGCGCCGAGCTTTCAACGCTTACATGACGGGATATGACATCCTCGCCGACCAGAACGTCGATATTGTCTTCACCCCGGAGGGCGCTCTGCCAATTTACTGGATGCCGTCAATTTATCAAAGCAATCCCGTTTACCAGTCGTTGCTAAACCGGGGAGTGCCGTTGATTTTGGGCAGTTTTGGCAGGCAGGACGAGCAGATTACTCAAAGCTTATTTGCGATCGCAGGTAACGGCGAAATGGTTGGGCGCTACAACAAAGTCAAACTTGTGCCCTTGGGTGAGTACATTCCCTTCGGGCAATTTTTGGGTAGCCTGATTAATCGCCTTTCGCCTGTAGAAGCCAGCATGATTCCAGGGGCGCTAGAGCAGCAGTTTGACACCCCTGTCGGTAGGGCGATCGCAGGTATTTGTTATGAGTCCGCATTTTCCAAGCTGTTTCGAGTGCAGGCGGCAAACGGCGGAGAATTTATCTTAACGGCGTCCAACAACGATCCCTACAGCTCGACGATGATGTTTCAGCATCATGCACAGGATGTAATGCGGGCGATCGAAACCGATCGCTGGGCAGCAAGAGTGACTAACACGGGCTATTCCGGCATCGTCGATCCGCATGGTAAAACTCGCTGGCTCTCCGACAACAACATCTATGAAATTCATGCCGACACAATTTATCGTCGCCAAACGCGATCGCTCTATGTGCAATGGGGAGACTGGCTAACCCCACTCTTATTGATCTCAGCCCTAACTGTTGAGTTAGGAATACGAATCAACTAAAAAAAGCACCCCGGTCAGGGGTGCCTCATCAGCTTGTTGTTTGAGAGAATCTATCGGCACTTAGCTGAGTGCAGCATGGCTACGATCGTAAGTGGCGGAGAAGCCAGGGTGTACTTTGCCCTGGATGTGATTCCAGTAGTGGGATGCATCAGCCGCAGTCAGCCCAACTTCAGTAGCAAGACGGCTCAGCATTACTTGCTGACGTTGCTTGATCAAACGGTGATGACCCATCATCAAAGAACGAGCCCGATCGTCAGTCGAAGCAACCGTAGCAGGAACTAGCTTGGAGTCAGCAGCAACAGCCGCCCCAACGGAAGCAACTGCCCGCTCTTCAGTGTGGTTGACTACAGGGGTAGATGGATTAGTTTGGTATGCAACGCCGCGATAAAGCAGATCCAGCGTGGCTTGCAGAACAGGAACTTTTTTGGGATTGCGGAATCGAACGTCTAAACCGCGATACTTGCCAACCGTGTCACTGTGGCTAAACTCTACTGTGGGTGGGTTGTAGTCGTAGCTGACACCGCGATAGGTAAGTTTCATATAAGTCGCCTCCAAGTAGTTGTGGTGATGAGGCGCGTTCCTTCGGGATAAGTCCCTACTTCCGTCTCCCTAACTCAGCGTTTTCGACAAGCTTCGAGAGAGATGAACGATTTATTTCTGTATCTATTGTTACGGTTTTCAGCCTGAATGTCAACCTCTGTGGACAAAAAATCTCAGAAATTACAGATGAAACGGAAATTCTGACCGAATTTGCCAGCGTTGACCGTCGTGGATCAAAAGAGTAAGGCGATCGCCCACAAACTCAAACTCTACCTGGCGCATTTGCAACTCTGTCCAGGCTTGCTTAAACGTTTGTCGGGTGAGATTTCGAGAGGCAACGGTGAGATGGGGCGAAAAGGCGCGATTAGATTTGGGATCAACAATCTCTAGCGTTTCCTCTAAATGGGTTGCCAAAGCTGTTTGTAGCGCCAGCAGTTCGACCGTCTTTAGCACGTTGATATAGAGAACTCGCGGTGCAAACGCTCCAAATCCAGACAGAGCAACTGGCACCTGTGACTGCTGGTTAGCAAATTCCCTTAAAGCCTGTTCTAGCCGAGCAATGTGCTGGAGTTGCCATTGGAAAGGCGGTTGTAAAGTGACATGGGGCGGAGATTTGGAAGTGCGCGTCTGGTAGCGATCGCCCAACTCCTGAATCACCTGACTGGCATACTCCTGAACCTCCAACGGTGGCAATAGCGCAACAAAAAACCGGGGATTAGACGCATCAGATTTCATAGGGAATTGGCGAAGTGTATTATTTTTAATATCCTTCTTTCATTGCTCATCCTTTCCCCACCACCTTTTCTTCCACTGAGAGGTTGATTCTAATGAGCAGGTTTGTTGTTCGATTTGCCGCTGTTGCAGGATCTCTGACGCGGTGGCGGTAAGGGTTGGATCTCGATAGGGAATAGCAGCCCGCGTTAGCAGATGTTCCCGGTCTTGAACAGATAGGGTTGGCAGGGGGGCAAAACTGGCGAGGGTACCGGGCGATCGCCTTCCCACTCCTGGAGTTGAGCTAATTTGCAGACCTGCCTCGACTAACGCAGTTCGCACGGCTGCTGCACAGGAGTAAGTTGCTAATTTTCCATCAGGCTTGAGACAGCCCGCGACATGCGCCAAAAATTCTACTGTCCAAAGCTGGGGACAGTGGGGTGGAGAGAAGGGATCAAGGAAAATTGCATCAGCGCGGAAACCAGCCTGACGAATTCGTTGAATCGTTTGGCGTGCATCACCCAGCAGCAGTTGAGCGTGCAGACGATCGCTTTTCCACTTCAGATCAGCGGCGATCGCATTCAACAGTTGCGGAATCGGATCAGCCCAACCCGCTAGCAAGTTGTGGGCGATCGCTGCTTTGGAAACCTCTGGGTTTAGTTCCAGCCCGACCCACTCTACCTGGCAAGCCGGATTGACTGCCCAAATCGTTTCTAACGCAGCAGCTGTGTTGTAGCCTAATCCATAACAAACATCGAGAATGCTGACCGTTGGCTGCTGTGCCTTTAGCGCTAATTGGGTCGGTTGAATGAACTTTTGCTCAGCTTCTAGTCTTGCCCCCTGACGACTGTGAAAGGCTTCGTCAAATTCGGCTGAAAAGAAGGTGAACGAACCGTCTGCCGTTAGTTGAGGCTGGAAATTTACCATCTTGCATCGCTGTTGTAACCGCAGCCATGCGGTTTAGAATATCAGCTTGGATTAAACGGTTATGAAATATGGATATTGATCACCGAGATCAGTTAGTGAGTGGGGTTGTTTCTGCGGAATGGCTGTATGAGCATTTGGATGATCCTCAGGTGGCGATCGCCGACTGCCGATTCTCGCTAGCTGATCCAGAGTTAGGACAACGCCAGTACCAGGAAAGCCACATTCCGGGTGCATACTATTTTGACCTGAATCGGGATCTGTCTGGTCCCGTTGGTCAGCATGGTGGGCGGCATCCCCTACCCGATGTGGGCACTCTGACAGAAAAGCTGAGAGCGATTGGAGTCCATTCAAGCAATGGCAGTTCGGAAAATCCTGATTCGGAAAACTTAGGTGAACCAACTCTGGTGGTTGCTTATGATGATTCCCGCTTTGCCTTTGCTGCCCGTTTTTGGTGGCTATTACGCTACTTAGGACACGAGCATGTCGTAATTTTAGAGGGTGGCTTTAGCAATTGGCAGGCAAATTATCCGGCCAGCGATGCCATCCCAGAACCCAAAGTGGGAAATTTTGTGCCCCACGTACAGGGCGATCGCATCCTCGACATTGAAGCTGTAAAATCGCGCAAAGATCGTCCCGGAGTTGTTTTGGTTGACTCTCGGGAGGGCGATCGCTATCGAGGAGAACGCGAACCAATTGACCCAATCGCAGGACATATTCCAGGAGCCGTCAACTATCCCTGGCAAATGGTGACAACGAGTGAGGGGCAAGTTCGTTCTCTGGCTGAGCAACAGCAGCACTGGGCAGAGCTAGCGCATGTAGAAGAGATCATTGTCTACTGCGGGTCAGGGGTCACCGCTTGTGTCAATTTGTTTTCCTTGGAGATGACGGGTATTAGAGACGCAAAGCTTTATCCGGGTAGCTGGAGCGATTGGTGCTCTTATCTTTAAGGAAATTCTCCCGATGATCTGTAAGGAGCGTTTGCATTTTGCTCAGAAAAGTCTTTGATTGCCCCCTTTTGGGAACTGAAAGCTAAATTTTCACATCTAAAAATAATCTAGTTTCATCATCAGCTGACTCCAATCCCAAAAAATTCCTGACTTTGAAGGAAGCAGGATAAAATACCTATAATAAAGGTGCGCTATAGCTACTTTTCTAGTAGCAGAATTTCTAGACCAATCTACTAACCTATCTCTTACAGATACTACAGATGGATATGGAAAATATCAGCAAACTTGTGTTCGTATGGGCGATCGCAAACGGCAGGAGCAATTTTTGTACATGACATAAATCGGCTCTGCTATCCGAATTTAGGCAGACTTATTTTTAAATCAAGACTCAATAGATTGATCGATAGCTGCAGTTAGCATCAATGGCTACAGTTAGCTCAAATAGGCTGCGAGCGCAGGGCAAAATCAGCTTTTAGTCAGATGCATCAAAAGGCTCAATAGCCTTGAGTATCGATGGGCTAGAATACTTTGGTCATAGCCTAGTTATTTAACTTATAGAGCCAAAAGTATTAGATTTAGCAGGTTTCTAAAAGCGAACTGCTAGGACTGAACATTCTAGCCGAACTCTCCGCTATAAAATTTTAGGTCTAAGTTTCTATGTCTATTTCTATGAACCGTCTTTCGATCTTTGTGGACGGGAACAATATGTTCTACGCTCAACAAAAAAATGGTTGGTTTTTTGATCCCAGGAGGGTGTTATCGCATTTTACGAACGATCCTGATGTAATGCTAGTTAATGCCTTCTGGTATACCGGGCTAAAAGATCCGCAGGATCAACGGGGTTTTCGGGATGCTTTAATTAGCCTGGGATATACTGTCCGTTACAAAATTCTCAAAGAGTATTACGACGATAATTCCGGCCGCTATTCGCAAAAAGCAAATTTAGATATTGAAATTGTTGTAGACATGTTTAATACCGTCGATCAATATGATCGCGTCATTTTGTTTAGCGGCGATGGCGATTTTGAGCGAGCGATCGAGTTACTGCGTTCCAAGAATACACATATCACTGTAGTATCCACAGAAGGAATGATTGCTAGAGAACTCCGCAATGCTACGGATCGCTATATTGATTTAAATGATATTCGCAAGCATATTGAAAAGGTCGATAGCTGAAGAATTTTTCAATGAGTCATGGAGCACTGCGCTAATGGCAATGCCCTATGACTCACAACCAAAACTAAATTGCTGCTGCAGAAAATAGAGCAGCTTCCAGCCGATCCAACGCTTTTTCGAGGTTGTCGTTAACGACCTGAAAGTCAAATTCGTCTACTGCTTCGAGTTCTGCTTCTGCTCGTTTCAGCCGCCGCAAAATTGCCTGCTCTGAATCTTGGGCGCGATCGCGCAGGCGATTTTCTAATTCCTGCAATGAAGGCGGCAAGATAAAAATTCGCAGTGCGTCAGGAAAGGTTTGGCGAATTTGCCTGGCCCCTTCTAGCTCGATTTCTAGCACGACCCAGCGCCCTTGCTGAATCTGTTGCTCAACTGGACGACGAGGAGTGCCGTAACAATTACCTGCAAACTCAGCCCACTCCAGCAATTCACCTTCTGCAACCATCTGGTCAAACTGAGGGCGGCTGACAAAGTAATAGTGTTGTCCATCTACCTCACCGGGACGCGGAGCACGAGTCGTGACGGAGATGGAAAAGTAAAGGTCGGGATGACGACGCAAAAGCGATCGCAGCAGCGTGCCTTTGCCTACGCCACTTGGTCCAGTGAAAACAACCAGTTTACCTGCTCTCATGTTTTAACCTATCCACTCGATCGCCGTTTTAGTATTTATCCATGTTCATGTAACTTTGGATAGTCTGACAACTCTACAACGCGATCTTTGCCCAAATTTATTTTTAGGGCTTCTTCTAGAAGCCTGCTTTTATCGAGGAAGGACTACGCTTCTTCCCAAATAAAACAGCTTCAAACCCAGGTCTTAGGGTGTCTGGGGGAGCGGTATGATCACATCTAGCCGTTTTAGGATTTAGTGCATGTCTTTTGGTGCAAGTCTTGCTCAACTGGTTGAAGTTTTGGATGCAGAGCCGCTCAATCTAGCAGAGCCTGAACTAGCAAAAATTGCGATGGGAATTACAACCGACAGCCGCCATATCGGAGCAGGAGAACTGTTTTTGGCGCTACGGGGCGAACAGTTTGACGGACACACATTTGTTGAGGCAGCCCTTCAGCAAGGCTCGATCGCCACAATTGTCGACCGGCAGTCGGTGATATCGGGATTAGGTACACATACAGAAATACCGCTGCTAGTCGTTGAGGATACGCTGGCAGCTTATCAGGCGATCGCCCGCTGGTGGCGCGAGCAGTTCACGATCCCAGTGGTTGCGGTAACTGGCTCTGTAGGCAAAACTACGACCAAAGAATTAATTGCGGCTGTCTTAGCGACTCAAGGATGCGTACTGAAAACTCAGGCAAACTACAACAATGAGATTGGGGTACCTAAAACGCTGCTTCAGCTTGGGCAAGATCATGATTATGCCGTCATCGAGATGGGAATGAGAGGCAGCGGCGAAATTGCTTTACTCACCCAGATTGCCCGACCTGATATTGCTGTAATTACTAACGTTGGCACTGCACACATTGAGCGGCTTGGTTCTGAGCAAGCGATCGCCAATGCAAAATGTGAACTGCTGGCAGAAATGCCCTCGACGGGGATCGCCATTCTCAACCACGACAATATCCGTTTGCTCGAAACAGCAGCACAGGTATGGCAAGGAAAAACAGTCACCTTTGGGCTGGAGGGAGGAGACGTACAGGGGCAACTACTCGACTCGCAAACCCTCCAAGTTGGTGAAATGGCATTCCCGCTGCCTCTGCCTGGTCGCCATAATGCGCTGAATTATTTAGCGGCACTGGCTGTTGCTCAGGTGCTTCAGGTCAACTGGACGCCACTGACCCAAGGGTTGACCCTGGAATTACCAAAAGGACGGGCACAGCGGTATAACTTGCCTAATGACATCGTCATCCTGGATGAAACATACAACGCAGGCGTGGAATCAATGACAGCAGCATTACACCTGCTGGCTCAAACACCAGGACAGCGTCATATCGCAGTTTTAGGCACGATGAAAGAACTGGGCGATCGCTCTCTAGAGCTGCACCATCAAGTTGGTACCGTTGTCCATCAGCTTCGTCTGGATCATCTGCTGATTTTGGCGGAAGAGGCAGAGTCTGAAGCAATGGCAGCAGGTGCAAAAACAGTGCCAGTGGAAAAATTTCTCAGTCATGCGGCACTTTTGGAGAGACTCAAGAGCTTTGTGAAACCGGGCGATCGCCTGCTATTTAAAGCATCCCGTGCTGTAGGGTTGGATCAAGTTGTGGATCAACTCAAATCAGTCACTCTGACTCAGCAAATCTAACTTGTGCTTTTACCCAGGGCTATTCTGCAATAGGAGAAGTTCTACCTCCAAAATAGTTCGGTTGGAAGTCGCGCTATTGCAGATTAATTACAAGGTGGACAAACTGCACCATCACCGCAGTCCTGATCGTCTTGTTTCAACGGTCGCCAGTTGCAGGTTAGCTAGTCATACACTGTGCCTCAATTGTCTGTTTGAACACGAGATCTCAAATCCACCTCGGGTCTCAAACGGTGATATATTCTCTAAAACACATGATGAAGAAGCTACAACAGCAAGTCTTTTGAGTTCAACGCCGCATCACGCAACACCTCACAACATCTTTTATGAATGTCTGGCAACAGATTACTTTGACAAATTTATCGCCTGCCCGTTGGGGCGATGCGAGCTATGCACATCGGCTAGTTGGGCTACTAAGAGAATGGCGGCGAAGTAGCTGGCTGATGCAGCAGGCAGACTTGATTGGGACGCTGTTGGCGATCGCCGTTCTTGCCTTCGCACCCTTCGTCTCAACTACACTCATTGGGGTTTTGCTGATCGCCTGTGCCGGATTTTGGGTGTTGTTAACCCTTTCCGATGAATCAGGAACGGGGTTGACCCCGATTCACCTGCTGGTATTGCTCTACTGGGGAATTGCAGTAATCGCCACAGCCATTTCACCCGTTAGAGCAGATGCTCTTTCAGGGCTAATTAAACTAACGCTGTATCTGCTGCTGTTTGTGTTGCTGGCAAAAGTGCTGCGATCGCCCCGACTCCGTTCTTTGCTGATCACAGGCTACCTACTAACTGCTCTGGTAGTGGGTGTCGGCGGCATCCGGCAATGGTTTTTTGGAGCAGCAGCCCTGGCAACTTGGGTCGATGCCGAATCTACGCTAGCGGGCACAACTCGGGTCTACAGCTATCTAGGTAATCCAAACCTGTTAGCCGCTTATCTGTTGCCTGCCTCGATGCTTAGCGCCGCAGCAGTTTTTGCCTGGAAGGGCTGGCTGCCTAAGGCATTGGCAGTCGTGATGGCGCTGGTCAATTCCGCCTGTCTGGTTTTGACCTTTAGTCGGGGCGGATGGATCGGCTTTGTGATCGCTGGCTTTGTGCTGATGATCTTGCTGGTTTACTGGTACAGCGTCTATTTACCGCGAGTCTGGCGACCCTGGGCAATTCCGATTGTGTTGGGCGTTTCGACTGCGTTTGTAATTGTGTCCGTATTTTCGGTTCCTCAACTGCGCGATCGCTTCCTCAGTATCTTTGCCGGGCGGGAAGACAGCAGCAATAACTTCCGCCTCAATGTTTGGGCTGCGGTTCAGAATATGATTCGCGATCGCCCCATACTAGGAATTGGTCCTGGCAACGAAGCTTTTAATCGGGTTTATCCACGCTATCAGCGAGCAGGCTACACGGCTTTAAGTGCCTACTCCGTCTTCCTAGAAATTGCAGTCGAAACTGGTTTCATTGGACTGAGCTGCTTCATCTGGCTGCTGTTAGTCACGCTCAATCAGGGCTGGCTTCAACTTCGGCGACTCCGTAAATTCAACAGCCGTGAAGGATTCTGGTTAATGGCAGCAATCGCCACTCTCTGCGGAATGTTGGCCCACGGCTTAGTCGATACAGTTTGGTACCGCCCCCAAGTCAGCACCCTGTGGTGGTTGATGGTGGCGCTGATTGCTAGCTACTACATGCCGTCAAGGGCGATCGTTGAAGACCAAACTTTTGAGAATGCTGAAGCAGCCTAACGCCTAGTAATTCTTTACTGCCCGATCGATTTCGCGCTTCTCCTGCTTACGTTTCAGGTCTTCGCGCTTGTCGTGCAGCTTCTTACCTCTGCCCAAGGCGATCGTTACCTTCAGCCAGCCCCGTTTGAGGTAAACCTTCAACGGCACTAGAGTCAGTCCTTTTTGCTCAACTTGCCCAATCAGCTTACGAATCTCCTGCCTGTGCAGCAGCAGCTTCCGAGTGCGACGTGGATCATGATTGAATATCTGACTGGCACTTTCGTGCGGTGAAATATGCACGTTGTATAGCCATGCTTCACCATTACGAATCAACGCATAGCCATCTCGCAGGTTAATCTTGCCCTGCCGAATCGACTTAACTTCGGTTCCCCTTAGCTCAATCCCTGCTTCGTAAGTCTCTAAAATCTCATAGAGAAAACGGGCCTGGCGATTATCGCTAACAATTTTGTAACCGTCACTACTATCACTCATTACGCACGCTGTGGAGAGATAAATTTACTCAACTACAATGCGCCACTCGTGTAATTCATAAGCGACGCAACCATTTTGGACTAAGGGATCTTGAGCAACGATCGCCTTTGCCTGTTCTAGTGAATCTGCCTTAAATAACAGCATTCCACCGCCAAACTCCGCCCAATAACCTGTCCGTGCTTCATGTCCTTTGGCAATCAGGTCTTTGACGTAAGATTTGTGAGCGGGAACAGAGCAATCAAAAGTAGATTTGTCTACGATACCCTTTTCAATTTTGACAAACCAAGGCATAAGATGGCTTTTTTCTACCGAAATCCAGGATAACCTGAACGGGACTCAGGCGGGGGAGAGATAGCCTGCTGCAACGCAGTCGTCCAACAACTTCTGCACAAATGGCCATAGCTCAGGTGCACCTGTTTCAATGGGGCTGACCCGCTGCTGAACCTGAGCGCGATGAATGTTGTGGATTTGCCAGGTGCCCCCTCTCGTTTGCTGATTATGCAATACAGGCTGCAAGCGATCTAGAGCGGCTGCAAATTTCGCTGTAGCGGTTTCTTGCGCCTCAAATTCTTGCCAAATTTTCTTCAACTCAACGCTTTGTTCTGGTGGTAATAGCCCAAACAGCCGAGTCGCCGCCTGTATTTCTCGTTCTGCCTTAGTTTCGTTTCCCTGTAAGTCGTAGCAAAACGTATCTCCCGCATCGATTTCAACCAGATCGTGGATCAGCAGCATCTTGATCGCAGAGAGCAGGTCAACCCCCGCAGGCGCATACTCAATTAGCAAAACTGCCATCAGTGCCAGATGCCAGGAATGTTCTGCACTGTTTTCTCGCCGCGATTCATCAACTAATAAAGTCTGGCGCAAAATTCCCTTAAGCTTGTCAATTTCGATGATGAACTGGATTTGCTGAGAAAGTCGATCGGTTTGCACGTTAAGCCTTTGGAATTCAACGCCATTAGAATATCAGAGTCGGTGGAGGGAGTTGGGAATGGGCGATCGCTTTGCTGGGAATGGACTGGCGGTTTGGCGCACTGCACTTTATGCATCATCTTATTGACGGCGATTGTCCGATTGACCACTATCAATGGGCGATGCAAGCGGGTGTAACGCACTGCGTCGATAAAACCTGGACAAGAATTTACAACTCAGAGCAAGTTACCGTTGATCGCTGTGATCCCGAGGGTGCATTTATCAAACAATGGGTGCCAGAACTGGCAAAGTTACCCGCTGCCGCGCTAGGTTCCCCTTTGGGGATCAAGGGTTATCCTGCTCCTATCCTGAAGTACAAAGCGGCTCGTCAGCGACGAGTACAGCAGCTTCAGCAACAGCGTCAGATTTTTATGAACCAGGAAAACGTGATCCCGCATTTGGCACGACTGCCCAAATCGGTGATCCCGTTCGGGGCAGAGCGATTTAATAGTGAGATCGGTTGGGCAAAGTTGCCGGATATTGATATGTTTCCGTTGCCGCTCGACTTAGATGCGTTGGATATAGAAGGGGCGATCGCTCTTCGTACCTGGTTTGTGGCGCACGTGGAGATCAAGCCCCACCAATCTAAGAGGCGATCGAAGAAATCAAAAACATCAGATGGTGTAACTCAGCTGAGTCTGTTGCCTTGAAGTGGCTTACAGCATTGACAACTGACTATCTCCCTGCTGGTCGTAAAAAAACTGCTCCACTTCGCCTCGCTGATACATCGTTGTCACGTCTCTGCCGCGCCCTACTTTACGAGAATGAATCCCAGCTGCTTCAAGTCGAGATTGAGCTGTTTTTGAGGAGCAGTCCAACAGTTTAGCGACGTACTTCAGAGGAATTCTCTGCTTAGCAAAACGAGCTAACAGCAACTCATCTGGCTCATTTACAATTTCGGTGAGCAACCGTTCCGCCAACAGCCAGCAGGCAAGGGTATCTGCCTCAGCCCGATGAGATTTGCCGACCTTAAACTGAAAATATCTCACCAGATTAGGCAAGCTGCGTGACGGCAAATCGGGCAGCATCAGGCGCGAAAGCTGCACGGTACAAAGCTGCTGGTCTTCAGGACGGATAAAAGCTTTTCCCATTCGGGCAAACTCTGCCCGCAAAAACGGATAGTCAAATTCCAGGTTGTGCGCCGTCAGGACTCCTTCACTCAAAAGAGGAAGGTAGGATGGCAACACATCAGCTGCTACAGGAGCCTGACTGACCATTTCTTGGGTGATCCCCGTGAACTGAACAATTTTTTCAGGGATCGGAGTTTCAGGATTGATTAAATCAGTTTGTTGGTGCAAAACCCCTTCTGCCAGAGTTGCTTGCAGAACCGATATTTCAGTAATTCGATTTGCGGTGGCAATGCTTCCTGTTGTTTCTACATCAACTACTGTCAGCGTTTGCTGGCTGACCTGACGATAGTAGCTAAGCAGTTCCTTTGAAAGCACCTGATCCCCATCTCCTTATTGTTGGAAGTTACTCAGTCGAGTGAGCAATGCCTACACTCAACGTTTGTCACTTCTTACAAATAATGGGTAATGGATCACAACAACCCATTACCCATTACTAGTTAGCCATTATTCAATCTTACTTCTGAGGAGAAGCAGAGGTGTGCTGCGATCGCTTAATCGGTTTCGATTTAACGGGCTGCTCTCTGTCCCTATCTCTATCTCTATCTCTGTCCCTGTCTCTAGAACCGCGTCTTGGCTCGTCGCTCATCGCATCTTCAGAGAAGCCTTGATCAACACGCATCCAAGCAGGGCGAGTCTGGTCATAGGCCATTTGCAATGCAGCAGCGGCGATTGTGTGGGGATCATACTCCTCACTCAGCTTTGCCACGATTGGCAAGAAGGATGCCATCCGTTCACCCGAAAGTGCTTCGCGGACTTGAGTCTGCAATTTCTCCAGGTGTTGTGCTTCAATCTGAGCGCGAGTGGGGATCGTGCCAAGCTCAAGGCGCTGGCGAATGTGCCGCTCGATGTCTTTTAGCTTGCGCTTATCAAGGGGTTGAACGATCGAGATCGCAGTTCCCTCTTTACCAGCACGTCCAGTCCGACCGATGCGGTGAACATAGTTCTCGACGCTATCAGGCAGGTCATAGTTGACAACGTGGGTCAGGTCTTCGACGTGCAGTCCCCGGGCAGCAATGTCGGTTGCTACTACCCAGCGCACCTGACGCTGACGGAAGCGCAGCAATAGACGCTCTCGCTGAGATTGGCTGAGGTCGCCGTGATATTCATCAACACTATGACCAGCAGCCTGTAGCTGACGGGTCAATTCAGCCGCCGCGCGACGGGTGCGAACGAAAATCAGCGCTGATTCGGGATCTTCCAATTCCAAAATGGGCTGCAAAGCTCTAGCTTTTGTCCAGCCGCGTGGCACCATGTAAGCAATCTGGTTGATGCGGGTGGGGGCAGCTTTAGGCTGCTCAACGGTAACCGTAACGGGCGATCGCAAAAACTTGGTCGCTAATTCCCGAATCGAAGGCTCCATTGTGGCTGAGAAAAACGCAGTCTGCCGCTCTCCGGGAGCCTGACTCAGGATCTTCTCAACGTCCTGAATAAAGCCCATATTGAGCATTTCATCGGCTTCGTCTAGAACGAGCCAATTCAACTGGTTGAGCTTCAGGTCGCCTCGGCTGAGCAGGTCAAGTACTCGTCCAGGTGTACC
Source organism: Leptolyngbya sp. FACHB-671 (assembly GCF_014695745.1). NCBI lineage: Bacteria > Bacillati > Cyanobacteriota > Cyanophyceae > Leptolyngbyales > Leptolyngbyaceae > Leptolyngbya > Leptolyngbya sp. FACHB-671. The sequence continues at coordinate 414,478 of NZ_JACJOV010000153.1, read as the reverse complement.
GACAATGATTTGAACACCGCGATGAAGCCGTTGAATCTGGCGATCGATCGCTTGTCCACCATAGACAGCCATGATGTGAAGTCTACGGTCTTCCGAGAAACTGCGAATAGATTGGCAAACTTGAACTGCCAACTCACGAGTCGGGGTCAGAATCAGAGCCTGAGTTGCAGAATTGCTAACGTCAATTTGCTCTAGTAGTGGTAGGGAGAAGGCGGCAGTTTTGCCTGTGCCTGTCTGTGCCTGACCTACTACATCTCGACCTGAAAGAAGGTGGGGGATCGCTTGTGCCTGAATAGTAGTTGGGGCTGTGAAACCCAGCTTTTCGAGAAGACGCACACGCGCCTCAGACAGACCTAAGCTATTGAAGGAAAGGGTCATCGAGTCTCCTTAGAATGTACTTGTAGAGACACGGCTGAGCGCGCCTCTCAATTGCGTTTTGGTGTCAGCGACGTAACCGTAAAGGTCGTAGATATCAGCAGCGGTAACCGCTACTGGCACGATTGATCCCAACCGCGCTTCTCCCTGAACGTAAACCAATCCATCTACCTCTGGGGCAAATCGGGCAGACCGGCCAATGAGTTCTCCGGTTTGCGGATTTTCTTGTTCAATCAAGACATCAACAACTTTGTCAATCTCAGCCTGATTCCGTTGAAGAGAAATCGGCTGCTGAATTTGCATCAGCGCATCTCGCCTTGCCTCCATTACGGTTTGGGGCAGTTGGTTAGGCAGAGAGTGTGCAGGCGTACCTTCTTCGGGAGAGAAGGTAAACACGCCAACATGGTCAAACTGATGCCGTTGGACGAACTGCATCAAATGTTCAAAATGCAGTTCAGTTTCGCCAGGGAAGCCCACAATGAAGGTCGTTCGTAAAACAGCTTGGGGCAATGCTGCTTTGATCCGTTCAATGATGACATCATTTACCTGTCCTTGCCAGGGGCGGTTCATTGCCCGCAGCACTTCTGGGTGAGAGTGCTGAAGCGGCAAGTCTAGATACGGAAGAACGTTGGGCGTTTCCTGGATTGCTTCAATGACTTTGGGGGTTAATCCGGTCGGATAGGCATAGTGCATCCGAATCCAGGGAACATCGACCTCGCCCAAAGCTCGCAATAACTCAGCAAGCTTGGGTTCGCCATAGAGGTCTAAACCGTAGTTGGTGGTAATTTGAGAAATCAGAATGATCTCCTGCACCCCTTCTGCGGCAAACTGTTTGGCTTCTGCGACGATGGACTCAATGGAGCGCGATCGCTGCTTCCCCCTCAGGTGAGGAATGATGCAAAACGCACATCGATAGTCGCACCCTTCTGCTACACGCAGATAAGCAACTCCTTCGGTCGTTGTGCGATAGCGAGGAGTTGTTTCATCAGCAATGTAAACTGGCTCGGCAGAAACCTCTTTGACGCGCTCTCCGGCTTCAGCCCGTTGGAGCACCTCAACAATTTTGTGATAGTCTCCAGTCCCAACAACTGCAACGGCCTCAGGCAATTCATCCAACAGCTCTTGCTGAAAGTGCTGTGCCATGCAGCCTGTGATCACAATCTTTTTGTCTGCTTCTGCTAATTCTACCAGGGTGCGGACAGACTCTTCTCGTGCTGCCTGGATGAAGCTACAGGTGTTGACGATGACGAAATCCGCCAGTTCCTCATTGCTGTCTACCTCATAGCCTGCACCGACTAGCAGTCCCAGCATATGTTCGGTGTCTATTCTGTTTTTTTCGCAGCCCAAGTGGGAGACGGCGATGACTGGCTTGTTGCCCATGCAGTTAACGTTCAGTGATTAGGGGTGAATAAGAGTTTCAGGTGCGAGTATGTGGCGATCGCTCAATCTATAAACCAGCCCCTACATCGGGATATCTACATTTCTCAGTGTTAAACGTTCAAGCTTAAACGCTCTTTGAAACACTCAGTGCTAAACAGATATCACTAAATCGCAATCGCATCTATCGAGGCTGCTGTTGCCATCTTAACGCAGATTGCACAACATAACTACACAAATCTCAAATTATTCAACCTTATTGTCTAACTCTGGGTGGGTGCAGTGCTTTAAGTCTATTGTCGTTTGGACATCACGTTCTGAAAGAGTCGCAAATTTAGCAGCTTGCCGATTGAGGATGGACTATTTGCACGGGTGCATTCGCTGTTAGAGTAGGTTGTAAGCGCAAACGACCAAAGATCGTTCGTGCATCTTTTTTACCAACTGTTCAATAGCACTGAGTCCGATTCTAGAAACGTGGACTTAAATCAGATTTTCAAGACCGCAAATCCTGTTATTGGTGTTGTTCACCTTTTGCCCCTACCCACTTCTCCTCGGTGGGGCGGGAGTCTCAAAGCCGTTATCGACCGAGCTGAGCAAGAAGCGACTGCACTTGCTTCGGGTGGGGTAGATGGCATCATCGTAGAAAACTTTTTTGATGCGCCATTTGCCAAGGATTGTGTTGATCCCGCAGTTGTGAGCGCCATGAGCTTGGTGGTGCAACGGCTGATGCACATGGTAACGCTGCCAATCGGGATTAATGTACTGCGAAATGATGCTCGAAGCGCACTGGCGATCGCCACTTGCGTCAATGCTCAATTTATCCGCGTCAACGTCCTGACCGGTGTTATGGCAACCGACCAGGGATTGATCGAGGGGCAAGCTCACCAACTGTTACGCTATCGACGTGAGTTGGGCAGTGATGTAAAAATTTTGGCAGACGTGCTGGTCAAACATGCCCGTCCGCTAGGTTCCCCCAACCTGACGACGGCTGTGCAGGAGACGATCGAGCGGGGGTTGGCAGATGGCGTGATTCTATCGGGCTGGGCAACAGGTAGCCCACCTAGCCTGGAAGATCTGGAGCTAGCCAGCGCTGCCGCCAATGGAACTCCTGTATTCATAGGCAGTGGGGCAACTTGGGAAAATATTCCACGACTAATTCAGGCGGCTAGTGGTGTAATTGTCTCCAGTTCGCTCAAACGTCGCGGCAAGATCGAGCAGCCGATTGACCCGATTCGCGTCAGCCAGTTTGTTGAAGCGATGCGACGCAGCGTTTCAGAGAAGGCTCAGTCTCAGCCAATTTCGTCGGTTGCAGTTCCGTCTTATTTGGAATAGGGTTATGCAGCCTTGGAGAGAATTGGTATTACGTACTGAGGCAGTTTGAGCCAGAATAGATCAGTCAGACTGGTTCAAATTGTGGTCTTTAAGACAACCTTGACGCAAGTTTTAGAGTGAAACCTTATGAGTCGTACAAGCCGCCGACGTGAAGCCCCCTGGATTCAGCGCAATGCTCGGTACCTGATTGCGGCGATCGCCTCAGTGGGTGCGTTGGGAACAGCTTACCTTACTGCCCTCAAGCTGTTAGGCGATCCTGCTTCCTGTGCTGCTGGATGTGGTCAGGTGCTGTCCAGCCCTTACGCAACTGTTTTTGGACTACCCCTAACCCTGTTTGGCTTCCTGGCATACACCAGCATGGGCATAATGGCGCTGGCTCCGCTCGCCATTAGTCCCGATAGAAATCGTGAACTTCGCCAAAACCTAGAGAACTGGACGTGGCAATTGCTGTTTGTGGGAGCGGCTGCCATGACAGTATTCAGCGCTTACCTGATGTATCTGTTGGCAGCCGAAATTCAGGCAGTTTGTCCATACTGCATTACCTCTGCTGTCCTTAGTGTTAGCTTGCTGGCACTGACGCTGTTGGGACGTTCCTGGGACGATGTAGGACAAGTTATGTTCACTGGTGTTCTGGTCAGTATGGTGACTCTGGTTGGAACGCTGGGAATTTACTCCGGTATTAACAACCCGGTGACCGCAGAAACCTCGTCAGTTCCTGGCGAACCCGGAGACCCAATTACTACTACTTCTGGTCAATCTGAAATTGCTCTAGCTCAACATCTTACCGATATTGGAGCCAAGATGTATGGAGCCTGGTGGTGCCCTCACTGCAACGACCAAAAGCAACTGTTTGGGAAAGAGGCCGCGGCCCAGATTACCTACATAGAATGCGATCCGGGCGGTCAAAATCCGCAGACTGCTCTTTGTCAAGCTAATTCTGATAATGTGGCGGGCTATCCCACCTGGGAAATCAACGGGGAGTACTACGGTGGTACCCAAACCCTGGAACAGCTAGCTGATGCATCTGGCTACCAAGGTTCACGAGATTTCAGAAACTAGTCGTTAAGCAGTTGGAAATTCTGCGTAGAGGGGCAAACGACTGTTTGCCCCTCTGTGCTTTCTGCCCATTATCCTTCTTGATAACTCGATGCCTGAAGGCTAAACATTTGCTCATAGAGTCCGCCCTGTTCCATCAGCTCATCGTGACTGCCCATTTCGACAATTCGACCGTGTTCCAGGACGACGATGCGATCGGCCATGCGAACGGTAGAGAAACGGTGGCTGACTAGAAAGGTCATTTTGCCCTGGGTGAGTTGGCGAAATCGCTGGAATAAGTCGTATTCGGCGATCGCATCCAAAGCCGCTGTCGGTTCATCCAAGATCAAAATCTGCGCCGGGGTCATAAATGCCCGCGCCAATCCCACCTTTTGCCACTGACCACCTGAGAGATCGGTGCCATTCGGAAAGATCTTGCCCAGCATGGTCTGGTAGCCATAATCCAACTTGTCAATAATCTCAGCGGCCCCAGCATCTTTAGCGGCTTGCTGAATGCGCGGTTGGTTGGTGTGTTCGCGCAAATCGCCAAAACCGATGTTGTCCTGCACACTCAGGTCGTAGCGGGCAAAGTCTTGAAAGATCACGCCGATGTTGCGCCGCAGGTCAGTCAAGTCAAATCTGGGAAGTGGAATGCCATCCACAGTGATTTCGCCAGAATCCAGATCATAGAATCGGGTTAAAAGCTTAAGCAGCGTGGTTTTACCTGCGCCATTGATCCCGACCAGGGCAATGCTTTCTCCAGGACTGACGGTTAAATTCAGGTTGCGTAATGTTGGTTCTGTTGCCCCTGGATAGGTGAAGGTAACGTTTCGTAATTGCAGCCCCTTCCGCATTGGGTTAGGAAAAGCGAGAGAATTTGGCGGGCTAACAACTTCGGGCTTGAGGTTGAGAAATTCAAAGAACTGCGACACGTAGAGGTTGTATTCGTAGGTCAGCGCCACATTTTCCAAAATGCTCTGAAGCAGAGTTTGCGCTTGCTGAAACGCCCCAGAGTACATGGTCAGATCGCCGACTGTAATCACTCCTCGCACCGTTTGAACAATTACCCAGGCATAGGCTGCGTAAAAGCCCAAACTGGCGATCGCCCCAATTCCAAAGCGCACCGAGTTTTGCTTAGCTGCCAGTGCCCTCGACTCTTCATTAAAGCCAGCCCGAATCGTTTGCCACTGGTCAAGCAAATGTTGGCTCAGGTTAAACAGTCGTACTTCCTTCACATATTTCTGGTTGAGCAGCACCGTTTGCAGGTAGTCTGCTAACCGCCCGCTCTGGGTTTGGTGACGCAACATCCAAAATCGCCGTCCCGAAAAACTGATCCCCACCCAAAAGGCAGGCACCGAAGTGAGCAACAGCAGCATCATAATTACTGGGCTAAAACTCAGCAGCAAGGTTAGCAGTCCGGCAAAGCTGACGACCTGCCCAATCAAGGAGTTCAGCGTTCCTAAAACGCGGACGGGGTAAGTGCTGCCGCTCTGCTGGGCACGACTGAGCGTGTCATAAAAATCCGGCAGTTCATAGTGTGCCAGGTCAAGCCGCACTGCTTGCTGGAGCAACACATGGTTGGCGTGAAGCGTAAACTCGTCATTCAAAATGCGAGACACATACTCTTTTGATTTGCTCAACCCCCCTTGCAGGCAGGCTAACCCTAAGCCCAATCCCACCAAGGTAATAAGCGGTATCCAGTCGGTGTCAGGTTTTCCCAGGCTACTAATTACCCGATCGACAATTAGCTTGCTGACGTAGAGTTGTGCGACTGGAATCAGGGCACCCAGTATAGTAATGGCTAAATTGAGCAACAGCCAGCGAGGAGCAGCATCCCAAACCAGGCGAACCAGGCGGGGCGTGTTGGCTACCATTTCCCAGAATCGAGTCTGGGGATCACGTCTAGAATCAGGCATTTAGGAAAGGGGGCGATCGCACTTATCTTTTCCAGCATAGACTTTCAGCCCGTTGGACTTTGTGTGCTACCCTAGAACAGTTGTCTAAATTCGCACATCTGGGTTTTCGGGTGTTTCTGACTTTCAGAAATGCTCCCGGATGGAGGAATAACCCGAAAGGAGTTCGGAAAATTTATGCCAGTCGTTTCTTTGGCTCAACTTTTGGAGTCCGGAGTTCACTTTGGGCACCAGACTCGCCGTTGGAATCCCAAGATGTCGCCCTTCATCTACACGGCTCGAAATGGGGTTCACATCATTGACTTGGTGCAAACCGCCCAGCTAATGGAATCGGCCTACACCTACATGCGCACTGCCTCTGAGCAAGGCAAAAAAGTCTTATTTGTGGGCACCAAGCGCCAAGCAGCCGGGATCGTTGCTCAAGAAGCAGCCCGTTGCGGTTCCTACTATGTCAACCAGCGTTGGTTGGGCGGAATGCTAACCAACTGGGCGACGATTAAAACTCGCGTTGATCGGCTTAAGGAACTGGAGCGTCGGCAGGAAACCGGAGCGCTTGATCTTCTACCTAAAAAAGAAGCATCTGTGCTGCGCCGGGAGCTTGAGAAGCTGCAAAAGTATCTCGGCGGCATCAAGGCGATGCGGAAAGTTCCTGACATCGTACTGATCGTTGACCAAAAGCGGGAATACAACGCTGTCCAGGAATGCGAAAAACTGGGAATTCCCATTGTTTCGCTGTTAGACACCAATTGCGACCCTGATGTTGTAGATATTCCGATTCCCGCTAACGATGATGCAATCCGGTCCATTAAGCTAATAGTGGGTCGCTTAGCCGATGCAATCTATGAAGGCCGTCACGGTCAGCTAGAAGCCGAAGAAGACTTTGAGGATTACGAAGGTGCCGAGGGAGACTACGAATACGACGAGAGTGACTTCCCCGACGAAGAGGAAGAAGAGGAATCGCAAGATTAGTCCATGTAAGTTTTGAGTGATGAGTTTCGGGTTTTGATTTCATGCACTACTCGAAACTCAAAATTCAAAACTCAAAATTTTTAAAGTAGAGGGATCTAAGCACAATGGCGGAGATATCTGCAAAACTCGTCAAGGAACTGCGCGAAAAGACGGGCGCAGGCATGATGGACTGCAAAAAAGCCCTCCAAGAAACCGAGGGTGATATGACCAAAGCAGCGGAATGGCTCCGACAAAAGGGCATTACCTCCGCTGAGAAGAAAGCTGGAAAGGTTGCTGCAGAAGGACTGGTTGGCAGCTACATTCACACGGGCGGACGAGTCGGCGTTTTGGTAGAAGTAAACTGCCAGACCGACTTTGTAGCTCGGAACCAGGCTTTCAAAGAGCTAGTACAAAACATCGCAATGCAGATTGCCGCAACTCCTAACGTTGAATACGTCAAGGTGAGCGATATCCCGGCTGAAATTGCGGAAAAAGAAAAGGCGATTGAGATGGGCAGAGATGACCTATCTAATAAGCCAGCTAACATTCGCGAAAAGATTGTTCAGGGGCGGATTGAGAAGCGCCTGAAAGAGCTATCTCTGTTGGACCAGCCCTACATTAAAGATCAGAGCATCACGGTAGAAGAGCTAGTTAAGCAAAACGTAGCTCAACTGGGTGAAAACATTCAGGTACGCCGGTTTTCTCGTTTTGTGTTGGGTGAAGGGATTGAGAAGGAAGAAAGCGATTTTGCGGCTGAAGTTGCTGCCCAAACGGGTACTGCTTAACAGCTAGCTACGTTAGGTCAAGGGATTTGGGTTTGCATCCCAATCGTGAGTTGTAAAAAAGGCAGGTCTAGCGATGCTGATGACCTGTCTTTTTTGTAGTTTTTCTAGAAATGGTTTGAGAGCTTAGGGCTATGGCGGGAGCAGTTGAACGAATTGAGCAAGATATTGCTGCTTTAGATGAGAGGGTGAGGGCGATCGCCCAAGAATTTCACGACACCTACCATCAATATCTCACCAAATTAGGGCAGTCTGTGCGCCAGCAGCTAATCCTGGCTAGCTACCACATTTGCACTAAGGGCTATCCTGAGCGCTTTTTGAAACTGTCCTTTAGCCAGCGGCAAAATCTCCAGCAGTCGCTGCAAAAGCTAGTTCAGCAAGCCCAAGTTCAACTAGTTGAACTAATTGAAGCTGCCTATCTGGAAGTCGCCTCTGCGGATGAGGAAGAAGATGAGATAGATGAAGATGAGGTCGAGTCTGATGAAGTGAAGTCTGATCCTATGGCATCCGATGAGACGGACTTCGATGAGACGGAAGCAACAGACACACCTGACAGTCCTCAAGCTTCGGTTGCAGAACTTCAAACTCCAGAATTTCAAACCTTAGAATTCCAAATTTCAGAATCTCAGCCTTTAGAACCTCAACCTTCAGGGTTTGAGCCGTTAGAACTGCCTTTAAATCAGGTTTCAGCGGAACAGTCCGAATTTCAAGCTTATGTACCGCCTGAGGTAACGTCTGCTTCTGAAGAGGAATCACCGATCGCTGAAGAGCAGAAACCGACTGCAACGATTGACGTTCTGGATAGCCCAGAGGCAATTGCCTACTGGGAAGAGCGGATCGAAGAGGGTATCGTGGAAATGCTGCAAACCCTTTCTCACGCCGCAAATCGCCTGCTTCAAAAAGCCTCCATTCTGCCTGACAAGTTGCCTGAGCCTGTTCTGGAAGTGGCTGCCAAGTCAGGACTGGCGACAGAAGCCGTCTCCGGACCGCCAAACTTACTGAATCTGCTGGTAGAGACAGACGACGATGACGAGGAAGAATCTGCTGTCACTCACATTATTGCGATTCAACTAAGGTTATCAGAGATTGAATTTAGCGATGCGACCCTTTCGACTTGGCGCAGCAAAATTCGTAGCCTTTTGGCTCGACTGGTTCAGTTGGGGCGACAATATCAGAAAAAGCAGCGAGAACGGGCGATCGCCGAAGCAGAAGATGCCTGGAGATCAAGCTGGTTTGAGGAATAATTGCATTTGAGGAAGCATTGCACAAATGGATTGGCTGCGATTGCAAAAAGCTTTGTCCGTTGAAGCTGAACGAGGCTTCAATGACCTGGTGGGCAACCAGTACCGCTTCAGTGAATTTCTCAACCTCAGTCTGAATCGACCGCCCGTAGAGTTGCCTCCCGCCGAACAGCAGCGCTTGCAGGCGATCGCCACCCGCTTTGCCAGCTATTCAGACCTATCCTTTGCTCAACGCCAACATCTCGTTGCAGACACAAGGCGAACGCTATATCAGGTGCGGCGGGAATTAGAGTCGGGGAAGGGGGATCAGGGATTAGGGGAAGGGGAAGAAGCTTCGGCAGAGAATCTTCACAGCTCAAAATCTTCTGCAAGAACTTCTCAGGCAACCAAGACCAAAACTAAGCTACCTCGTACGGCTCCGCTAGTTGAGCCAAGAACCAAAATTGAGCTTGATCAGGCAGTTACTTACTTGCCGGGAATCGGTGCGAAGAACAGCGAGCGACTGGCAAAGCTAGAAATTTTTACTGTGCGGGATTTGCTCTACTATTACCCGCGTGACCATATTGACTACGCCCGCCAAGTCAACATTCGAGATGCGGCAGAGGGCGAAACGGTAACGCTGGTTGGCACGGTGAAGCGCTGCACCTGTTTCAACAGTCCGCGCAATGCCAAGTTGACCATTTTCGAGCTAATCGTGCGCGACCATACAGGACAAATTAAGCTCAGCAAATTTTTTGCCGGAACTCGTTACCGTAATCGCGGTTGGCAAGAGCAGCAAAAGCGGATGTATCCTCCTGGTGCGGTAGTTGCGGCATCCGGGCTAGTGAAAAAAAGTAAGTACGGCGTAACGCTGGATGACCCGCAAATTGAGGTGATTGACCATGCAGGCAGTTCCATCGAATCGATGAAAGTGGGGCGGGTTGTCCCCATTTACTCGTTGACGGAGGGAGTTGCAGCAGATCTAGTGAGACGAGCGGTGGTTGCAGCGATTCCAGCAGCGGCAAACCTGCAAGACCCGTTGCCAGAAGCATTGCGCGATAAGTATGGGCTGATTGGAGTGCAGGAGGCGATCGCCCACATTCACTTTCCCCCTAGCGGTGAAGCTTTGGATGCTGCCCGTCGCCGACTTGTGTTCGACGAATTCTTTTATCTGCAACTGGGTTTGCTCAAACGTCGAATGAATCAGCGTCAGGAGCAAACTACCGCTATTCTCGCGCCAACGGGTGAGCTAATTAACAATTTCTATCAGGTTTTGCCTTTCACTTTCACCGATGCTCAACAGCGCGTTGTCAACGATATCCTCAACGATCTGCAAAAGCCTGCTCCGATGAATCGTCTGGTGCAGGGAGATGTCGGCTCTGGCAAAACGGTAGTGGCAGTGGTGGCAATTTTGGCAGCAATTCAGTCGGGCTTCCAGGCAGCGCTGATGGCTCCTACGGAAGTTTTGGCAGAGCAGCACTACCGCAAGTTGGTCAGTTGGTTTAACCTGCTGCACCTGCCCGTAGAATTGCTCACTGGCTCTACTAAAACTGCCAAACGCAGGCAAATTCACGCAGATCTGGAAACTGGAGCGCTACCGCTATTGGTCGGCACTCATGCGCTAATTGAAGATCCGGTTCAGTTTCAGCAACTTGGGCTGGTCGTAATTGATGAACAGCATCGATTTGGCGTACAGCAGCGGGCTAGACTTCAGCAAAAGGGAGATCATCCTCACGTGTTGACGATGACAGCGACTCCGATTCCCCGAACGTTAGCACTGACAATGCATGGTGACTTGGATGTAAGCCAGATTGATGAACTGCCGCCCGGACGTAAGGCAATTCAGACAACTGTTTTGGGAGGAAGCGATCGCTCCCATGCCTACGACCTGATCCGCCGCGAAATCGCTCAGGGCAGGCAGGTCTACGTTGTACTGCCGTTGGTCGAAGAATCTGAAAAGCTAGACCTGCGCTCTGCGATCGACGAACATCAGCGGCTCCAGGAAACCATCTTCCCTGAATTTCAGGTCGGTCTGCTGCACGGACGCATGACTTCCGCTGAGAAGGACGAAGCAATCAACCAATTTCGGGACAACCACAGCCAAATTTTGGTTTCTACCACCGTTGTAGAAGTTGGCGTAGACGTTCCTAATGCCACCGTAATGCTGATTGAACACGCCGAGCGGTTCGGACTTTCCCAACTTCACCAACTGCGGGGGCGGGTCGGGCGAGGAGCAGCGCAGTCCTTTTGCCTGCTAATGAGCAGTTCTAAAAACGAAACAGCTCGTCAGCGGCTAAAAGTGCTAGAGCAATCCCAGGATGGCTTCTTTATCTCCGAAATGGATATGCGCTTTCGCGGACCCGGTGAAGTGTTGGGCACCCGCCAATCAGGTCTACCCGATTTTGCCTTGGCTAGTTTGGTCGAAGATCAGGAAGTGCTGGAACTTGCCAGAGAAGCCGCAGAGAAAGTGATTGAAAAAGACCCCACTTTGGATCGCTGGTCACTAATGAAAGCCGAACTCACCTACCGCTATCGTCGCCTTATGGGTGGGGCAATTCTGACTTGAAGAAGGTTAAATAGCAACCGCCTATTGTGGGGCGCAGCATTCGGCAGATAAACCTTGAAGCAAACCAAAGATTCTTGCCCGAATGCTACGCCCTTAGGGGGAATGAGCTGCAAACAGCTAATAGGAATGAAATACAGCAAAACTCACTATCGCAAGCATTTTGGCGTTGGGTTCCGCTTTGCTTCACCCAACCTACGATTTTAGGAGGCAAAAATTGATTCGTCGTGCTGGAAGGCTTTGAATTCTAACGCATTGCCACTGGGGTCAAGGAAAAACAGAGTAGCTTGCTCTCCTACTTCTCCCTTAAAACGAACGTAGGGTTCGATGACGAACTGAATGTTTTGCTGCTTCAGGCGTTCAGCCAGTTCCTTCCACTGCTCCATCTCAAGAATCACGCCCCAGTGACGCACAGGCACGTTCTTGTTGTCAACCTGATTTGCCTGAGCATCCCTTACTTCGCCAGGGCTAAGATGCGCAGTGACCTGATGACCAAACAGGTTAAAGTCAATCCATTTGTCAGAAGTTCTACCAATGGTGCAGCCTAAAACCTGCTCATAAAAAGTTCTGGTTGCTTCTAAATCTTTAACGGGAAAAGCAAGGTGGAAAGGTCGAATGGTCATTCTCGAAGTTACCTAAATGACTGGTTAAGCAATTGACTGGTTATGCAATGTCAGGAGGCACTTGAGGGGCTGGTTGGGACTGCTGCCACTGCAATTGAATCACATTCTGTAAGTCTGTCCGCTTCACCTCAACGCCGCTAGCAAGATTGCCAGGTGTGTCAAAAAAGATGATGCTATCTGCTGACTTCATCGCCATCATCTGAAACAAAATATGCGTGACGGGCACGGGAATTACAATCACCTCTGGATTCTTGGGTGAATTCGGTCCAGAAGCCGCATCTTTAAGAGTAGGAAAAGCGTAAATGACATTTTTCTCAACATCGGGCTGATTGCGGTTGCTCAACGTTGTCATTACCCAACCCTGATCAAGAGTTTGCAGAACGTAATATTCGAGGTGCTTAAGCTGGGCTGCAATCAGCTTGAGTGCAGGTGCAATGGTTTGAACAATTCCCGGAGTTGTGCCGTCAGGGGGCGCATGGTCAATCAGTTCCTGAAGTTGCTGGTCTAAGTCCATGATGACGGTGGCAAAAGGCTCCTGCCTTCCCAGTCTAGACTGATTCAGTCAGAAGCGATCGCCTTTCTACAGCTGCACTTTTGTCATTCAAACACATCCTTCTATAGACTATTCCCATCAAAAAAAGTTGGAGTAGTCTATACTTGCAACGGCTGATTAATCCTTGCCAATTGCTTGCAAAGCAGAATTAAGTGCCAAAAACTGTGCCATTTAGTCCGGATTCTGGTGAATGAGGGGGATCAGATATAGTGGCGATCGCGTTTGATTGTGTTAGCTTCTTTGTAGCAATTTACCGTCAGGGGGAGAACGTCTAGAGCGTGGAGGCGATTTTTAACCTACTGTTTGATGAATTAAAACAGTCCACTCAAGCGTCTGAGCAGAACTGTCGAGATGTTGCCACCCGGCTCACGGGGGAAGTCACCCGTATTTGTTCAGAAAGTAGGCGTATTCAAGCCTCTGGAGAAGTAGAAACCTGGTCAGTCACATTAGCTCGACATCGCTCGAAGCAATGTTTGAAGTACTATCAGCTAGGCTCCCAGCGGGGACGGGTAGAACTGCACAGTACCCTGAGTGCAGTGATTTACCGCTACATTACCCCACCCCAGGTGCAGTCCAGCTATCAGGCTCGGCTAACGCTGATTGAAGACTTCCTCCAGGGTTTCTATATTGAAGCGCTGAACGCGTTTCGACGAGAAAACCAGATGCCCGCGACCTATCGGCCGCGATCGCTCCTGGAACTGTCTGAATACATGGCTTTCACCGAGCGCTATGGCAAACGGCGGATTCCATTGCCGGGTCGTCGCAGTCAGCAGCTCATCATTCTGCGGGCACAGACCTTCTCCCAGCAGCAGCCGCCCGAAACCTCCGTGGATATGGAGCAAGCCGCCGAAGGCATGTCCGGTGAAAATGAGCGGGGTTGGGGAACTGCCTCAGTGCAGCAGGTGCGAGAGCAAATGGTGGCTCAAGAACCTGAACCTGCGGAGGATGTGCTGCGTCATGCAGTCATTGCAGAATTGATGAACTACCTGGAAGAGCGGCAGCAGACCGACTGTGCAGACTACTTTGCGTTGAGACTACAAGACTTGCCTGCGAATGAAATTGAGGCAATTCTCAAGCTCACGCCCCGCCAGCGAGATTATCTTCAGCAGCGGTTTAAGTATCATCTGATCCGGTTTGCGCTCTCGCATCACTGGGAATTGGTGCATCAATGGCTAGAAGCCGACCTAGAACGTAACTTTGGTTTAACGCCACAGCAGTGGCAATTACTCCAGGATAGAATTACACCACAACAGCTTGAGCTTTTGCGCTTAAAGCAAAAGAGGTTAGCTGATGGGGCGATCGCCCAAGCCTTGGGCTGCACTGCCACACAGGTTCAGAAACAATGGTCGAAACTATTAGAGCAAGCTTGGGAAATACGAAATAATTTAGTATCCGGAGCAGGTGCATCAACCGATGAATAGGGATACAGAAGCCATAAAAAACTTGCTGGCTTGGCTGCTACAGGAACCTAATCCAAACTTTTCAAGGCCATCAGGGGATTCTAGTCAAGAGACTGGTTTAGATAAGTTTGGGGCAGCCGAGCAGCAATTAAATGACTCAGATCCACTCGATTCGGAAGAGGTTAGCATCCCGCCAAGCCAATTCAACGGATCGAATCGTTTTTTCTTTTCAGGGTACTCATTTTCCCCTGGAGAGAGTCAATTATTTGAATCGGGAGATAGACCTGCCGTGCAAGATCGTTTTCATGCTTTGATTCAGCGCCGTTTACGGGCTGAAATCGAACACAAGCCTCCTCTATTCCCCTGGGAGACAGAGGTTTGCGAGTACTTCGACTCAGCGACACCTGACGTAGTTCCGGCTTATTTTTGGACGACTCAGCTTCAAAATCTCAGCCTTCCCATTCCCATGCCTGAAACCATTCTGGCAAATTTGCTAGAGCAGTGCCAGGAAGTGGTGCAAACTTCACTGCGGGAAGGTGCAAAGTTAGTCCAGGCGGTAGAATCCCTGTTTCCAGGGCAGTCTAACGCGCTCAACCAGTTAGCCGGATTGGTACTTGCTTCGCCCAGCCGTTCTGCGGCTGTGGCTTCCCAACCGTCTCGCCTCCAGGAAGGTTTTCCGAGCGACTATGATGTTGCAACTCCGGCTCAACGCATGGCGTTGTCGCTGATTGCTGCTCGTGAAATTATCGAATCTCTAACGCTGACCGTGTCGCCCAGCCAACCTCAAATAGAGCGCCAGTGGCAGACCGCAGCAGGAGCATTGACGCTCACGGCTGAGTACCAAATCAGCACAGGACGACTGCGGGTACAAGGTGTGTTACCTTGCCCTGGTAGTCTCCAGTTTCAAGGTGCTGATGCCGAGGCGATCGCCCAGCGGTCTAACCCTGGCAGCCTCAGCGTTGAAATCCCTGACCCAGAACCAGGACAAACCAATCGCCTGGAAGTTCGCCTGGATGGGGCAAACCTGTCTCCGCTGGTCTTTGCCATTCGGTTTGTCACTGAAGCGGAGTAATGCAAGTGAGGGTTACAGGATATAGGGTGTAGGGTATAAAAGAGTTTTCTACTCCCAACCCCTCACACCCAATCCCTAATTCCCTCCATGCCTGCTACCGCTCCTCCTAAGCGATTGCCTCAAAAGTTAATTCGCGCTCAGTGGCAACGGCTGCGAGATTTACCTCTGCCAGAGCCAGAAGACTCAATCCCGCTGCGTGTATTGGTGCAGCTTTTAGTGACGGTTGGCATCATCGCCACAGATGTTGCCTCGCTGGATGTCGCAAACTGGGCGGGGTTGAGTCTTTGGGCTGTGCCGTTAAGTATTGTTGGCGCAACCTGGAGCTACTATCGTCGTCGCAGTCGCAACGTCCCGGTAAAGTTTTGCATTGCGATCGCCATGTTGGTTGCCCTGGCGGCCTTCTTTGTGCAGTTGCTTAATGAGCCAAACGATACCCGGTTGGCGCTGGCTGAGCTACTGATTCAGCTTCAGGTGTTCCACAGCTTTGACTTGCCCAGACGCAAAGATCTGGGCTACTCGATGATGATTGGGCTGATCTTGATTGGGGTCGGCGGTACGCTCAGCCAAACTCTTGCCTTTGCCCCACTGCTGTTGCTGTTTTTGGCGATCGCTCTTCCAACACTTATTCTCGACTATCGCTCCCGTTTGGGATTGCAGCCCTCTCGCAGCTTTCGCCGGATTGGAATTGAACTTTCACTCAAGCGTCTCAGTCTATTTTTGCTGGTGACCGTTGCGCTGGGGTTAACAATTTTTGCCTTTTTACCGCGTCTTCCAGGCTATCAGCTGCGGACGTTTCCCGTTAGTTCCCTCATTGAATTTGACGGCGAATTTGACACAAGCAACATCATTAACCCTGGCTATGTTCGAGGCGGCAATGGAGAAGGTACGGGTGGCGGCACAGGAGAAGGTACTGGACAAGGGCCTGGAAAAATTGATGACAACCTTTACTACGGCTTTAACAGTCAAATTAATCAGAACCTGCGTGGGGAGCTAGAGCCTCAAGTTGTAATGCGGGTTCGCTCTCAAGCAGAAGGATTTTGGCGTGTATTGGCGTTTGATCGCTACACCGGGCAAGGTTGGGAAATTTCTCGTAACAGCGAAGAGCAGATCGAGACGCTCAGACGACCCGGTTGGTCGTTGCAGTTCTACATTCCCTGGTCTGTTGCACCCTGGTTGTCAGTCAACACTCGCACTCGCGAAGTGATCCAAACTTACACAATCATTTCTGACCTGACGAATCTGGTTCCGGTGCTGCATGAACCTAGACAGATTTACTTTCCTACCGAAGAGTTGGCGATTGATGCAGAAGGAGGATTGCGATCGCCCGTTCAACTGGTAGAAGGGGTTACCTACACCGTAATCTCAGAGGTGCCTTATCGCGATCGCACTTTATTGCAAAAGGCATCCACCGATTATTCCAAAACCATTCGTGACTATTATCTAGAAGTGCCAGAGGCGATCGCCGACCGAGTTCGCCAACGCACCCAAGAAATTTTGGCAGCAGCCCCTAATCCAGTTACTGCTCCATCTGAGCAAGCTCTTTATCTGGCTCAATACCTTAAGCAGAACTACACCGTTCAACCAGAGTTGCCGTTTCTAGAAGAAGATGAGGATTTGGTAGAAGCCTTCTTGTTTCGTTACCAGGGTGGCTACCCAGATCACTTTTCGACTACTTTAACGATGATGCTTCGATCGATTGGCATTCCAGCAAGACTGGCAGCCGGATTTGGTCCAGGAGAATACAACCCCTTCACTGGGTTTTACGTTATTCGCAACACTGATGCCTATACGGTCACGGAAGTTTTATTTCCAGGTTATGGCTGGTTTGCCTTTGACCCAATTCCCGGACATGAAGTGGTGCCGCCTTCGATCGAAGACTATCAAGTGTTTAGTGTTTTGAAGCAGTTTTGGAACTGGGTTGCCGGATGGCTACCCTCCCCAGTCTCAGGGTTGCTCAATCAACTGTTTGGTTGGATTGCCAGCAGCCTTGGTGGACTGATTCGCTGGGTCGTTTCGCTCTTTTCTAGAGGATGGGTGGGGCTGCTACTGGGATTGGCAGTAGTCACAGGACTCAGCTTCCTAGGCTGGCTCAGTTGGAGTGGTTGGCGGATGTTGCGCTACCGTTATTGGCTGACTCGGCTTCCGCCAATGGAGGCAATCTATCAACAAATGCTGCATTGGTTGGCGATTCAAGGTTTTCGCAAACCATCAACTCAAACTCCACTTGAGTATGCCCGTCAAATTCAACCTCACCATTCGCCTAACCATGCCACAGTGATTGAGGAAATTTCGGATGCTTACGTGAGCTGGCGCTATGGAGGGCGATCGCCTAACCTAACGCGATTGCGTCAGCAACTCAAAAATCTGAGAAGACGGGCACCAAAACGGAAGTAATTGCTTAAATAACGAGATTAAGGGTCAATTTCCTGTTCTATTGACTGTCTGAGATTCATCAAATTGAGGGGCTTAATAAAGTACTGTCGTGCGCCTAGTTCTAGGGCACGTTTTTGCTCTGCCCGAAAGGCAAAAGCTGATATGACAATGACTGGAATGCGCGAAAACATAGAGCTTGCCTGAAGTTGCTCCAGCAACAGATAGCCGCTGATATCAGGAAGTTTTAGATCCAGCAGAATCAGGTCAGGCTGAAAATCTATCACGATTTGTAAGAAATCAAGACCTGTGGCAATACTACTCACTACATAATCATGGTGATCAAGATAGTCCTCCATTAGTTGTCGATTTGCGTCGTCGTCCTCAACCAATAGAATCCGTTTGCCCTCAGCTTTTGGCATTTGAGGATTTGTCATCTTATTTGAAATAGGTGATAGCTTTTTCCTTAAGGGGTTTGTAAGGGGCAACTTACATTCTCAAAATATTTAGAGAACAGCATTGCAGTTATCTTAAAAGATAGCTCTTAACTTGAAAACAGAATCACCTCTAAATGCTTAATTTAAGTAGAACACTCCACTTATTTAACCCTTTATTAACCTTAAAAGTTTAGCTAAAGAAGGTCCGAAAAGTGCAAATATCCCCTGGGAGGGCATAGCATTTAGTAGATCGAACTTGAAATAGGTAGACTGAGAGTTCTTGTCTGACTGCTATTCACCTTACACACTTATAGGTTGCAAACTAGACTTCTCAAACATCCTCATCAACTTTAAAAGTCCAGACAGTTCTTGTAGTTCGACATAATAGAAGTTAGCAACTTCCATATCGGTCATGATGACTCAATCTAAAGTAGTTCCTAGGCGAGTAGTTAGGTTTGCGATCGCCCTGCTGACAACCGCAAGTTTGGTTAGTCTATTTGCCCTGATGCCTGCGCCAGAGTTTGCTGCTCAGCAGCGGCAGTGGTCAGCGCAATGGGGTGGGCAACCTGCGATCGCCCAGCAAATTCCTGGTGGGTTACCTGGTGCAACTGAACCCTGGCAGCAGGTTTACCAACTCATCCCAGAGTTGCCACTAGAAAATCATTACGTCAATGCCCGCACGGGAGACCCTAGCCCTAACAATACGCTAGTCAGTCGATTGATTCGCTATCACCTCTATACCAAGAGCCGTCCACCCAACTATCGGCTTGATTGGAAACTGACAATGGCAGACTACCTGGGTGAAAATGACTGGGTACGAGCAGAACTGTACCCTGGTGGAGATACTCTAACCGTTAATCCGATGGAGGGTGATGTGGCTGTAATTCGCAGCCTCAATCGCGCTCAGAGAGATGCTTTGGTTAACGCACTGGTAACTATCTTTAGCAGTGAAGCGAGTACGACGACGGCTCCTGAGCTTCCTGCCGATTCAGAAGAAGTGACTCCGACGCCTTCTACCCCCAGCAATAACCCAACAATCCTTCAACCTCGTCCGGGAGATGCCCAGCTGTTGCTGCCCTAACCAACGAGTTGCTCAATACAGATACGTACAGTGCTATAAGATGGTCCGTCAAGTAAAAAGTGGCTCTGGCTGGCGGCTAGGCTGGGATGCTGATGCCTCTGAGTTTCGGGGTTTAGTTGGAGGAGATGATTGGGCAATTGAGTTGACTGAGGCAGAGCTAAATGATTTCTGTCGTCTGGCTGCAAAGTTAGCAGAAGCAGTGAGCCGCATTGCGGAAGAACTAATGGACGAGGAAAAGGTTAGCTGTGAGGTTGAAAGCGATTTGCTGTGGCTGGAGGCAGAGGGGTACCCTCAAGCTTTTAGTTTGCGTTTAATGTTGCTTTCGGGTCGTCGTGCAGAAGGATACTGGTCAGAGCAGGCTGTACCTGCACTGCTTCAGGCAACTCAGGTCTTAAAAGTCTTTTGAAGCTTTCCCTAAGCGCTGCTCAATGCCCATCATTATGCTATGCTTGTTAAGCGACATCGGGGCGTAGCGCAGCTTGGTAGCGCACTACTTTGGGGTAGTAGGGGTCGTGGGTTCAAATCCCGCCGCTCCGATCGCAAAAGAATCCATCCTTTGGGGTGGATTCTTTTTTGCGAAATTTTTCCCTCTAAAAGAAATCGCGCAGCCAGGGATGGGAACCTGTAAATAGCTGGGTTGCGGTGGCGATCGCTTCCTCTGTTGCTTCTAACTGCCCTAAAAACTGTAGCTCGTGCGGCGAAAACAAGCCTGTGTAGAGGGGCGCTAAGCTGCGAATGTCTAACCGCAACTCCCCTTTGCCCCCTCGGGTGACAGTCCCTTGTCCATTGGCGACTGAGAGAATAAACTTGCCGCTGTTGTCCGGCAGCAATTCATCTTGAACGTCCAGATGCAGTTCAGCTTCAGCCGTAGGGGGATAACCCCGCTTCTCTAAGGCACTGGTTATATTCACAATCCGCAGCAGCCAGCGGTCAGACTCGTGCAGTTTGGCGAATTGTTCTGGCAGCAATAGGGTAAGCGGGTCAATGATAGAGCTGCGCCACCGCACTTTTTCAATCTGGGAACGGTGGTTGGCTAAAAACTTCCAGAAGCTGTACCCGGCCGATGGTGTGAGGACTGCCCAATCTAGCACCACTAGGGTAGCACTGTGGTTGATTTGCTTTTGACTAAAGATGATGTGGCCTTCAGGCTGAGCGGTTTCTCCAAACAGGTAGGCATAAACTGCTTCTGGGGCATCGGGTTTGAGAATTTCCTCCCAAACGGCAGGATGCCGATCCAGGTTACCGTTGTTTGTCTGGGATTGCTGCTGACTAAGCACTTGAAATACTTCAGCAGTTGGAGAATGAATTGGTTGAATGGGTAGCAGCGATCGCTCCTTCACCTGAATGGCTTTAGCCGGAATTTCCCAGGTGCAAAAGCTGCCACCTTGCTCATAGCCAGCTTTGCGGTAAAGCTGCTGAGCTGCTGGATACAGTGCCGAAAGAGCCGCTCCGTTAACATGCAGGTCTTGCAAAGTGTGCTGCATCAGGGCGATCGCTGCACCTGAGCCGCGATACTCCGGGGCAATGCCAACCGCCGCGATGCCAACCATTGGGACTCGCTGGTTGCCAAACCACTGTCCCATTGGCAGCGTTGCCAGTCCACCTGCTAGTTGCCCTGAAGCTCGCAAAGCGCGAAAGTTTTCTAGCCCAACTCGCTTGAAGTAAGTCTCACTGCTACCCGGTGGACTACTAAAGCACTGTTCTAAAATTGCTCCTAGCTGCTGAGCATCTTTGGAGTCAGTCAGAGTTCCGTATTCAAACTGCGATCGCATTAGAACGCCTCTTGAGTTCTACAGCCATCCAACTATAGCTGTAGCTACCAAAGCTACCAAGAAAAGAGGGAGTAGAGCTTTGTCCTGCTCCCTCTTTTCTTTAAGTTCTTACTGCTGTGCTCTGGCGACGGTGAGCGCTCCACTGGCTAGAGGGTCAACTGCAACCCAACCATTGGCAGTGAGTTGTTGCGCCTCAAAGTGTAAGTGTGGACCGGTGGAGTTACCTGTGCTGCCCACCCAACCAATGACGCTGCCTTGTTCAATCCAGGCTCCAGGTTGTACGGCAATGCCAGACAGGTGAGCATAGAGGTTGCGGAGTGCTACGTCCTGATTTTCTAGCACAACGGTTAGACCGTAGCCGCCCATGTAGTCGGCAACGGCAACCCGACCGGACACAGCAGCAACTACAGGAGTACCTTGTGGTGCGCCCAGGTCAACCCCTGCATGGAAGCGGCGATCGCCCGAAATGGGGTGGATGCGCCAGCCAAAGGCAGAAGTTAGTGCTGCCGGAATGGGGAGCGGAAACGCCAGCCCGATTCTACTGAATTGCTGACTCACGGCAGTGGTGACGGAATAGCCTGTGAAGCGTCCTGGTGCAACAGCACAGTTGATGCTGCCTGTAGACGCTGCCAGCACTGCAAAGGGATTTTCAGCTTCAGGTTTTTGCCAGTTTGCATACTGCAGAGGGGCGATCGCATTGACCTTGCCAAACCCTTTATCTACTCCTTCTAAGGGTGAGGACTGTCCCAGGGCGATCGCCCGTGTCGGGTCGGCGATAGACATGCTAGGAACAGTGATGTCTGGCAGGGCTGCTGAGTTAGCTTCTAGATTGGGTTCACCATTCAGTGATTCCATCCTTTCAGACGAAACCTCAGTTGAAGGCATTGGTATAGTCTGCTGGGCTTGCTCAAATTCGCTAGCAGACAGATAAGTCTGTCCTAGAAACATGGAGTCAAAAACAGCAGGAATGGTGGTAATGCCGACTTTATTCAGCAAGTTGTCTAAGGTCGAACCTACGACACGGTCTAGTTTAACCTCACCCCAGCGCTCAGCACTCGGCTTGTGGAGACCTACATCTGCAGATGCCGTTTCTTCAGACTCAATTTCTTGAGAGAAACTGTTCTCTGTCGAGAGAGCAATGGGTTCTTGAGAAACTTGACCCAGTTGCAGCTTCTCCACCTTGGAACTTTGAATCAAGTTGATGGTCTCGTTCGCCGCATTTGAGACGGTGAGCAGCGAAGCAAGCTGCTGGTCAGGTGTAAGGGTGGAGGGGGTAGCAGCAAGCTTGATTCCGCTCAGGTTGACGAAAATTTCCGTTGAGCTGTCTGCTGCCGGAGTCACAGCAGGAACCAGACAGCGATCGCCCTGATACCCAGCCAACCCAGGAGGCAGGGTCCGAGCGCCAATATTGGAATAGCCTGCAACTGGATAGCTTAAGGGGGCAAGGGTCGTGGGTGCTTGAGCGATCGCATCACTTTCCGCTGTTTCGGTCTGTGGCTGCTGAACTGCTACTGCTTCGATTTCTGCAATTTTGGTCAGGACCTCAGTTTGGATCTCTGTAGGTAGAGCAGGATGCTGGGCCACCTGACGCGCCTGGTCAAACTCCCCTACTTCAGCATAGTGAAGTGCTGAGATAACTAAGTTTTGGCGAAATTCTGCTTCGCGTTCGGGTTTATCTTGCTCAACGATTGCTTCTAGTTTCCCTGCCAGTTCTTGTCTTGCAGACTCCAGAGCTACAGCGTTGGCGATCGCCTCTGCTTCTGCTGGCTCAGCAATTTGAGTTGGCCCAGCTTCTTCAGGTACAGAACCAGCATTCGTCTCTGTGTCAGTGCCAGAGTTGGTATTGCTCTGACTGCTGCCCGATTCTGCTGGTGAAGTTTCTCCAACAGTACTGTTCTGGTCAGCAGACGGTTCAGCTACAGGAGCTACATCTGCTGCACTTGCTGAAGTCGGTTCAACTCTGATTTCTGTCAAAGCAGGCGGTACGACTACTGTCTCTGGCGGTGCAACCACTTCAGGCTGAATCAGCGGTGCAGCATTAGTCTGAACTGTTGAGTCGCTACTTTCTGCAGGTTGAGGGGGAGAAAAGTTGGCATTTGGGTTAGCCAGAAGGGGTAACGCATAGCTTTCGAGCATCGCAGAGGTTACAACAGCCGTTGTAAGGCACTGCCCGATGGGTCTAAAAACTTGCTTCATTAAGAACAAAAAGTAACGCCGCACAGCAATACAAGGGGGGTGAGGGTTGCACTTGCTGACTCAAAGCCATTGCTCAAAGTTTCACAAGTCCTCAGAATGTCATTTCGGAGCTGAATGACCTGAATCCGGTTAATGTCAGCATTCAATTCTGAAAACCGTTGAGCAAAGAATTTGAACCGCAACGCTACCATAACTCTTCCGCCACACGATAGAGTTTGAAGTTTGAGTAAAGACGCTACGGTGTAAAGCGATCGCATCGTTCAAACATCTCGATACTTCGCTTTTTACCCTGTCTCCTCATCACCTATGTCTAGCCCAACTCTTCAAACTAACTTACAAGACGTGTGGCTCCCAGATGAGCCAGATGCCGTTTTTTCGGCTTTGCTACCCGCACTCGGAAAGGTCCTGGAGTGCGATCGCTGCTTTCTCTATCTCCGCAACCCAGAAAGCAAGGTGGGCATGGTGCCTTACTGCTGGATTCGCAGCGACGAAATTCCCACCGTCCTAGACTCAGATTGGAAAGCTGAGCC
Organism: Leptolyngbya sp. FACHB-671; assembly: GCF_014695745.1. Lineage (NCBI taxonomy): Bacteria > Bacillati > Cyanobacteriota > Cyanophyceae > Leptolyngbyales > Leptolyngbyaceae > Leptolyngbya > Leptolyngbya sp. FACHB-671. The sequence continues at coordinate 390,899 of NZ_JACJOV010000153.1, read as the reverse complement.
AGAGTCTTTACCTGAAGAAGACCCGCTCTTTGCCGCGGCCCTCCGCACTGAAGCATCCGTTTTTGTCGAAGACGTAGAAACTGCTGACCCCAAAGTGGTTAATGTGGCATTTGAGCAGCGAGAATTTGGTCATCGCGCCCTGATTCACGCTCACCTTTGCCAGGATGGTCAGCTATGGGGCATTTTGCAGCCTTGCGTGTTTGGGCAGCCGAGAGTGTGGACAGATTTAGACCACACGGTGATCGATCAGGTTGTACAGAAAATTACGCCTCTGGCGATCGCCTACATCCAAACTGCTGCAACTGAGTCCGAAGCAGAGATTTGATATAGACGTAACATCCTGTATTGACCTAATACAGGATTGACCTAATACAAGCGGCTAAGAACGTAATCCGCTAGATTAATCAGTGTTTGGCGAGATTCTGAATGAGGCAAGTCACTCAAGTGTTGAACTGCCGCATGAGCGTGCTGAGCAGCTAATTCGCGAGAACGCTCAATTCCCTGGCTGTCTTTGATTAAGGCGATCGCCTGCTCTAAATCTCCATCCTGAGCAAACTCTCGCTCAATTAAGGACTCCAGATAGGGCTTTTCTTCCAAGGCATAGAGAGCAGGTGCAGTTAGATTGCCGCTCTTCAAATCAGACCCAGCAGGCTTACCCAAAGATTCTATCGAACCCGTGAAATCTAAAATATCATCCACAACTTGAAACGCCAAACCAATATGACGACCATAACTATATAGATGCATCGCTAGCTCAGCAGACACACCGCTCAACAGCCCCGCTGCTTTCGCGCTATTAGCAATCAGAGAAGCCGTTTTGTAATAGCTTTTCTCTAAATACGCCTCAATCGATAGGTTTGCTTCAAAGCAACTCAAGCCTTGGAGAATCTCACCCTCTGCCAAGTCCATGATTACTTCAGACAGCAGTTTCACAACTGCCAAATTATCCAAATTTGCCAGATACCAGGAAGACTGAGCAAACAGAAAATCTCCTGCAAGTACCGCAACTCGGTTGCCAAAACTACTGTGAACCGTCGGCACACCGCGTCTTACATCAGACTCATCTACCACATCATCATGTACCAGACTGGCAGTGTGAATCATCTCGGTAATTTCAGCCAACCGACGATGCTTAGGAGAAATATCTTGTTCAGGCATCGTAGCGCGAGAAATCAGCAGAACGATGGCGGGTCTGAGGCGCTTTCCTCCTGCCCCAAACAGGTGTTCTGCGGCAGCATACAAAATAGGATGACGTTCACCAACCAGGTTTTTCAAATTTTCTGTGAGCAGGCGCAGATCCGCTTCAACTGGTGAAAAGAGAGAGGTCGCTGAGGTCATGAATGAGCCGCTTCAGGCGTTAGATTACAAAATTTTACATATCTTAGCTCTATTCTAAGGCAAGCCTTCTGCATCTGAAAGAACAAAGTCTGGGTTCTAGAGTTTTCTATCTCCTGGAGGGGATTTCAGAATATTGATAGCAGTAAGAGTCTACCCTCAAACGGCTAATCAGGCTAATTAGAGTGTGTTACTAGTTCCCTTGCTCGGATTTAATCACATCTGAGTTAGCAGTGAGCTTTATATAAGTGCTCGTTATAAGCAGTTTGTTTTGTCATAGTTCGATTGCGTCTTTTATTTCGGATTGGAGTTGATGTTCGACAGATGTTTTACAACTCCCCAAAGCAGTATTTTAATAAGCATAAGTACTTAGCAAAAATGTTCTTAGGAACCCGGCTGTCCCAGTCCAGTTTTGATTGTCTAACCTTGTGAAAAAGCCTATTCCAGCCTCATGTAGATTTATTAAGTCCATGAAAGAATGCCCTATTGAAAACCAAAATCCTGTGCTAGGATTTTTATAGAGATTTAAAAGTTTTCGAACTTAACACGAATAGGGCTACGGCAATTTTGAAGTAGCGGCAAGGGTATAAGGGGTTCTAATTTTGCGCTCCTCTTGCTGTGCCTATCTACTTTCCAATTAAAGCTAGCCAGGTTAGTTCATCAATTATCCAGATTTGGATTGCCGCTGGCAGTCTGAAATGGCTGTTCTCTCGGAACGAGTCTCCTGTTAGATGTGTCCTTTAGGTTGCATCCTGCATGGCATGGCTTTGGGAGGACGGAGACAAAATATCTAATTGAAAGCGCAGAGCTTAGGCTTTGGCTTAATTTTGTTTAGTTTGAACTCTGACTTTACTAGGCTGCTAATTATGACGTACAACGGTATTCCATTCATCATCCCAGTCTTGGCAGCAGGCTACCTTTTAGCGGTTTATCTGCTGCTGATGCTTGTACAACGCTTACAGGCTTGAGTACTCTGCTCATCTCAGCACTGCGCTGAGTAAGGGTTGTGCCGTGTGTTCAGGAGGCGGAGCGATCGCCGTCACTTCTCTTAAGACTGAACATTTATCGCAACTATCTGGAGACAGATTGTACACCAATTCATTCTCTTCGTACAGATGTACGATAGCGTTGCTTCGGCATTATGCTGACCTGCGTTAGACCCCGACTGTCTCAGTCAGGTTCACTTGCTCAACAAGAGGCGTACAGCCTAACCACTGAACTGAAACCTGCCTGAAATGATCGGGATTGCCACTGACACAAAAGCGAGTTGGCAAAGGTGGACGAGTGCTCTTTAGCCCTAGCAGGTCTAGCTCTTGAGCGGCAGCAGCCACCACATGCACAGCCGGATCAACGAGCTGAACGGAGGGCGGCAGAAGAGTTCTTAAGATTGGCGAGAGATGAGGATAGTGGGTACAGCCGTACACGAGCGTGTCGATGTTTTGCTCTAGTAGGGGCGTGAGATATTCCAGTGCGATCGCTCTAGTGTAGGGAGTGTGAATCTGGTTTTGCTCAATCAGCGGCACAAACTCTGGACAACCTACTTGCCAGACTTGAACCGTGCTGTCTGCTTCTAAAATTGCCAGACGGTAGGCATTACTGGCTGTGGTTGCAGGTGTCGCAATTACGCCAACGCGCTTGCCTTGCTGAACGGCAGCCCGTGCCCCTGACAAAATTAGGCGCAGAATTGGCACTTCGATTTCAGCACAGAGCTGATCAATCGCGATCGCATCGCTGGTGTTGCAAGCGACGACGATCATTTTCACACCTTGCTGACACAGCCAGGTCAGAATTTCTCGGGCAAACTGGAGAATTTCTGCCGCAGAGCGATTGCCGTAGGGCACTCTCGCAGTGTCGCCCACATACAAAATCGACTCGTTGGGCAACTGGCGATACATTTCTCTCAGGACAGTCAGCCCCCCTACCCCACTGTCAAATACACCAATTCTGGCGCGTTGAGAATTGGTTCCCAGATTTGCTAGAGGGTCGATTGGAGAGCGCTTGGAACCAGCCAGAGAGTGAATACCGAGTTGGGAGTCTGTTGCTTCAGAGCAAGGATGGGTTTTAGAAGAGTTAGACACAGGGAATTAAACACAGAAAAAGCTGTGAACACAGTAAAGCCTACAGTTAAAAGTTGTAAAGCTTTATCTAAAAGTTTTGCTGAACATAGAGAAGAATGCCACGGGCGATCGCTCCTGCCATCTGGCTACGGTATGCCGGATCACCTAGACGTGGGGCATCATCTCGCCCCGTTACAAATCCAGTTTCTACCAAAATTGCTGGCATAGAAGTATTTCGAATAACATAAAACCTTGCCTGCCGTACTCCTCGATCCGCTGAACCGGTATTTTGCACCACACTCGCGTGAATCACTTGTGCGAGTCGCAAACCATTATTCGAGTAATAGTAAGTTTCTATGCCATTCACGTCAGGGCGGCTCATGCTGATGGCGTTAGCATGAATACTGACAAACAGGTTGGCGTTGGACCGTTCAGCAATCTGGACACGGGGTTCTAGATCCAGGTCACGGTCATCCTGCCGAGTCAGCACAACTTGAATGCCTTGTTGCTCTAGCAGAGAGGCAACTTCCAGGGCGATCGGCAGCACAATATCTTTCTCGCGGATACCGTTAATGCCAATTGCACCTGGATCAGGACCGCCATGTCCCGGATCGACTACCACGACAATGCGACTGTTGGGTACACCTGGCAAATCAGTGGGTGGATAGCCAGCACGGGGAGGCGTAACAGGAACTGGATTGCCACCAGGGGGGCGCTGCCCTGCCCGTTGCAGTTCCAATGAAAGCAACTGTTGGCTGGGCTGATTGACTCCGCTAATGTTTACGCCAGCGGCAGGCTGCACCGAAATCACAACGGTGTCGTTGTCCTCTTGCCGTAAACGAACTCGTCGCAACGGGCTGCTCGCGTCTAATTGAGGACTGTCGACGTTATTAGCAAGTCTTGCATTCGGAATCGTAATTTGATAATCGGCCGTTGCTCGATCCCATCCCGATGTATAGGTCAGTGGCTGATTCGCCTGAATCAACAGTTGAGAGTTGTTGCTTAGTTGAATGCCTTCGATAGTGGCAGGTTCTGCGGGAGCAGCTTGGGCAACGGGAGGGGCAACGCTGGGGGGTTCGTCTTCTCTAGCAAAGCCACTGGTCGGAATCAGCACAACTCCACCAAATTCGCTGGCTGTGGCTTCCCAATCGATGTTTGGATCGGATAGCTCAAGGGTGACTCTGGCAGTGGGTGGGTCAGATTCAAGTTGACTGATTTGAATTTGCTCTACGCCAAAACGACCTACCGGAATTTCGGCTGCCAGTTGAGATGAAACTGCCGTGTTTTCCAGGTCAAAATAGAGTTCGCGACGGTTACGACTGCGATCGACTTCAATTTCTGGTACTGCCCCGCTGGTGCGAAGGAAAAAACCGTCGGGGGTCACTCGCACATTTTCTAGCTGAGTGGCTGCTCCTGAAACCGATGGAGAACTTTCTTGGGGAGTAGATTCACTGGGAGGCTGAGTGGTCACTGAGGGAGGAGATTCAACTCGCTCAGGTGTTGGCAGTTGCACGGTCCATTGGGTGGGTGTTGCTCCTCGTACCTGCACCTGCTGTGGGTCGAGCGTGTATCCAGGGTCAAGCTCAATCACAATGCGGGCAGTCTGTGCATCAAATTGTCCAACGCGGACCTCGCGCACTCCACCACCTACAAGCTGACTCAAGTTTGAGTTGCCCAGGGTGGTTCCTGGTAGGTCGATCACTAACCGAGTTGGGTTAGAAATAAGTTGCGCCCTGGGCTGCACGCCGCTATCTGTAGTGAAGACGAGCTGATTCTGACTTGGATTAAAGCGCCAGAATTGCAGTCGAGCCGCCTCTGCTGGAGAAGCGATAATCAAAGCGCCCACAATACCCAGAAGACTGGGAATTATTCGTTCAAATCTCACGGTCTCAGGTTCTCCTCGTTGCTCTAGTCTTGTCGCTTGGTATAGAGACGTTCAGTGTCTAGTAGGTTGTTTAACGGTTGCTAATCGTCGTTGTTGCGTTATCGTTGTCGGGCGATCGCCTCCGCTAATGTGTAGGAGTAGCTGAGGAACGGTTTGTAGGGGCGTTGGTGAGGGGCTTGAGTTGGGCGATCGCTCTACCTTAGCAATTTCGCAATCAGATTCTGAACTATTTGGGATTTTAGAGTTACGATTTTCGATTGCGAAAGTTTTAATGAATTGGTGCTCTGACAATCTATCTGACGCACTGCTCTTTGACAAACTAGTCTGAAAGCGCAGTTTTCATCGTTAGAGTGAACTTAACCCGTAGCTAGCAATCGATTCATGTCGTAGCTGAATATACAGCATGAAACGGAGTTGGGAAACCGAATGCTAGGGTCTTGTCACTTCAACAGACAAATCAGTGCTGGCAAAACATTGCAATGATTGTGCTGCTAGCTTCAGGTGAGTCAAGGTAAGTCACTAGTATTCCCAAACCTATTTCCGCTCAATCCGGAAAAAGATTGCGACCCTTTAAGGATCGCAGTCTCTAAAAATCAGGTATTGCTATTGTTGCCTCTATTGCTTCATGCCCAATAGCTCTTGGGGAGATGCTAGCAGCTTGATTTTGACTGAGAGAATTTCTGACTGAGCGTTCAGCACAAATAGCCAGTTAACATTCACGCTAAACACAGGGGTTTGTACTTTGCCCGTGATTTTGTAGTGAGTTCCGTCCTCCAGGGTCTCGAAGATGCCCTGACGCGGATGAAACTTCATTCCTTTCGCTTCTGCTTGTAGATAATTGGCGATCGCCTCTCCTCCGACCTGGTCTTCGTCAAACGGAGGATGCATCACCCCATCTATGGCAAACAAAGCAGCCGTTGCCTGAAAGTCTGTTGAATTTAGAGTCTCAAAATAGCGATAAATGACTGGCTCTGAGATACCTGAAATAGTTTGTTCAGTGGGTGGAATTGTCTCAGGCGTAACAGTCATTGCTAAGGCTCCTCAAGGTTTTTCCAGTTAGGGCTTCTTATACAGCATCTTGGTGCTGAGCATTAAGGCAAAAATATCAGACGGAACAGGCGATCGCTTGCTCCATCCGAGAGATCTTGCTAAGAGATCTTGCTAATCTCACGACTCTTAACCGCATTTTGGTGTTGATGCGATCGCAGTTAAATCAAACCCTAATCAACCAACGGAGTGACAAACGCTAGCTTAGTATTAGCGCTGAGAATCCCATAGAAGTGGCTATTAGCGTTTAGCCAAGGGCATAACCTGAAGCTACTCGTTATGAAACATTTGCTTGCAACGTTACAGATCAGATGCCTTTAGAAGAATTATGGATTTAAACAGCCCTACTCCTGTCGCTCCCCCGGCTGTAGACTGCGCTTCCATCAAGCAAACAGCTCTGGATTTAGGCTTTCATAAGGTAGGAATTGCTGCTGTAGTGCCAGCACAAACCACCGATAGTCCAACGGCAAAGCTTCTAGATGCTGCAAGTAATGAGGCTTTAGACCGCTGGTTAGCGCAAGGCTACCAGGCAGAGATGGACTGGATGAAAAATCCCAAACGGCAAGACATTCATCGGGTTATGCCCACCGCAAAGTCGGTCATCTGCGTGGCGCTGAACTATTACACTCCTCACGTCCGCCCGGACGGTGAGGAATATGCCAAAATTTCTCGCTATGGTTGGGGGCGAGACTATCACAAGGTGATGCACAAAAAGTTGAAGGCGCTGGCTAGCTGGCTAGAGGCTCAAGCTGAAGGGGTTCAGGCTCGACCTTACGCTGATACGGGTCCTGTTCAAGACAAGGTCTGGGCAGAAAGAGCCGGAATCGGCTGGATTGCCAAAAATAGCAATGTGATCACGCGGGAGTATGGCTCCTGGGTGTTTTTGGGAGAAGTGTTGACCAATCTGGAATTAACAAGCGATCGCCCTCACACTCAGCACTGTGGCACCTGCACTCGATGTATTGAGGCTTGTCCTACGGGAGCGATCGCCCAACCTTTTGTCGTCGATGCCAACCGCTGCATTGCCTATCACACTATCGAAAACCGTGCTGAAGAATTGCCAGAGGCGATTGCCCCTCAACTCCAGGGCTGGGTTGCAGGTTGTGACATCTGCCAAGACGTTTGCCCCTGGAATCAGCGCTTTGCCCAACCTACGGATGTAGCTGAATTTCAGCCATATCCCCAGAATGTATCTCCAAAACTGACAGAACTGGCTGAACTTTCTGACGAGGAATGGGATCAGCGCTTCCCCGCGTCTGCCCTCCGCCGCATCAAGCCCGCGATGTTGAGGCGGAATGCAAGAGCAAGTTTGGGGAGTCCCCCATCTATGAATTTTCTTTCACGATCGCAGGTAGATGATTTAAGCTAGCTGAAAACCCTCGTAATTCTAGTCAAATTGTGCTTAAGCGTATTTCTTTGCTTTCCTTCCTGGTTCTAGCTGGTTTGTGGGGCGCTGCTCAACCAGTATATGGACAGGCTTTAGTTCCCCACATTGTGCCTTTAGAGGTTGAGCAGCTTGAGCAGCAGGGCTTGAGCTTGGCTCAAGAAGCAGCACAGCTTGCACAGTTTCAGCAGTATGAACCAGCGTTGTCCAGAGCGCAGCTTGCCACTCAGTTGGCTCCCGAAAATGCTCAGATCTGGTCATTATTGGGAAGTCTCTACCTGACCCCCGAAACGCTAGATCTAAACAAGGGCATTTCGGCTTTGCAGCGGGCGCGGCGGCTAGACCCAGAGAATGCAGCAATTTTGTTTGCGCTTGGCTCAGCTTACTTTCAACTAGAAGACTACAACCGCTCGGTGGAATACCTGCGGTCGGGGTTGGCGCTTGACGCGGAAGTGCCAGGTGCGCTGTTTGACCTGGGCAATGCCTACTACAAGCTAAATCAGTTTGACCAGGCGATCGCCCAATACGAAAGGGCAGTAGAGCTAGACGAGGCTTTTTGGCCTGCTACAAATAACATTGGCTTGGTTCTGTATGAGATGGGCGATGTTGAAGGGGCATTAGAAAAATGGCAGGCAGCCTTAGAAGTTGATGCAAACCAGCCAGAGCCTCAGTTTGCGATCGCCGTCGTGACTTACGGTCAAGGTAATGTAGAAGCGGCCGTTCAGCAAGCAGAAACCGCTCTCCGCCAAGATGATCGATACGCCGATGTAGAATTTTTGCGAGAACAGCTTTGGGGCGATCGCTTGCTCAACGATACTCAAGCTCTCCTGCGACTGCCTCAACTTCAGGCGACTTTGGCTCAACTCAGCGGCACTAGTGCAACGACCGTCGAAATTGTGCCAGGAGGAGCTATTCCTGTACCCGACGGTACAGTGCCAAACCAGTCTACTCCTCCCCAGTAATACTATTCCTATAAGAAAGGGCATCCCGCAGGGCGGGATGCCCTTTCTTAAGAGCTATTTGTACAAAGAGAGGGCGTGGGCTTAGCCCACACCCTCTCTTTGTAAGAAGGCACTAGCCCACTCTAGGACGAGTTACAGGCTGGCGAAATAGTGAACGGAAGTCAGCATCGCGATCGCCCAGCGTTTCATAGAAAAAGAACGAAACGCCAGCAAACTGATGCTCTCGGACAGCCTGTACCTGAGTTTGAATTTGCTCCATGCTGACCGGACGATTTCTCAACCCAGTCAAAACGCCAATACCAACAGGAATGTGAGATTTGGCAAGCTGAATTTCTGGACGCTGTAGCTCACTCGTAAACCGCTCAAAATCATCTCGATAGACCTGAACGATTAGCTCTTCGATCAGCCCTCGCCGCTCCCAGGTGAACCAATCCTGCAAGTATGTTTCGTAGGCAAATTCCCAGGGGTTAGGCGACAAAGAAACGATAGCGCGTGGCTTTCGCGCTTTGACCGTGCGGAAAACCTCAGTCATCAAGCTAGTAATCTTATCTGCTCGCCATCTGACCCACTCTAAATCATGAGGATCATTAGGCGGCAAACTGCCCCCGTGTTCCTGCTGGTAAAGCCGCACGGTGTAAGGGTCATACCCTAGCTCCACGGGCATTCCAAAATGGTCATCAAACTGAATACCGTCTACGTCGTAATTGGTGACAATTTCGTTAACCAGATCCAGCAGCATTTGCCGCACTTCTAGGTGAGTCGGGTTGAGCCAAACTCGCGGGTGAGTTCCTTCGTAGATGATTTGACTGCCGTCCAGCCGATTCGTCACCCAATCAGGATGACGACTAACCAAATCGGAGTCTGCGGGTGCCATCAGCCCAAACTCAATCCAGGGAATCACGGTCATTCCACGCCGATGACCCCGAATGACGGCTTCAGCCAACATGTCTCTTCTAGCAAGTCCTGGATGCGGATCAATCGATCGCCCCACGACTCGTTCTGCCACCCGACTGGGGTAAAGCGTGTAGCCCCAATTCCAAACGGTGGGATAGATCGTATTAAAGTTCAGCCGCTTCAATCGTTGAATTGCTCGCCCCAGGTTTTCTCTGGAGAACAAAACATCGCTGTCAATGTTAGTTAGCCAGACTCCGCGCAGTTCTGTTGTGGGAGAGGTGAACGGAAGGGTAGATTGAGCGCTAACTGGGGGCAAAGAATGTCCAATCAGTGCCACTGCCAGTCCCACCCCTAAGAGAACTGTCAGCCACAGCCGACGATACCCGTTCAAATTGTCATCCTCACTCTCAAATCTTTTTCAGGTTTATTGCGTTATTCAAGCTGACTTGTACGATTGCCCTGGAGTTTCCTGAAATTGCCCCAATAAGTTGCCAAAATCTTGGCAAAATAGTACAAGGGTACTTACTTGTTAGGTAGCAATGCCACGATCTGATCAACAAATTTCTGATGATCTACTACGGGTTTGGAGATGTAGTCATCAGCACCGCTCTGCTTCAAAAAGTTTTCGCGATCGCCCTCCATTGCGTGAGCAGTGACCAGAATGATTGGTAAGCTAGCGGTTTGAGGATCAGCCTTCAACATCTGGGTGATTTTAATGCCGTCTACAGGTTTACCCTGGTAAACACTGCGAGACAGAGAAACATCCATCAGAATGATATCTGCTCCCCTAGCGTGGGCAATTTCCATGACTTCATCCACGTTTTCTGTATGTTTAACCGCTAATCCACCGCGTTTGGTCAAAATCTTGGAGAAAACACGAGCATTGATCAAGTCATCCTCCACAATTAAAACAGTTTTCATGGCGCTTTCCTTTTTAGTTAATCTCAGGATGAAGCATGTTCAAGCCCTACGGTTTGATACTACTGCGAAATTTACCTTAAACCGCTCAGCCAAGTTAGTGAAACTAGCCAACCCTTTATACCTTAATCTCTATCTTTGCAAGATATTTACACAGACCTATTGTTTGCGATCGCCTAAATTAGCTTACTGAGCTTGTAGGACAGTTACAGGACAAGTGATTCGGAATTTCAGAAGGAAAAGAACTCATGGCTAAGCAGCTTGACATGCTCCCCTCAGGACAAGTAATTGCAACCGCACTGCATACGGAGGTGCAGCGGTCGTACTTAGAATACGCCATGAGTGTAATCGTAGGTCGTGCCCTGCCCGACGTGCGAGATGGGCTTAAACCCGTACATCGGCGCATTCTCTACGCTATGCACGAACTGGGTTTGACCCCCGATCGCCCTTACCGCAAATGTGCCCGCGTCGTTGGAGACGTGTTGGGTAAATATCACCCGCACGGCGACCAGGCTGTTTACGATGCCCTGGTGCGAATGGTGCAGGATTTCTCTAGTCGCTATCCGCTGCTGGCAGGTCACGGCAACTTTGGCTCCGTAGACAACGACCCGCCAGCCGCAATGCGCTACACCGAAACGCGGCTTGCCTCCATTGGCAACGAAGCGCTGCTGACCGAAATTGGGGAAGCGACCGTTAACTTCATTGGCAACTTTGACAACTCTCAACAAGAACCCATCGTCCTGCCAGCCCAATTGCCTTTCCTGCTACTGAATGGCTCCTCTGGCATTGCGGTAGGTATGGCGACCAACATTCCGCCTCACAACTTGGGAGAGGTGATTGATGGTTTAATTGCGCTGATCGATCGCCCCGATTTGTCTGACGAACAGTTGCTCTCGCTGATTCCCGGACCAGACTTTCCCACGGGTGGGGAAATTGTCGGTACTGAAGGCATTCGAGAAGCCTACCTGACCGGACGAGGCAGCATTCCCATTCGAGGAATTGCTCAGTTTGAGGATGTGCAGGTGGGTCGAGGGCGGCACCGCCGGAATGCGATCATCATCACGGAGCTACCCTACCAGGTGAATAAAGCTGCCTGGATTGAGAAAATTGCTGAGTTAGTTAACCAGGGCAGAATCGAGGGAATCGCCGACATTCGAGATGAGAGCGATCGCGACGGAATGCGCGTCGTAATTGAGCTCAAGCGTGAAGCACAAGCACAGCGAATTCTTGACAAACTCTACAAACTCACGCCGCTCCAGAGCAACTTTGGCGTAATTTTGCTGGCTCTGACGGACGGGCAGCCTCGCCAGATGACCCTGCGCGACTTGCTGCAGCACTTCCTCACTTTTCGGGAAGAAACGCTCACTCGTCAGTACACCTATGAGTTGCAAAAAGCTGAAAGCGAAGTTCACTTACTGGAAGGTTCGCTAACTGCTTTGGAGAATCTGGATGCAGTCATTGAAATTTTGCGGAATGCACCAGACGGCAGCACAGCTAAGCTGACGCTTCAAGAGCGATTTGAGTTTAGCGATCGCCAAGCTGACGCAATTCTTGCCATGCCTCTACGCCGTCTCACCGGGCTAGAGCGGCAAAAACTGCAAGACAATTTTGACCAACTGACTCAGCGAATGCAAGAGCTACGCGAACTGCTCAACAATCGGCGAGAGTTACTCAAGGCGCTAAAAAAAGACCTGCGTACTCTCAAGCGCAAGTACGCTGACCAACGCCGTACCCGCATTCAAACCGAAGCAGAACGAGCTAAAGAATCAAAGCGTCTGGCAGAAACGACAGTTGCAGAAGTCGAGACTGAGCAAGAAGTCGTTTTAGAATTTACCCACCGAGGCTATGTCCGTCGCTTGACTCCAAGAGCCTATAAGCGACAGCAGTCTCAGGAAACTCAGAATGGCGCAACGCTAATCGAGGGAGATTTTACCGTTAAGGTACAGACTGCAACGACCAAGCAAGAACTACTGATCCTGACTCGCAGCGGTAAAGCTTATACCACTCTAGTGGGCGACATTCCCCAAACGCCTAGAAACTCCAAGGGAACGCCACTGATTACGCTTTTGCCATCGGCAGCGCATGGTGATCCAGAAACCATCATTGATCAGTTTATTGTGTCTGATGCGATCGCCAATCACGACCTGATCCTGCTGACCCGTCAAGGCAGAATCAAACGCCTGCCTCTATCGGAGTTTGCTAACCTGACTGGACGTGGACTGACTGCTCTCAAACTCAAAGAGGGCGACGAGCTACTGTACGTCATTCCCGTCGAAGCCGGAGAACATCTTGTTCTGGCAACGTCAGGTGGTCGAATGCTGCGATTTGAAGTGAGTGATCAGCAGATCCCAGTTCAAAGCCGTACTGCACAAGGCTCAGCCGCAATTCGATTAGGCAAGCAGGAAAGGTTGGTTGGCTGTGTAGCACTCCAAGTCAAGGATGAAGTCTTCCTGGTTTCGGCTAACGGCTATGGAAAACGAATGCCTGTTAGCGCCTTGCGGCTCGCTAACTGTGGAGATTTGGGACTTCAGGCAATCCAGTTTGCCACTAAGACCGATACGTTAGTCGGAATTACCCCTGCGCTACCGGGAACAGATGCAACGCTGCTAACAGACGCAGATCGATTGGTGCTGTTGCCTTTAGCAAAGGTTGCGGTAGAGGGCAAAGATGGCGGGGGCGATCGCCTCTTTAAGTCCAACAGGCGTGAAAAAGTCGTGACCGTAACGATTGTGTCATCCAGAACTGATGAGCAAAGCGATGGCATGGACTCCGAAGAGTCTTAGTGAAAGGCTCTAGGTGAGAAATTCTAGTTAAAGCTGCGATCGCTCGAAATCATTACTTCTGGGAAATTTGGTGGCTTAGGTGCGGGTGCATTTGAGAATAGTAAGTGTAGAGGGCAACCGCCTCTTGCTTATTCTCAACGGCATACTGCACTCTAATTCCATCTCCAAGCTGAATCACCAGACACAAACCAGAACCTTCGTCCTCTGCTCTTGCGCCGGTAAGCAGTTTCTTTTCCATGAGAAGCATGGGTCACTCCTAAAAAGCGAATGTTAAACACCAAAGTGACACCCTGATCGGTAGCTTTTTGCTCAAACAGCCGAATGAGAATGATTCTTTAGAATCTCCGCCTCAATTTCCGTCTGATCAGCAAAAAATGTAGAAGCACGTAATGAATTCGATCGCATTTTGAATGAAACTAGTGGTCGGTTTGCTCAAGTCTTGGCTGGCGTTAGACTCAATTTTTACCTGCCAGAACTGTGAGACTAACTCAACTAAATTAGATTCAGCCGCTTCGTAACGCTTTCCGTAACCGGCCTTATCAAGTTGCACCCTCACAATAGCTGAGTCACCTCTCAGTGTAAGCACTCATTCAGGTGAACTCGTCCGGCCATGTGTATAAGGGTTGACCCCCCTAAAGAGAGGTTTTGTCAGGTTATTCAGATAGATGCCGCTACTACTTTTCAGACAGCAAGGCTATTTTTTGAAGCAATAGGGGAAAATAAGCTGAAACACTAAACACTAAGCGTGGGTTCACTGTGGCGCAGGTTGTTCTAGAGAACGTCTACAAAAGTTTTCTCCGGCATCAAAGCAGACAAACTAGCTTTGTGGCGGCAGGCGCTCTCGTGCCGCCTGTCGAAGAAGCACTGGCTGAAACGCCAACGACCGCTTCAATGGTGAATGTCTTACGACGCATCAACCTGGAGGTCAAGGATGGCGAATTTATGGTGTTGGTGGGACCATCCGGTTGTGGCAAAAGTACTCTACTGAGACTGATTGCCGGATTGGAGCAAGTAACGGGTGGCAATATCTGGGTAGGCGATCACCAGGTCAATGACCTGCCGCCCAAGCAACGCGACATCGCCATGGTGTTCCAAAACTATGCGCTCTATCCCCACATGACGGTTTACGACAACCTGGCATTTGGGCTACGCCGCACGAAGGCAGTGCACAACTCTGCTTCATCTCAAACTCTAAATGCCGAAGCTCAAACCAATCGCTTTGCCTGGACAGAAACTTTTTTGACCACGCTTACCCGTCCCCTGCCAAAACAATTGCGCTACTGGTCGCAGCAGGAGCGGGAAATTGATCGACGAATTCGCACCGTTGCCCAAATCTTGCAAATTGAACCGCTGCTCGATCGCCTGCCAAAACAGCTTTCAGGCGGACAAAAACAGCGGGTTGCTTTGGGACGGGCAATGGCACGAAACCCTCAAGTGTTTTTGATGGACGAGCCGTTGTCTAACCTGGATGCCAAGCTCCGTACCGAAACCCGTGCCCAAATCGTCAACCTTCAGCGCAAGCTGGGTACCACAACCATTTACGTCACCCACGACCAGGTTGAAGCCATGACGATGGGCGATCGCATTGCCGTGATGAACGCCGGGCAAATTCAGCAAATTGCTGCGCCGCTAGAACTCTACAACCGACCTGCCAATCGGTTTGTGGCAGAGTTCATCGGTTCACCGCAGATGAATTTTTTGCCCGTTCAGGTCAAGGCACCGCTCCTGATAACCCATCCGCAGTTTCGGCTAACTCTCCCTCAAAGCTGGGAAACTGCACTGAGTCAATATGATGGGCGATCGCTCACACTTGGCATCCGTCCCGAACACCTGAGCCTTAGCGTTGCCGCTCCCAAAAACATTCCCGTTCGAGTAGAGCGGCTTGAAGCGCTGGGTAATGAGACTCAACTGGTCTTAAATTTAATCGAATCTGCTACTCCATCTGAGCCAACCGTTTTAAGAGCGCGAGTCGAGCCAGACCGAAGGGTCAGGTTGGGAGAAGAACTATGGCTAGCGATCGCCACCGACAAAATCCACTTATTTGACGCCCGGACGGGAGAGGCGATCGCCCACCATTAGACTACTCCCGATCCAGTTCTCCAATTTTGCACTCTCCGATCTTGCACACACTGCACCAAAGCGCATTTTCATCTAAAGCACTTGTAGACGAAATATGCATGAAGCTGCCCGGTAGATTGTTGCGACTTACAAAGCTGGTGGTTACATTAGTTAACAAAGGTCGGCGAACTATTGCAAATTGGAGTTCAAGTTATGCAGAACGATAACCGCAACGCATGGAACTGGGGCTTCACTCGTGGAGCCGAAACTTGGAACGGTCGTCTAGCGATGATCGGCTTCGCTTCTGCTGTCATCCTTGAATATGTCTCTGGTCAAGGTGTGCTTCATTTTTGGGGACTGATGTAGTGTCTATCCAGGCGCTGCTTGCACTGCAAGTCAGGTAATTGCAAAGCTACAAGAAAAGTGCCCCCACGAATGTAGGGGCACTTTTTTATTCCTTGGAACGTCAAATAGGGAGGTACATCTCCCTACTTCCAGACAAGTTCTTAACGGATATATTCCTTCAAAACGCTGTTGCGGTTTGGATGACGTAACTTCCGAAGCGCTTTTGCTTCAATCTGACGAATCCGCTCACGGGTGACGTTGAAGATTTGACCGATTTCTTCCAGGGTCTTCATCCGTCCGTCGTCTAGACCATAACGTAGGCGCAACACATCACGCTCACGCGGGCTCAGGGTGCCCAAAACGCTTTCCAGGTCTTCCCGCAGCAAGTTCTTAGAAACTTGATCTTCAGGGGTTTCACCATCAGACTCGATAAAGTCGCCCAGGCGAGAATCTTCTTCCTTACCGATCGGAGTTTCTAGGGAGATGGGCAATTGAGCCGACTTAGCAATAAAGCGCAGTTTCTCAATCGTCATTTCCATCCGAGTTGCAATTTCTTCCTCGGTAGGCTTCCGTCCCATTTCTTGAGAAAGCAATTTTGTAGTTTTCTTAATTCGAGAAATGGTTTCGTAGAGGTGGACGGGAAGACGAATGGTACGAGATTGATCAGCGATCGCCCGTGTAATTGCCTGACGAATCCACCAGGTTGCGTAGGTGGAAAACTTGTAACCCTTTTCATGGTCGAACTTTTCAGCCGCCCGAATCAAACCTAAGCTGCCTTCCTGAATTAAGTCCTGGAAGGAAAGACCCCGGTTCATGTACTTTTTGGCGATCGAAACCACCAATCGAAGGTTTGACTGAACCATCTTGTCCTTTGCCCGGCGACCTACATGCAGGCGATGCCGAAAAGCAGGGAGAGGCATATCAACCGCGCTAGCCCATTCTTTGTCGAAAGGCTCACGCTCCAGATCCTGAACAAGCTGCTCACGAATTCTTTCAAGCTCAAGTAAATCTGCAATCTTACGAGCAAGTTCAATTTCTTCGTCTGCTCTCAGGAGTCGAATTCGACCGATTTCCTGTAAATAGAGCCGGATCGAATCCTCAGTGTAGTGTTTCTTTTTTGCTTGTGCCCGACGACGGTTGGTCTTTCCTTTAGTGACCTTTCCATCCTCTTCATCAGGCTGAGCATCAAAGATTTCGTCTCGATCATCTCCGTCCTCAATCAAAAGCTCTAGCTCGCTTTCGGGCTGGTCAATGGTTTCGAGTACGTCGTTAGCCTGGGTCATGCCGCGCTCCTCATGCTCCTTAGGTCAAAAGTCAAAGGCTTGTAAAAAACAGAAGGATAACATGAACTGCCTCTTTTGATGGAGGAATGTTCATGAATTTTCTTAGACGATAATTGGACTCTTGCTATTCAGATTTCTAATTTAGTGTAGGCGGAGATTTCGCTCTCGCCCATACCAATCAGCAAGAGAACCAGTGCTTTGGATTTAGCACACAGTAATCAACAAGGCATACTTCTCCCAAGACATTCAGCATCGGGTAGAGGCACCAAGATGTAATTTGCCCTGCGAGTTTCGCAAAGATGTCTCCGATTGTAGCTTTTCTCACAAAATTTGCACGCCTTGATCTGAATTCTTGTTGCGAAAGGTGCTAATTGGTATCGCCCTTTCTAGAAAAGTCAGCGTTTCATAATAGTCCAACCAAGGTGGTGTCCTAAAAATTAAACGATACTTACAAGGTTAACGAGGTTTTAGGCAGAGTTTGTTGTGATAAATAGCCTAACCAGATTCAGCCATTCTAATGAATCTCGGCAAAAAAAGGACAATAGTCTACAAAAATGTCTCAACCTAAGCTTATTTCTGCTGAGTCGTACCTGTACTGGGTTGAAGCGCTTTAAGCTGCTTAGCAAAAAGTCCGGCTCCCGTCCCAATTACAGCTAGTGAAAAGCCAAAGGTGCCTGCCCAGGATTGGTTCTCAAGCTGTAGCTGCAACTTTACCCGCTCAGGAGTTTGGAGAAATCGGTTGATATCTTCCGTTACCTCAGTTTTCCAGTCTCGTTGTGTTGGGGAAGAGCTGGTCAAAGGAATTTCGCCTGCATGGGTAAGCAAAACAACTTGATAGCCAACGTGGTAATGATGGCGGTGTAGTTGTGCCAGCTTTGCTTCGTGTAAATCGGTTAGCGCTATTTCTTGAGTGGTAGAAGCGAGAGGTCTATAGGTTGTTAGCTTACAGACTCCGTCGGAAGTCGTGTCTGCCATAAGCGAAGCTTGACGGTGACAGGTTAAGGTTGTGAAGCCACCCACACCCATCAGTACAATACCTGTCATTGAAAGCAGAACACCCAGTAGCCATACTCCCCCTGGTCGAGGAACTGAATAGTTTTTAGACTTAATTGGTTCTAGAATGACCATATTTTGAAATTTTTGAGTCAATGTCTGCTGTTGACGCTTGCTCTCCTGCTTTCTCTAAATATGGCATTGTCACTGAGGGGGACATCACGCTAAGTAGATAGATGCCTAAGAAACAGAAATTTCCTTACCTTGTAGGTTCTAGATGGACAGCCCAACAAACGACTTGGGGTTGGCGGCACTTTCAGGTGGTTAATCGTAAAAATGAGGGACGTTGGGTGTTTGCTGAGATGGTTGCAGCCTGTGACCCATCGGTTCGCTTTTGGCTGAATGCAAAACAGCTTAAGGATAGGGAGTTGTGGTTGGCGGGATGGCAATCGTTGCAAGAGAGGGGAGAGGAAGAGATAAGAGATGAAGGATGAGCAAGGCTTGCTTATTCTTGGGATGATTTTGAATGTAAACTTTCAGCTTTGCGTTCAAAATCATTCAATTGTTAAGCAATGCTGAAGAGGAAGGGAAGGTTGGGCGGTAGAATTTTGAGATGAAAAATTTGCATTTGCCTGCTGAAATTCCTGCCTGTTCCTGGAAGCGTCCGATTGGTCAAGGGTGGGACTCGCCCTATAAGGTTCGCTACGAGAGTAATTTGGACGATGGTCCCTGGCATGGAATGCCTCTGGGTGGGTTTGGGGCTGGCTGTATTGGTCGTTCTTCGCGAGGAGATTTTAATCTCTGGCACATCGATGGCGGAGAGCACGTGTTTCAATCGATGCCCGCTTGCCAATTCAGTGTGTTTGAACAAGCAGAGGGTCAAACTGCTGAAGCTTATGCGCTCTGTACTCAGGCACCTAACGATGGCAGTTTGAGCGCGTGGCAGTGGTATCCCGATCGGGCGGAAGCTAGCACGACAGGGGAGTATCATGCGCTCTATCCACGAAGTTGGTTTGTTTATCAGAATGTGTTTCAGGCGACGCTGACTTGCGAGCAGTTTTCGCCAGT
This sequence comes from Leptolyngbya sp. FACHB-671, assembly GCF_014695745.1. Lineage (NCBI taxonomy): Bacteria > Bacillati > Cyanobacteriota > Cyanophyceae > Leptolyngbyales > Leptolyngbyaceae > Leptolyngbya > Leptolyngbya sp. FACHB-671. The sequence continues at coordinate 371,887 of NZ_JACJOV010000153.1, read as the reverse complement.
TTGGGCGAAGAATTATCAGGAGACGAGCTATCCGATCGCCATTTTTGAGTGGACGGCACACAATCCGACTGACCGACCGCTAACGCTGAGCATTATGCTGACCTGGCAAAACATGGCAGGTTGGTTTACAAATATGCTCAAGTCGCCCAAGGTGCAGGTGCGGGATGACGGTAGCCCAGTTTATCAATATCAGCCGCGTTTAGGTGAGAGCAACGGCAATTCTAACCAGTGGAAAAGCGATCGCCACTTTGCAGGCTGCTTAATGGATCAGTCCGATCGCCAGGAAACACCTCAAGAAGGCGATGGACAGTGGGCGATCGCCACCCTAACAAACCCTAATGCAGAAACCTTTTACAATACTCGCTGGAACCCGGCTGGAGATGGAGCAGAACTCTGGCAGTCATTCTCTAAGGATGGTTCGCTGCAAAGTGTAGATGATCCAACTCCGGCTGCTGATGGTGAGCAGGTTGGCGTGGCGATCGCCGTTCGTTTTACTCTGGCTCCGGGTGAAAACCGAAAAATTCCGTTTGTGTTGAGTTGGGATTTTCCGGTAACGGAGTTTGCCACTGGGATTAATTATTTTCGTCGCTACACAGACTTCTTTGGAACTAGCGGCAAGACTGCCTGGGCGATCGCTCAGACTGCTCTCGACTTATACCCCACTTGGCAGCAGCAAATTCAGACTTGGCAGCAGCCGATTTTGAATGACCAGGATTTGCCCGACTGGTTCAAGATGGCGCTGTTTAATGAGCTTTATGACTTGACTAGCGGCGGGACGCTCTGGAGTGCAGCAAGCGATCGCGATCCAGTAGGTCAGTTTGCGGTGTTGGAATGTCTTGACTACCGTTGGTATGAAAGCCTGGATGTGAGGCTCTACGGTTCTTTTGCGCTAATGATGCTCTGGCCGGAGCTAGACAAATCGGTGCTGAGAGCTTTTGCGAGAGCTATTCCGGCAGCAGACGATACGCCGCGTGTGATTGGCTACTACTACACGATTGGGGCAGAAAGTCCGATCGCCGTTCGCAAAGCTGAAAACGCTACGCCCCATGACTTGGGCGCACCCAACGAACATCCTTGGGAAAAGACTAACTACACTAGCTATCAAGACTGCAACCTGTGGAAGGATTTGGGCTGTGACTTCGTTTTGCAGGTTTACCGAAATTTTGTTTTAACGGGTAGTACGGATTATGAATTTTTGATAGAGTGCTGGCCCGCAATTGAGCGGGCGATCGCCTACCTCAAAACCTTTGACCTGGATAACGATGGCATTCCCGAAAACTCTGGTGCGCCCGACCAAACCTTCGATGACTGGCGGTTACAGGGAGTTAGCGCTTACTGTGGCGGACTGTGGATTACGGCACTAGAGGCGGCGATCGCCATTGGTCAACTCTTGCAGCAATCAGATCCAGCCAATCCCCAATCCCTAATCCCTAACCCCCAATCCCTAATTTCCACCTACCAGACTTGGCTCACTCAATCCCGCCCCCTCTATCAGGAGAAACTCTGGAACGGACAGTACTACCGTCTCGATAGTGGCAGTGGTTCTGATGTCGTGATGGCAGATCAGCTTTGCGGACAGTTTTATGCCCGCCTGTTAAAACTGCCTGACGTTGTGCCTACCGGTTGTGTTCGATCTGCTTTAGAAGCAGTTTACGAGGCTTGCTTCCTCAAATTTCACGATGGCAAATTTGGCGCAGCGAATGGAGTCAGACCAGATGGTTCTCCCGTTAATCCCAAGGACACTCATCCGCTAGAAGTTTGGACAGGCATCAATTTTGGCTTGGCTGCCTTCCTGGTACAGATGGATATGAAAGATGAGGCGTTTCAAATTACCGAAGCTGTAGTCCGGCAAGTTTATGAAAACGGGCTACAGTTTCGCACACCAGAAGCGATTACCTCTGCTGGCACTTTTCGGGCTAGCCATTATCTCCGAGCAATGGCTGTCTGGCTGATTTATGGAGTTTTGCGCCGCTTTTAGTTAGGCTTAGTTTGCTGAAGTATTGGTCTTGAGCTGAGCGGCTTTCAGCTCAAGCTGCTTTTTTTCGTACTCAAGTTGGTTTTTTTCTTGCTTCAAAGTTTCTTCCAGCTCTAGAATTTGGTCACGCTGAGCTTTTAGTTCTAACAGGTCTTGAATTTGCTTTTTTTCAAGCTCAAGCTGCTTTTTTTCTCGCTTCAGGTTTTCTTCTAGCTCTTGAATCTGGTCACGCCGAGCTTCCATTTCTAGAGCACGTCGCCCAAGCTCCTGGCTCTGTAGCGTGAGTGATTGTCGCCACTGTTCGGCCCGCTGTACTTCCTGCTGCAAAATTTCTGGGGTTACACCCGTTGCTAGATATTGCTGAATGATTTCAGTCAGCCAGTCTGCTGCATCCTGGATGTTTTCAACTTGTCGCAAATCATTCAGCTGAACTAGTAAAAGTGCCCCTTTACCCAGATCACATCCCTCTGCATAGACAGTATTATCTTCTTCAGAGAAAATTGCCCAGGCATGTTCGGCTTTTTGGTATGCAAGCAGTTGCAGTTTCGTCTTGCCGACAGCGTCTTTTTCCTGCACCTGAGCCAAATAGAGCATTTCAGCAACAAGATTAACCAATTCTTGAATGACAGTATATCTTCATATCTTGTCTGACACCCAGCTAAAGATGTCTCGATTCTGTGAAGATATTCGAGTGGAGTCGAGGGAAGCCATTTATAAGAAGCAGGGGAATTACCTGATGCTTACAACCACCCTTTAACACCTTAGCGGGACCTGATCCGGATTAAATGGTGTGGCTTACTGAATTTATTAAGGGAGCCTGATGTTTTCTGAAGACTAACCCTACTCAGTGAAAGCCACAACCATCACAGGGTTAGAGACGGCTGATGCGATCGCGCAAAATCTCTGCCTGCTTCTCCGCCTCAGCGAGTGAATTCCTGGCTGCCTGAACCACATCTGCCGGAGCTTTATCAACAAATTTAGGATTGCTGAGGCGATCGCGCAGGATCTGGCTTTCGGACTCTGCTTTCGCTAAATCCTTTTTCAGCTTAGCTTGCAGCGCTTCTACATCCACTACGCCTTCCAGCGGAATGAGAACCTGCACCGTGCCCACGACTCCGGCGATCATCTGCTGCTGGGGCAGCTTTTCGACCGTCAGCGTTTGGGTGGGAGTTATGGGTTGTGGCAGAGGCTCTTGAGGATTGGAAGATGACGACATTTTGCCTGCAACTTGCGCTGTCACTGCGTCGAGTTGTTCGGCAAAGCCCTGACGGTCGGTCGCACGGATCAAGAAGCGGTAGATAAACCAGATGGTATACCCTAACCCAATCAGCTCCAGGAAGGGCGAGATCAGCAGCAGGCTATCTACAGCATCCAGCACACCCAGTGTAACTTTGACGACAATCAGCAGCGCCAGAATTAATCCCAGAGCGATCGCCGGTTTGCGGTACGGACTGAGTGTCTGGGTGCTAGGTTTGAGCGGACGTGGAACCACAGGACGTTCGATCGCTTCAATGGTCAAATTCTCAACTTTGGCTAGGTCTTTGATGTAGTCCTGCCCTGCGGTAAGGATTTGCTGTTCGCGATCGCTCTCTGTCTGCAAGTTCGTTTGAATCTTTACCCCTGGCTTGATGTCTGCCTCAGCCCGCAAGTTGCGAACCGTGCGAATGGTGCCAATTAATAGGTCAAACTGCGCTTCCAGATCAGCATCAATCAGGCTTTCGTCTACTTCAGGGTAAGCCTGAAGTGCCAAGTACCGATTTTCTTCGGCCTGCGTGAGCGTATGCCAAACTTCCTCGGTGATGTGCGGCATAAACGGATGCAGCAGCCGCAGGATGCCGTCTAGCACATGGGCCAGCGTCTGCTGAGCAATTTCCCTAGATTTCAGCTCGGCTGGGCTGACTTCTGCCGACTGTGCCTTGAACAGTCTGGACTTGACTAGCTCAATGTACCAGTCGCAGAAATCGCCCCAGATGAACTCATACAGTCCTTTGGCGGCTTCACCCAAACCGTAGTTGTCGATGTCGTCGCGAGTTTGGCGAACTACCTGGTTGTAGCGAGAGAGAATCCAGCGATCGCTCAATTCCAACTCATCCGCTTGAGGTTTGCCCAACTGCTCTGGCGTTTTGCCGTCCAGATTCATCATCACAAACCGAGAAGCATTCCACAGCTTGTTGGTAAAGTTGCGCGATGCCTCGACTGAAACCGATTCGTCGGTCTTGCGGTTATATTCCAGGCGAATGTCTTGCCCTGCACCCGCTACTTCTCGAATCAGCGTGTAGCGCAGTGCATCAGTGCCGTATTTGTCGATCAGAATCAGCGGGTCAATGCCGTTATTTGCTGACTTCGACATCTTTTTGTTGTTTTCATCCCGTACCAGACCGTGAATGTAAACCGTACTGAACGGCATCTTTCCGGTAAAGTGCCCTGCCATCATCGTCATCCGCGCCACCCAGAAAAAGATGATGTCAAATCCTGTAACCAGCGTTGTGGTGGGGTAATAGCGCTCTAGGTCGGGTGTTTGCTCAGGCCAGCCCATGGTTGAGAAGGGCCATAAACCGGATGAAAACCAGGTATCCAGCACATCAGGGTCTTGGGCAAGCTGAACGTCATCGCCAAATTGCTGTCGTGCCTGCTCCCAAGCATTTGCTTCGCTGGTGGCGACGACAAAGGGCGTGTTGTCAGTAATCTGCCCGTCGGTTTCATTGATTGCGTACCAGGCGGGAATTTGGTGCCCCCACCAGAGCTGGCGAGAAATGCACCAGTCTTTCAGGCTAACCAACCAATCCCGATACACCTTCGTCCAGCGTTCGGGTACGAAAACGGGATCATCCTGCTGATCGAGAAATTCCAGCGCTCGGTCTGCCATAGGGCGAATTTTGACAAACCACTGGGTAGACAGCAGCGGCTCGATGGGGACTTTGCCGCGATCGCTATAGGGCACTGTGTGGCGATAGTCCTCTACTTTCACCAGGAAGCCTTCCTCTTCCAGGCGCTTCACCACGTTCTTCCTTGCCTCAAACCGATCCTGTCCCTCAAATGGGCCTGCGTTGGCGTTAAGTGACCCGTCCTTGTTCATGATGTTGATGAAAGGCAGGTTGTGGCGTTTGCCCATCTCAAAGTCATTCAGGTCGTGGGCTGGTGTGATTTTCACACAGCCCGTACCAAAGCTGGAATCGACGTATTCATCTGCAATAATCGGAATTTCACGCCCCATAATTGGCAGTGTCAGCGTCTTGCCTACCAGATGCTTATAGCGCTCGTCCTTGGGATTGACCGCTACAGCAGTATCGCCCAGCATTGTCTCAGGGCGAGTGGTTGCCACTTCAACAGAACCGGAGCCGTCCGTCAGCGGATAGCGGAAATGCCAGAGGTGCCCGTTGACTTCCTGATTTTCCACCTCCAAGTCAGACACGGCAGATTGGCTGGCAGGACACCAGTTCACCAAATATTGGCCGCGATAGATTAGCCCTTCGTTGTAGAGACGTGAGAAGGCTTCCAGGACTGCTTTGGAAAGACCCTCATCCATCGTGAAGCGTTCGCGTGACCAATCTACGGAAACGCCTAGCCGCCGCAGTTGTCCCACGATGGTGCCGCCTGATTCTTTCTTCCATTCCCAAGCCCGTTCCAGGAAGGCTTCGCGTCCGACCTCGTCACGGGTTTTGCCTTGCGATCGCAACTCCCGCTCTAGGATTGTTTGCACCGCAATGCTGGCGTGGTCAGTTCCCGGTAGCCACAGAGTATTGTGCCCGATCATCCGGTGATAGCGCACCAGCGTATCGATCAGGGCATTTTCAAAGGCGTGACCCATGTGCAAGCTGCCTGTGACGTTGGGCGGCGGAATCACGACGCAATACGGCTCACCCGGTTGATTGGGGTCTGCTTTAAAGACCTGATCTTCCTCCCAGTGCTGTTGCCATTTAGCTTCAGTCAAGGAGGGGTCGTATTGGCTGGGCAAGTTGGTTGCAGTCATGAAGGAAGTGGGAAAGTAAAGGGGCAAGCTCTTCAGTTTACTTAAAATTTTGCCATGAGCGATCGCCAAGCTGCTCATCGAGAATTGTTTGGGTAAGCAGCGAAAAGGCGCAGACAGGGCTCATTTTCAGCTAAAACTCATCTAGGGTAAATACACTGCTGTTTAAGAATGAAATCAGGATTAAGTTGACAGAGACAAACCATCTGATAGTTTTTACCCGATATCCAGAAGTTGGCAAAACTAAAACTCGCTTAATTCCAGCCTTAGGGGCAGCGGGCGCGGCCGCACTTCAGCGGCAGATGACAGAATTCACTCTGAAACGGGTGGAGAAGCTAGCTCAGCAGCAGGACAGGTTAAATTCCCCTCTATCTGTGGAAATTAGATTTGCGGGAGGCGATCGCTCCCTCATGCAAGACTGGCTTGGTTCTCGCTGGAGCTATCAGCCCCAGGCTTCAGGTGATCTAGGAGAACGAATGCGGCTTGCGTTTCAGTCTGCATTTGAGACGGGTAGCAAGCATGTTGTGACGATTGGGATAGATTGTCCTGAACTGGATTCTGCCACGCTAGCACAAGCGTTTCAGGCATTGCAGGATCACGATTTGGTCTTAGGTCCAGCAACCGATGGGGGCTACTATTTGATTGGGCTGCGTTCCTTGATTCCAGAGCTATTTAGCGGAATTGATTGGGGAACTGACCAAGTTTTTTGGCAAACGATGACTGCTGCAGAGGCGAAGGAATTGGCGATCGCCACTCTCGCTCCCCTCACCGATGTTGATCACCCAGAAGACCTACCCATCTGGGAGGCAACCCAAGCGTGAGGCATTCACAGAATCGTTTCTCTTCTCCCAAGATTTCCATCATTATCCCAGTGCTGAATGAGGCAAATGTGATTCAGCAGATCCTCGACCAGATTCGCAGTTCTATCATTGAAATTATCGTTGTGGATGGCGGCAGTCATGATCGAACCGTTGAAATTGTGAAATCTTTGGGCGATCGCGTCATTCACTCAAGACCAGGGAGAGCCTATCAAATGAACGCTGGGGCAAGAGCCGCAAGCGGGGAGATTTTGCTGTTTCTCCATGCCGATACTCGGTTGCCAAAGGAATTCGCTGGTCTGATCTGCCAAACGTTAGCTCAACCCAAAACGATCGCCGGGGCGTTCGCGCTGAGGATTGACGGGCAGAATCCAGGACTCAGGTTGGTGGAGTGGGGGGTAAATATGCGATCGCGCTACTTCCAAATGCCCTATGGCGATCAGGCACTATTTCTTAGAGCAGAAACTTTTCATCACTTTGGCAGCTTTCCAGAACTGCCAATCATGGAAGATTTTGAGTTAGTTCGGCGGCTGCGCCGAAAGGGGAAGGTGGCGATCACCCCTGCCTCAGTCCTCACCTCAGCCCGACGCTGGGAAAAGCTAGGGGTTATAAGAACAACGCTGCTTAACCAGGTGATTATTGCGGCTTATTTACTGGGAATTTCGCCAGAGAAGATTGTGAGATGGTATCGGGGCGATCGCCGCCCTCGCTAGATATAAAACCGGGGATTGTAGAAAGCTATAGCTCTACAATCCCCGGTTTTGCATTACCTGAACTAGATTAGATCAACTTCAGGTCAGGATATTCGGTCAACAGATCTTCAGAGGAGAGCGTATCGTTCTCGTCCTGAGGAGTCCAAAGAACCTCAACCGCCAAAAGCTGCTCACTAGGAATCGCTCCAATCTGGCTTAAGGCACGGCGCAGGTCTTGCGTGTTGTTCACAGCAGGGAGCTGCAACTTGTTCTGGGTAGCAACTAGGAGTGTGGCGACGATGTATTCGCCCGGTGCTGCCTGAACTAATTCGCCACCTGGTTCAGCCTTAACTAACGCACTTTGACTTGCTTGTCGAAGCTGGTTGTTAACGTTAGAGAGCGTTTCCTCGCTAAACTTGCTGCGCTCTGCCAGAGCCAAGCGATTGAACTGAGCCTCAGCCGCTTCCAGACGGGCCTGCTGATTTTCAGCCGCACCATAAACCCAGTATTCGGGATGGCGCATGAGAGACAGGGTTGTCTCTTGAAGAACTTGAGCTAAGCCCTCAGAGGAGCCTGTGTCGGCTGATCTGGCAATGCGATCGAAGTCAGTTTGCAGGGTTCGAGCATTTGCTAGGAGACCCACCTGCACCCGGGCGACCGAGATTGAGGGACTGCTGCTGCTATAGCCTATTCCGTCTTCACCACCCTGAATTTGACGGAAGCTGCGAACCAGGAAGCTGGCAACTGACAGGAAAATCAAAATTGAGAACAAACCGCCAAAACCACCGCCCACGCCAAAGAAGGGGATGATGAAGGGGAAGCCAAAACCGCCACCAGGATAGTATCCACCACCTGGAGGAGCATAGGTGCGGCTCGGGGGTGCATAGGTGCGGCTCGGTGCAGCTCTAAAGCTACCGCCGCCAATACGACCACCTCTAGCTGCTAGGGCACCATCTGCCTGACTGAAAACCAGGGTAATGACTAAGCTAGCGAGGAGTAACGGTTTGAGAAGGGGTTTGATCAGTGCAAACAGTTTCTTGTACATAAGACTGTGCCTATCCAAGCTGAATTTAAAACTATATTTGGCTCTGGCTCTTCCAGTGGTTTTCTTAGGTGTTCTTTATGTTTTCGCAACTTATTGAGACAACTAGCAACGGGCTAGAAACTCTTGTTCACGGTTACCTGGAAGAATCCAGCTCCACCACCCAAGGGTGAGGACCCATTTAATGAACTGCTTGTTAAGCAATCGTTACAAGTCACCACCTCTTTACTGTATCGCCTTCTAAGCCTTACAGGAAGCAAGCTTAAGGCAGATTTTAGGTGGATAACCGTACCCGTATAGACTGAGGAATCTCTAGGAAAATTTGCTGGTTTTGCATTTAGCCACCGCCAACGATGGTGACAATCTCAAGGCGATCGCCCTCTTGAATTTCCGTTTCCTGCCAAAACTGGCGGTGCAAAATCTCGCCGTTATACTCCACTGCTACCAGGCGCGGATTCATGTTTAACTGTTCCAAAAATTGGGGCAACGGAGTATGAGGCGCACAGGCTTTCGGCTCCCCATTCACTTGCAGCGAAATAGAGTTTGAATTAGAAGCGTTAGACATGGCCTAAATCAATGCCTGAATGATTCTGATCAATGAACATGACTGCGAGTATCGCTTTCTCGAATTGTTTGGATTCGGGCTAGCTGGGAGACAAAGTATTGGGTGATTAAGGTGGGCTGCTCTGCCTGCATGATGGAACGAACTACAGCAACTCGTTCTGCACGGGCAGACAGCACTTCACTCAAGTTGTCAGTGTCAATGCCGCCGATCGCAAACCAGGGAATGCGAGCATGTTCAGCTGCGTAGCGAACGTATTCCGGACCTGCGGCAGCTTTACCCGCTTTAGTAGGAGTCTCGTAAACTGGCCCAACGCCAACATAGTCTGCGCCTTCTCGCAATGCCCGATGCAGTTCATCTGGATTGGTCGTAGAACGTCCTACTAGGCGCTGCGGCCCTAAAATTTGTCGAGCTAACGAAATGGGAATGTCTTGTTGTCCTAAATGCACTCCGTCTGCGTCTACAGCTAAAGCTAAGTCAACCCGATCATTCATGATGAACAGGGCGTCGTAACGGTGACAGATTTGCTTCAGCTTTTCGGCGGTGTGAATGCGGGTGGTGTCATCTGCGTTTTTATCGCGGTACTGCACCAGGCTTAGCCCACCCTGAAGGGCAGCTTCAACGACTGAGAAGAGATTGTCAGCGGGAGAGGTGACGAGGTAGAGGTGCGATCGCCTCAATTTCTGATGTCGCTGATGTCCCATCAGGTCGCTTTCGAGTGTGTAGACCCGATAGCGAATCTGCTTACAGGCGGCTGACAGGTCAGCATGATAGACCTTGCCATATTCCTCCAGTACCCGTAGGGCTTCCTGAATACGGCAGAAATTAGCCACCAATACGTCTCGCAAGCTAGAACGCTGTTCTTCTTGCGGGTGGGTTAGTTCTGTTCCTGGGTCGCCTGGGGTGTCTCGTGCCGTGCGAATTTCAAAACTGTGCCAGCGTGCTAACTCCTGCCGCAGATGCTTACACTCGTCGGTGAATTTGGTGCTATTTAACCCAAATCGACACCATTCTTCAACGATTCTCAACCCTTCACGGGCGCGGTCTAAATTGGCATCTAAAATTCGGTAGATCGCAGACTCCGAGAGCTTTTGCTGGCTATGTGTCTCACCCATCACAACATTCCTATTAATTACTCATCCTAACAGCCGAACGGAATTTGCTAATTGATGGTGATTGTTTCTAGTTGCAAAAAAGTTACAAAAACCTCTAGCTGATTGGCGCTGAATGTATTAAAACTGTTGCAATCGTGATCAGATGGTAAGTCTGCCGTTTGTTGTGGTGCCGATGGTTCCTGGTGTCGGGAGGACAGTTAATGAGCGTTGTTTGTTGCCCCAATCCGCAAGATATGTTCTTTAGCGTATCGATGTTGCCCGTTCGAGCGCTGGTGCAGTTAGGGTGGGTTGCCGCAGTTGTAATTGGCATGGGGGGTGTGAGTGCGATCGCCCCCCTCAGCACTCAAGCCCAAACCATTCCCCAAACCCAACCAAACTCGATTGAGATTGCTCAAGCATCGGCTCCAAGCTCAGCGAATCTGTTATTCGTCAACCCGACTTTGGGCAACGATAGCAATAACGGCAGCAGCCAGCAAAGCGCCCTGCGAACGATTACCCAGGCACTGCAGAATGCACAATCCAACACAGTCATTTTGCTGTCACCAGGAACTTACAGCGCTGAGTCAGGAGAAACCTTTCCACTTGAGCTGAAATCCGGTGTGACGATTCAAGGAGAGCCGGGAGCAAGGGGACGAGGAATTGTGATTCAGGGCGGAGGAACGTTTCTCAGCCGGACTTCTGCTAGCCAGAACGTGACAATTTTGGGCGAAGACGAAGCAGTGTTAACGGGAGTCACTGTGATGAATCCTAACCCTCGCGGTTATGGGCTGTGGATTGAGTCGAGCAGCCCGACTGTGAACAACAATACTTTCACGGGCAGCAGCCACGACGGCATTTCAGTAACCGGAAATAGCGCTCCGGTGATTCGTGGCAATGCTTTTGTTCAAAATGGGGCAAATGGCATCACCGTTTATGGCACGTCTCGTCCGGAAATTCGAGAAAACGTGTTTGAACGAACCGGATTTGGCATCAACGTAAACGAGAATGCAGCGCCGCTAATCGTCGGCAATCAAATTCGTCAAAATCAGGACGGCATTGTGGTGCAAGAAAATGCCCGTCCGACGCTGCGAGACAACGTAATTGAGTCCAACCGACGGGATGGACTGGTGGCGATCGCCCAATCTTTTCCTGACTTAGGCACAGCAAACGAACCAGGCAACAACCAATTTCGTGACAATGCCCGTCAGGACGTAAACGCTAGTGCGACCAGTCAAGAAATTCCAGCATTTGGCAATCAGGTAGCGAGCGATCGCACCACCGGACGAGTTGATTTGACTGGCGTTGCTCCTGCTCCTGTTGCTCCTGCTGCCCGTCCTGTACCCGTTGCACGCCAGCCCCTCCCTGTGCCGTCTGCGATCCCACCTGCAACTTCATCTTCTACAACCTCGTCGGCTCCTGCTCCTGTGAGTCAACCTGCACCCTCCCCCGTTGCCACTCGTCCAACGGCTCCACCTAACTCAGAGGCAGGCTTTTCAGCCTTACCAAATTTAGAATCTGCACCAGCAGTCACACTCTCTCAGCCTCCGACTTCTCAGCCTCCAGCTTCTCAATCTTCAGTTGCCCGACCTCCTGTCTCTCGACCTTCAGCTTCCCAACCTTCCGCCATTTCAGCCCAACCCCCTACTCCAGCAGCAATTCGCCCGAATGTAGCTATTCCCAGCACTGCTGATGCAGTCGAAATTCCGGTACCGCCACCATCAACTCAAGTAACACCCCCTGCTCGGAACCAGTCCCCTGCTCGACCCGGACAGACTACCCAATCTGCTCCAGCTGTCCGACCTGAGCAGACTGTCCGACCTGGGCAAGCTGTCCGACCCCAGGTGCCTGCCCGGACAACTGCGGCAACTGTCCCTGCTACAGATGCGCCAATTGAAATTCCCGTGCTGCCGCCTTCCAGTTCTTCTACATCCGCCCCGGCAGCGCAACCGATGCGAGAAGTTGTGGTGAGCCGTTCACCAGAGCGATCGCCCGGTGCCCCTTCCAACCGGACTGCAACTGCAACTGATGCTCCTATTGAGATTCCGGTGCCCCCTCCGGCTAGCGGTACGCCGACTCCTGCTCAGGCTCCTGTAGCTCCCAGGGCAGCAAATCCGGTGCGTTCTGCCAACCTGTTGCCTGTGCCGAGTGGAAATATTCCAGTTGGCAACATCGGCAGTTTGCCAACTGTATCGGCGGCAAACAGTTCTTACAATCGCACCAGCATCTTGGGCAGTGGCAGCTACAGCGGCGGCGCGGCGTTTGTGCGCTATCGAGTCTTGGTGGAGGCGGATAGTGAGAGTATGCAGTCAGAAGTGCGATCGGTCGTTCCGGGTGCGTTCCGTACCTATGCCAACGGTCGAACGATGATGCAGGCAGGGGCATTTGGCGATCGCTCCCTTGCTGATGAAGCGGCCCAAATGCTGAACAGAAGCGGTTTTAGAGCAATGGTTCAGCCCGTAGACTGAGCCTTGATCTTTGCCAAAACCCTATTTTTTGAGGCAACCTAGTAGGTAAGGGTTACTGACCTGGATAGGGTTAATGGCAAGGAACGAACTCCTCTCTCGCAGCTTTATGTTTCTCAGCTTTGCCACCGCAAGTTTATTGATTGCGGCGCAGTGGCAAGTGGGTTCGCCTGCCTCATTTAGTATTAAACTTCCCGGTTCTGCATCAGAGACAAGGATGCTTGCCGCTCATGCAAACGTTTCGACTGCGGCAGCAAGAACCGTTCGTTTAGTCATCGATTTGAGCGATCGCGAAGTTTCGGTTTACAAACAGGACAAACTGCACGCCACCTACCCCGTAGCAGTGGGGCAGGCAGGTTGGGAAACGCCAACGGGCACGTTTCGCGTGACCGACATGGAGCCTCGCCCAAACTGGCAGCACCCCATTACCAAGCAGGTGATTCCGCCTGGACCAGACAACCCGTTGGGTTCGCGCTGGATTGGCTTTTGGGCAGATGATAGTAGCCAAATCGGGTTCCACGGCACCAACCAGGAAGACGGCATTGGACAGGCAATTTCCCACGGCTGTGTCCGAATGCTAAACCGAGACATTGAAGCGATGTTTGCTCAGGTCGCAGTGGGTACAACTGTCGTCGTTAAGCCCTAAGATGCTTAGCAGAACCCGTTTCTCAAAGTTGCTCCAAGAAAAACTGTGACTCAAACTTACCAGGCTCGAATCTATGTTACGCTTCGCCCTTCAGTTCTCGATCCGGCGGGTACGGCCGTGCAGTCGGGGCTAAAGCATCTCGGCTACGACAACGTTGAGCGCATCAGAATCGGCAAATACGTTGAGCTAACCCTGACCGCCGCAGATGAAGCCTCCGCCAAACAGCAGCTTGATCGGATGTGTGACCAACTGCTGGCGAATCCAGTGATTGAAAATTATCGGTTTGAATTACTAGAAACGGCAGAGGCTAAGAGTTTATGAAATTTGGTGTGATTGTTTTTCCTGGTTCTAATTGCGATCGCGACGTAGCCATGGTGATGCGGGATTTGCTAAATCAGCCAACCCGAATGGTGTGGCATGAGGAAAGCGACCTGTCAGACCTGGATGTGATTATCATTCCGGGTGGCTTTAGCTATGGTGATTATTTGCGCTGTGGGGCGATCGCCCGCTTTTCACCCGCTCTGCAAGCTACCGTGCGTCACGCAGAACAAGGCAAGCTGGTGATGGGAATTTGCAATGGCTTTCAGGTGTTGACCGAAGCTGGACTATTGCCCGGAGCGCTGATGCGAAATCGCGATTTGCACTTTATTTGCGATCGCGTCTCCCTCAAAGTAGAGCGCACCGATCTGCCCTGGACACAGGCATATCAAAAAGGGCAAGTTATTACCTTGCCGATTGCTCACGGTGAAGGCTGCTACTACGCCGATGCAGACACCCTGTCAGCGCTAGAAGCCAACGGACAGGTGCTATTCCGCTATTGCGATGCCTCTAGTGCAGTAACCCCAGCATCCAATTGCAACGGCTCTCTTAACAACATTGCTGGCATCTGTAACCGTCAGGGAAACGTGCTGGGGATGATGCCTCACCCTGAAAGAGCATCCGACCCAGCCTTGGGCAATACAGACGGCAGAAAATTGTTTGAAGGGGTGTTGCTAGGATTGGGAGCGGTTGGAGCGAAGGGATAGGGAACAAATGCCACTTATTCCTCTATCTCAAGCTTCCCAGAACAAACTAAAGCAGGTTCGCCTGATTGCGACCGACATGGACGGTACGCTAACTCAGCAGGGAAAGTTTACACCAAACTTGCTGCAAGCCCTGCAAGAACTGGCGATCGCTAACATCTCAGTTCTCATTGTGACGGGGCGTTCAGCGGGTTGGGTAAATGGACTGGTGAGTTATCTACCCGTTGTAGGAGCGGTCGCCGAGAATGGCGGTTTAGCTTACTTTCAGCCCGATATCAGCGAGATGATTGTGCCCATTTCCGATCTGGTTAAGCACCGTCAAAAGCTAGCCCAGACCTTTGCAGACCTGCAAGCTCACTTTCCGCATTTGCAAGAATCGAGCGATAACCGCTTTCGCCTCACCGACTGGACATTTGATATCCAAAAACTCACCGAGACGGAATTACAGTTTTTGAGCGATCGCTGTCAGGCTCAAGGTTGGAGCTTTACCTATAGCACTGTGCAATGTCACATTAAAACGCTGCATCAGGATAAAGCGATCGCTCTCACTCATGTTTTGCAGCATTATTTTGCTGATGTGCAACCTGAGCAGGTGCTAACCATTGGTGACAGTCCTAATGATGAGAGCCTGTTTGATAGCGATCGCTTTCCCCTCTCGGTCGGTGTAGCAAATGTGCTGCACTATCGCGATCGCCTGATTCATCAGCCTGCCTTTGTTACCCATGCCGCTGAAGCAGAGGGCTTTTGTGAAGTCGCCAGAAACGTGATCGAAGCCAATTGTTGATATCAGGTGTAAGGGCGATCGCGTCAAATGTCCAATATAGTTGTGCTAGTCTTGCAGGGATATATTCTCTGAAGTAGATCGCTTACTTGAATAACTACGAGAAACCGATGAGTCTAAAAGATCGAATTACAGAAGATATCAAAACGGCGATGAAGGCGAAAGATAAGACTCGCCTGGAAACGGTTCGCAGTATCAAAAAAGTATTGCTAGAAAAAGAAGTGAGTGTTCGTCCTCAAGGGCAAACCGAACTAAACGAAACTCAAGAGCTTGAAGTGCTTGCCCAGCTTGCCAAACAGCGACGAGACTCAATCGAACAATATCAAAAGGCTGGACGAACTGATTTAGCCGATCAAGAAGCCCAAGAACTCACCATCATAGAAGAATACCTGCCTCAACAACTCTCAGACGAGGAAGTGAGCCAGGTAATCGATGAAGTAATTTCTAGAACTGGAGCCAGTTCTGCAAAAGATATGGGGAAGGTGATGGGCCCCGTGATGCAGCAACTCAAAGGTCGGGCTGACGGACAAAAAATTCAGGCAATGGTGAAAACTAAACTGAACGGTTAGTACTGTGGTGTCTCTAAGTACGTCAGTTGTTCGCGAACCAGTTGGGCATTTGCTGTGTCACCTGCTTGCTCATAAAGCTCGATCGCCCGTTCGTAGCTCTCTACGATCGCCTCACGCTCTTCGGGACGAAGCTGTTGAGCTTGCGCTTGGAGTACATCTGCCCGGTCTAGATGAATTGCAGGCTGGCTAGAGTCAATCCGAATTGCTTCATCAAAAGCGGCGATCGCTGCTGCATAGTTGCCTTCCTGTCGAGCGGCGATACCCCGGTAATAAGCTTGGTCATAAGCGGTCGCATCAGCAACTACCAGTTCATAGCTACCGCCTGTGCCAGAGAGAGAACGCGCAACCACTTTGTAGGTGCCGCTGGTTGGCAATGTGTAGACAATTGTAGAATTTAGTCCGCGAGCATAGTCGTCGTTATAGGCAATTTCTGCTCCATTGGGGTCGAGCAGTGTCAGCGTCGTATCAAAGTCTGGGCTGGTGACGGTGATCATCACAGACTGTCCTGCTTCTCCAGAGAAAGTATGTTCGCCTTCAGACGAACGTAATGTTCCCTCCTGCTCTAGCAAAGCTTGGGCACGAGCCGGGTACGCAGGTAACAACAATGTGCCACTGAGCAAGGTTGCAGCAGCCATCAATACACCAATTTTTCTGAGCCGGAGTTGGTCAATCATGAAAAGTAGCCTCAAATGAGTCTTGTGATGGTTAGGGGAAATGGATGTAGAGAGTCCCTCTTAAAAAGGCATCGGCTCAGGAGGAGGAGACGACTGGAGAAACTGAACGTAGTCTCGGTAAGACTGAGCTGAGTCCACTTCTCCCCGCTCTTCGTACAGGTCGGCTGCCCGCTCAAAATCAGCGATCGCTGCTTCGGTATTCTCTCCTGTTGCGAGGTAAGCATTGCCGCGATCAATGTAGGCAGAGGGCTCAACCGGGTCAATCTCGATCGCTTCCCCAAAGGCGGCGATCGCCTCAGTAAAGCTGCCTGCTTGATATAGCGTTGTTGCTGAAGCGTAAGCTTGCTCGTACTCTGTCGCAGGATTCACTGTAACCGTGTATGCTCCACCGTTTCCGGCAAAAGAGCGCACAATGACTCGGTACTCACCGTTGCTAGGTAAAGTTGCAATAATTCGAGAATTTAGGCTACCGCCGAAATCATCGTTAAAGGCAATTTCTTGCTCACCCGGACCCACCAGGGCTAAGGTCGTATCGAAATCGGCGCTAGTCAGGTTGATGGTGACTGTTTGACCTTCAGTGCCCGAAAAAGTGTACTCATTTTGGGCAGGTTGAATCGTGCCCTGCTGCCGAAAAATTTCATCAGCGTGAGCTTGACGGGGTAGCGCAAGTAGTGAGCCGCCAAAAGCAACCGTCATCGCCAGCATGAAACCTAGTTTTTTAGGTTGCAGCCATCTGTTCATAAAAACGTACCTTCTAGTTGTGGATTCTGGAGTGTGGATGAATGTGGACTTGAACATAGCCCGGTTCTAGTTACTTCAACAGGAACTGAAGCATTTCCTGATAAATACCGCAGTATAAAGCAGTTCTCGGTTGACGAATCAATATTTCTCGGATAAGCAATCTGAAGCTTTGTTGAGATGGCAATTTATTGTGCTGTGAAGGCGATCGCATATCGGCTTTAAGATAGCCAAAACACTGCTCTACCAGCAGAAAGAGAAATACCCGGTAATCTACCGGGTATTAGGAAGAGAAAAGAAATTACCTTGCAGCTAGCAACGCCCTAATAAGAGTGAATAGACACTCACCCCACAAAGGTGAAAAATTCCTGCAAAACCTCTTAAGCTTTGCGCTTGCGCTGCCAGAGGGAACCTGCACCTAGCGCTCCAAACATTAGCATCGCCAGTGCAGAAGTGGGTTCTGGCACGGAGACACTTGGATCACCAGGTTCACCGGGTTCACCGGGTTCACCGGGTTCCCCAGGTTCACCTGGCTCAGTCGGAATTTGATCCGTGGGAATTTCACCGACAAAGATGCGAGTGCTTGCATCTTCAGAATAGTCTTCTGCGGTAACTTCACCGCTCAGCACGCTGCTTACATAATCTTCAAGAGCTTGCTGGTAGGTAGTGCCCAAGTTGATAAAATCAGCACCACCAAAGGGATATTCATCCCCACCTCTAGCTAAGAAGTCGATTGTTGCAATAGAAATGTTGGGTGCGCCAGAGACAACTTGCCCGTCTTCCACAATCACAGTGCCGTCGTTCAAAATCACAGTCTTGACGCGTGTGCCAGTGGTTGTAATCTCACCTGTTATATCATCTGTAACCTGGGCTGTACCCGTCAGATCATAGGCAAACTTAAATCCAGAGATTTGGGCAAACCGTCCGTCTGTATTTTCAACATTTGAAACAGCATTTTCCAGAATCAGTTTAAGTCGCTCTGCACTGACATCTGGCACGATGCTGACGAAGTTTGCAAACGGCAGAATGTTGAAAGTATCTAACTCTGTAAAATCACCTGCTGAGATGATGGAGTTGTTCCGAAGTCCGCCTCCATTCTGCAGAGCAATGGTAGGAGCCTCAACGCCAAAATCATCTGCCAGGTCTGTGCCTGTTGCAAGTAGGGCGTCAGCAATCAGGTTGCCCAAGTTGGTTTCTTGGGTTCTTACTCCAGGTGTCCCAGCAGTGAAGTCGCCTCGCTGTCCGTTCAAGTCTACTTCGCTGGTTGCCAGGACGTTTTCTGCCAACGCTTCAACAGATTCCTGAACAGGCGCGATCGCCTCCGCTTGTACACTGGGGTCAGGCGCAATCCCATCTTCTGCAAAAACACGAACAGGGCTACCGTTAAAGGAAACTACCTTCCCGGCATCGTCAAATTCAATCTCAAGTTGCCCAACATACTCATATCCTCCTGTCGTCGTGACTACAGGAATCGCATCACCATCAGCATTCGTTGCTTCTAACGGGAAAGGTCCAAAGGGTGCCGTGGTAGTGTCAGCAGGTAACAGAGGGTTGCCAGGATTTGCCAATAGTTCTTGACCGCCCCCAGAGACAATCACATCAATGCCGCTCAATTCTGAGGCAAGCGCTACGTCATTGTTAATGGACTGTAGCTGTGTCGTCAAAATGATTTTGTTAACACCTTGAGCTTCTAGAGCATTAATCTCTGCCTGCACTTCTGCGGCAACATCGTTAGGATTTTCGACAGTTACATTGCGAGGACTGGAGATGAAGGGAAGTTCAGGCGTGATGGCTCCGATGATACCGATTCTCTCTCCGCCTTTTTCGACGATTACGCTACTAGCAACTCGTCCTTGATCAACCAACGCTTGAAGCTGTGGTTCACCGCTGAAGTCTAAGTTTGCTGCCAAGAAGGGCACAGGAGTACTGAACTGATCGCTACTGATGAAGTCAGCCAGAATTTCTGGTCCAAAATCAAAGTCGTGGTTGCCGAGGGCGATCGCATCGTAGCCAACTGCATCTAAGACAGCAGCGTCGTAAAACACGCCATCCTCAAGACTGGCATTGAAAGTTGTTCCTGGCAGAATGTTGTCGCCAGAGGCAATTGTGACGACTGCATCTGTGGTTGCGCTTGCTCTTAGCTGATTAATCAGCGTAGTAAATCGGGCAGCTCCTGCAATCTCACCATTGTCGCCAGCAGGCAAAAGCCTAGACTCAGCATCATTGTTTTGCAGAAGCGTCAGTGTAAACGCCTGCGCCGGATCAGAACTCAGCAAACCGACCAGACTAATGACACCCGCAGTCAAAACTGAGGGTCTTATGAACTTGTAGATAGTCATGAAGTTTCTCCCTATCCATGAATTTGCGGGAACCCTTCATGAAGCTATCGAGTTGAGGTTAAGTAGAGGTGTATTGAGGTTAAGCAAAGACCAAGAGATCAAGAATTTACTTAATCTTTATTCATCTATCTGTAGCTTTACTGCAACTTCACAGAAGTTACTAGACATCCCTATAACCTCACTTGAAGTTCAACTAATCGAGGGTGATCGAGCAGTGTGGTCATTAGGCAGTGTTTTAAAACCTTTTGATTCTCCTTAACCCTCCTTAAAAAGGAGGGAACTAAACCGCTCAGAGTTCTCCTTGAAAAGGGGGAATTAAGGGGATCTTCAAGGTTAGGGCATTCATCCCAGGCTTTTAAAACACGCCCTAGGGAGATTAGTATCAGGTACTCATTACCGCTGAGCCATACTCAGTTGACTTCCCACCAGCCCAAACTAGGACCAAGGAATCGAACCACAACCCAGTAAGCAACCAAAAGACCAATCCCAACCCATGCGCCACGGGTACTGAGGTTGACAAATTGGCGGGCTTGACTCTTTTTGATCGGCAGCCACGAAAGGATATTCTCTTCCTGTCCGTACTTATCCCCCAGAGATTCCTTGCGGCGTTTTGCGTCTCCCATGTCTCTATCCCATCGAGTCTCACTAAACGTAGTCTGATGCTGATAATAACGTTTTGTCAGGAGCGATCGCTGTGGGTAAAGGGAGAATGAAAGTAAAGAAGTTTTGAGTTAATGCCAATTCCCTTTAATGCTGCCTATTTTGAAACGCTAGTCAAACATGGAATAGTCTAGTTGAGTAAACAATCCGGGATCGACATAGTCGATACGGGCGAGGGGACTCAGGGCTGAAAGCACTTGATGTCCGTAACTGCGATGGTTGACTCGGTTGTCGAGCAGGGCAACAACGCCTTGGGATTCACGCACAGGGGCGATCGCCCGCTGCAATTCGCTCAGCGCTTCGGGCAAGAGATAAAGTCGGAACCAGTCTTGGCGATGCTTCTTGTAATAAGCCACTCGACCCGCCACTAGCGGTTCTTCCAAAGAGGGAATCGGTAATGTGGCAATCACCAGCAGATGAGGCGCAGGCAAGACGGCTTGATTTTGTCGCCAAAATTCCCAACCTGTAACCAAAATGCCGTGATCATCAAGGCAAGTTTTTTCAACTTGAACCCGTGAACCAAACTCGGCCGCTAATACTGAACCAACCTGAGCTTTCAGCGGTACATCGCCAATCAGTACAACGGTCAGACCTTGCCCGACCGTGCTGAGTCCTAGAAGCTCTCGCATCTCCTGCATCAGCGCAGGCTGGAAATGAGGTGTGTTAGGCATGGGCAGCCCATCAGGGAGGTAAAGCTGAATTAGCTCATTCTGGCGATCGGGTGAAAACTTGATGCAGGTCAGATCTTCTAAACCGACGCGCTGCCGATACATAGTTGCTTCTGGCTCTAAGTCCAGGGCACCGCCGATCAGCACGACAGGCTGTTTTGTCCAGATGGGGGTTAATGCGGTCGCCACTTCTGCTGGACCACAGTGGAGAGAAAATTGACCTTGCCGTCTAGCAATTTCTGTCCAGGTGAATTGGTTTTCGGACTGCAAGCCTCGCCAGAAGTGATTCCAGGTTTTAGGCAGACAGCGCGATCGCCGCTCATTCTCCTTTTCCTTTTGCTCTGCGACTACACCATCCAGCCCAATAGATGCCGCACTAGCAGTTTGTAAAGCTTCATGTAGCGAGTGCAAAATCTCCAGTTCTGGCGGTTCAACCAGATAGCAATTATAAGGATTAGCAGGATGTTGAAAGATCGAGCGCGTTAGTTGCACTCTGGCATCACGAATCAGTTCTGCCTGGTCAGGGCACGCCAGCATTAGTTGATCCCAATCCTGCGGCTGAATGTTGACGGTCAACAAATCGCGTGCCCAGATTTCTAAATCATCTACGCCGTCTAGAAGGGTGGGAATGCTATCAGGAAAGCGGCCCTGAGCAAACAGCCGATCGGTCAACCAGGACTGAGGAGACGTCAGCAGCAGCCCTTCAAAATCTTTGCTGGGCCAGCGATCGCCCGTCTGAATTGCCTTGTGAGTCGGAATCCACTGTCTCAGGCGCGGAATCTCAACCATCAGGAGCCGCTGCTGTACGACTTCGGGTACTACCAAAATTGCAGAGCCTTGCCACAGCAAAGCAGGCATCAAGTAGCTAAGGCGGTAGCGCCCATGATAGCCAGAAGGAGTCCCCGCTTGAATCAACGCACTCCGCCCCAAGCGCAATGCACGGGCAACTAGCCGAGCCATCGTCAAATGGTGCGGCCAATAGGGTTCGCCCTGCTCTCGCAGGAAAGCGCGGAGTTGCTGGTGGACTTCTACCTCAATCACGAGCCTGGAGTTTTTCCACTAACGAATGAACTTCATTGTGACACAAACCCTAAGACTCGCCATCCGCTACCATTAAGTCCACCTGACTGAATGAGTGTATTCAGATTTTTGTGTAAATGCGGGCATTCTGCCCGCATTTACACAAAAATCAAATCAGTCTCACTGAATGGATTGGTTATGAATATTGGGATTGTTGGGCTGGGTTTAATTGGCGGATCGCTAGCGTTGGATTTGCGGCATCAGCACACGATTTTTGGAGTCAGCCGTCGTCCTGAAACCTGTGAGCAGGCGATCGCCCGTCAAATCGTCGATCACGCCAGTCCCGACTTGGCACTCATGGCAAAAGCAGATGTAGTATTTCTTTGCACGCCACTGGGAGCAATCGAATCTACCGTGACGCAACTGCTCCCTCATCTTTCCTCCAGCACCATCCTCACCGATGTAGGTTCGGTCAAGGGATCGGTGGTCGAGGCGATCGCCCCCCACTGGCAAAATTTCGTAGGCGGACACCCAATGGCAGGCACCGCCGAGAGTGGACTGAATGCGGCTCTGACAGGTTTATTCGTCAACCGACCTTACGTACTCACCCCGATCGACAGTACCCCCGCTAAAGCTGTAGAAACTGTGGCAGAACTGGCGCGATCGCTCCAAGCGCAGGTTTACCACTGTTCTCCTGAAGCTCACGATCGGGCAGTTGCCTGGATTTCTCACCTGCCTGTAATGGTCAGCGCTAGCCTGATTGCGGCCTGCTTGAGTGAATCCCGTGCAGAAGTCTTAGCTTTAGCTCAATCGATCGCTAGTTCTGGCTTTCGAGACACTAGCCGCGTTGGGGGCGGCAACCCCGAATTGGGCAGAATGATGGCGCAATTCAACCAAGATGAACTGGTGCGATCGCTCCACGCCTACCGTCACCAGCTTGATCAGGTCATTACCCAAATTGAGCAGTCAGATTGGGATTCAGTGCAGCAGCTACTCACCCAAACCCAAACCGCCCGTCCTCAGTTTTTGTCAACCTCAGAAAAGGAATAACTTCTACAGCTCATGCAGCGCTGGAAGCAACTCCCTGTAATTCGTCCAGTCGAGTCAGCACTTCAGTGCTGTGAATTGCTGGCTGTACGCCAATGTAGCGCTCCCGCAAAATGCCTTCTTGGTCAACTAAGTAGGTGTGCCGCAGCGAAACGTAACCCAGCCAGGAACCGTATGCCTTGCTAACTGCACCGTCTACGTCAGCCAACAGCGGGAACCGCAGACCCTCAGCGTCACAAAACTCAGCATGAGAATCGACATCATCGGCACTGATACCTAAAATCTGCGTATTCCTTTCCTGATACTGAGGTAGATCTTGCTGAAACCGACGCGCCTCTAACGTGCAACCGGACGTGAAATCTTTGGGATAGAAATAAACTACAACCCACTGCCCGCGATAGTCAGATAGCGAAATTTCACCATCACCTGTATTGGTTGGCAAAGTAAATCCTGGGGCAGGCTGGTCGAGCGGTGGCTGCGTTCCGCCCAAAGCCAGGGCAGATGGTGTAAAGCCGAGAGTGATTAGCGTGAAGCAACAAACAAAGAGAAGATGGAGCAGAAGGCGACGCGACATGGGCAAGGGGTGAGCAAATCACAACTGTGGGGTTAAGTTAACATAATTTTACAGAAAGCTAGATGACTTCCACAGTTGATAAGTTTTTTAGAAGAAGTTGCGCGTTTGTTTGATCAACAACTGGGCTGATCTTCTAAGTAAAGAGATAGAACTTACTTAGATGGCGATCGCCATGCCACAAACTCAGCCATCAGTTAATATCTTTAACACCGTGCATCTGCCATATAGCCGCCCATACAGCAACCTCCAAAAGGTTGGTGAGAATAAAAGAGGCTTGATTTGCCCAAATTTTCATAAGCCATCTCACAAATCATTTAGGGCTGCTATAGTTTGTGAGATGAATCAGACCTTAGGTGAAAATGTGTTGCATTTCGCGCGCATAGTACCTGTTTCCAGAAGCTAGATATAAACTGAGTAACGATAGACTGCAACTCCTCATAGACTAAACTTCATCGCTTTAGAATCGAGGCAGTGTTAAGCCAAGTTACGTCAGCAACTTGATTTGATCAATTTGACTGAAGAAACTGAAAGTCTTTCAGCAAACTCGACAGTCCATGTATCTTCAGAATGGCTTCTCTGCTACTTCTGAAAGATCTAGCCCTAATATTTAAAGCAGTAGCGGTGGCCCTGTTTTGGCTCCTACAGACCTGCATCATTTTAGTCAGGGATTTTATTGTGACTCCTCAAAAAGCTCAAATTCAAGCACTGATTAATGACATCGATAGAGTATTGGGTAAAGCCAGTCCTCGGTTGCCTTGGGTTATGTCCGGAGACGCAACCCAACAACGTCAAGTTTTAGAGCAAACTCGCAACTATTTAATTGCTCTTCAACAACAGGTGTCTGCGCCAGAATTTGAGCCAAGTAGTACGGGTGGTGATCTAGTTGCTTATGGTGCTTCAGCATCGTTGGGCGGTCAGCCGCAACCAGGACAGGGCGCAACTGTAGAATCAGCACAGCAAGTTTTGCAGGCTGTCTTGGAGGAGATGAGCTATTTGCGGGCAAACGTGATGCAGCCATTGCGCTCAGACATTGAGGAGATGAG
The DNA here is from genome assembly GCF_014695745.1 of Leptolyngbya sp. FACHB-671. Lineage (NCBI taxonomy): Bacteria > Bacillati > Cyanobacteriota > Cyanophyceae > Leptolyngbyales > Leptolyngbyaceae > Leptolyngbya > Leptolyngbya sp. FACHB-671. The sequence continues at coordinate 347,494 of NZ_JACJOV010000153.1, read as the reverse complement.
CCAGCGGCGAGAGAGCTTAGTTCAGGAGATCAAACAGCTTGAAGCCGAGCGACAGCAATATGCGTTGCCCCAATCTGATGAGTTTTTCCAAACCTTAAGGGCACGTTTGCGAGAAGACTTGGCTGGGCAAATGACCCAAATGGTAGCCAGCCTGGAATCTGACAATGCAGAAATGGCTTTGGGAGCGGCGGATGAGGAGGGTGATTTAGAAGTATCGTCTCAGTCTTTGTTGACCCCCGCTCAACGCCTGAAACAGTTGCAAGCGATCCAGTCTCAGTCAGACCAACTGATTCTTAAGCTAGACACTACCCTTAGGGTTGTGTTTGACTCGCTCCAGGATAGTGTAAAGAGCTATCAAGAATCTCTAGGGCAGGGGCTTGAGCGAATGCACGGCTTTGGGCAGCAGGGTGAGGCTATGTTTGCCGCCTTGATGAGCCGCTTGGCTGGAGAATTGGGACGAGGAGCTTCTTCTTACCTTCAATCTTCAATTGAAACAACTGATTGGGAGCCGCGCCCAACTCTACAAGGAGTCGATCAACCAGTCTCATCTGGAATAACCCCCACCGATACGGTCGAGGACACCCTACCCCAACCTGGTCAGGTAACTGGAGAAGACCAATTAACTTCAGCAGATCAACTCTCTACTGAGCAGGTGAGTGATGCTGAAATTGACAAGTTATTGAATGAACTGAATGAGATCGCTCCTTCCACAGCTTCAGATCAGACTTCGGAGCAAACTAACTTAGAAGACTCAATGTCTGCTTCTGCGGCTTCCGTTAACCCTGTTACTGATGCCGAACTAGAAGATCTTGACCTGCTGACCTTTGAGCTAGATGATTTGCCCTTGGAGGTTCCCCCTGATGCTGATGACACTACAGCATTCCAGGTCGGTGAGGACTTTCAACTGACTGAAGCAGGGATATCCACTTTTCCAGAGTCTTCGTCAGCAGAGAATACTACTCTGTTTCAGAACGATCAATTTGAGTTTCCGTTTGATGAGCCTCCTGCTGCTGATGCCAATGAGACAAATCTCACAGCCGCAGCTTCAGAACCACAGATCGCCGATTTGGATTCAGCCCTCGATCTGCTCAATCAGCTTAGTGTTGAACTGCATGAAGAGCCTGTTGAAGACGAGCCAGAGTCAACGCCTGCCATTTTAGAGTCAGCGATTGTTCCCGAACCGCCTGACGAAGATGAATCTGAATTGCCCCCAACAGATTCGGTGGAAATGTCTGCGGCACCTGTTGCCTCACCCGACAACCTTTACAACCAGCTTGATGATTTCTATCAGAACATATTCGGTGCAGGTGAGAATGCCGCTGCTGAACAGTCTGAAGCTCGACTAACTGACCTTTCTCCCAGTGAATTAGCGGCTGGTTTAGGCGTTGAGCCGATCGCTACGCCGACTTCCCCAGAGCCAGTGCAAGAAGCAAATATTCCTGGAGATCTGGTGAATGAAAGCAGTGAACAGGCGATTGCTCCCCTAGACGATGCATTTCTCAGCAGCGAACTGAGCGATGAACTATTTGGTGGGTTGGGCGATCCATCTGAGTCAGTCGACGATACACTGCTTTCCCTTCCGCCAGAGGTTCTGGTGGATGAAACTTCAACAGACCAATCCTTAGAAGACTTTCCGTTCGACTTGGGGCTAGAAGATTTTCCACTGACCGATTTGTTGAGTGAAACCGATCTGTTGAGTGAAACTGATTTGTTGAGTGAACCGGACAGCATTTCTGCCGAAGTTCCAGAGATGTCTTTGGCAGATGAGGAAATTCTGCCTGTTGTAGAAGATGAATCTGAGGATGTCACAGAAGAATTATTACCTCCGCCTCAGTCACAACCCACCCCTCCAGATGAAATAGATACGATTGCTAATCTGTCTGATTTGCTGGGCTCGACTCCTGCTGAAGTTGAGCCTGAGATACAACCTGAGCTCACAGTTCAGCCTGAGGCGATTGCTCCCGTTGAAGATACCTACATCACGGCCGCTCCCGATGAAGACTTGCTGGTGACCGAAGAATCTCAAACCGATCCTCGCGTTGATCTTCAGCTCGATCCAGATGTCCTTGAGCAGTTGACGGCTGACCTATCTAATCTAGAAGGTTTGCAGGGCAGCAACCTTTCTGCCTTAGAAGCAGATTTAGAAACGACCGAGTCACCAGATTGGACCTTCGTAGACTGGGATGAAACAGAACCTGCGGTCGAGCCACCTCCAGCACTAGCTCCAGAGCCACTTTTAGAAGATACAGATTTCCTAGAACCAGAGCTCGAGGCAGTTGAACCTGTCGTTGAGCCTTTACCCGAAGACTCAATTGAGGCGATCGTCTCCCCTGATGTGACTCTCTCTAGTTCTTCTGAAACACCCGACACGATTGACGATCTGTTTTTCCCCGATACCTCAGATTTATCGGATTTGCTTTCCTATCAAGAAGCTCTTGCTGCTGAAGTCGCCGATCAGGAAATTAGCTCATTTGAGGACGAGGAGCTAGGAGATTTTGGCGATCGAGAATTAGATACCTTTACTAGCGGCTCCTTTACTGGTGGATTGAGTACAGAACTGCCACTGCTGGATCAGAACACGACCCTGTCCGATCTGTTTAGCCCTGAGCCTGATTTATCCACCGAATCAGATCTAGAACTAGAAGATGATCTGCTAGCTGATGATTTTGAAGATCTAACTTCCCCAGCTTCGTCTCAACGAGAAACCACCTTAGAAGAACTGTTTGCGATCGCTGAAGTCGATACTGCGGCTCCGCCACCCCCCCCTTCAGAGACAGAAACTTCTGACGTATTTGACCCGTCACTTGAGCAAAGCTCAGCAGAATCTTCCCAGCCCGACTACGACCTTGCGCTAGAAGACTTGTTTGCGCTACCTCCAGATGACCTCGATGCAGCACCCCTTCCAGAGGGAGAATATGTGCCGACCGAGCAGGATGAGCTTCAGTTTACAGAACCCCCAAATTCTTCCTGGACGAGTGAAACAACTCTGGAGGGGCTATTCGACCTGCCGGGTTCCGAAACTGCCCAACCCTCAGTTGAAATCCAAGAGCTGACCTTAAATGATTTTGTTCAAGAGGTTGCTGCTCCGGACGATGTGCCTGTTTCTCCTAGTCCGTCTGATCCGCTCGATGAATCCAGCTCAGCAGTGTTGGACTTTGCGGACTTTGAAAATCTAGAACCAGAGCAACCAAATATCCAAGAAGAACCTGATACGTTCACCCTGGAAGGACTGGATAGTCTATTTGAAGAGGTTTCTGAAGCAGAATCACAATCTTCCGCAGCACCCTCTGATGAGCTTGACCTATCTACTGACTTTGAGCCATCTCCAGAACTGCAGGCTGCTTCTGAAGATTGGACGCTAGAGAATGTTTTTGCTGAACCCGAACCGTCTGTTGAGTATGGCTCTGCAACTGATTTAGATTTTGATTTTCTAGAAGCAGTTCCGCCTGTCGAGTATGGATCTACAACCGATTTATACACCGCCGACTTAGACTCATTAGATCTGCCTGACGTAGAGTATGGCTCTGCAACAGATCTGACATCTTTTGAAGTGGAGTCTGGACCTGAAGCAATTTCCTCTCCTGATCTTGATTTTTTGGGAATAGAACCAACAGACCCTGAAGACGCTGAAAAAAAAACTCTAAATTCAGACCTGACGGAGGTATCTGAACCTGATTTAGAGTTTACGGATGTAAATTTTGCGGATGCAGAGTTTGCAGAACTGACCTTAGACTCAGTCACCGAACCTGGGCCAGAAACAGAGCTCGAAGTCCTGCCAGATGACAGTTTAGATGACAACCTAAGTTACCCCAGTGCTATAGAGGGGGCTGTGGAGCTTGAGTTGCCTGAGCTAGAGACAGAGATAGTTTCTGGAGCAGAACTTGAGTTACCTGAGCTAGAGCCAGTCCCTGAGGCAGAACTTGAGTTACCTGAGCTAGAGCCAGAGATAATCCCTGAAGTAGAGCTTGAGTTCACATTAGAGAATGGTCTGACTGATTCGACAATTGCCTCGGCAGATAACATTTCGGCTGAATTGTCAGTCGAAGCGCCTATTGATATTCCTGAAGCTCCTACCGAAATCTCGGAAGAAGAGGGAGTAGACGATTGGAGCGATCGCCTTCCTGCTGATTTTGACCCATCTGACCTTCCTGCTGCCAGATTGGATGATGCTAACCCCTTCCCTGATATTGCATTGCTTGATCCTGGTTTTGGGCTATCAGGTTTGGAGTCAGGACTGCAAGGTGAAATTCCACCATCTGGAGAATCAGCCGAAGAACCAGTTGCTAAAGACTGGTATCTAGGAATCGATTTTGGCACAACCGGTATTTCTGCCGTTTTGCTCAACCGCTCAACCTGCGAACTTTACCCCATCTATTGGTCAGAGGCACGACCCCAAGATCAGGGCGGCTTCGTCGCAGATAAGTCTTTTCGGTTGCCTGCGATCGCCTATCTATCAACCGGACGCGACACTCCAATAGATCCCAATCTGCCATCCCCAAACCAGGATCAGGCTGCCGTCACCTCAGTCGCAATTGGCTCTCTCGCCCTTGACCTTAACCAGCGCAACCAGTCTGGCGATGCAAACTTCGACGCAGATTCTTGGAGGCTATTGCTGCGGGACTTTAAGCCCTATCTGAGTATTGGCGTTCCCCATTATTCTCCTCAAACATCAGGCTGGGAGCCTGTTTTACAGTGGTCTGATCAGCATCAGCTAGAGATGAGTTGGCTGCACCAGGCGTTACAAACGCTGTTGGCGACCCTCAGTCATCATCGCTTGTCTACTCCCGCGCACTCAGCTCTAAGCTGTGCAGCCGTTGGACTAGATGCAGCAACGTTCCAGACTGCTCTACGGCAGCTTGCTGGTGTAGTCATGGGCTACCCCGCCCATTGGTCAGATACCTACAGCTTCAACATTCGAGAAGCAGTACTGGGAGCCAGATTGGTTGCCCATCCAGAGCAAATCTTCTTTATTGAAGATGCGATCGCCACTCTCCTATCGGGACTACGCAGTTCAGACGGTCGAGCCGTTGTACTGCCCAACAATCTTTCTCAAAAACCCTACCTCTACAACACCGATTGGCAAGGCAGCACCCTGGTAATTAGCGCTGGAGCAAGTGTGACTGAGATGGCACTCGTTGACTTGCCTAGCGCTCTGCAAAATCTCACCTACCAAGATTTCACCTTACGCAGCCTTCCCTATGCCGGAAAAGCGCTCGACCAGGACATCATTTGCCAACTGTTGTATCCCACCTGGTCACGCCAACCCCGTCGTTCTGACACTGCTTCTGAAGGTTACACGTTTAGCTCAGGACAAACTCCTAAATCTCGTGCATTTGTAGATGGCTGGCACTGGCAACCAACCGAATCTAATTCTGAAACCATGACCTGGGCAAGTTTAGAACTAGAAAACTTAACTCTGCCCTCTACTGGAGAGCCAGACCCCGTCAACCGACAGCGGCTACAGCAGCGGCTTGAAAGCTTACCCATGGGTCAAAGCCTACTGGACGCTGCAAGATACCTGAAACTCATTTTGCAGCAGCAAGATCGGTTCAATCTAGAATTGGGCGATCAGCAGTGGACGGTGATGCGCCGAGAGTTGGGTAGCCGTGTGCTCCTGCCGTACATTCAGCGGCTAAACCGAGAATTAAATGCTTTGCTGACTCAGAGTGGTGTACCGATTCAATCGATTAATCAAGTGGTTTGTACGGGTGGTACAGCTTCCTTTGGGGCGATCGCCCGCTGGCTCAGGCAAAAGCTGCCAAATGCCACCATCATTCAAGACACCTACACTAACAGTCGGGCTGGTTCCACCCAGGAAAGCCGCCTTCCTACCTGTAGCCGAGTTGCGTATGGGCTAGCAACCTTACCTCTTCATCCCCAGGTACTCAACTTACCCCGGCAGCAATACAGCGACTATTTCCTGTTGATGGAATTGCTCAGAGCATTTCCTGACCAACCCCTCTCCCTCTCTCAAATCATGCAGATGCTAGAACGGCGGGGTATCAATACTCAAGCTTGCCGTTTGCACATCCTGGCTCTTCTAGAAGGACATCTTCCTCCTGGTTTGGTGCCCACTGAAAAGCACGCTGATTTGCTCGCTCAACAATCCAAGCAAAATCCAGATTACCAAATGCTACTGGCAGCTCCATTGTTCCAAAAGCTCGACAGCCAAACCTATCGTCCTAATTACCAGCAGTGGAATCACTTCCGCAGTTATCTCAGCACCATTACAGCCAGCACCCACCAAAAGCTGTCAGAGCCTCTCACCGTTGGGCTGAGCGTTTCTACTCAGGAATAAGCCTCAATAGAGGGTGCTGTTGAGCGTAAAAATAGACTTCCTGCATGAATCATTTTTTGAAGTGCGAATGGGGGCGCGGCTTAGCCGTGCCCCCATTCGCACTAAAGGTCTATGTCCAAATCCAACTGAGCGAGTTGAGCAATGCCGTGGAGTGATTAGACATTACGCCATAGCGCTTATACAATTTTTATTTGCCAAACCCTAGATTTAACCTTGGCAAAAGCAGTTTTTTACGGAAGTTCAGTACATTAGAACTTTATAAAACTCCAATCCAGTTCAAAGATTGGGCAAATGCAACCTATTTCCCTGGCTTGATCCAAGAGTTGCCTTTTATATTTACAGAAGGTTGACTTTCAGCCGACTGACCTGTAGAGGAGATGACCACGAATCGTGATTACCACTTCCAACCCTCCTTCTTCCTTGTTAACTCACTCACCTGCGCTGACTCACTTGAATGAGATCATTGCCTCTTCCGCAGAGGTGCATCCTTCTGTAAATAGTAAGGCTAAGCGCCTGATTGATATCCTGGGAGCGCTGGTTGGTCTAGCAATCACTGCCCTTGTGGCAATCCCAGTGGCGATCGCCGTCCAGTTTGATAACCCTGGCCCAATCTTCTACAGCCAAATCCGTTGTGGACTGAACGGCAACACCTTCCGCATTTGGAAGTTTCGCTCAATGGTTATCGAAGCTGATGCTCTAAAGCACCTGGTTCACAATCAGGCAAAGGGCAGCATTTTCAAAAACCGCAATGACCCCCGCGTCACCAGAGTCGGTCGCTTCTTACGCCGTACTAGCCTGGATGAATTGCCCCAATTTTGGAATGTTCTCAAAGGGGAAATGAGTTTAGTTGGCACCCGTCCCCCAACCGTAGATGAAGTGATGAAGTACAAGCGCCATCACTACAAGCGTCTACTGGTTAGACCTGGAATCACCGGGGAATGGCAGGCTAACGGGCGCTCTACCGTCGAGGATTTTGAAGACATCGTCAAAATGGACATCGCCTACCAGACAAAGTGGTCAATTGGCTACGACATTGCCCTCATCTGGAAAACGATTCAGGCAGTCCTAAATAAAAGTGGAGCTTACTAAAGCTTGCATCTAAGCTTAGTTGAAGCATGAATCTACAGGCGCACTGGAACCAGTGCGCCTTTTTTGTCTAGATTTCACAGGGTATTTCACAAAAGCCCTCAGCCAATTCTGATCAGCCTCAGATCCAAGGTTCATCATCGTCATCAATAGGTTGATCAGATTGAGCAGATTGATCTGGTTCATCGGAGCGATCGCCCCAATAATCTGAATCTACTGCCTTTGCCTCATTTGAAGGAATCGTTGAATCTGATGGAGTTGTGTCTGGTGCTGGTGGTGAACTGCTTGAGGCGTGTTTCACATCCGGATCAAAGATTTCTTCAGCCTGAACGGTTAGTGTTTGAATACCTTCTTCTACCTGTTTGCCTAGTGTTTGAGTCCTTTCTTTAAGCTGTTCTGCTAGGGTTTGGCTTTTTTCCTTTGCCTGTTGAGCTATGGTTTGAGATTCTGCTTTAATCTGTTCGCTAAACGTTTGCGCCCTTTCCTTTGCCTGCTGAGAGAGGAAATGGGCACGTTCTTTTGCCTGTTCTGCTAACGTTTGTAGCCGTTCTTTGGCTCCTCCAGTAGCAGATTGGGCGCGTTGGGTGAGCGATCGCCACTCCTGGGTTGCCTGCACATAATCCTCCTTCAGCACGTCCCCGGCCTTCGTCAGCCTTTGCTTAATGCCTTCCCGATACAGCGCACATTTATGAGCCGTGGTTTCTGAAACCAGCACTCGCTTACTGCCAACGCTCAAAATTTGTGTAGGCGGAAGCTGATACACATCCCCTGCAATGCCGCCCCAACCGCTGGAGATAAACAGGTATTGCGTAATCGCCCCCGTTTTCAGGTTAAACAAATAATCAGTGATTCTGCCGATTTTGTTGCCTGCATCGCTCCAAATCTCGTGACCAATCACAGATTCCAGCTTTCGTACCTTATCGGCATCTGTTTCTTCTGGCTGCCCTTGGGTCAAAACCCCGTTTGTACCCAAGGTTGAAAGTTGGGCTAGCTTAAATGCTGTCTTTTTAGCTCCCAAGAAGCCCGACTTGCAGACAAACCCCAACACTTGATGCTTAGGAGGATGCATCCACAGCACTTCGACTCGTCCTAATTCTTCCAGGCTGTTGCGGTCAAGCACTAGCTGATTCAGCAACTCACTTTGCTTGATTACCTCTGGTCGAGTAGTCATACAGCCCCAAGGTCAAACTATTTCTCGCATCCCCTCAAGTCTATCCTAGAGGCTGGTTCCATCTTTAAAGCTGTAGGTTGGGTGAAGCAAAGCGAACCCTAACAATCGCAGGTATCCCGGTGTTGGGTTCCGCTGCACTTCACCCAACCTACAAAAAGAAAATCCCCAGCCGAAGCCAGGGATTAAATCAGGGTGCATCTACCATTCCTTTATTCCCTATACACCCCTTCTATCAGGAAAGTTTTCGGCAAAGTTAGAAAATTATTCTAATTTGCTTCTCCTAAAACAACAGCGTGCCAGGGTTTGCGCTGTTCTCCAGTGTTGTCAAACACAACATGCTTGACGACGGTGTATTCCTCCAGCGCGTAGTAGGACATATCCTTGCCAATGCCACTTTCCTTGAAACCGCCATGAGGCATTTCACTGGCGATCGGGATGTGGTCATTGACCCAGACCGTACCGCACTCCATCGCTGCTGACATTCGCATGGCTCGCTGCACGTTAAGCGTCCAAACGCTGCCTGCCAATCCGTAGGGCGTATTGTTTGCCAACTTAATTGCCTCAGCCTCGTCTGAGAAGCGATTGACTACCACGACTGGACCAAAGATTTCTTCACGAACACAGTTTGCATCTTCGGGCGCATCCACCAGGATAGTCGGCGGGTAGTAAAAACCTTCGCTCTCCGGCAGTTCACCACCCAAGGCGACTTTAATTCCTTGCTGACGGGCTTCTTCGACATAGCCTTTGACCTTGAGTCGCTGAGGTTCGCTGACCAGCGGACCGATATCTGTTCCTTCCTCGAACGGGTTACCGACCTTCACCTGTTTGGACAGATCAATAAAGCGGCTGAGGAACTGGTCAAATGCCTCGTTTTGCACATAAATTCGAGTGGCAGCAGTGCAGTCTTGCCCGCTGTTGACGTAGGAAGCTGCTACTGCCCCATGCGCTGCTGCCTCAACGTCCGCATCAGCAAAGACGACAAAAGGTGCTTTGCCGCCCAATTCTAGGGTGACGCGTTTGACCATTGGGCTGGCGAGTTCGGCGATGCGCTTACCCGTGCGAGTACTGCCCGTGAAGCTGATCATACGGGTGTTGGGATGGGTACAAATTGCTTCACCAACCTCGGCTCCCCCCGTGACGACGTTGATCAATCCAGCAGGGAAGCCAGAGTCGAGGGCAATCTTAGCCAGTTCAATCGTAGTGACAGGCGTATTGGGTGCGGGCTTAATTACAACGGCGTTGCCTGCTGCCAGGGCTGGCCCAAGCTTCCAAATTGCCATCATGAAGGGATAGTTCCAGGGGGTAATTGCACCGACTACACCGATGGGTTCACGCCGAATCATACTGGTGTAGCCGCCGATGTAGCTTCCGGCAGCGGTGCCTTCTTGCCGACGCAGCACTGAGGCAAAGTAGCGCAGGTTGTCGATCGCAAAGGGAATGTCGCCTTCAACAGTTAGTTTCAGCGGCTTACCAGAATTTTGGCTTTCCAGCCTTGCCAATTCTTCGCTTTTAGCTTCTAGGGCATCACATAGTTTCAGCAGTGCTGCGCTGCGTTCTCCATAGGAAAGGGCGGCCCAGGCGACTTGCGCTTGTTTAGCGATCGCCACCGCCTGATCAACATCTGCCTTACTTCCCAAAGCAACCGTTGCAAACACTTGTCCAGTTGCAGGATCAATTAGATCTTCGCTGCCTGTAGAGACGAGTTCTTCTCCAATCACCATTGGATAATGAATCAGCTTGTCCATAAAAACCTCTTGAATCAATGAAGAGTTAAAAATTCAAAGTGCAAAATTTGTAGAGTAGCGATATCGGTAGGGGCGAAGCATTCGGTTACAATCCTTGCAACTGAAGCACAATTCTTTTGCCGAATGCTTCGCCCGCACACCAAATAGTGCTTCTTTAGGAAATAGGATTCCGTATCAATCAGGGAGAAGGATGCAGTCGTTAGCATTCCAGGAAAGGGACTGTTCGGGGCTGAGGTCTGCGGTTGAGCTGAGTTGAGTGACGGTGAGTAATCCGATGGGCGTTTCGACCTTGAGTTCAACGAGTTGACCAACATAGGTAACACTAGCAACTTTGCCAGAAAGTTGATTGTCTGCTTTAGTAGTCTTAGCAGTTTCACCCAGGCACAGTCGTTCTGGACGAACCATCAGGGTTACAGCGTCGCCAATAGTGGGCGATCGCCCTGGTGAAGCTGCCCAAATCTTTGTTCCGCTAACCTCAACAGCAGCCGTTTCTCCGTTTGCTTCTAGAACTGTGCCTCTGAGAAAATTGGCTTTACCAATGAACTGAGCTACAAACAGCGAAGTGGGGCGATCATAAATTTGCTTAGGAGTGCCAATTTGCTGCACTTGACCGTTGTGCATCACGGCAATGCGATCGGACAGCGCTAGCGCTTCCTCCTGGTCGTGAGTCACGTAGATGAAGGTAAGATTTGTTTGCTTTTGCAGATCGCGTAGCTCCTGACGCACTTCCTCCCGAATTTTGGCATCCAGGGCAGACAGCGGTTCGTCCAGGAGTAACACTTTGGGACGGCTGATCAACGCCCTTGCCAGGGCAACTCGCTGTTGCTGTCCGCCAGAAAGTTGTGAAGGACGGCGATCGCCCATTCCTTTTAACTGAAACATCCGCAACGATTCCTCCACCCGCTCAGCAACTTCAGCCCGATTAGTTTTGGCAATTCGCAGCGGATAGGCAATATTCTCAGCCACCGTCAAATGCGGAAACAGGGCATAGCTTTGAAACACGGTATGCACATTACGCTGATAGGGAGGCTGCTCCGTCACCTCCTCTCCGCCAATCCAAACTCGTCCATACTCAGGAATCTCAAATCCCCCAATCAACCGCAAAGTTGTTGTTTTGCCAGACCCGCTCGACCCCAACAGTGAGTAAAACTCTCCGGGCTGCACGTCAATCGTCACATCCCGCGCTGCAAAAATTTCCCCCGCTGCCGTCGGGTAAATCTTACTCACCCCTTCCAAATAAACAACGCTACCATCCCTCATTCTTCATCCCTCATCCCTTCCCACAACCCACTGACTCAGCAACACAATCCCCGTACTTGCTATTAATACCAGTGTCGCAACTGCGGCGATTTCTGGGGTAATGTCTGTTCGCAATCTGCCCCAGATTTCCATGGGCAATGTATTGTCTCGCCCAGTCAGAAAAATCGTCACGACCACCTCATCAAACGATAATGTGAACGCCAGCAGCGCCCCTGAAACGATCGCACTGCGAATGTAAGGGAAGATTACACCGCGAAAAACTTGGGCTGGTTTTGCTCCCAAATCGTAGGCAGCTTCCTCTAGGCCCCGAGGAAACTGAGACAGTCGCGTCAAAATTGGCCCTAGCGCCACCGGCAGCCCAAATACGGCGTGCCCTAAAATCACTGTCCACAAGGAAAGCTCAAGCCCTAGGCTAGAGAAGTAAGCCAGCATTGCCACTCCTGTGACCACTCCAGGCAACAGAATGGGCAAATTTAACGCAATCCGAAAACTGGTTTTGCCGAAGAATTGATAGCGGTAAATTGCAAAAGCAGCTAGCAGCCCAAATCCAATTGCCAAAAGGGTTGCCATTGCTGCTACTTGCAGCGAATTCCAGAGGGAGAGACGCAGGGAGCGATCGCCAAACGCCATCTCATACCAGTTAACAGTGAATCCCTTAAACGGCAGCGACAGAATTGCCGAATCATTAAAACTGATGAAGATAAGAGTGGCGATCGGCAAATACAGAAAAGCGTAAACCAGGATTGTCCAGAGAGTTAAAAGCCAGGGTTGCTGCTGAGTGTGGCGTTTTTCCGTTGAAGAGGAAGCATTAGTCATTAGTAGTTAAGCTGCATCGCCAACGGAGGCGGGTTGACACGCCAAAGCTGCTCTAAATAGGTAGCGGGCACCGTTAGATACAAAACATCTCCTGCATCTAGACTAACTTCTAGCAAATCCCATCCATGAATAGTTTGGCAGCGAGTTTCAAGATAAAGCGGTACAAAATCAGCCGTCATCGCTGCTTCTTTCACTCGCCGACCACAAAAAGGATGCCCTGGTGTAATGATGGTCGCTAGTGCTACCCACAAACTATCAGCCGTCATCCCATTTCCCAAGACTCTTCCACCCAGGGCGGCGGCTGCAAAAGAAGGAGCCGCAAGTTCGGCTGGGCTCAGAACCGCCTCAAAGTCAAATACTTGCTGAGCCAGTGGCGCAAATTGGGGATCTTGGTTGCGGACGATCACAGGTAATTTAGGAGCAAGTCCCTTGGCAGTTAGGGCAATTTCCAGGTTAGCCACATCATCGCTGGTAACGGCTAAAAGGGCTTCAGCTTCAGCAACGTTAGCTGACTCCAAAGTTGCTAAGACGCTAGCATCTCCCTGAATCACCGGCACTTTGAGCGAATGGGCAACATTCAAAAACCGATTGTTAGGGTCAGGCTCAATCACCACAATCTCACAGCCATTAGCGTGAAGGTAGTTGACGATTTGTACCCCGACTCCATCTAACCCACAGATGATGTAGTGCTGACTATGGGGAATGCGGCTCGTGTTCCAAAGCTGCTTAAACCGGGTCCCCAAAACAAAGTCATTCAGCAGCGCGTAGCAAATTCCAGTAACTGCCGCGCCGACCAGCATCATGACCACAGTAAAAACTTTGATACTTGCAGGAGCATGTTCCACAACACCTTCGTTGCCCCCAGCTCCCGTAATCATTCCTACAGAAAAGTACAGGGCATCTATGGGTGTGGTTTGCAGGTTTACTGCTGTGTAAGTCAGGGTTGCACCAAAAATCGTCGCCAATAGCACTAACATCACGACAACGGTAGGCTGAACCTGCTGCTGAAACTGCCGCAGACCAAGCAAAAACTCCGAAAACTTTTGCTTAAAGGTTTTACGAAAGTTGCGAACACTGGGCTGAGTTGCAACAATCAGGCGATCGCCCACCCGCAAAGACTGATCCTCAACCACCGCAGATATTAGATCCAATCTGCTATCCACGGGCAAGTAGTAAATCAACATGCGAGAACGGTCTTCCCATAGATCGGCTAGCTTCCGTCCCTTCCAGGGATGCGTTTCGTCGATGTGCTCCTCGTGAATCGGCCAGATCTGGTGAAATAATCGCAACTGCCCGATCGCCCGATTGCCCATCGCGGCAAAGGCAAATACTGGCGCAGATAGAGCAGCGACGCTCATGCTGGCGTGGTCAGGTAGGGTGTGGTCAAGGCGATCGCCCAAACTGGTATTAAACAAACGGCTAATAATCCGAATTCGAGGATTTAGCACCCTTGCTTGAATCAGAACTGCCAGATTCAACGCATCATCGCGGGTTGCCAGCACCAGCGTATGAGCTTCCTTAACCCCTGCTGCCAAAAGCGTTCCAGCCGAGCGCAGATCTCCGACTACCACATCGGCTTCATGATCTACATCTAGACCGTGCAGCTGTTCGCGCAAGACTTCCACCGGGGAGTCGCTAATCCCCACGACTAAAGCACCCTGCTGCTTCAACAAGGAGAAAATTTTATAGCCAGTTCGACCTAAACCACAGACAATAATTCGGGTTTTCATATCAAAGCAACATTCAAATCTGGCGTTGCGGTTAGCAGAAATTCCACCAACTATTCAAACCCCAATTGTTTGCCAGTCTGGCTGAGGGAACTGTAGCTGAAAACACGACGTTACAAAACTTTGGGCGCGGTAGCCCTGCTTTACGGTGGGAACACTAGAGGAAAATTGAGCTATTGCGATTACCTATGCACCGCCCTTCTGCCAAAGGCACGATTCGCCCCAAAATCAGCACCATGCCTCGCCCAAAAACAGAGGCAACCGCATTTCTTGATTTGTACAAGTTGGTGATTGAGAAGAAGCGACTTCAGCAAGAATTGCAGAGCCTTGAACAGCGACGACAGCAAATTTCAGACCGAATTGCAGTTTTAGACGATCAGGTTGCTGAACTTGAAAACAACGTGCAGCAGATGCGAGAAGAAGTGCCGACTGTTGCCGCAGAACCAACAATTCGATCATCTGTGAAAACGGCGAAGATGGCGATCGCTCCCTCTCCACCGGATACCTTCAATACCCTATTCCTCGAATATTAGATTCGCACCACCTTCTGAACAGTAGCGAGTGTCCTTGTAAGGGCGTAGCATTCGAGCAAAGGCTTTCAGTTTGTTTTGAGGTCTATCTGCCGAAGCCACGCCCTTACCCGTGTTGGGAAACAGATTTGTTTATTTGCTCGTTTCCAATCTCCAGCTTGAAATATTGGTTTGGAAGCTCTAGCTTCTCTGTTGGTAGTTGAAGAATTTGGAGCTTCTCTGAAGCGATTCCCAAGCCGGAGTGAGACGTGATCGGCGATCGCCTCATTAGGAGGCAGGGCCTCTGGAGCTGCATGATAAGGGGAAGCCTCGTAACAAGAATTTTATCTACTCAAGTTCCTGTTCTGCTGCTCTAGCTTCATCTTCTAGCGCTTGAATTGCCAACAGCAGTTCCTCTTCCTGGATTTCAAATTCCTCTTCAGGAACTTCGCCCATGTCGAAGGCGAGTTGGAGTGACAGCAACTGTTTGCTCAAGTTTTCCTTATCATCTAGGGCTGCGTTTGCCTGCTCTAGAACTTTATTGCCGACCCAGGCAATGCCACTGATGGGAGCTGTAATCGGTGTCAGGAGAAGATCAAGAAACATGGATTGCCTCAATTAAGTTGGACAAAGTTAAACGGAGCGGTGAAGCTGTTGTAGCGGATGCGGAGCCGCTCATCAAACTGCTGATCGAGGGCCTCAACCTGCTGGCTAAAGTAGGTTTCCTCATCCCAAGGAATCAGGTAAGCGGCGTTATAAATCATTGCGTCGGTCATTGCATCGTTTTCTACGACATCGATCGCCAATGAATTGAGGGTTCCCTGGAAAACCTCGATGATGCTCTGTTTGCGGTTTGCCATCGCCTGCTCGATGGACTGCCCAATTTGCACGACCTGATCCATGCTGAGGGATTTTCCTTCGAGGCGATCGCGCTCCGCCAGCAAACCTTGATCTTCCTGGAGCAATGCTTCCAATTCAGCACTTGCATCCCAAAATACTTTTATGCCGACTTCGCGCCGTCCGTCCAGCTTGTTAAACAGTTCGCCTAAACCCTGACCCTGTGGCACAATAAGCTGCTGATTGACCGTTTCCCAGTTTTCAATAATCAGCCCAAACTGTAGCGGCAACAGGGTTCGATATCCCTTCTCCATTGCCTGCTCCAGCACTTTCTCATGTCCTAACAGGTTGCGACGGCTGGCTAAATACCTTTCTTGCTGAGCTTCTGAATACAAGAAGACGAACTCGTCAATTGCATGAGTCTGTACAGGCTGACGGTCTAACCCCTCTAGATGCAAATTTGTTGGTCCTGGAGCGGGGAAAATGCCGTAGAGATATAAACCGTTTCTCATAATGAAAACCCCTTCAGACAGACGAAGCTGCGCTGGCTTACTAAATTGGCTTGGAGGTCAGCACTAACTGCAATTTGGCGTGGATCAGGTTGAGTTGAGCCAGTCCTAAGTCAACTTCTCCTTCCACCACCACTCCTGTATTGAGCAGTCGGTCTAACAGTTCCAGAATGGATGGGTTCGCTGAAGCCTCACCTGGATAGTACCCATTTGACTTGGGAAGTAACGTCCCGATCTCGCCTAAGTCGATATTTAGATCTGCTGGGTCAATTTCAAAAATTTCGCAAAGCTGGACGACTTGTTCCTCTAGCTTTCGCAGGCTGTCTGCGGCTCGTTCTAAATCTTCGTCGCTCAGTTCTTTTGCTTCCATGCGGCGGATTATCTGAGCCTCCATGAGTTGCCGCACTAGCTCAACCACCGTCAGTAGCAAGGGAGCCAAACCCGAGTTGGCTCCACTTTGCTCAGGAAGGGAGCTTTCAGGTGTGAGTTGAATCGGAGAATCAGAAGAAGCCATGACGTAAGCTTAACGCTGGCGGGTTGGCGCTTGCTGAGATTTGTGTTGCCACTGCTGGTTACGCCATTGGCGAAGGGACTCCTGATCAAGCATTTCGGATTGTGCAGTCGCAATTCGTCCTTGCTCAGAAAGGAGGTGCGATCGCCCCAACGATCGACAAGCCCGAAAGCTAGGAATCGTTCGACTAGTGGCGATCTGCTTCATGGTTCTAAGCGTAATCATCCTTTTCAGTCCTCAACTTGCTAGATTCTCAGGCTAAGTTTTCAGCCGCTTTCAGCGATCGCAATTCTGTTTCCAGGCTCTCAATTCTTGCCTGAAGCTGTTGGTTTGCCTCAAGCAATTGGCGCGACTGCCCGCTCAGATAAGGGTCATTTTCCCACCAGTTGATTCCCATTTCTTTGGCTTTGTCTACTGATGAGATTAGCAGGCGAATGCGAATGCTCAACAGTTCTGTAGACCCTACCGAGACAGAAATATCCCCGGCAATTACAATGCCTTTGTCAAGAACCCGTTCGAGGACATCTGCCAGAGTGGAACCTGAAGTAGACGTGCCAATTGCCCGATTGCCGCTATTTCCACCAGCCATAGGACGAGCTTGAGTTACAGTCATACTTCATCCTCGCTGGTAATGTGGATTTGGTAGGCAGAGATTGTTTCAGCAATGCTGGAATTAAACTGAATTCCCTGTTCGGTTAGCGATCGCAGTGCCGTCACCACTTGGTAGCGATTAATTCCTAAAGCTGCCTCAATTTGGGCAATTCGAGCGTCCTGAAATTCCTGCAAATACTCATAAACTTCCCACTCAAACGGGACGCTTGACTCTGTGTTAGTGAAAGTCGAAAGTTCGTCAATTTCTAGATTTGACTCATCCTGCTTATTGCCGTTTGCCAAAGCGGACTGTTTTGTCAATTCACCTGACAGCACCTCAACTTCTGGATGTGCTTGAGGCTGAGGACTAAAGATCAGAGTCTCAGGCTGTGACAGATCGCAATCTTCTAACAGGTCAGCGGGGTCAAGCTCAGGGCAAATGAGTTCGTTAAATAGGTCCCAGAGCAATTGAGTAGATTCGGCTAGCGATCGCCCCGTGCGAGAGAGCAGAACATCGTGACAAATGTCGCGGAATTCGGGGTTTTCGGGCATCACCAGGATCTCGTGCTCATGGCAGACCTTGCCTACCATCAGGCAAGACCGCAAGCCTGAAGTTTTTTCTGCTCCAGTCTTAATCCGAAATGCTTTAACTAGGCTGACGATGATTGCAGCGCTTTCTCGATCGATGCCAGTTTTTTGTACCACAATTTCTTGCTGGGTTAACTCGTCCGGCTCTGGCATGTTGATTGTTACCAGGCGATCGAGCAAGGCATCCTGCGTTTCATGAACACCACAATACTCTTCTGGATTTGAGGTGAAGATGGCGCGAAAATGAGGATTAACTCGAATGTATTCGTTGCGATTACCGCTAGGAGGCAGCACCAGCAGCTTTTCTTCTAGTGCCGATAGCAGCACGTTGTTGACTTCCGGGCGAGAGCGGTTGAACTCGTCATAAACTAGGGTGAATCCTTCTCGGCAGGCAAGAGTCAGGCGAGAGTCAACCCAGTTTTGCCGCAGTTCGTCCTCAACTTTGACGACACTGTGAATGTAGTTATCGACTACTTTTTTGCGGGTGTAGCCGGTCTGGTTGCCAATCAGGTCGGAGGTTTTGAACTCGTCGTCGCCGAAAATCAGCATGATGGGACGACTAAGCAAATCTGCCAGGTGAAGTGCCAGGGTGGTTTTGCCAGTTCCGGCAGGTCCGCGCAGATGGACAGAGAAGCCGGACTGGAGATATCGTAAAGCTCTCGTTGCGACTCGCTCGACTGAGGGAGTGCTGACAAAGCGGCGGGGGCGGGCTTGGAGAACGGTGGTCACAGGCTTGCTTCCTCTTGAATCAGATAGACGCGATCGCGCTGGGTTACTAATCCTTTCTTAATTAAGGAGCGGAGTGCATCCACGGCTTGAAAGCGATTGATGCCTAATGCGTTTTCAAGCTCGGTGAGGCGTGCCCCTTGCACCTGGTAGATGTGATAGTAGATTTCTTCTTCTAGCTGCACCGGGTCTTTTTGCAGCGAATTCAACGCTTGAGGGACTGATGTGACCTGAATGGGTTGAGGTCGAACTGGTGCAGTGGGTAAGGCTGGAGTAAGGGCGATCGTCACCGAATCTGCAATAGGTGAAATGCTATTTGATGCAGCAGAACTCAGTTCGGAATTGGCACCAGAGCTACTATTACCCCAGATCATTGTTCGTAAGCTGGTGCAGTAGTCGCGCAATTCGGTTCGCAGCGCGGTCATTTCGGCAAGCCGTTTAGCCCGATTTTGCTCAAGTTCTTGCTGTAGCTGATTTGCCCGGTCTTGGCGCATCAATTCCAATTCAGAAAGGTAGGTCTGAACTTCTGAATGGAGCGATTCCATAAAGGCGGCTAAGTCTTGAGCTAACTGTATCTGGACTTGCGCCCGTCGCTGCTGATTTGTTTCCAGCAACAGTTGAACTTCTGCCTGAATGGCTTGAACTTTAATCTTTAACTCTTGCCGCAAAGAAGCCACAGATTGATTCAAATCGATGTGAAAGTTGTATAGCTCCTGAGCCAATTCTTGAGCCTGAACTTGTCGGCGATCGCTGAGATGACCCAGAAAAACTTGAGTTTCTTGCTGCAAGCCAAGCTGAAATAGGCTCAGATCATCTCGCAGTTGGGCGGCACTTTGTTGGCGCTGTTGTTGAAATGCGGCTAGGGTCTCACGCACCTGCTGCTGACGTTGGGCTATTTCTTGCTGACGCTGTTGACGTTGTTCTTGCCATAAATCTTTGAGCGCAATCACAAAAATCTCCTCCTGCGAGGCTAGGAATTAATGGTTATGGTTTGATTGATTTAATCGATTAAGAGAAGTTCAGTTAAATTTATTTGACCCAAGAGAAAGAGGGGAGCCGGAGTAGCTCCCCAATTCTGGGGATTTTCTAGGAGGCGGGAACGGCAGCTTGAGTGGTCAAACCGACTGCTTCGGCATACTTTAAGTAGGTTTCTACGGAAGCGATCACGACGCGAGCTTCAATAGCTAGCAGTTCGATTCCAACAAGGGAAACGCGAACCCATGCGTCAACAACGATGCCTTTGTCGAGGATGCGATCAACAACTTCAGCCAAGCTAGAGGAGGAGTTTACTTTTTCAACAGCCATGTTTAGTTACCTACGAAATACGTTGTGTTAGTAGAATCTGAAAATGCCCGACTTTCTAATACATAGACCGGCATTTCTCTAGAGGTGAGGGCGATCGCCCGGAAGCAAGTTGGCTCGGCGAAGACATCTAAACTCTGGAGATGTTCATAACATTCCCGATATTTCTGATCGATCAACAACGAGTTGTAAAAACAACAAGTCGATTGGTAACACCACTTAAAAATTTGTAAATCAGCTCACGGTTAATACAGCCTGATAGGAGTTAGGCCGTCTTAAAAAAGCGAATAATTTCGCGCACATGTTCTAGAAATTGACCGTCGGTGCTGAGTTGAGCGATCGCCCCCTTTGCTTCTCTCATGATTCGCTCGTGCTCTGCTTGGTTGGTTGCCTGTAGTTCTCGTAGTTGAGCATCTAGACGAATGCACTGCTGGCGGGTGGCTTCTAAATCTCGCTGCTGGGTCGATACCCAGGAGGTTGACTCATTAGGATTAAGCTGTTCTTCCAGGCGTTTGATAGTTTCTTCAAGCGTGAAGACGCAAGCGCGCAGTTCTAGCACGTCCTCGCGTGGATACTTTATCTGCTGGCGAATCATTGTCAGCCGCATTGCTAGATACTGGTAAGTTCTGGCTGCTGGACGCAGCACTGTGAGCAACAATGCTGCCCCAGAACCGATGTAGCCGATCGCACTAATACCATTGGCAGCTAGGGTGTAGAGTCCAACCGCAGAAATCAGGTGAAGGGCGATCGCTACCCAGAGCGAAGCTTGAGCTACTTTTGCGGCGTATTCGACTTGCTTGACGTTTACCTCAATTCCTTTTTCTTCAGATTGGTCTGCCTCAGCTAACACTTCCTTTGCGTCGAAATGGACGTTCCAGGGCACTGTCACAATCACTAATAGCCATTCAAAGACAGCAATGCCAATAATCCAGTCGAGGAAGCTGCCTGTTGGAATGTGCAGCCATTGCAGCAGTCCAAATACCAGCAGCACCAATAGAGCAAATCCAAAGTTGAGTGCGATCGCCACCATTCTACTAACCTCTACTGCCAAAACGGTTGTTCCTCATTTTGAGCAGAGCAGGTCGCTATGGTTGAGAAGCGTGTGATGGTTTTGATAGATCCACAGCGATCGCTAAAACCAAAGACTTGATTAGAACTTCATCCCATCTTTATCGAAATTTCTAATCTCCAATTTTCCTGGGAGTGAAAGAATATTTTTGAATTCCTGTTTGCCTTTCCTGTATTTTTGACCTGGCTGAAAGGGATACACTACAACCGTTTGAAAGCTTCCAAAGAAGCTAGATAAGCAGCATCTCGTAGCCCTAAATTTGATAGGAATCAAGGTCTTTGGAGCAAGAACTAGCACGTTCCCTGAGTTAGATCACGACATTTTCAGCACATATACGGAGTCTTTGCTGAACAGACGTAGTAGGATCTGCGTAGTAAGCAGAATAGGTAAATAGTAAAGTTATTTTCAATAGCATGACTGACTGATTGAGGGGCGCATCTCTCCGGTAACGTAAAACGCAAGAGAGTAGTAGATAGGGTGGGTTGTCTTTGGTAGATCGCTGGCTCCACCTCTGCTGACTGAAACGAATCGTTTCTAACCCTTCACTTTATAAAATGCTGTGTACTTAGGCAGTTCTTTATTTAAACTAACCCCGAAACGCAATCGCTTTAAGTTTAGGCAAGCGACTCAGCGCACACACCTACCGCTGGTGATTGCAATAACGCTATTGAGTGCAGCAGGTACGATGTTCTCTGTTTCATCTGCAATTTTGTTGCACGGCTTCGAGCGCGTAGAAGCTCAGGCAATGCATCAAAACCTGGAGCGAGCTTTAGATGCGCTGAAGCAGGATTTTGAAATCCTTAGTACTACTGTACGAGACTACGCGGTTTGGGATGATACTTACGCGTTCATCACTAATAGAGATTCAGATTATGTCAAGCTAAATCTCAATCAAGCGATGTGGGAAAGCTTTAACCTTCATCTCATTTTGATGGCGCGTCCTTCGGAGCAAGTTATCTTCAGCCAAAGGCGTGATCCAATTAGCTCTAACATCACTTCTGTTTCTCAGTCTGTGCAAGATGCCGTTGTAGACAGCGGCATTCTTCATCATGCTGATGGCAAACCACATTCTGGCATTGTGCTGTTGCCAGATGGTCCAATGCTGATAGCGGCACATTCGGTGCTGACTAGCAATCTGGAAGGACCAAGTCGCGGCACTCTGGTGATGGGGCGCTACTTAGATGCGGCTGAGGTATCACGTTTGTCTGAGGTGACCCGCGTTTCGCTCGACCTGCGTCAGATCGCTGGATCACTACCCCCTGATTTTGAGGCTGCTCGTACCGCTTTATTCAATGGGCAATCCAACTGGATACAGCCTTTAGATTCCGATGCGATCGCAGGTTACGTTCTAATCGAAGACATCCAGGAGCAGCCCACCTTGCTACTGCGGGCAGATATGCCCAGAGTTATTTATCAACAGGGGGCGCTGAGCTTGCGCTATTTAGGATTGTCGCTGCTCAGTTTGGGGACGCTGTTTGGGCTGGTAATCTGGCTACTCTGGCGCAGACTGACCGCTAATATTATTGAGCGCGATCGCATAGAGCAAGCGCTGCTTCAAGAAGAGCGGTTTCGCAAGGTGTTTGAAGATGCGCCGATTGGGATGGCGATCGCTAACATCAGCAGCGGTCAAATCATGAAAGTTAACCATGCGTTGTGTGAAATGCTGGGCTACACCAGTGCCGAGCTAGAAGCAAAGACAGTGCAAGAAATCACCCACTCGGACGACTGGAACCAGAACTGCCACCTGTTCGAACAACTGATAGCGGGAGCGATCGCCAATTACCAAACTGAGAAGCGCTACCTCAAGCAAAATCAGGAAACCCTCTGGGTAAATCTCACCGCAACGCTCATCCATAGCCCTCAGGGAAATGGGTGCTACATCCTGGGAATGTTTGAGAATGTCACCGAACGCAAGCAAACGGAAGCGATTTTGCGTCAGTCTGAAGCAAAATACCGCAACCAAGCTGAACAACTAAAAAGCACCCTGGCTGAACTGCAGCAGACTCAGGCACAGCTTGTGCAGAGCGAAAAGATATCTAGCCTGAGCCAGCTTGTCGCTGGAATTGCTCACGAAATCAATAATCCCGTTAACTTCATCTCTGGCAATTTGACTCATGCTGATAGCCACATCCAGGACTTGCTGAATCTGATTCGGCTTTACCAAAAACACTATCCTCAACCGTCAGCCGAAATCTTGGCAAAGACGGAGTCCGCTGATCTGAACTTTTTGTTGGAAGATCTGCCAAAGCTATTTTCGTCGATGAAAGTTGGCTCGGAACGAATTCACCAGTTGATCTTGTCACTTTGCAATTTCTCCCGTCTGAATGAGGCAGACCTCAAGGCGGTCAACATTCACGAAGGCATCGAGAGTACGCTTATGCTGTTGGAAAATCGGCTCCAAGCTAATGATCTGCATCCAGCGATTCAGGTTGTCAAAGATTATGGCGATCTGCCGCTAGTAGAGTGCTATGCTAAGCAACTCAATCAAGTCTTTATGAATATCCTGCTGAATGCAATCGAAGCGCTAGAACAAAAATGGAATGTTTCAGAAGAATGGCATCTGAGGGAAGGTCAGCCAGGAGAATGGCAGTCTCCTAAGATCTGGATTCAAACCTTACTGAAGGGCGATCGCGCAATTGTGCAAATTTCAGATAACGGAACAGGTTTTTCGGAGCAGGTTAAAGCGCGGCTGTTCGATCCGTTTTTTACCACGAAGGCGATCGGTGAAGGCACAGGACTGGGGCTATCAGTAAGCTATCAAGTCATTGTCGGTAATCATCAGGGGCAGTTGCAGTGCTGCTCTACCCCTGGTCAAGGGGCTGAGTTTACGATTCAGATTCCCCTGCAAAGACAGTTGCCTCAGTGCCGTACCAGCTTTTTAAGCCGTTATAAGTAATGCTGGGTCAAGCTCACGTGGGTAGAGTAGCCAAGTCCGTTGCCAAGGCTGAATGAGTGTTTTCACTAAGGGTGACTGATCGCTAATTTCTTGCAATCCTGTATCTGTTGCCAACTTGATGCCGCGTTGATAAAGCGTGTAGCCGTGACTCAAAGCCGTGCGAAGCCCTGCATAGTACTGGGTTTGGGAAAGGGGTGAAATGCCCGTTTTTGCGAACCAACCCTGCACCCGTTGCAACAGTTGAGCCTGCTGTGTGGTTTCTAAATGCGTGATATCTAAAGCTTTGAGTAAATCCCGATTTAAAAAGCGGCGGCACAAGTCTGCTAAAACCGGGTCGGTATGATGTTGCCAGCGGTGTAGATGATAGACAAACACACCGTCATCGGCATCTAGATACTGCGTCAGGGACAGTTGGTCGCAGTCCTCCTGAAGCCATGCCGTGACGACTTCATCTGCCTGCAAATTACTCAGGGCTAGCTGTTCTCGCGCTCGTTTGAAGGCGTGTTCTAGCACCCAAGTTGCTGCAACATTCTTGGGATGGTTGTAAACCTGAGCGTACATAAAGTAGCGGACAATCAGGTAATGCTCGATCGCCGCCATCCCTTTTCGTGCAACTACAAGCTGCTGACTCACGGGGTCATAGCTCATTGCCATGAGGATGCGATCGAGGTCTAGCTTGCCGTAGCTGGCTCCAGTAAAGTAACTGTCGCGCATTAAATAGTCCAGGCGATCGCAATCTAACTGGCTAGAAACCAACTGCCACACTAGCGGCACAGGATGCTGTTTCTGGTAAACCTGCTGAAGCTGGTTCAATAAGTTAGGCTCAAACTCATCTAACAACTGCCTCACAGGAGCAGATTCTCGCAAGATGCGTCCTGTCCAGTACTCGTGGTGACAGCCAAAGATATCTTCGCAGGTGTGGCTGAACGGCCCATGCCCTACGTCATGCAGTAGGGCTGCACAAAGTACGGTTGCTCGGTAAGGTTTGAGCAGCGGGTAGTGATGAGCAATGCGATCAAAGGCGCGACGGGCGATCGCCATCACGCCTAAAGAATGGGTAAACCGTGACCCTTCTGCCCCGTGAAAGGTGAGGCTGGCTGGACCAAGCTGCCGAATTCGGCGCAACCGTTGAAAGGCTGGAGTGTCGATCAGCCGAATCAGCAGCGCCTCAACTGGGTCACTTTGATCAAGGGCGATCGCCCCATGCAAGGGGTCGTGATAGGTTCGCCCTGCGTTAGGCTGCACCTGCAACCACCGTTTGCTGAGTCAACACATCTACCGCAGCTTGATATTGGCGATCGGCGACCGTACCGACCTGGTCACGAGTAATTGGGTCGAGGGAAACAACCAAATCCGGCACGATGCCTTGACGATTAATGTCATGGTGATTTGGAGTCTCATATTTGGCGATCGTCACTGCTAGCCCAGAACCATCCGATAGGTTAAACAGCGATTGAATCAGCCCTTTCCCAAAGGTTTTTTCTCCGACCAGCAAAGCCCGTCCGTTGTCCTGCAATGCACCTGCCAAGATCTCGCTGGCACTAGCAGTTCCCTGGTTGACTAGAACCACTAGCGGGTCATCGGTAATTGCCTGCCCAGTCGCGTCAAAACTGTCTTGAATCCCCTGGCGGTTGACTGTGTAGACAACTGTTCCCTGCTCCAACCAGAGTCGAGCAATTTCGATGCCTGCCTGCAACAGCCCACCCGGATTGTTGCGTAAATCCAGAACATAACCTTCTGCGCCTTCTGCTTCCAACTGGCTCACTGCATGGGCAAGTTCAGCCGTTGCGTTGGCGTTGAATTGGTTCAGCCGAATGTAGCCGATCGCCTTTCCTTCTGATTGGGAACGCAACTCTGCATACACTGGGTTCAAACTGATGCGATCGCGCACTAGCTTTACCTCTATTGATTCAGATTCCGATCGCCCTACCTTCAGGGTGACCTCACTGCCAATCGGTCCCCGCATTCGCGCTGCTGCCTCGTCTAGCGTCAAAGTTGCAGTCGAGGAACCGTCAATTTCCAGGATGCGATCGCGGGGTTGAATTCCCGCTTGATCCGCCGGAGATCCTTCAATCGGTGCAATTACCCGTAGTTCACCAGTTTCCCCATCTTGGGCAATTTGTAAGCCTACGCCCGTCAATTCTCCAGACGTATTGGTTTGCAAGCTGCGATATTGGTCAGGCTTAAGCAACCGAGTAAACGGGTCGTTCAAACTCGCTAGCATCTGCTGAATAGCAGTATAAGTTTGCTCCCGGTTCTCTAAAGGTTGCTTCAGCGCCCGCTGCCGTACAAACCACCAGTTTTGGTGGTTAAACGTGTCATCTACGTAGGCTCGGTCTACAATCCGCCAGACCTCACTGAGCAACTTCTGCTCTTCAGTAAAAGCATTTGCGACTGGAATCCAACTGCCCAACACTATCAAAACCGACAATGCTAAAAGCAGCCCGATTCGAAAAAACTGTTTTCTCATAAAGCAGATCTTAAACTTAAGTAAAGACTTGTTGCCACAAGCTGACTGAGTCAGCGCAAATCTCGAAACGTCTGATCCCTATCCTTAAGCCTCAGCTACGAAAGTTAAAGAGAACATAGTAGCAAGATAGTAGCAAGTCTGAACCTAAAATCGCCTAACCTCTGCCCAAGAGAAGGTTTCGACCGTGAAATCTACCCAACGGCTATGTTACATTTTCTATTGACAGCAACACATTTTTTGGAACTCTTGCTTCATGTTTACTAAGCAGGTAACCGACTCGAAAGCTTACCAGTGGTTTGAGGAGCGCCTGGAAATTCAGGCACTGGCTGATGACATCAGCAGCAAATACGTCCCTCCCCACGTTAATATCTTCTATTGCCTGGGTGGAATTACCCTGACCTGTTTCCTAATCCAGTTTGCGACTGGATTTGCAATGACCTTTTATTACCGTCCGACTGTAGCAGAGGCGTTCGAGTCAGTTCAGTATTTGATGACCGACGTTAGCTTTGGTTGGCTGATTCGCTCCATTCACCGCTGGTCTGCCAGCATGATGGTGCTGATGATGATCCTGCACACCTTCCGGGTTTATCTGACGGGTGGTTTCAAGAAACCCCGTGAGTTGACTTGGGTAACCGGCGTTATTCTCGCTGTAATCACTGTCTCCTTCGGTGTAACCGGCTACTCCCTGCCCTGGGATCAAATTGGGTACTGGGCAGTCAAAATCGTCTCTGGTGTTCCCGAAGCGATTCCTGTTGTAGGTACATTGATTGCTGATATGTTACGGGGTGGCTCCAGTGTGGGACAAGCAACGCTAACCCGCTACTACAGCGCTCACACCTTTGTTTTACCCTGGCTGATTGCAGTCTTCATGCTGTTGCACTTCTTGATGATCCGCAAGCAGGGTATTTCTGGCCCCTTGTAGGTTTCAGACCTCACAAGGTTGGCAAATTGTATCCTTGGGTGGCAGATGTTGATTCTCTGATTTCGGTAAACTAGGCTGTAATTGTTGAACGGCACTGCTTAACCTTTCTTTACTTCCTGTCTCAGACCCAAAGGAGAACACCATAGGCTATGGCAACTGTTAAAAAGCCGGATCTTAGCGATCCCGCATTGCGCGAAAAACTCAAGAAGGGCATGGGTCACAACTATTATGGTGAACCCGCTTGGCCAAACGACCTGCTCTACATCTTCCCCGTTGTAATTCTGGGAACGATTGCTTGCTGCGTCGCCCTAGCTGTCCTGGACCCAGCCCTGACTGGAGAGCCTGCTAATCCCTTCGCAACTCCTCTGGAAATTCTGCCAGAGTGGTATCTCTACCCCGTATTCCAGATTCTCCGTATTCTGCCTAACAAGCTGTTGGGTGTTGCGGCGATGGCATCTGTCCCATTGGGCATGATCCTTGTTCCTTTCGTTGAGAGTGTTAACAAGTTTCAGAATCCTTTCCGTCGTCCAATCGCGACCAGCGTGTTTCTGTTTGGTACGCTCGTCACGATTTGGCTGGGAGTGGGTGCAACTTTCCCAATTGACAAATCCCTAACTTGGGGCCTGTTCTAAGAGAAAGCTGGGCTTTCCAGATTTTCTGGTTCTAAAGTTGTTTAGAATGCTCTTTTACGCCTGTGTTGGTTTATTGGGATGTGGGTGCATCTCCAGTAGGGCAACGCAGGCGTTATGCGTTTTGAACCTGCAGCTTTTAACTGAAAAATGTGTTCTAACCTGTTGACTAAGACATCATTTTATTGCTAACAATGCGGCTAAGTAGGCAACTAATCAAAAAATTGGCTACTTAAGCTCAGTGGAATTTGAGTCCTGGCTGAGTGTGGGCATGTTGCAGCACGATCATTTAATCGTTAAGAGTGATTTGAGCGTCTTGACGCACATCCAGGAGTGGTTCGACCAGTTTTGTCTGCGATATGCTGCCAAGTCGTTTTGGCTCAAAGAGCAGCATTATCCGATGAATCTGGCTTTGACTGAAGGATTTACGAATGCGGTGCGTCACGCTCATCACGAGCTTCCTTCAGAAACGACAATTGAGATCGATTTGTGTCTCTGGAATGACCGGATGGAGATTCGCATTTGGGATCAGGGCAAGCCTTTCAACCCGGATGTTTTAGAAGAGCCTGAACCTGGTACTTTGCGGCAGGGGGGCTATGGCTGGTTTTTGCTCAGGCGGTTGGCTGATTATGTAGTTTATGAGCGATCGCCAGACAATAGAAATTGCTTATTAATCGTCAAACACGCAACCAAAGAACAAACTGTGCCTGACAAGGGCTAACCAGATATAACGGGCTGATAAAGCTTTAGCGATATTTTTCTCAGTTGGATACAAAGATTCGGTTAATCCAGTAGGTTTCGGGATTGAGTTTGAAGGGGAGTTTGCTACGATTTAGCAGCTACCAGCGATCGTTTCTGCTAAAGAGATTCACCTATCTAAATCATTGCTGGTCGTGCGGGCGGCGTGATGGAGATAAAGTGAACGCATGTCGAAGACAGCTCTAATCACAGGAATCACGGGTCAAGATGGTTATTACTTGAGCCGTTTGCTTTTAAAGCACGGCTATCGTGTAGTGGGGCTAATTCCTCCGCAGCGGCAAAGTAATTTAGCTAAGTTGGGCGACCTGGCAGGGCAGGTAGAAGTGTACTCTGTTGCTTTAACTGACAGTGCAGCTCTCCTGGAAGCTGTCGAGCAGCTTCGACCCGACGAGATTTACAATTTAGCGGCTCCTAGCTTTGTCCCTGCTTCCTGGTCTGATCCGTTAGGGACGCTGGACTTGGTCACAGGCACTGCAACTCGCCTGCTGTCAGCCGTGCGACAGGTTGGCTTAGCTACGCGGTTTTACCAGGCAAGCAGTTCAGAGATGTTTGGGCAGGTTGATCAGTCGCCCCAGGACGAAAACACGCCCTTCCGTCCGATGAACCCCTATGCGGCAGCAAAGGTACACGCCCATTGGACAATGGTGCATCATCGCCAGCGATATGGTTTGTTTGCCTGTAGCGGCATTTTGTATAACCATGAGTCTCCGCTCCGTCCTCCCAATTTTGTTACGCGCAAAGTTGCTCTAGCTGTCGCATCAATCAAGTTGGGGTTAAGCAATCGCCTGGAGATGGGGAACCTACAAGCTAAGCGTGACTGGGGCTATGCCGGAGATCACGTTGAGGCAATGTGGCGGATGCTGCAAGCCAAAACACCCGAAGACTATGTGATTGGTACAGGGCAACTGCATAGCGTCGAGCAACTTGTGGCGGCGGCTTTTGCTTGTGTAGACCTAAATTGGGCAGAATATGTCAACGTCGATCCGAAGCTGATTCGTACCGACGAGCATTTTCACTTAGTCGCCAATCCTGCTAAAGCCAAACAGAACTTGAACTGGCAACCTCAAGTCAGCTTTGAGGCACTAATTCAAGAAATGGTTTTGAAGGATCTGGAGCGCCTGAAATCAGGTGCAGTTACTCCTGCTGCTCCCTAACCACTTATAAGCAATTTGACGAACCCACCTGTGACTCAGCGCAACTCTCTCAAAGAACCCAGCCCTGCGATCGCTGCTGCTCCCTATCTGTTTATTTTTCTGGAAATTTTTGCGCGAGAGGGTGGCATTCAGTCTTACGTCAAGGATATCTTTCGCAGCTATTCAGAGCTAACTGACGTTCCCGAAGCCGACGTATTTCTCCTGCGAGATGGACAGGATTGCTCAAATCCTTTTGCTACGCGGTCTTTCAGGTTTAGATACCTGAGAACAAAGTCCCCGAGGTTAGGACGCATTCGCCTGGCGATCGCCCTACTCGTTTATCTGGTGCAACACCGACCGCAGCGAGTATTTTGTGGTCACGTGAATCTAGCTCCGCTGGTGCAATGGCTGTGTCGTCCTTTGGGCATTCCCTACACGGTACTGACCTATGGCAAAGAGGTATGGACAACCTTACCTAAGCGAGATCGTGAAGCACTGCACCATGCTGACCAGATTTGGACCATCAGTCGTTACAGCCGCGATCGCGCTTGCGAGGCAAACGGACTTAACCCAAACAAGGTGAAATTTTTACCTTGCGTTGTAAATGGAGACTACTTCACACCTGGAGCTAAATCTGAAGCGTTGCTAAAGCAGTATGATTTGGTCGATCACAAGGTGCTGATGACCGTAGCGCGGCTGTGGTCTGGAGACATTTACAAAGGTGTAGATGTGACGATTCGGGCGCTACCTGCGATTGCTCAGGTTTTTCCAGAAGTCAAGTATCTGGTAATTGGACGCGGCGATGATCAACCTCGATTGGCTCAGCTAGCGAAGGATCTGGGAGTTGAAGATCAGGTTGTTTTTGCCGGATTTGTGCCAACTGAAGCATTAGTCGAGCATTATCGGCTTGCAGATGCCTATGTAATGCCGTCACAAGAGGGCTTTGGCATTGTGTATCTGGAAGCGATGGCTTGCGGTGTACCTGTGCTGTCAGGTGATGCAGATGGCTCTGCTGATCCGCTCCAGGATGGCAAACTGGGCTGGCAGGTACCCCACCGAAATCCGGAGGCAGTTGCTCATGCCTGTATTGAAATGTTCAAAGGCTGCGACCAGGTGAACGGTGTGCCCTCCGATCGCCGTTGTGATGGCGCGTGGCTAAGGGAGCAGGCGATCGCCCTGTTTGGTCGAGATGCTTTGACTCACAAACTCCATCATCTCTTGCAGTCTAGCCAGTGAGGAGTTAGCTTGACTGACAAGATTCTTCCTGTCATTGGCCAGCCAGATATCCTATCCTGAAGGAAGGTCTGGAGAGCGTTTGATTCTTGTCAAGGTTGCCACCTTGGAAGGGAGCAAATGCAAAATCTAGTTGGTCTGGCTGATTGAAGGAGATTACTGTGAACCAAAACAGCTACAGAAACCTACAGCTAAACCTATCTGGCTTTAGCTTTTGGCTCACTATATTTGCAGTTGTCTGGCTATTGGGTGCAATTGGGCTGGGCTGGCTAGTCAAATCTTTTGTGATCCTGATTGGGTTGCTTTTGATTACTCCGGCGATCGCTTTCTTGGGCTTCCGCTGGTGGTTGCAGCGCAATCTGGTTGAAGACAATTGCCCGGTGTGTAGCTACAGTTTCACTGCCATTAACGGAATGCAGTTGCGTTGTCCTAATTGTAGTGAACCTTTAAAGATGGAGAAGCGGCGCTTTCACCGTCTTACCCCTCCTGGCACAGTTGACGTTGAGGCGGTAGAAGTTTCTGCTAAGCAAATCGAAGATTAAGCGATCTAACAGGCGAAGGCAAATCATTTGAGCTTAGCGTAGTGGTTAAACTACAGCCATAAAAGAGAAACCCGTCTAAACGGGTTTCTACAGTCGCGAGTTTTATTGGTCAGCAGTAGTGCTAAACCTTTTGAACAATTTCCTGTATTGCCTGTTTCACTAAAGGGTACTGATATTTGAAGCCAGAAGCCTGTGTTTGCTTGGGCAAAACCTTCTGACCTTCTAGTACCACAATGGCAGCGTCTCCCAGCAGAGCTTCTAGCGCAAAGTCAGGTACGGGGAGCCAGGAAGGACGATTTAGCACTTCCCCCAAGGTATTGCAAAGTTCAGACATGTGAACCGGGTTAGGTGCGGTGGCGTTGAATGTTCCCTCCATGCTTGGCTGAGTCAAAGCACTCAGAATGAGGTTCACCAAATCTTCTCGATGAATCCAGGAAACCCACTGGCGACCACTGCCAAGCGGACCGCCTGCAAAGAGTTGAAAGGGTGGCAGCATTTTGGCGATTGCTCCGCCCATTCCCAACACAATACCTGTGCGTAAAATGACTAGCCGTGTGCCACTCTCTTTCACTTTGCTGGCAGAAGCTTCCCAAGCTTGACAGACCTGCGCCAGGAAATCATCCGCTGCTGGGCTGCTCTCATCAAAGGTTGCTGTTTCGCTAGTGCCGTAGTAGCCGACTGCTGAGGAGTTAACCAGCACTGAGGGTTTAGGATTTGCTCGGGCGATCGCTTCTACAATCTTCTCAGTTCCGACCTTGCGGCTGTCGAGAATAGTTTGCTTGCGCTGTGGTGTCCAGCGTCCTTCGGCGATCGGCTCTCCTGCCAAATTGACCACGCCATCACAGCCCGAAATCACGGCTTGCCACTCACCTGACTCCAATGGCGTGTAAGCAAATACTTCCACATTTGGAAATGCTGCAGCGGGAAAGACTTGCTTGCCTCGCTCGAGACTGCGGGTCAGCACCACAACTGTGTGTCCTTCGGCGTTGAGTCGCTCTACCAATCGAGTGCCGACAAATCCGGTTGCACCCGTCACTGCTACTTTCATGAAACTTCCCCATAAACCATACCGTTTGCCTCTGCGTAGCGGTGCATAAAGCGCATAAACCGCTCCCAGTGGTCTTCTCGATCAATCTCAAACTTGCACTCTACCCGCTTCAAATCATCCCCTTCTGGTCCGCCAAAAACAAACTGTACAGAGGACGGTTCTATGTTAATTTCGCCTTCCTCATCGGTTAAGCGAACAGAGTTTGTGAACCTTTTGGTGTAGCTCCTGAACCTTTCCAGTGATTTCAGTTCTTGAAACACCAGCAGCACACTGCGAATGCCAGAAGTGCGGTTTTTTCGGAGGCTGACATCGCTAAGTGTTTCAGGAACGCCTTCAAAAAACTGGATAGAGGGAGTTTGGGCAGACATAAAATTAAACAAAGCTTAAGAATCAGTATAACGGAGGCTGAGAGGGAATAACTCTGGATTGAGAATGACCCGCATCACGCCAAATCCATTAAAGTGAAAAACAGCAATCTTTTCTTGTTCTAACGCTTCAGCTTTTGGTGAGTTCAACTTCCTGGTTAGAATCTGCGCCAGCCCTCTGGCTGCAACTACTGATCGTTGCAGTCTGGTTAGGAGTTGTTTTGCTGTCGGCAGAAGCCCTAAATCGCTCAAGATGGGCAGAGCCAGAGGCAGTCCGAAAGGTCATTCACATCGGCACGGGTAATGTTATTCTGCTGGCTTGGTGGCTCCAAATTCCAGCATGGGTAGGAATTGCTGCGTCGATATTGTTCAGTGCAGTGACGCTCCTCTCCTACCGAGTTTCTCTACTGCCCAGCCTTAACAGCGTTGGGCGTAAAAGTTTGGGAACGTTCTTCTATGCAGTTAGCATTGGCGTTCTGATTGCCGTTTTTTGGCAGCAGCAACCTCAGTATGCAGTGATAGGCATTCTGGTTATGACCTGGGGAGATGGACTGGCAGCGCTGGTGGGGCAACGCTGGGGACAGCATCGCTACAAACTGTGGGGAATTGAAAAAAGCTGGGAGGGGTCGCTGACGATGGCGATCGCCAGCTATCTCGTCACTAGCCTAATTTTGCTCAGTGTTCAAGGAAATATCTGGCAAACCTGGCTGATTGCAGGAGCGATCGCCATTACCGCAACAGGCTTAGAAGCTTTCTCCAAATTTGGCATTGATAACTTGACTGTCCCCGTTGGCAGCGCCATTTTGGCATTTGCCTTGAGTCAAGCTCTCCCGGAGAACCTGCTCCTTCTCCTTTCCCACTAAAAGATTCAGAGGTGTATTCCTGAATCTTTTAGTACCTGATCTTTAAACAGGAAGAGAGTAAAACTACTGACCTGGTGCATTCAGAACTAAGAGAATCGCCCACTGTAGCGCTCTTCGGCCCAGGGTTCACCTCGGCGATGGTAGCCATTCCGCTCCCAAAATCCCAGTTCTTCGTGATCAAGAAACTCTAAGCCATTGATCCACTTGGCGCTCTTCCAGGCATATAGGTGAGGCACCACCAGCCGCATCGGCCCGCCGTGGTCTGGGGGAAGTGGTTCACCGAAAAGCGTGTGAGCGAAGAAATTTTCTTCTCGCAGAAAATCGTCAAGGGCAATGTTGGTGGTGTATCCGCCGTAGCAGTGCTCCAGGATGTGGGCAGCTTTGGGGGCAATTTCTATATGCTTGATAAAATCTGTTACTTTTACTCCAGTCCACTGCACGTCTAGCTTTGACCAGGTGGTAACGCAGTGAAAGTCAGCCGTAAAGTCGCTTTGAGGCATCTGCATGAAGTCTGACCAGCTAAATGTAACCGATTTAGCTAGGCCCCAAACCTTAAACTGCCAATCTTCAGAATTGACGGTCGGGGTTTGCCCGTAGGTCAACACGGGAAACCCTTTGGTCAGGTGTTGTCCTGGAGGTACGCGATCTTGTAGCTCGGGACCTGGCTTTTGAAAAAATTTTCCCAGCATAGTGGTTTAGAGTAGCGGCATATAAGGATGGTAGGCAATCATTCCATCTTCTATCTAACTGTGTAGCAAAATTAGCCGCTGAAGTTACTCTCTGAAGAATTTGTCCAACTTTTATAGGACTTTCTTCTATAGAACTTAGACCTATTGAGCGATCGCTCGACTCACCGTACTCGATACCCAATTCCTAAAAACCAAAAGGTTTGCCCTGTGCAGTGCGCGGGACAAACCTTCTAAGTCGTTTTATGTGCAGCAGCTCTTTAAGCGGCAATAGCTTTATTGAACTGCCTTTGAAAGCTAAGCCAACAGCAAAAATTGCCGTCGCTTATTCTTCCTCTTCTTCTTCTTTTTCGGGATAGACAAAGCTAGCAGAGCGCCCAGTCAGGATTGACTTACCGAGCGAGAGAGCTTTTTGAGCTTGCAACGTTGCTTTGCGCTTCCAGGTCGCTTTGCGCTTGTCTCGCTTAGACTTGGACGTTTTCTTCTTAGGCTGAGCCATGACCGTGATTGCCGAAATTTTACAACCTTTCGATTATAGTCTGTTTTTCACGCTATTTCCCAACCCCTGAACGAGGTACCCCAATTGGTCCTGGATCGTAAACCTCGGGTACCCCAACGGGCCCGGGTGAAGGAACGCTTCCAGGAGTATCTACTTCAGTTTGAGGAGCTTCATTCGTAGTGTTTTGATCGCCAACGCTGGGATCTCCTATTTCAGGTTGCTGAATATCGTTTTGAGTTGGGGGAGCGGTGTCGCTGGTGTCTTCTCCAACGCTGGGATCTCCAAGAGCAGGCTGCTGGGGATCGCCTGTGTTGCTCCCAGATTGTCCTGCGGGTTGTTGATTGAGTGTATTGCTGGGTTGAGTGCCTGGGGTGCCTGGAGCTTGCTGAGGCTCACCTGGAGTGATGTTGCCTGGAGGTGTCTGTGAAGAAGTTCCCGAAGTGGGTTGAGTCGTAGGACTAACCTGGGCATTAGGTGGAATGACAATTGTGGTCGCAGGAGCAGTTGCGGGAGTTTGAGCGGTTGGCTCGGGTGTCGTTGGGTTGTTGGAGTCTGCTGTGGATTGGGTTGGTACCGCTGGGGTGGGCTGTGCAGCGGTAGCAGGAGCAAGGCTCTCGAAGCCTAGTAGGGTTCTGGCATCGCTGTAGTAGGTTGCCCATTGCTGTGGGTCTGGGCGGCTACGCCAATTGTCGCGGTTGACTTCTAGGGACAAAAGAGGAGCTACTAAACCAGCACTTTCACCTAGAACCGTGACGGCTACACCACTCGTTGCGCTGCTTGCAAAGTTTTGCTGCGCAGTTGCTCTAGCAGCGGCTTCTGCCCGGTTGATCAGTGTTTCAAAACTTTCGTTAGGTTGGCGCTGGAGGGAGACGCTAACTTGATTGGTTTGAGCGTGGACAGCTTGGGGGACGATCGCTTCCACTAGCAAGACTCCACTGGACAACCCTAAAACAGTTGCCATAACAGGGGCGATTGCCCTTCCTAAACCCAAGCAAAAGCAGGATTTAACTTGAACATTCCCTTGTATGGAAACAGACTTCAAGAATTCCACAGTAGATTCCTCCAAAGCTGAAAAGTCATGGCAAGCTCTCTCGGGACAGGTTTAATTTGGCGTTGCCATATATGCAGAAGATAACGATATGAGAATGCTCAGTCATGCTCCTTAAAGAAGATTCTTGACTTTAGTGAACTGCGAAAGTTTATATTCAGATCTAGTCGAAATCAATCATCACTAACTTGAGGTGGCAACCAGACTCAGAGCAATAGTGAACGGCACGCCTTCTAATCCTCTTCTAATTTTTTGGCTCAGACCTTGCCTCAAAATCAGGTAGATTTTTGCCGATAAACCACTTATTTGTGTTATCTTCTGGGCACCCTATTTAGTACTTATTTGGGGCATCTGTAATGACAAGTTACTGGGCGATCGCAATTGGCATCAATCAGTATAAGTTCTTCCAACCGCTAATTTATGCCCAGCGCGACGCACGGGCAATGCGCGACTTTTGGGTAGGTGAAGCAGGTTTTGCTCCTGATCAGTGTTTGATGCTGATTGACTCCGACGCGAAGGTTGAGCGGGGTGCAATTTATCCTAATCGAGAGAATATTCGCGACTACGTCACTCAACTGTGTCAGGAGCAATTGCCAGCAGGTGGCTTCCTCTGGTGCTTTTTCAGCGGCTACGGGATGCAGTTTGAAGGGCAAGACTATCTGATGCCGATTGATGGCGATCCGGAGCAGGTAGCTACTACAGGAATTGCCGTTGAGGAAGTGTTTAAGCTGTTAAAAGCAGCGCCAACTGACAAAATTTTGCTAACGCTAGACATGAATCGCAGCAAAAATGCTCTAGCGGGCGAAGGCATTGGTGAGCAAACTATTGCTTTGGCAGACACTTACGGCATTGCAACGCTGTTGTCTTGTCAACCCGAGCAGACTTCCCATGAAACGCTGGCTCTGCGTCAAGGGCTATTCACGGCAGCGCTATTAGAAGGATTGCGCTATCGCGGCTGCATCACGCCTGACTCGCTGGCTCATTACTTGAGCGATCGCCTGCCTGCCCTAAGTGACTACCATTGGCGACCCAAACAGCAGCCCTTAGCCATTATTCCGGTTGAGCAAAGACATCAGCTGATTTTGCCGCAGCAGGCGATCGCCAAAGTTGGAGCAGATTACAGTCCTGATTTTGTAGCAAGTGATTTACCAACCACTTCGTCGATTAGCCCTTCTCAAAGCCTAATTGTTTATCCAACACAGCCTTCTGTTGCAGATGATCTTGATCCGGTTTTGACACCCGAAACCCTCAACGGTAACGCTGAAACGCTCAATGGCAAAGGAACAAATAGCCCTGCTTCAGTTACCTCAGTCGATGTAGCCTATGAAGACGTTGAGTCTGAGTCAGACGATGTGTTTTGGCAAAGGGTGCGGCTGTGGGGCAGTGTGGCAGTGCTGTTGCTATTTTTGGGCGTCCTGCTGAGCAACTGGGCCGCCTTGCGAAATTCATTTTTCCCTGCTCCGGAGGTGGCTTCTGAAGATTCCGACGGCTCTGACGGAATTGAAGCTGCCACTTCAAGTGTTAATTCCAGCCCTGCTGACCCAGAAACATCCTCTCCGCTAGCACCTGCTCCTTCCCCTGATGCTTCGTCAGAGGGAGCAAGCTCGTTTATGGCTGCGCCAGAGTCTCCTGATGCCGGAGCGTTACCGAACTCAGAACAATCCTCTCCTACCGCTGAAAATGGGGAAGGACAGTCTACACCCCCTGCAACGCTAGGCAATGCTCGTGCTGCTCTGCAAAATCAGCGCCAGGAAGAGGCGATCGCCCTGCTTGACCAGATCCCAACTGAACAGCGCACAGAAAACTACACTCAACTGCGAACTGAAGCAGAACAGGCACTAAACCAGGCACGCCAGCGAAATCAAGCGGTTTTGAACAATGCCAGAGCCGTGTTAAGCCGCTCTAGAGCGCTGAATGCAACTAATCAGGCTTCTGATTTTAGTCAGGCGATCATTATTGCCCGTCAGGTTCGACCCGGACAACCCTTGTATCAACAAGCCCAGCAGAGTATTGCAACTTGGAGCCAAGTCATTCTAGACCTGGCTGAAGGAAGAGCCGGACAAGGAAATTTGAATTCTGCGATCGCTGCTGCCCGTTTGGTTCCGTCTAGTAGCCCAGAAGTTTACTTAGCCGCGCAACAATCAATTGCCCGATGGCAGCAGCAGCAAGCCAACCAGGAAACTTTGCAGCAGGCACGAAGCTTAATTCGTCGAAACCAGGCTTCTTCTTACAATCGGGCGATTACCATTGCGCGTCAAATTCCCGCCAACCAGCCTTTGCATAATGAGGCGCAGCAGTTGATCGGTGAATGGAGCCAAGCAATTCTCGATTTGGCTCGTTCTCGTGCAGATCGGGGTCGGTTAAACAGTGCGGTACAGACGGCTGCATTGGTTCCTGCTAATACGCCTGCTCATACTGCGGCTCAAGAGGCGATCGCTTCTTGGAGAAGTCAGCTTTGATAATCTCAGTTCCCTTGCACTGCCACCTGTTGAGTAATTTGTAGAAATTCTTGGAGGACTGGAGACACCTGTTCAGTTCGCCAGGCAGCAGCTAGCTGGAGTGTGGGTGCGTCACCTGCGATCGCACAGTAGGATACACCCGACGAGCTAGATTGTTGTGAACTTTCCGGCACAAAGGCGATTCCGATTCCGGCGGCAACTAAACCGATTCGCGTTTGATGTTTGATTTCTTCGTGAACGATGTGAGGCTCAAACCCTGCTTGCCTACAGAGAGCCAGGATTTGGTCATATAAGATTGGCCCTTCATAGCGCGGATGGAGGATAAACGGCTCACTGGCGAGGGTTTTTAGCGAAAGTTGTTTTTGCTGAGATAAGGGGTGAGCTTCGGGCAAAGCAACGACTAACTTTTCTCCTTGCAATGGGTAAAGGCTGAGAAAGGGGGCATCGATGGGCGGGTGCAATAGCCCAACATCAACTGTTTCAGTGCGAAGCGCCTCGATTTGATCGAGGGTGCAGAGTTCGGTCATCTCTAGCTTGACATTAGGGTAGAGGGCGCGGAACTGCTGCAAGATTTTGGGCAAAACGATATACATTGCTGAGGCTGCAAATGCAATTCGCAGAGAACCAACTTCGCCCCGTGCGGCTCGTTGTGCTACCTGGATTGCAGACTCAATTTGCTGTAAAGCTTTGCGAACTTCGGGGAGAAACGTTGCGCCCGCTTCGGTGAGTTCTACTGTTCGTTTGGTTCGCCGCAGTAGTGTGATTCCTAGCTCTTCTTCTAGCAG
The DNA here is from genome assembly GCF_014695745.1 of Leptolyngbya sp. FACHB-671. Classification (NCBI taxonomy): domain Bacteria; kingdom Bacillati; phylum Cyanobacteriota; class Cyanophyceae; order Leptolyngbyales; family Leptolyngbyaceae; genus Leptolyngbya; species Leptolyngbya sp. FACHB-671. Next base: position 308,412 of record NZ_JACJOV010000153.1, on the reverse strand, counting down.
GCGAATTTGCCGACTCAATGCTGGCTGCGTGATGTGCCAGCGGGCAGCGGCTCGGCTGAAGTGAAGTTCTTCGGCAACTGCTACGAAGTAGCGCAGCGAGTGAAGTTCCATAATAACTTTTTGTTATTAATACGGGCTCAAAAAGCATTGGACAGCATTATTGTTGCCCGTGCATATTGAGAATTGTAGGTTTGCTTCTAGAAAGTTCACGGTTCTTTCAGTAGTTGTCATCGTTGTCGTGCGCCATTTCCAGCAACAGATTTCACCCTAACAAAGCCGCTACTAAACAAAGCCGCTACTAGAGGCATCATTGCAAACTCAGCAGGCGCAAACAGCGTTTTGCGATCGCGCTGGACGCACCCCTTGTGAACCTGAAGCTATGTTCCCGCAACTTAAAACTTGAGGAAAGGATTGGTGAGAAAAAAACAGTTTTATGCGATCGCAGGAATGAGTTTACTCGCGATCGCGGCTTTATCTATCAGGCAGGTGCAATCCCAAACACGGTTTGACTTGCAAGGGCAATTTCTTGCAGTAATTTCAGATGGTGACTTCTTTGCTAGCACTTATGTGGATGGACGCATTCCGGGTGCTGATTCGCGCTATCGAGATGCGCTGACATTGATTCCCCTGCCGTTTGATGGAGAACGGGTTTCAGTGGAGGTGTCCAACTCGGTGAATGGACCACCAGAAACGCTGGCTCTTTCCCCAGATGGGCGTACTGCTTATGTGGTTGAGTATATGGGGCAACGTCCAGTAGGAGCAACAACTCGAAGCGATCTACTAGCAGGGCGTTTTCTTAGCCAGGTTGATTTAACTGATCCTCGGCAACCTCGAGTGCTTAGTCGGATTGAGGTTGGACATTTCCCAGAAGCGATCGATGTGCATCCAGAGGGGAAGTGGGTAGCGATCGCCACTGATTCTAGTGAGTCTGAAGTACTGCAACTGGTTCCTGTGCAAGATTCCAGCTTGGGAGAACCTATGAATATTTCGTTGGAATCATTGGGCATTCCAGCGGCAGAAGGCCCGCTCAACGCCAGCTATGTGGAATGGCATCCTTCTGGTGAATATTTGGTAGTCAATCTCTATCGCCAAAACCGAATCGTGTTTTTGCGGTTCACTCAAGATTCTACAGGCGAAGCTAATCTATCGCTCTGGGGAAATCCAGTTGCGGTAGATGTTGACCCCTACAGCGGACGCCTTACCCCAGACGGCAAACACTTCATCACGGCTAACTGGAAACGTGATTTTACAGCAGATTCACTAGAAGGACGATTGCCAAGTGAACCCAGCACTGTATCGGTGATTCGTCTGGATGTGGATGATTCTGCTTCAGAAAATCACACTGCTTACCATCAGGTTATTACAACCGTTGCCAGTGCTCAGTCCTCTGAAGGGATTGCGATCAGCCCTGATGGCACCTTGGTTGCAACTGCCAATATGCGAGATACGGCATTGCCAACCGATTCTCCTCGGTTTACTCGCGACGCTACGGTTTCTCTATTTGCTTTTGATGCGGTATCTGGGCAGTTGGCAAAAGCGGCAGATTTTGCCTTTGAAGGAGTTTTACCAGAAGGACTCACCTTTGATGCTACAGGTGAACATCTCATTGTCGCCACCTTTGAATATCTCAATTCGGAGGAACCAGGCGGTGGGCTAGAAGTTTGGCGCATTAGCCAGGAACCTGCTCCCAACCTGGAATATGTCGGACGAATTAACGTTCCGCATGGCTCTCACCAAGTTGTGGTTGCACCGTAAATTTCCCACAACATTCTGACTTGCAAACGACAAACAGATAGAGACAATAGCTAGAAACTATGAGGTTCAATCAATTGACCGCAGTGAGTCTTTTCTCAACTGTGATTCTGGGAATTGCACAGGCATCCTTGGCGCAAACTCAACTCCACAACTTTGATTTTCAAGGTCGGTTCTTAGCGGTATTGTCCGATGCTGATATGGAAGCATCAGCCTATATTGATGGGCAGTTGGGCGGTTACCCCGCACGGGGAACTGCTTCGCACCGCACCCCTGAGATGATCGATACCCTAACGTTGCTTCCGCTGGGCAATGAAGCCGTTACACCTATCAGCTTACCCGTCAGCAACTCTGTAATGGGGTGGCCCAACAACTTAGCTTTTACGCCTGATGGTCAGTTTGCCTTTATCACAGAAACCTTTGCACCTGCTCCCGAAGGTGCAACGCTGCGTTCTGAAATTCCTTCGGGTCAACGATTAACTGTTGTTAGTTTGAGCAATCTACAACAGCCACAAGTTGTCGATCAGCTTGATATTGGCAATGAACCCCGGCCCGTTGCAGTTCACCCCAATGGTGATTTGTTGGTTGTGAGTTTACGTGATCCGGCACGACCGATCGCCTTCATTCCTTTTGAGAATGGTGAATTGGGAACTCCCATTTTTCAAACGCTTCCAGGACTCAATGACCCGGAAGCAAACGCTTCTCATATTGAGTGGCATCCGTCGGGGCGTTTTTTGGGTGTCACCTTTGCTGAAACCAACGAAACGGCATTTTACGAAGTCGATCGCACCAACCGCGATCGCCCCCAAATTCGAGCTTGGGGTAACTCAATCATGACTGGGAAACTTCCTGGGGTTGGGCACTTCACACCAGATGGACGACATTTTATTGTGACCAATCTACTTTGGGGTGATGATGTGGAGCTGCAATATGTTGGCGCTACCTACAGTTACCTCAGTGTGATTCGCTTTGCCGACACCGCAAATTCCAACAACGAGGTTGTTCATCAAATTGTTGCTACTGCTCCGGTTGGCGGTAGTGCTGAGGAGTTTGCCATTAGTCCAGATGGTCAGTTTGTCGTTTCGCTGAATATGGAGGCAAGCTATCTGCCTATCGACAATCCACGCCTGACGCGAGATAGTTCCCTAACGCTCCTGAGTCTCAATCCTGAGAACGGACGTTTAACTTCGCACAGTACAACTCCCTTTGAAGGCATTCTGCCAGAGGGCATTACCTTTGACGCATCTGGAAACTACTTAGCGGTTGCTGTGTTTGACTACCACGATTCAGCCCACGACGGGGGAAGTGTTGACTTCTGGCAACTACATCGAGGGGAGTCACCCTCATTGGAAAAACTGGAGCGTTCCATTCCTGTGAGGCGTGGTGCCCACATCATTAAGCTAGTGCAGTAGGAAAAGGGGCGATCGCTGTTCTATCGCTTTGCCAACTGTATACCGTTTCTACAAAAACAAGCTACAGATGGAAGGGCACCCCGCGAAGCGGGGTGCCCTTCCATCTGTAGCTCTAATTTTTAGAAGTGGTATTACATTTCAAAAGATCGAGACGGAAGCATAGCAGCACTACACTTCCGCCTCGATCTTTTAAACTTTTTGTACCCTCAATCCTGAGTCAGTGTGATTTCGGTAGGTCGGCTTGTCTCATTATTGAGGCTAGCCGCAGCACGAACGGTGTAGCGGGTTCCGGGGACAGGAATGCGAGGTCCGGGAACCTCTACTTCAAAGCGTCCATTTCGGTCAGCGGTGACTTCTTCGTCAAGCAGAGTTTGTCCGCCCAGGTTAACGACACCCAGCACCGAGACTCTGGACGTGACCCGCACATCGACAGTGGCATTGGGGCGAGTTTGACCCACCAGTGTGAAACCGCTGCCGCTGACTTCACCCCCATTACGGTGACTGGTAAAGCTGGGTTGAAGCTGCTGGGTTGTGCTGCCCGTGTTGCCTCCAGTGTTACCTCCAGTATTACCTCCAGTGTTGCCCGATCCAGTGTTGCCTCCAGTATTGCCCGATCCAGTGTTGCCTCCAGTATTACCTCCAGTGTTGCCCGTTGAGCCACTGCTGTCTGGTACTACAGCCGTTCCGCCAGCATTGGGGTTAAACACGACGGGTTGAGAGGCAGCTCCAAAGGTAGTTTGGTTTTGGCGACGCAGGCGACCGACGACAATTCCTTCATTCAGGCGATCGCTCGACTGTATGTTTAGCGTTGCTACATACACGCCAGAGGAAACTTCCTGAGCCTGTAGCTCTCGCACAGTGCGTCCATCTTGAATCAACAAAACTGCAGCCTGTGAACCGGGCGTGCCATTAATAGTTGCCAAAAATGTGGTGCCTGGGCCAAGTGGGTTACTGGCAGCATTGTGCGTAACTGAGCTAACCTGCACCGCAGCTTGAGGTTGCTGCACGGTGAATGCCCAGTTGACACTACGCTGTTCACCGTTGGCGTTACGGTAGTCAATTTGCACTCGTGATTGACCCGGAGGCAAAGGTTGAGTAGGACGGTAGCTAAAGAAGTTCCGCGTCACCGTACTGCGATTGGTGACATCCTGTCCATTGACGAGAATTCGCACAGAGTTGAGGTCAACCGCGGGCGTGTTGCTCGTGTCAAATTGACCCGAGATGGAAGTGTCAGGCGGCACGTTTTGACTATTCACATCGGGGCTGACATCGACAACCCGTTGCGCCAGGGCAGCTTGCTGAGGTGAAGCGATCGGAGAAATCAGCAAACCTGAAACCGCTAGCAGCGTTAAAAGACTTTTCTTCATAAGAAAACTGAACCTGAATAAAAACCAGGTGAAAACGGTGGTTAGTACTGTAGAATTCCCGACTTAAATGGAAGTTCCACAAATGGAGAAGTATCAAAAACTACGGTAAATGCGAGTCGCCCTCAGGACGATCAGCCATAAACCGTATCACAGGCTGCTAAATGCACAACACTACCAAAGTGGGTATAAAAACTTTTCCTTAAAGGAAATCTGAAAAATAGCGAACGTCCTCCTGAGGAGCCTAGTATCCTGCCGATGAACCCTCGCACGTTCTAGAAATTCTGACCTGAACGCTACGCCCTACAGGTTTTTGGATCGCAGATTAAACTTCACAAACATCCTCTGAGGCAAATTGGTCAGTTAGATTGAGAATCCAAACGTTTGTTGACCCAACTAATCACACCGCTGAGGATTGCACCTCCCATTAAGATTCCGATGGAAGGTGTAAAGACAGGTTCCCACAGTTTGTACCAAAGATCTAACCCAAGAGGGATATTTAAAGAGCGTCCTAGAACAGCGATCGCCAGCCAAAAAAAGCTAAACAAAACTAAAAAAATGTTTAGCATTAAAGCCTGATTTAGCCAGTTTAAAAGTTTGTCTTTCATCAAATCTGTGAATAATTTGAGCTTAAAGATGAGTAGACCGAGTGTAAAGAGTTCGTTGCTTAAAAGTGAAAAACAATGCCAGTCATCAGATTAGCAAAAAAATATGGCTGCACTCTCTGAGAAGAACAGCCACATTAGTAGAAGCAGAAAACAAAAGTACTCATGAAAGCTTGTAAAAGCCTGCTTAGACTAATTCGTTAGATTCTTCTGAAAGCTGCAAATTATCTGGATCTACATAGTGGCAAGTTGCATCGTCAATGCAAATCAACGCCCAACCCGATTGATCAATGCCCATGAACTTGTAAGACGCTTCTTGAACAAAAAATCCTTTGTGATTACGAGTATCCGGCTTCACTTCAACGTTGTGAGTGACCATAGTTAACAACTCCTTGAATTTTTTAAAAGCTCTGATGCAACGAATAGCGATAAGAACAGCTCATCGTTCACTTCATCGAATCTTATCATTAGGTTTTCAGATCTATCATTAAATTATTTTGAGCTTAAGATTACAATCTCGAAATAACAGAAATGCTGTGCTTTGACAGCCAAAACGCCGACCAACTCTGAGGTTAATCGGCGTTTTTAGGATGTATCAACGAGTTGCCTTACTTTTGCAAGCAGTTTGTGCAAAAGCTTGAGCTAGCTGCCAAACAGCCATTCCTTCACTCGGTTCAGGCTTTTCCAGTCTGGTTTTCTGCTTAACCCTTCTTCAACATTCTGTTTAACTTCGTCACGCAGCTCGGGTACAGCCATGATCAGTTGTTCAGCCACTTCTACGTGCTGTCGAACCCCTTTTTGAGCTGTTTCCAGCATGGCGATCGCCAAATTAACTCGCGCCTGCGGATCTTGAGGATTCAGCTTAACTGCCTTTTGAGCAGCTTTGTAAGCCTGTGTCGGCTTGCTGTCTAGCAAATACAGCCAGGCTAGACACGTCCAGGCAGGACTACTCTTAGGGGCGCGATCGCACACCTCTTTAAAGACCGGAATCAACGTTGCAGGAGGGTCGCCTGCGTGATACCGCTCAATGCCTTGATCGAACAACGTTTCAACTGTAACCTCAGTCATACAGCGTCCCAATTTAACTCTTTAAACTTAAACGCTACAGCAATTCTGGGTAGTTTATGAAAGCACCCGCCCTCAGGGCGGGTGCTTTCATAAACTACCCTTTCAAAAATTAAATCAGCCACACATGTCAAGAAAAGGACTTGCCGCAGCCGCAGGTCTGATTAGCGTTGGGGTTAGTGAACTGGAAGCCGCCACCAATCATTGCGTCGCTGTAGTCTAAAACCAAACCATAGAGATAAAGCATACTCTTAGGGTCACAGACTACTTTGAACCCTTCATAGTCGTACACTTCATCACTTTCTCTAATATTGCTAGCGTCTTCGAAGTCCATCATGTAAGACATTCCAGAGCAGCCTCCCTGCCTCACTCCAACTCGCAAGCAGAGATCCTTGCCTTGCCTTTCCCGTAGCATCAGGACATGGTTTAGGGCTGTCTCAGTCATCTGAATGCCCCGTTGTTGAGACTGGGTTGCTTGTGTCATGGGTATTAGAGACTCCTTAGTGCTATCAAACGTGCCCTGTCAAAGTTTTCAATCCTGCGAATTGACCGTGCAGAGTCAGGTTGAATTACTTTATGTTCCTGCATCTATTATCCTGATCGTAGCGGATTTGAGGCAATCTTTGGCTGGTGCGGTGGTCTTCAGGTCAACTCCCTCTATCAGATGCGCTGATAAAAGAGGTTAGAGAAGGTCATTCAATGTTTAAGATGAATGTCTATGCCCTCACGTCCTGGGTTTGCTAAGCCCACTTAAGACTGATTCTTGCTTTCAGGCTTAGCGTTTCATCTAAACCCACACTAATCACTCAATCAATTGGTTGGTCTATGACTGCTCTCAATCGCTCTACCCGCCGCCGCCTCCAGCAGCTACGTCAGCTTCCTAGCGTGTGGGAGGGCGATCGCCGCGCTATTTCCCCCCGGGTAGCAGCCAGTATCGAGCCAGATGCAAATATGCGAGGAGAATGCATTCTCTGGGTAGATGGCAGTGAGGCAATGGTGAGAGCAATGGATGTGGTGCCTGCTGAAACTGGACCAGAAGCGATTGTGCGAACGCTGATCCGGGCAATGGAGACCCCTCATGCTTCGGTCAGTCCGGGTCGTCCCCAAAAGATTGTCGTGTGTAATCGCGAAATTCAGTTTTTTTTGCGGGGAGTGCTGCAAGACTTAGGCATCACCATTGACTATGTGCAAACCCTGCCGCTGATTGACGAAATCTTTCGGGGGCTGCAAGAAATCGCTACGTCCAGACAACCGCAGCTTCCGCCAGAGCAGGCAGAAACGTTAATGGAGGCAGCGCTTGCTATCTGGAACGATGCCCCTTGGGAGGCGCTAGACGAGGAAAAAATTCTCTCCATTGAGTTGAACTATGGCGATGTCGGAACGCTGTATGTCTCCATATTGGGGATGCTAGGAGTCGAATATGGCATTCTGATGTATCGCTCTCTGGATTCGCTGAAGCACTTTCGGCAGCAGGTGCTCCTTGCCAATGATTCCCCCAAGCGCATGGAGGAAGCATTTTTGGAGCAGGACTGTTTCTTTGTCACGTTTGATCAGCTTGAGGATTCAGAAGGGTTTGAAGAGGCTGACGAAGAAATGGATGGAGCGTTTGTCGAAATGGGCATTCGTCCATCGTTCGGCAACTTGCACCCTTTGGAGGGGCTACGCCCTTCTCTGTATGAAGAAGAAGCGATCGCCGTCTTAGTTGCGCTGACCGCGCTGCATCGATTTCTTCAGCAGCACCAAAAGACGCTCAACACAGGAGAGTTTCCCGCTCTTTCTAGCCGTTATCGCGTTCCTGATTCTGCCCATTCCAAGACCAAAGTGTCAGTTACGGTCGCCACGATGCCTGATTTGGCAGAAGAACTGTTTCAGATGTCTACTGACTCTGACTTTGACGACCTGTATGAGGTTTTGCAAAATCAAGCTCCTGTTCTGCGCGACGACCTGATTCCATCGGATGCCTTCTTTAGCTTGGGGGCAATGTCTTGGGAGGTGGTGGAGTATCTGCGCCTGGGAGCCAAGCATCATCAGCCTGCTGAGGAGGAGTTTCCCACCAAGGCGGATGGGTTCCCGGTAATTTTGATTCAGACGTCCCGTCCCAAGGCGATCGCCCTGATTGAACAACTGCAAGCAGCAGGCGGCTTAGAGTCTATTTGCTTTAACCCTGGGAAAGATCCACTAGCAGACAAGTCTTACGATTTAGGCATCCTCAAAACCCAAAATGGTGAAATGCATCTGTTTGGTGAATTTGAGGAAGATGACCCCGTTCACATCGCAGCCCGCAAAAAATGGGATCAGCGCTGCAAGAAAACCAAGGGATTCTGTGGTTTGGTGATTGCCAGAGGGCTAAAAGGGGCATCTAGAGGCAAGCCTGAGTTCAAAGATATGATGGCGCTGTTTGAAACGCGATCGCTCTCTCCTAAAGAGTTAGGACTGGGGACGTTGGAAATGATGCCGCAGTTGGAGTGAGTTAGGAGTTAAGAGTTACGAACTTTAGGTTATGAGTTTTGAGTTGGGGGCCCAAATTCCCGCCTCTTGGGGTTCGGCATAAATTCAAACTTCATAACTCTTCATAACTTATAACCCATCACTCATAATTCATAACTTCTGTAACAGTTCCTCAAGAAGTCGAGATTTGGGTGAACTCGCGGTGATACGATGCCAAAAAATGTTCAGAGACAAATTCATGGCAGAAACTCTTACTGGACAAACTCCCCTGTTTGGCGGCAGCACAGGTGGCTTGCTGACCAAAGCTGAAGTAGAAGAAAAATATGCAATTACCTGGACTAGCCCCAAAGCGCAGGTATTTGAAATGCCAACTGGTGGCGCTGCAACGATGCAGGAGGGAGATAACCTGCTGTATCTAGCTCGTAAAGAGTATTGCATCGCTCTAGGAGCGCAGCTTCGCAATAAGTTCAAGCCCAAAATCGATAACTACAAGATCTACCGCATTTTCCCAAGCGGTGAGATTCAGTATCTGCATCCTAAGGATGGCGTTTTCCCTGAGAAGGTGAATCCCGGTCGTCCTTATGTTGGCAAGAACGACCGCAACATTGGCAGCAACCCAGAGCCTGCCTCAATCAAATTTAGCGGCAACAAAACCTACGAGGTCTAGTACACGTAGCGTCCTGCTAGTCTTTGGCTGTGGACTTGATCAATAGCTTCTTGGTTGGGGCAGGGTAAAACCTGCCCCTTTGTTTTGTTGCGATAGGATATCCAAATCAGCTCAAATCGCCAGTAGGGACGCATGATTTTTCCTGATTTTGCTCAATTTTCTGAACTCGCACAGCAAGGTAATTTTGTTCCGGTTTACCAGGAGTGGGTTGCTGATTTAGAAACTCCGGTATCTGCGTGGTACAAGGTCTGTGCAGGACAGCCCTACAGCTTTTTGCTGGAGTCGGTTGAGGGTGGGGAAAAACTGGCTCGATACAGCCTGCTGGGTTGTGATCCGCTGTGGATTTTGGAGGCTAGAGGCAATCAGACAATTCAAACTCATCGGGGGGGCGATCGCCATACCTTCGAGGGCGACCCTTTTGCAACCCTTGCCCAGTGCCTTGAACCCTATCATCCTGTCGACCTGCCTCAACTGCCCCCCGGAATTGGCGGATTACTTGGCTTTTGGGGCTACGAACTGATCAATTGGATTGAGCCACGAGTACCCGTTTACCCGGTTGAGGAGACTGACTTGCCGGATGGGCTGTGGATGCAGATTGACCATCTGCTGATTTTTGATCAGGTGCAGCGCAAAATTTGGGCGATCGCCTATGCTGACCTGCGCGACCCGCAAACCGATTTGCAGCAAGCCTACCAGCAAGCCTGCAACCGAGTAACACAGCTTGTGGACAAGCTCCAGTTGCCGTTATCTCACCAAGACACGATTTTGGAGTGGACACCGCCTAGTGATGCAGAGCGGCCGCAGCTTGACTACACCAGCAATGTTTCAAAGGCTGAATTTTGCGCCAACGTGGAAAAAGCCAAGGCTCATATCCAGGCAGGCGACATTTTTCAGGTAGTAATTTCGCAGCGGCTTTCGACGCAGTTTAAGGGCGATCCGTTTGCGCTGTATCGCTCTTTGCGGTTGATCAATCCGTCGCCTTACATGGCGTATTTTCACTTCCACGACTGGCAGATTATTGGCTCTAGCCCTGAAGTCATGGTCAAGGTAGAGCGATCGCCCCAGCCTGACCAGCCCATGATCGCGACCCTGCGTCCGATCGCCGGAACCCGTCCTCGCGGCAAAACTCCTGAAGAAGATGCAGCTCTGGCTCAGGACTTGCTGCAAGACCCTAAAGAAGTTGCTGAACACGTCATGCTGGTAGACCTGGGGCGAAATGACCTAGGGCGAGTTTGCGCCAGCGGCACGGTAACAGTTGATGAGCTGATGGTAATCGAGCGCTATTCTCACGTCATGCACATTGTCAGCAACGTGATTGGTGAACTAGCACCCCGTAAAACAGCTTGGGATTTGCTCAAAGCCTGCTTCCCGGCAGGGACAGTCAGCGGCGCACCCAAAATTCGGGCAATGGAAATCATCCATGACCTGGAATCGTGTCGGCGTGGTCCTTACTCAGGAGTCTATGGTTACTACGACTTTGAGGGAAATTTGAATACGGCGATCGCCATTCGCACAATGGTGGTTCGTAGCCAGTCTGACGGCACCCATATGGTCAGCGTTCAGGCAGGCGCAGGATTGGTTGCTGACTCCGAACCGGAAAAAGAGTATGAAGAAACCCTGAATAAAGCAAGAGGAATGTTGGAAGCAATTCGCTGTTTGAGACTGTAGTCGTAAAGTTTTCTTTAATATTCTTTAACTGAGGAACAAGCTATTCAGTAGCTTTCGTCACACCACTCGACTAGGCAAACATTACCTGTTTACGAGGTGTGAGCGTGGCGAAAAAGCGAATTTTGGCTGTCAGTGCGATTAGTAAGGTGATTTTGGTGCTCTCAGGGCTTACTGCTCTGGCTCTCTTGCCAACACCTGCCCTTGCTTTTGATTTTGAAACTCAGTCTGGCGAAACAGCAGGCAACCCATCGGGTCAATCGCTATATGAGGTCGGAATAACTGCAACGGATGTAGGTCAAAGATTTCCCGTAAGTTGGGTGCTACCTGCTAACGCAGACATTCCCCAACTTACAGCGACGGCAGTTTTTGAAGTGGTTGAGCTAACGTCCAATCGCCTGGTGCTAGACGTAAGCATTAACAACGAAACTGCCAGTTCCTTTCAGGCTGCGATTACCAGCTTTGGCTTTGGCATCACCCCCACTGCGACGGACGTTGCTTTGAGCGTGATCGAGGGTAACACCGCAACATTTGAAACCGTCGTCATCAATCAGAACCAGCAAAACTTTCCCGGTGGTTTCAAAGACATCAATGTTTGCATCTACGCAGCCAACAACTGTAGCGGTGGCTCCATCATGCAGGGGCTACAGTCGGGTAGCAGCGAAGACTCTTTCCGTTTAGAAATTGCAGGCGACTTTGGTGCAACGCCCAGCGTTTCTCTTGCCTCCTTCCCCATTAAGTTTCAAACCGAGGCAGGCAGCTTTGAGCTAGCAGGTTCATTCACAGAAGTCAGCAACGATGTTGCAATGTCGGAATCCGATGATGACAATGATGATTCGGAATCTGACAACGATGACTCAGAATCCAATGACAATGATGACGATGATTCGGAATCTGATGACAGTGACGATGGCTCAGAATCCGATGATGATGAATCTGACGACGATGACGCAGAATCTGATGGTGAGTTGCCTGATTCAGTTCGCGAATCGGTTTACCGAGCAATCTCTACTCAGTCAGGAGTAGCCATTTCTGAGCTGCGAATTGTAGAAGCTCGTCAAGAAACTTGGACGGATGGTTGTTTAGGATTGGGTGGCCCTGCAGATTCATGCCTTCAAGCACTCGTTTCCGGATGGCGGGTTGTTGTTGAATCTGACGAGCAAACCTGGGTTTACCGCACGGATGAATCCGGTTCTGTTGTCGTTCTGGATGTGGCAGCAACCGAAACCCGGACGGCTAGCGTCTACACCGAAACGAGAACTGAAACAAGAACTGAAACGAGAACCGAGGGACAAGTCACTGGAGTTTCGGGCGGCACTTCTGGCAGCGTCACAACTGAACGGACTGCGGTTAGTGTAAGTCAGACTGGTTTTTCAGAATCAGTGCGGTCTTCTGTGCTGCAGGCGATCGCCCGACAATATTCGGGTGAAGTCACGAACTTAGAGATCGTCGAAGTGCGTCGTAAAGTTTGGTCAGATGGTTGCTTAGGCTTGCCTAGCAACAACGCCTGCACCGAAGCGCTTGTTCCGGGCTGGGTAGTTGTGGCACGCAGTCAACAGCAGGTCTGGGTCTACCACACCAACGAGACGGGCAGCCTTGTTCTACTGAATGAATCCGCTACCGCAATTCGCAGGGCGCAGTTGATTGCTCGTCAAAGCACACGGGTTAGCTTCCGCGATGTTGCCTCCAACTATTGGGCAAGTGAGTTTATTAGCGAACTGGCTGCTCTGGAAATCATCGAAGGTTTCCCCGATGGCACCTTCCGCCCTGACCAACCCGTCACTAAAGCTCAGTTTGCGGCAATGCTGCGTCGTGCTTTTGAGCTGCGGGACGTGCGGGATGCAGTCAACTTCAGGGATGTATCTTCATCCTATTGGGCTTACACCGCAATTCAAGAAGCTTATGAGATGGGCTTTTTGAGCTTGGATGACGACAACGAGTTTAACCCGACGCGGAGTTTGACTCGTGCGGATGTGCTGCTGGCGATCGCCCGAGGTTTACGGCTTTCCTCTAGCAGTTCTGTCGATACAACGCTGGCTTACTACACCGATGTTTCGACCATTAGTTCCTCCGAAACTCGTAGTCTGCTTGCAGCGCTGACCGAGCAAGGCATTGTGGTGAACTATCCAGAAACTCGCGTGCTCAGCCTTAGCCGTGTTGCTACCCGTTCAGAGGTTGCTGTTTTCATCTACCAAGCACTCTTCAGCACAGGCAGTGTTACCGAAATTTCATCGCCTTACGTTGTCACAACATCAGATGACGATGATGACAGTGACGACGATCTCGAAGAGCGCGATAACGACAGTGATGACGACAGCGACGATGACGATGACGAGGGTGATGATGGCGACGACGATAGCGACGATGATGACCGCGACGACGACGATGATAACTCTGGTCGTCAGAATTGCAACCAGGGCATCGGTAATGGTGCAGAGGGTTGTGACCCTGGCAACTCACAGCCTCGCGGTGGCAGCAACGATGAAGGTGGACGCACTCCAGGCGGACGTAACTAAAGAAGTTGCAGGTTAATGACATGCCGCTATTAGAGCGAACAAACGTTTGCTTCAATAGCAGACATTCCTAACAGTGGGCGTTAAATGAGGTGGAGGTGCATTGCGCCTCCACTTTTTCATTAGGCAACTGGTGTTTGTCATATCGAATTGCGATCCGGACAAATCGTCGATCGGACGTTTCGTGAAATACCCTGCTTGTCATCAATTGCCCTGAAATTTGTTTAGATCGGTATTAGATGACAAACCGATCGCAGGAATTATTGTGCAACGCCCCATCTACTTAGACTGTCACGCTACCACGCCGGTTGATCCACGAGTGCTAGAGGCAATGTTGCCTTACTTTACAGAGCATTTTGGTAACCCTGGTAGCACCACTCATCTGTATGGCTGGGCAGCAGAGGCAGCGGTTAAGCAGTCACGAGAAATTTTGGCTGAGGCGATCGCCACTACCCCCGAAGAAATCATCTTCACCAGCGGTGCAACAGAAGCCAACAACTTGGCAATCAAGGGCGTAGCAGAAGCTTACTTTTCGCAGGGACGACATCTCATCACTGTGCAAACCGAACACAGCGCGGTTCTAGACCCCTGTCGCTATTTGCAGTCACTTGGCTTTGAGGTGACGTTTCTACCTGTTCAGCCGGATGGTTTGGTTGACCTGAAAGAACTGGAGCAGGCTTTTCGACCGGACACCATTTTGGTGTCGGTAATGGTAGCAAATAACGAAATTGGAGTGTTGCAGCCTTTGGCAGAAATTGGGGCAATGTGCCGTAGTCGAGGCGTATTGTTTCACACCGATGCGGCTCAGGCGATCGCCAAAATTCCCCTCGACGTAGAGACAATGCAGATTGACCTGATGTCTCTGACTGCACACAAAGTCTACGGACCTAAGGGAATTGGGGCGCTATATGTGCGTCGCCGTCAACCGAGAGTGCAACTGGCAGCACAACTGCACGGCGGTGGGCAAGAGCGAGGAATGCGAGCGGGAACGCTGTACCCACCGCAGATTGTCGGTTTTGCCAAAGCAGTGGAGTTGGGATTAGCAGAATTGGAGACAGAATCCCAACGGCAAATTCAACTGCGCGATCGCCTCTGGCAGCGCCTGAGTGAGCTTCCGGGCATTTACCTCAACGGACATTCAACCCAACGTTTACCCGGAAACCTGAACATCAGCGTCGCGGGTGTAGATGGGCAGGCGCTGCTATTGGGATTGCAGTCTACTATTGCCGTCTCTTCAGGGTCTGCTTGCTCTGCCGCCAAGATCGAACCTTCTCATGTGCTATCCGCGTTAGGACGCTCCGAGGAATTAGCCTTTGCCTCAATTCGGTTTGGCATTGGTAAATTCAATACAGAAGCAGAAATTGACCAGGCGGCTGAGGTGGCGATCGCCACCATCCAATCCCTACGCCAAACCTCAGCAAAAATATTGATTGAGCCATAAAAACTTGGGGGTCAGAGTGCAAGCCTCTAACCCCCAACCCAGTAGTTTTAGAATGTGGACTACTTGACTCCAGCCAGCAGCGGTTTCGACTCTGACGCACCTACCCGCTTCAGATTCTTGGCAAGCTGAGCATTGAGCAATACGATCGCCCCCCACTGCCCCACAATCGCCAGTAGCGGCATAAAGGCAGGCGCACCTTGAGCCAGGCAAACCCAGTGCATAGGTGAGAACAACAGTAGTGCAGTTGCCGTACCTGAACCGAACTCGGCGTAGAGGATCACACCTGCAAGGAGGGGTAGTCCGATCGCCAGCGCAACTGCACTCATTGCCCACCAACCACGCCGTTGATTTTTCATCATCAGGGTCAGTTGGGCAATCGATGCATAGATAGCAATCAGGTTCAGACTGATGACCAACCCAGTCACAACCGTCCATTTCTCCACGCCCTCTGGGTGGAAGATGATCCAGGGCAGCAGAATTGCCGCCGTGATCAGCATGTTGATGGCGATCGCCACCACAGCCGGACTCTTTTCACCCCAGATCAGGTCTTGCCACATTGACGAACGTTGCCGAGTGGAACCCGTCGTGGTTTGTGCTGACCCGATTTGCAGGCTGCTTCGCTCAAAGTGACGATAGCGTGCCCAATCTAGCAATGTTTGACGGTGAGCTGACAGCATGGCAATCAACACCAAAAACAGCACCAGATTGGCACTAGAAACTACGGCAACCTGAGCAATGAAAAACCCAGAATCATCGTAAGCATATTGCCCCCAATCGCGTATAAAGAATCCCAGCATCAACACCTGAAAGCTGATCATCAGCCCATAGCTTTGTCGCTTGCTCAGCAAGGTTGCCCCAGGGCTATGAAAACAGCGGTCTAGCGCTTGCCAAATCCAGTAACTTCCAATGCCCAGGGCAAACAGAGTAAACCCGTGCGAAAGGATCAAACTCTGCTCCAGCGGAATGTAAAACCACTGCACTGAGCTTGTTCCCGTGCTGCTGCCAATAACATATTGAGAAAAGCGGCTCCAGACGGTTAACACATTCCAGAGAAAGTAGTTTGGGATGAATAAAAAGGCGGTCAGAAATACGCCCAGGAAAGCCGTTCCAGTCGTAATCTGAATTCCACCAATGCCGCCTTGCAGCTTACCCATAAAGCCACCCAGCAGCGCAGCGCTATACAGAAAATAACAACCTGCAAACAGCATCAGGTAATAGCTCGCCGTAAAAACGGTCGGTACATCCGCTTGCATTCCCACAAATAGATGCAGTGGCACAATTGCGCCGACTGCCAGGTAAAGCAACACCGGAACTCCTAACAGTTTGCCTGTCAGTAGGCTACGGCTCCGCTGGGGACTGAGACGAATAAAATTCAGCGTTCCGCGCCGTTCTTCCTGGTCGAGGTCATTGATTAGCAGATAGACCCCAGCCAGCATTAACACCAGGATGATGCCCCAGTTTAAGGCGATGAAGATGTCTCTCCACCACATCATCCAATCAATTAAATAGTCCCCGCCCTGTTTGAGACATCCATAGCTGGCGGGGTCATACTCAGTGCAGTATTTGCTGTAAGTCCTACTGAGATTAGGAAGCTGATTGTTGAAAAAGTTGAGTAGAAGAAACTGAGCCATCAGCGACAAGCCGATCGCAATCAAAACATTGCGGGACTTGAGCCGACCCTTAAGTTCTCGAAATAGCTGAGGATTCCAGTCGCCGATTTGGTCTAGCAGATTAAGACGCATAGGTTAAGGATGAGAGATGAAGGATGAGGGATAGACACTTGAGCTGGTTGTTAAATCGTCGTTAAGTCATGGGTGAATGCAGAAAATTCTCGTCGCTTATGATGTCACGATGCTTGTTGATGCCCCAGCTTGAGGAAGATAGTTTCTAAATCTTCGCGAACACAGTGAAAGTCATTGATTGGAATGCCTGCGCCGACGAGCGATCGCAGCAACAGTGCAGATTCCTTTGGCTCTCCCGAAAATTGCACTCTGACGGTTTGGGTTCCAGGCAAAACTTCTACGTTCTCCACCTGGGGATGGCTTCTCAAGTTTTGCCGGAGTGCATCCAGCTTGCCGAGCGTTGAAATGAGAATTTGCTGACGGCTCAAGCGACGGTAGAGTTCTTGCAGGGGCGCGCTTTCTACCAGATAGCCTAACTCCATAATCCCGATCGAGGTACAAAGTTCTGCCAGGTCGCTCAGCACGTGGGACGAAATCAAGATTGTCATCCCCGCCTCTTGCAGCACTTTGATGATTTCGCGAAACTGCATCCGGGCGATCGGGTCAAGCCCCGAAACTGGCTCATCCAGCAACAGCAAAATCGGTTCGTGGATAATCGTGCGGGCCAGGCTAAGGCGCTGTTTCATGCCTCGCGACAGGGTTGCAATCAGGCTATTTCGCTTTGGCGCAAGCTGCACCAGGTTTAGCACTTCATGCAAACGACGATTGCGGTGGGGCTGCCGCAGCTTATACATTCGCGCAAAATAGTCTAGATAATCCCAAACGGTCAGGTCATCATAAAGCGGGAAGTCATCTGGCAGGTAACCAATCCGTTGCTTGATGTGAGCGTTGGTTTTATCGCGCAGGAGGCGATCGCCATTAATCAAAATCTCTCCTGTCGTTGGCTCCTCTGCCGTTGCCAACATCCGAATCAGAGTCGTTTTCCCTGCGCCATTCGGTCCGATTAGTCCATAAACTTCTCCAGCCTCAATTTCTAAATCGATGTCATTTACGGCAACCTGACGGTCAAACTGTTTGGTCAGCCCGCGAGTACGAATTGCCAGTTCCTTCGCCATAAGATCACGGAATGTAAAGGGCAGGACAAGAGGTTAATCGATAGCCTAACTGTCCCTACAAGATCTGTCGGTAAATTTTCAGAAATTGAAACTAAGTTAGGGGCTAGGGGCTAGGGTTGTGGGATGGGCATCTTGCCCGTCCAAATCCAAGCAGGCAAGATGCCTGCTCCACAAGAAACTAGAGCTTCCAGGAATTTAGTTGCACATCGCATCATTTCTCCTTCCCTTTCAGTCACTTGCCTTTTTCCCTAGTCCCCAGCCCCTAGCCCCCAGCCCCTCTTTAGCCCCTCCCTCTTCCCCTTACGGGCTAAAATAGACCCAATCACTGCCTAGCTAAAAAGTAATCATGACAACTGCTGCTCCGGTTAAGACCCAATATGAAGCAGTTATTGGGTTAGAAACCCACTGTCAACTCAAAACTGACACGAAAATTTTCTGTAACTGTTCTACCGAATTTGGCACGCCTCCCAACACCAATGTTTGTCCGATTTGTATGGGAATGCCGGGAGTGCTGCCTGTGCTCAATCAAAGGGTGTTGGAATATGCCGTCAAAGCGGGTTTGGCATTGAATTGCCAGATCGCGCCCTACAGCAAATTTGACCGAAAGCAGTACTTCTACCCTGACCTGCCCAAAAACTACCAAATTTCGCAGTATGACCTGCCGATCGCCGAACACGGTTGGCTAGAGGTTGATGTTGAAGATAAAGATGGCACTCTAGTCCGCAAGCGCATCGGCATCACGCGCCTGCACATGGAAGAAGACGCAGGCAAACTGGTGCATGGAGGCAGCGATCGCCTCTCTGGTTCTACCCATTCCCTCGTAGACTACAACCGCACGGGCGTACCGCTGGTCGAAATCGTCTCCGAGCCGGACATGCGCTCTGGGCAAGAGGCGGCTGAGTATGCTCAAGAGTTGCGGCGAATTTTGCGCTACCTGGGTGTGAGCGACGGCAACATGCAGGAAGGCTCATTGCGTTGCGACGTGAATATCTCAGTGCGTCCCGTCGGACAGGAAGAATTTGGCACCAAGGTCGAAATCAAGAACATGAACTCGTTCAACGCAATCGAACGGGCGATCAACTACGAGATTGAGCGGCAAATCGAGGCGATCGAATCTGGCGAACGGATTTTGCAAGAAACGCGGCTGTGGGAAGAAGGCTCCCAACGCACGATCAGCATGAGGATTAAGGAAGGATCAAGCGACTACCGTTATTTCCCTGAGCCAGATTTAGGGCCGATTGAGGTGACCGCTGAGCAGTTGGAAGAATGGCGATCGCAACTTCCTGAATTGCCTGCCAAAAAGCGCGAACGCTATCAGAGCGAGTTAGGATTATCTGCCTATGATGCGCGAGTGCTGACGGATGATCGGGCGATCGCCGAATACTTTGAAGCTGCCACTGCTGCCAAAGCTAATCCCAAGCTCGC
The DNA here is from genome assembly GCF_014695745.1 of Leptolyngbya sp. FACHB-671. Lineage (NCBI taxonomy): Bacteria > Bacillati > Cyanobacteriota > Cyanophyceae > Leptolyngbyales > Leptolyngbyaceae > Leptolyngbya > Leptolyngbya sp. FACHB-671. The sequence goes on along the minus strand of NZ_JACJOV010000153.1, from coordinate 289,258 downwards.
TGCTAATTGGATCATGGGCGACATCAGCGCCTACCTGAATGAAAAGCGGCTCAGCATTAGCGAAATTCCCCTCCAGCCCGAAACCTTGGCAGAACTGGTTGAACTGATCGAAAGCAACACAATCAGCAACAAAATTGGCAAAGACATTCTGCCTGAACTGTTGGTGAATGGCGGCTCTGCTAAAAAGTTGGTAGAAAGCAAAGGGCTAACCCAAATCTCGGACACAGGTGCTCTCGAAGCAGCGATTGATGCTGTGATTGCTGCCAATCCCGACGAACTGGCTAAATATCGGGGTGGTAAGACTAAGCTGCTGGGCTTCTTTGTCGGGCAGGTGATGAAACAAACGGGTGGAAGAGCTGATCCAAAGCTGACCAACCAGCTTCTCACCCAGAAATTAAACGGTTAGATTGTTCAAACTCAAGTAAACTCAAGATTTAGTGAAATTCCAGGGAAACTACCACCATCCCTGGAATTTTTTGGGCAAAATCTAAAATGAGGGGTCAAACCCCTCACCCCATGCAGCGGTTTTTCTGATCTTTACAAAACTTTTCCTGAAAAACTCGTTTTGGGGGGTGACACCCCCCACCCCTTTAGTGCCATAATACGCTAAGTAGATGCACCCTGATGGTAGGGAGAGTCGTTTTAATGGCTCTCCCTTTTTTAATGGCTTCTCAAAGTAATTCTGCGCTCCCCGTCTTCCTAATCTAAATACTGCCCAGAATTCCAATCTGAGCATGGAAGTAAAGAAGTAAAACTGTTGCCATACCCAAATTCACCTTTTAGGTTCAGCAACGTTGGCTTTCTTTTGCTAAGATATCTAAGCTAGATTCATGCGGATGTGGCGGAATTGGTAGACGCGCTAGATTTAGGTTCTAGTTTCGCAAGAAGTGAAGGTTCAAGTCCTTTCATCCGCATTTCCTGAAACTGAACGTTGAATACCTCTGCAAAGGAGGCAGCAACCTGCTGGTGAACCTGATCGAGGTCAACAGTAGGAAGAAACTGTGCCAAGCTGCCAACGGGTTTATCGGCAATACCGCAGGGGACAATTTGATTAAACCCTTGCAAGTCAGGATAAACATTCAGCGCGAAGCCGTGCATTGTAATCCAACGGCTAACTTTAATGCCAATCGCCCCAACTTTACGTCCTTCCAACCATACTCCGGTTAACCCTGGCACTCGTTCACCCTGTAGACCGTAGGCTGCAAGTACTCGGAGCAACACTTCCTCTAGCTGGCGTAGATACCAGTGCAAGTCTTGCTGGTAGTAGCGCAGGTTCAAAACTGGATAGCCAACGATTTGACCGGGGCAATGGTAAGTCACTTCACCACCACGCTCGACCCGACAAACTTCTATATCTGATGTGTCTGGGTCAAACTTCAAAAAATCTAGAGTAGCGCCTTGACCCAGCGTGTAGACAGGCGGATGTTCTAGCAGTAGCAGTACGTCATCTAGGTCAGGTTGGTTACGTCGCTCTGCTACAAGCGATCGCTGCCATGACAAAGCCGTTGAGTAGGGTACAAGTCCCGGTTTGTAGAGCAAACACCGACGGGAACGAGTATCAGTTAATGAAGCGATCGCAAGTGTACCCAAGTCCATTTTTGAAATCAAGGGTGAATTGACACAAATTCAACTAAAAATGACGCTGATTCAATCAAGAATTATCAACGGATGCAAAACATTTTAAACGACACTGTTCTCCAGAATACAAAGTGCTAGGGTGAAAACATAACCTAAACACTTAGGGGAGGCGACTCCATGAAGCTTGTTATCCAGGGCAAAAACATCGAAATCACCGATTCGATTCATGAGTATGTACATCAGAAGATTGAAAAGGCAGTCAATCATTTTCAAAGTTTAACCACTGAAGTTGATGTGCATTTATCGGTAGCCCGCAACCCTCGGATAAACCCCAAACAAACCGCTGAAGTCACGATTTACGCAAACGGTACAGTCGTTCGAGCCGAAGAAAGCAGCGAAAACCTTTACGCCAGCATTGATCTGGTTGCAAACAAAATTGCTCGGCAACTGCGGAAATATAAGGAGAAACGGCAAGCAAAAGTTCACGCTCCCCTGAAGACAGCAGACGTAGTGAGCGAGCAACCTGTTGAAGCCGATTTAATCAAAGATCGCACTCCTGAGCTTCCGGGTGAAGTGGTTCGCACCAAATACTTTGCAATGCCTCCAATGACGCTTGATGAAGCGTTGGAGCAATTAGAACTGGTAGACCACGATTTTTACATGTTCCGCAACTTAGAAACAGGCGAGATTAATGTGATCTATGAGCGGAATCATGGAGGATATGGAGTAATTCAGCCGCGAAATAACAACGGTCATGTAAATGGCAAGTTTGCTCAAATCGCTCACGAAAAAAGGATTGAAACAGCAAATCACGCCCAGTCGTAGAGTATTGAAGTAAGGTTAGGGCGTGTAATATCTCGTAGGGGCGTGGCATTCGGCAGCTATATTTGTGGTTTTCAACCCAATCCTTGCCCGAATGCTACGCCCTCTCAGAATTGCATCATCTTCGTCATTGCGTAGGTTGGGTGGAGCGAATGCGGAACCCAACACAATTTAGGCAAGCACAGTTGTTGGGTTCCGCTATGCTTCACCCAACCTACAAGTTTAGAGTTAGGTGATATTAATTCACCACATTAACCGGCTTGCCTTCGATGCAAGCCTGAATATTTGCGATTAATTCTGCTCCCAATCTTGCTGCCATTTCTTCACTGTTGTAAGCAATGTGAGGCGTGGCAACAACATTACCGAGTCTGATTAGCTCCAGCATTTCTCGAGTTGGCAGTCCTGAAACTGGCTCATCTTCAAATACGTCGAGTGCAGCTCCAGCGATGCGCTTCTGATTCAAGATTTTAATCAACGCTTGCTGATCGACGATCGCCCCTCTAGCGGTGTTAATCAAATAGGCTGAGGGCTTCAACAAATTGAGCCGCCTTTCGTCAATCAAATGTCTGGACTGTTCCGTTAACGGCAGATGCAGGCTGAGAATGTCAGAGGTTGCAATTAGCTGGTCGAGATCGCCTGAAGAAGTTTTGGAGGTGGCGTGCTCAACTTCCATGCCGAGGGCGATCGCTAGCTTTTCCACTTCTCGACCGCTGTTTCCGTAACCGATTAGCCCTAGCTTTTTGCCCCGCAACTCTACCCCGCGAAATCGCTGCTGACTCCAGCTTCCTTCTCGCAAAAATAAATTTGCTTCCAGGATTCTACGCGTCACAGTAAAGATTAGCCCAATCGTATATTCTGCGACTGCTAGAGCATTGTGAGTTGGACAGTTGATGACTTTAATATTTGCTGCGCTTGCGGCTTGAAGATCAATCTGGTCATAGCCAACTGCTAAAACCACGATGTACTTTAAGTTGGGATTGCTCTTGATGATATTTTCGGTGATGTCAATCCAGCTTAAGGCAATCAATTCTGCACCGTCGATTCTTTGAATCACCTCTTCTTCGGTTGCAGGCATCTCTTCGTAGAAGGTGACTTCTCCTAAGCTTTTCAGTCTAGTTTTGTCGGTTTCTAATAAATCAGAAGGGTCGGGCAAGACAAATTTCATTTATTTAGCCTCATCGGGTGCTAGGAGCAGTTGTTCAACCCGTTGCTGCATTGCCTGATGCCGCTCCACGCCCTCATAGGTGTAGCGGTTGTAGCCGTTGAGTTCAATCTGCGTTTCGATATTTTCAATTCGTTCGTCGGCATCAGGGTGAGACGAGAGCCAGATAAACGGCAGGCTTTCTTCTTCTGCTTCTTCCAGCGTGATCATCAGGTTGCGTAATCCGTCAGCCGCATAGCCCGAAGTCGCCAGGATGCGAGTGCCAAGGGCATCGGCTTGACGCTCCATGTCGCGGCTGTAGCTCAGTACTGCCAGGTTTGCGGCATAGCCGCCATAGGGAATGAATTGCAGCAGATTGGCGGTCAAGTTACCGCTGGTGACAAGCTGAAAACCGTGTGAAAGAACGGCGTGAGACAGTTCATGAGCCAGCAAACCAGCTAGTTCTGCTTCAGAATTGGCTTCTAAAATAGCTCCAGCATTGACGAAAATTTTGCCACCAGGAAGCGCAAAAGCGTTTAGCGTTTCGTCTTGAACGACGTAAAATTCATACTCAAAGTCATCTCGACCGCTAACCTCTGCTAGCCGTTGTCCCAGTTCATTCACGTAAGCAACGATGGCTTCATCTTCAACTAGCTCTAGCTGACGTGTAGCTTGATTAGCGATGCTTTCACCTACCGCAGACTCGCCGCGCAGCATCAAGACGGTTGTTTCAATTGCCGACAAAGGACCAAATAGATTGCCGGTGAGAACGAAGCTGGCTGCCCCCGTGACGAAGTTGGCGATCGCATTTCCCCTCAACCGACTCCGTGTTCGCTCTTGAAACTCTTCTAAATGCTGATCGGCTAATGTCTGAAACTCAGCTACATCTGGGCGCTCAGGATTGAGCAGCGCAAATTGTCGGGCAGCGATCGACGCTTCCAGCCAGCGCTCATTGTCTGCCAGCGCTTCAACTCGTGCCTGAATCAACTCTGGCTCATTTGGATAAAGCGTTGTTGCCCGCTCCAGGACTGCCAGAGACTCTTCGGGCTTGTCTTGCTCGGCTAAAACTTCGGCGTGGAGCAGATGACCGGGAATAAACTCGGGGTATTCCTCCACCAAAAGCTCTAGGGGAACCATCAATCGGGTGTATAGCTCTGCTTCTCGTCCGGCGTTAGCTTCCCGCCAATAGACCTGACCCGCAGGAGACAACAGCGCCGGATCAGAAATTGCAGCGGGGCGATCGCGCACTGCCTCGGCGATAAACGGCTCTTTTGCTTTGCGATAAAGAAATTCTGCCTGTTCATACTGCCCTTGCAGATAGAGTCGATCGGCTTCGATCAAAAGCTGTTGCCGACCTTCGTTAGCCAGAGTAGTTGCAGGTTCTGCCTCGCTGGGTGAATTCGGATCATCAGTAGGGGAATCAGGAGCGATCGCATCCTCGTCTTCACCTGTAGATGAAGGAGCCTCACCGTTCTCTAAATCGGGTTTTGGCTCAGCCTCAACAGATTCAGCTTGCTCTAGTTCAGGGTTTTCTACCTCTGAGTCAGGTGCTACGGCATCTTCGTTAGTTGGAATCTCAGGATTGCTTGCTGAGGATGGGAGATCGCTTATTTCCGGTTCGCCATCGCTGATTGCAGGGTGTTCTGGATTAACTTCTACGACTTGAGCCTCGGTTGAAGGTAGCGTAGACTCAGCGATCGGTTCTAACTCAATGGGGTCGATGAGTTGCGTAACGGTCGCGTCGGCGGATTGGTGCTCAACCAGAAGCTTCTCAGGAAGGGCTGCCTGCACTGTAGGGCACAGCAGGGCTGCGCTACTACAGGCAATTAGAAAACTCCAGATTGGTTTCATCGCTCTCCAGTCCAGGTAGAATTTCCGGTAATTTCGCAAAGAATTTAGGACAGCTATATTCAGTTTGTAACTCTAAAGCAAGGAATTGGGCACAAAATATTGGGTTGTTTCTATCATTAAAACTGAAGGAACTGATAACCTATCTGGGCTGAAAGCATGAATGACAAGGGCACCAGTTATATGCTGTGGCTGATCTGGCTATTTGGACTAGCAGGAATCCATCGGCTCTATAACAAAAAGATCTTCACAGGCGTTCTGTGGATGTGTACGTGGGGTTTATTTGGCGTGGGGCAACTCGTGGATCTTTTTCTGATTCCCAATATGGTTGACGAGCACAACACCAAAGCCAGAATCAAGTTGGGTTTGTCGCCAATGGGGGTGCCTTACCAGCCAACAATTGAAACGTTGGTTCAATCGGCACCTGATTCCAAACCTTTGCTGTTGACCCAAGATCAGCTAATGCTCAAATTGCTGAAAGCGGCTGAGGCAAGAGGGGGCAAACTGTCGGTGACCCAAGCTGTACTAGATACCGAATGCAACTTTGCCGACGTGGAGAACACGCTGCGGGCAATGGCGAAAACTGGCTATGTGGCGATCGAAAACGACCCTACTACGGGAGTTGTGCTTTACGACTTTGTTGAACTTTAGATGGGTACGTGGGGCGATCGCCACTCCAATAAATAAAGACCCCAATTCATTGAAAATTGGGGTCTTTACTTAATCCACCGGATCTAGTCCTAAGATTTAGTTTCCGACTAGCCACTTCTGAGCGTTGAGTCGCTGCACTGTGTACAGCACCAACAAGTCTAAATTAACTCTTCGCTCGTCAATCATAAAGGACTCTAGCGTACTGGCCTTGCCGCCATTATCGGAATAGGTAAACACCTTAGAAGCCTGAATATCTTCCTTCAAAAAGCCAACATTGAACTGGCGCTTGCCACTCTGTAAGCGTCCAATCACCTGCCAGCACTCAGGATTTTCATCTAGCCCAGGAACGGGTATCTTCTGTTTCTCAAACTTCAGGTCTAGGTCTTGAACCCCTTGCTTGGTCAGATTCTCTTTTAGGGTCGGCAAAAAGTGCTGATTAATAAACTCAGCAAAAGGTTTGTCTTCTAAGGCAGGCGGCTTTTCTTTCTTTGCCTTAGCAGCAGGTTTGGCGTCCCCATCTCCGTCTGCGGCTTTTTCTTTAGCTGCCTTTGCTGCTGCTGCTTTGGCTTTTCTCTCTTCAGGTGAGGGTTTATCCCCAGCCGCTTTAGCAGCAGGTTCATCGGCAGGTGCTTTCTCTTTCGCATCCTCTGGGGTCGGCTTGCGCTCTGGACCAGTTGGGTCGTCGTCGGGCTTGTTTGCAGAAGGAAGCGAAGTTGCCTCTGGCTCATCTGAGCTGGGTGCGTTGTCTTCTGCCACTTCAGGAGTGTGAGCATTGCCCGCAGCAGGGTTTGCAACTTCTTCTCGCTGAGCCGTTTCAGACACCGCTGGCTTTTCGGCTGCGTCGGTCAAAGCTGCTTCAGACTTCCCATCGGCGGGAAGTTCAGTGGTTTTTGCTTCGGAATTGTTTTCTCCAGCGTTTGATTTAGCTTCTTCTGCCATTGTGAAGTGAGTCCTTACGTGAATCTCGACGGCTTAGCTTCTGAATGCCCTTATGCTGTCATCCGTTCTCATCTTAATGAATAGTGGCTTTGATGCTCAACTTGCTGCAGATGGAAATTCTGATAACAGCTATAGCGATCGCCATATTTGCCAAAACTACAGAATCGATTGTGACGAGAATACGATAGACCGGATAATATAGTTAAGGCTTGGACAACAAAATAACCATGCACCTGGAGAGGTGGCAGAGCGGTTGAATGCGGCAGACTCGAAATCTGTTTAAGGGAAACCTTACGGGGGTTCGAATCCCCCCCTCTCCGTTTAAGAGTTAGAAGTGAGAAATCGGTTAAGGATTGCCAAAAGCAGTTTAATCTAGGCTTAATAAGAAGGAATAATTCGCCTTGTAGAACTTGGATTTAGATGTAAGTTACAACACAAATCCGAGTTTTCTCAGGCTTAACTTGAATCTGTTTTGAATTTCTCTTCATCATGGTTGTTAGGTTAAGTCTTATCAGGCTAGGACTTAAACTGTCTTAATTAGAAAACCCTTATGCCGCTGTCTCGTGTCCTCAGTGCTATTGTTGCGATCGCCCTCGCTCTGGGGATGATTGTTTTGGGTGGATGGTACTTTACCCTCGGTTTTGGCATCATCATCTACCTGGGGCAGCTGGAATATTTTCAACTCGTCCGGGCTAAGGGGATCGCTCCAGCCGCAAAGACGACTTTGGCAGTCAGTCAGGCACTCTTGATTATTTCGACGTTCTATCCCACAACGCTGGCTGATGCGGTTTTGCCCGTTGCTGGAACTTTCATTTGTTTCTATCTACTGTTTCAGCCCAAGTTTGCCACGATCGCCGATATCTCTGCTTCAATTTTGGGATTGTTCTATGGCGGCTATTTGCCTAGCTACTGGGTCCGGTTGCGATCGCTAGGTAACGCTGAAGTCAGCAATTTACCTCTAGGTGGCTACTTTCCCACCTCACTCGAAAGCCTAAACGATCTTCCCATTGGGCTAACCACGACCCTGCTGGCCTTTGGCTGCATCTGGGCAGCAGACATCGGAGCCTATGTCTTTGGCAAGCTGTTTGGAAAAACCCGGCTTTCCGACATCAGCCCTAAAAAGACAGTTGAAGGAGCCGTGTTCGGGGTAGCGGGCAGTGTTGGTGTCGCGGTTGTAGGAGCATGGTATCTGGGTTGGACGGGATGGCCGCTCTCTGGCATGGCGCTCGGCTTACTGATTGGTATTGCCAGTTTGTTGGGCGACTTAACCGAATCGATGATGAAGCGAGATGCTGGTGTGAAGGACTCAGGTCAGTTGATCCCCGGTCATGGTGGCATTCTTGACCGAGCAGACAGCTATGTTTTTACGGCTCCACTGGTCTACTATTTCGTGACTTTGCTGCTGCCTCTGCTGCCCAATTGAGAATGAACTTTGGGGTAGATGTCTCGCTAAGGAATAACGTTGATTTTGCCCTGGCAAAAAATTTGTCCAGGCTCTAAAGTTAGCGTTTCAATATCCACTTCTGATCCCAGGTCAATTAGGAAGCCATGCAGATCGTTTAAGGGTAATCCTCGCTTTGCCTGCAAGTGAGGCAGCCATTGAGGATGAGTAAGCTGTAACTCGTGTTCGCTGACTTGCTCCAATCCGGTACGAATTACCAGAAGCGTTGTTTCACTGCTAACAGAAATTAAGTCTGCGCTTAACGTTAGCTGGTTTGCGCCAATTAAAATACTGAGATTTTGCAGATCCAGGGATTGCTCTTCGCCTCCCTCCGCTAAACCGGACGCATCACTGGATCGCAGCAAATTCACCAAAAATTCGGTTACTGCATTTGCCAGGAGTGGAGCTTTCAAGGAGGCATTTAGCTCTGCTTCTCGCATCAACAGTTCCCCCCAAACGGGCACAACTTCCAGAAGCCGTAGCGGTTTTCCTTTGATGACTTGACCCAAATTGACTCGGATGCCTGTCCCCGTTAAATCAATGCAGCTAAGGTGCAACCCTTGATAAATTACGCCCTGAGCCGAAATTGAGACTTGAGGAATGTGCCCGGTGAGCAGTTGGCGATCGCCCCCCTCAATTTCAACCTCTAGCTGGTCTACCTGCTCGACTTGCGATCGCAACCACAAGCGCACCGCCGGGGACAAAACGCTACTAATCATGCGATGCCTAGGTGGAGCCGAGTTCTTACCTTGCTGTGCCTTCTCACTCAAAGATTCAGATGTTGATTGATGTGCTTTAGAGCAGCTTACAGCAGGGAATGGTTCTCTGCACAACTTCTGCATCAGCAGTGATCCCCTTGTTATTGGAGGAGCTTTACAGCAAAAGTCAATTTCTTATGACATTTTTCGATCCCGTCTACGATCCCCCGTTTGAGTAAATGTTATGAAATTCTGACATTTTGATCCCGTGCAGGCTGATAAAACCGTGGATCAAGCCAGAATCAGGCGATCGCCCCCCCTTGATCTCCTGATTATTTTTCTGCAAGATAAACCTAACGGCTGATCCCCTGATCCCGAAGAAAATCCTGTCTTATCCTATTGAGACTTAAAGTCCTGGCATCCGGTTGTCTATGAATTCATAAGGCTATGAGGTGGTTCACCGCCAGAACGGATAACTCAGGGTCAAATCAACCCGATATAGAAACTACCGGAGATCGAATCATGGCAAATGAACGCCTACCACTAGAGGAAATGACGCTAAGGCAACTTCGCAAGATTGCTAGCGAATATGGCATATCTCGCTACAGTCGAATGCGTAAAGAGCAGTTGTTGACCTCAATTCAAGAAGCGCAAAAAGCTAAATATCCCCCAAGTTCACCCCGCATTTTGGAGGCACAAGAAGAAGTGGAAGCAGCAAAGTTTGACGTAGGGCAGACCGATCGCACAGGTGGTTCGCTGGCAGTCGTAGATGAAGGACTTGCTGATCTTCCAGAGGGTTATGGCGAAAGCCGGATTGTGCTGATGCCTCGTGATCCCCAGTGGGCTTACACCTATTGGGATGTGCCCAGTAGCCACAAAGAGGAGCTACGTCGGCAGGGTGGATATCGGTTGGCATTACGCTTTTATGACGTAACCGATGTCAACCTGGACTACCAGAGACCCCACAGCCTGCAGCAGTACGAGTGTGATGAACTGGCACGGGAGTGGTATTTGCCCATCCCTGTAAGCGATCGCGACTACGTTGCTGAGATTGGCTACATTGCAGGTGACGGCCGCTGGCTCATTCTGGCTCGTTCTGCACCCGTGCGAATTCCTCCCGTTTATCCCTCCGACTGGATTGACGACCAGTTCATCAGCGTATCCTGGGAAGAGGAACTGCGCGGCAAGCAATTCGTCGAGCTTGCTCCTCCCAGCAAGCAGGCAGCAACAGCAGCAGCAGCAGCAGGGGTAATGACTAATGGCAACGCAATTTACGATGAGATTTTTGGCATGGCTGAGTCTGCCGAAGCTCAACGAGTTGCCGGATCGCTATTTGGCTCAATGCAGCAGGTGCCTGAGCAGGCGATTAGCTCTTACGTCTTCCCGTCGGGTGTTGGCATGTGGGCTGTTCCGACTACATCAGGGTTGAATATGTCTGGCGTGGGTATGTCCGGTGTAGGCTTCTCTGCTTCGGCTCCTCCAATTCGCCCACGCCAGTTCTGGTTGGTTGCTGATGCGGAGCTTATCGTCTACGGTGCAACGGAGCCTGATGCAACCGTTACCATTGGTGGTCGCCCCATCAAGCTCAACCCCGATGGCACTTTCCGTTTCCAAATGTCTTTCCAGGATGGGCTGATTGATTACCCAATTATGGCAGTCGCTGCTGACGGTGAGCAGACCCGCTCAGTTCACATGAAGTTTACTCGTGAGACTCCAGAGCGCAACACGAACACCAAAGCGGAAGCCGTTCAGGAATGGCTGGTATAGGTTTATTTAGCCATATATGACAACAGAGGGTGGGAGGGATTACCTCTCACCCTTTGCTTTTTGTTTGGGCTCCTGCATTCATGCTCCTGCATGAATGCTGTTTTGGAACTGTGCAACGATTCACGCAGCAGACCATTTTGACCACTATGGTTGAGGCTAATCCAGGGGAGCAGGGATCAAGTCCTCCTTCTGGCGGTTTAACCCGTCTACCCGCGCTCTTTATAAGATGAAAGTGCAGGATAAAAATTAAGATAAATGACTTCTCAAGAAATCACCGATACTCTAAAAGCGCTATTTGGTCATGCAGTTGAAATCTCTGAACCTGAATCTTGGCAGGTACAGTTAGACAATGTCCGCCTGCTGGTTTTGCTGTCCGAGGATCAATCCTGGCTGCGATCGCTTGTCTCGATTGCCCCGGCTCAAGAAGCGCTTCCCTACCTGGAGCAATTGCTCGAAGCCAACTTTGACGAAACTCAGGAGACGCGTTACGCCCTTCACCAGAACGTACTTTGGGGAGTATTTCAACACAGTCGAGCGAGCTTAACGCCAGAAGATTTTAAGGCTGCGATCGCCCGCTTGTTGACACTGCAACAACAAGGACTATCAGCCAGTTTTAATCGACTTGCCGAAACGCAAATTCGTCAGATTGTTCAAGCAGCCAAACTTCAAGGGCAATCCTTGGAGACGACCTTGCAAACGCTAGATCGGTTTTATCAGGAAGGCGTAATGGGAGAAATTGACCAAAGTGCAACCCAACGAGAACAAATATTAGCAGCCTGGCAATATCAATTAGAGCGACTTTGGAACGAAGAGATTTAGAAAACCAGAGCTATTAATACCGTTTCTACATGAAGATGCATATCTTGGAACGTATCCTGCATACGCGGGGCACGTTTCAAGATATGCGTCCTCAAAGAATTGGTATAAGTTCATTACGATCAGATTTGATCGCTTTAGTTTGATAAATTAAGAATGTGTTTCTCTTTTGATCGTCGGAATTGTTTAAAGTATTCGGCAATACATCAGCCTGATCACTTAATTACATCAGTCAACTTGCCCATTTATTTGTTTCACCTGTAAATTAGGGTGAAGGCATAGCACTTGAGATCGGGTTATGGAGAAACGCATTCTTTTTATTGAAGATAACGATGATCATCGTTTCTTGACTCAAGATATGCTTGAGCATTACGGATACACCGTATTTAGTTCTCCTAATGGGGCAAACTTTCTACAATCAATTGCAAGTTTTAGACCCCACGTTATTTTGCTCGATCTCAAGCTGCCTGACAAAGATGGATTTGCGTTACTGGAAGAGTTGCTCCATTCGGGATGGAACAACGTTCCAGTAATCGTGGTTTCTGCATTCACGTTCCGCAGAGAAAAGCTGAGAGCCTTGCACTTAGGCGCACGCCGATATTTGAATAAACCAATCAATCTAAACACGTTGACCCAAGCAATTGATGCTGAAATTGCTAGCTCTAAGCCTGACCTCCATCTTGTTGCTGGCTCTCTTGGCGACTAATAAATTCATCAACTACTTCGTTCATCCTTGAGTAGTCTGCGGAAATAAGCGAAATTAATTCTTCAAACTGCGAGGTTAAATCTGTGAGAGTTTGGAGATGATTGCCCAGATCGTTTTGCGATTCTAAATAGGCTTCTCTGAATTCTTGTGGAGTCATTGCTGAATGTCTGAGTAATCCGTTACATCTATAATTCTCTGTACAATTGTTCTAAAACTAATCGGCTGAATCGCTTAACTCCCACTAACAAAATTGTGTAGAGCATGAATTGGGTTCTCTACATTTTAAAAAGTTCGTGTAAAGTTGCGATCGCCTCCTAGTCTAGCGCTACGTTTGCCCTTTTAAGAAAATACAGCATTCTAGATTTTGTGATTGCTTATTCATTACTTGCTATTGCCACGTAAGATCATTCGCCATTTCTTAAGTATCTTCTCGCCCTACTTTCTCAACTCTTGCTGAGCGATTTTAGTGACCTGCTCAATTTCTGCTAGCGTAGGTGCTACTGCTGAACTTTCCATGTGCAACCACAACAGATATTCAATATTGCCGGCTGGTCCTAACAGCGGTGACCAGGTTAACCCACGATACTGCCAACCCAAATCTTGAGCTGAATCTAGGACTTGGGCGATCGCCCCTGCCTGATCCTGCAAGTCTCGCACAACACCTTTTTTCCCAACCTTTTCTCGCCCAACCTCAAATTGAGGTTTGACCAGCAGCACCACTTCTCGTGGAGCCTGAAGCAGGTGCCACAGTGCAGGCAAAATTTTAGTTAAAGAAATAAACGAAACATCTGCAACGCCCAGATCAGGATAGGGCTGCTCGGCAATATAAAGCTCTTCGGGTTTCAGGTTTCGCAGATTGGTTCGCTCTCGCAGCACCACACGTTGATCCTGACGCAGGCTCCAAGCGACTTGTCCATAGCCGACGTCTACACCATATACCTGCTTTGCACCAGCTTGGAGCAGACAATCTGTAAAGCCTCCTGTAGAAATTCCTGCATCCAGGCAAATTCGCTCTGCAATTGGAAGCTGGAAAACCTGGAGTGCCCTTGCGAGTTTTTCACCGCCTCTAGAGACAAAAGGCGATCGCTGCTTCACCTGAATCTGAGCCGCAACCTCCACTTCAGTTCCGGGTTTGTCAACAAGTTGCTGATTTACCATCACCTCCCCTGCCCGAATCAGCCGCTGGGCCTGCTGGCGGGAGTCTGCGAGATTCAGTTCCACTAAAAGAGTATCGAGTCGCTGTTTAGCCAAATTTGGGAATGAGGTAAGGAAAATTGGGGTAAAGGAATTACCCTTCACGCCCAAATCTAACGCCCCAGGCTGGACTCGAACCAGCGACCAACTGCTTAGAAGGCAGTTGCTCTATCCACCTGAGCTACTGGAGCATGTATTGAAGCGAATCAGGCTAAGAAGGCTCACTGGTGCCAAGGTGCTGCAATGGCTGCCCTGAACACATCGGGAAACCAAACTTCTCTGTACTAACCTTTTCGCGAACCAATATATAGTATCAAAACAAACGTTATATTGGTTCAGCTAATATCTCAGCTTCTAACACAGGAGTTAGTTGCAGAATAGTTCAACAACAGATGTACACTGAAAACCAACTCAAATCAGTTTTAGATGGGATAGTAAAGTTAACTGAGGCGATCGCTGTTCACGATCAGCTCAATTTAGACGGCACTTTCCATCTGGAGGGCTTGCCTGAATGAGTTTTGCGTCTACCCCGTATCCCTAGTCTTGACAGGAGTAAATTGGCAGCGTCATGTTTATCCTAAAGAGGCAGGATGTTGAAATCTCAAGCGTTCAGCATCCAAAAAGGGATCAGCAAATTCCAATCCTGCAATATCAGGGGCAAACTTTTCGTCTGATTAGCGTCTTTAACGCTTCCCAGGAAGAGGAAGCCAAAGCTTTTTGGCGAGATTTAACCGACAATCGGGGCAAAGCCTGCGTCCTATTAGAAGAACCTGAACGCTATAGCGTGTGGGGCAAAGTGCGTCTGGAGCAGCTTGGGGTTGATCCTGATGCTCAATCCGATGATGAAACTACACCGCATTTCATCCAGGCGTGTTTGTTATTGTTGCAGGCGATGTACATCGACATCGAAGATTTGCTGGGAGCCAGACAAGTCGGCTTATTTCAGAAAGAGATCACAGCAGTCTTTCAACAGGGGCGCTTCCCTCAGACCGAATCGCCTGCCGCAATTAACCAGCTATTGACGATTGACCCACTAGCATCGCTACAAATTCCTTCCTGGCAAGAACATCATCTAAACACGCTGCTGCGAGAACTGCACCGAATCGGGAAAGAGCATTTTGGTAATGCAACCTTCACAGAACGAGTCATGGATGCCTTGCAAGACATGTCAGCAAAAGATCGAACGCAATTCTTAGGTTGGTTGAAGCAGTCTCCATACGGTAAGGAGTGGCTGTAGGTTCGCGCTCGTCAATTTGCTAGCGATCGCTGTTATGAACAGCACTGCTTAGAGCTGAATGTTAAGTTTTGTGAGGTTAGACTATAGAAAGATACTTATCGTCCTGATTGAAACAGTTAGCCCCAAGTCTGCTTATGTCTCCGTCAAACTCCCGAAAATCAACAGTGACCACAGCACCTCCTGCATCCTCTGGTCCGACGTGGCAGATTAAGCTGCTGTATGACGGTGAGTGTCCGCTGTGCTTACGAGAAGTGAACTTTTTACAAAAGCGAGATGCGGGTCGCGGTCGAGTCGCGTTTGTTGATATTGCTGCTGATGATTATGCCCCCGAAGCCAATGGCGGTGTGGACTTTGAAACCGCAATGGGGCGCATTCACGCTGTGTTGCCCGACGGCACGGTGATCAAAAACGTTGAGGTGTTTCGTCGAGTCTACGAAGTTCTGGGAATCGGCTGGATTTACGCGGTCACCAAGTTGCCTATTGTCGGTCGTTTGGTTGACTGGCTGTATGAAATCTGGGCAGACAAACGATTGGCTTTGACTGGACGAGCAGACTTAGCTACCCTTGTTGTCGATCGCCAAAAGCGGCTTGAATGCAATACTCAAGATCGCTGCCGCCTGCCTGACAAATAGCAGGTTTGGTTCGTAGCAGTTTAAACCGGGTCTGTAACGATTTGAATGGGCGATCGCCTTACCATAAACCTATGAGCTTCTTAGTTTGTCGTATATCTGTAGAGTAGGCATTGCCTACACTTCTTGGTGTGTAGCTTAGAGAGGACTAACGCTTGAGCGATCGTTTAATCGTAGAACAAGCCTGGGACGCGCTTGAACATTCAATTATTTATTACCAGGGTCGTCCTGTTGGCACGATCGCCGCTTGCGATCCAGACATCTCAGCATTGAACTACGACCAGTGCTTTATTCGAGATTTTGTTTCCTCGGCGCTAGTCTTTCTAATCAAAGGAAGAACCGACATCGTTCGCAATTTCTTAGAAGAAACTTTGAAATTGCAGCCCAAAACAGGACAGCTGGACTGCTCAAAGCCCAGTCGCGGATTGATGCCAGCCAGCTTCAAAATTGCTTCCCAAGGCGGCAAAGAATACGTAAAAGCAGACTTTGGTAACCATGCGATCGGTCGAGTTGCACCGGCAGATTCTTGTCTGTGGTGGATTGTCCTGCTCCGAGCCTATGTCATTGCTAGTCAAGACACCGACCTAGCCCATCAAGCCGATTTTCAAGAAGGAATTCGCCTCAGCTTGGAGCTTTGCCTGGTCACTCGGTTCGACATGTACCCGATGGTGCTAGTTCCCGACGGTGCAGGCATGATCGATCGCCGTATGGGGCTTTACGGACATCCTCTAGATATTCAAGCGCTGTTTTATGCAGCCTTGCAAGCCAGCCTAGAGCTTTTGATTCCTAGCCCGGAAAACCAATTTATGATTCAGGCGATCCAAAGTCGTCTGGTACCTTTGCTCAGACAAATTCGGGAGAATTACTGGCTCGACTCCGATCGCCTCAACGTTATCTACCGCTTTCAGGTAGAGGAATATGGCGAAGAAGCACTCAACCAGTTCAACATTTACTCCGACTCCATTCCGTTTTATCGGCTGGCAAACTGGCTACCGGAAGCAGGGGGCTATCTGGCAGGTAACCTGGGACCTTCTCAACTCGACTGCCGTTTTTTCTCTTTGGGAAATCTACTAGCCGTGATCACTTCATTAGTGGATGAGCAGCAATCTCACAGAATTTTGAATTTGATTGAGTTGCGCTGGAGTGATTTGGTCAGCCACATGCCGATGAAGCTCTGCTACCCAGCGTTAGAAGACACAGATTGGAAAATAGTTACGGGTGCTGATCCTAAAAATCGCCCCTGGTCCTACCACAATGGCGGAAGTTGGCCCGTGCTGCTCTGGATGCTGACGGCGGCAGCTAAAAAGATGGACCGAGGTGAATTGGCTCATCATGCGATCGCCATTGCAGAACGTCGACTCGTGTTAGACCAATGGCCCGAATACTACGACGGACCAGATGGACGGCTAATCGGCAAAGAGGCACGAAAATATCAAACCTGGACGATTGCTGGTTACCTACTTGCCAAAGAACTAATTGCGAACCCTGATCATCTGAAACTAGTTACTTTTGATCCCGTTCTTCCCGGGTAATTGATTCTTCTGGGTAAATCAAATCATTCCTTATGCAGAATACAGCAGAGTATGGATGCGCCTACTGTGGTGAGACTAACCTCACTTTCATTGATTTAAGTGCAGGTAGCCAACAGTCCTATGTCGAAGACTGTCAGGTGTGTTGTCGCCCCAATATTCTTTATGTTCGCATCGATGAAGACACCCTAGAGATTGAAATTGACACTGAATACGAAGGCTAAACCTGTATGTCTCTAATCATGCTCGCTTTTAGCTTGTTCTTGGGATTACTGGTATTAGATGTAATAGCTTATTTACCACTAAATTTGCTAACTTTGTTTCAGCCTCCTAGGTGGCTCATTTGGAGTGTTGTCTTTGTTGTTGCTGCATGGTGCATGGGTGAATCAGAGTAGTGATTTAAAGGTGAAGTTTTGGTTTGGATAGACCCGTTATATTGCAATTCATCTGTATCTAAATCTCCTAATCACTGATGTAAGCAGCAGCAAAACCACGCTCGTACCCGTTCGAAAAAAGCTTATCGGTATAGAAGGGTTGCTTTTGCCTACTTTGCTAATTGTTTGCTAATCGCATGACGCAGCACCAACAGGCAGAACTAGAAATGAGGCGATGGAGTCAACTGCTTCAGGGCGTTGCGCGAGCCACTAACCAGCTTCTAACCAGCACAAACTATAGCCTGGCGCTCGACGAAGCCTTGCAGATTCTTGGACAAGCTGCTGAGGTTGACCGGATTTGCATTTTTGAAAACCACCTGGTACCGGGTAAATCATCGCTACATACCAGCCTTCGCCATGAATGGACGCAAGATCCTAGCTTGGCTCAGTTAGGCAACCCGGCTCTACAAAATTTGCCCTACAAAGAGTCCTGCTATTGGTACAACACACTGCACCGAGGCGAGACGATCGCCACTCTGGTTAGAGATTTACCATTCCCTGAACAGTCCCTACTGAAAGCACAGGGCGTTTTGTCTATTCTAGTGGTGCCCATTCTAGTCAACGGCAATTTCAATGGGTTTATTGGCTTAGACGATTGCCATTCTGAGCGTCAATGGTCTGAAGCCGAAGAATCTACTCTGCTAGCGTTGGCAGGAGGAATTGGCGGCGTTTTAGAGCGACGACGAGCAGAAGCAGAACTGCAGCGTCAGAATCAGCGATCGCAGCTCCTCGCAGACATCGCCCTCCGTATTCGTCAATCGCTTAACCTGGAAAAGATTTTGACCACTACTGTAGCCGAGGTCAGACGCTTCCTTCGGGCTGACCGGGTACTGATGTATCGCTTTGAGCCTGATTGGATGGGCAGGGTCGTGGTTGAATCAGTAGAACCGCCGTGGACAGCTGCGCTAGGCGAATTGATTGAAGATACCTGCTTTAAAGAGGGGCAGGGCGAGCAATACCATCAAGGGCGAATTTGGGCTGCTGACGACATCCAGCAGGCAAACCTGACCCCTTGCCACTTCGCCTTGCTAGACCGCTTTCAGGTACGGGCAAACCTAGTGGTGCCAATTCTTGCTAGTCATCAGCTTTGGGGCTTGCTGATTGCTCATCAGTGTGGTCAACCTCGCCAATGGCAGAGCTTTGAAGTGGAATTTTTAGGACAGCTTGCTAACCATGTAGGCATCGCAATTGTTCAGGCACGGTTGCTGGCTCAAGAGGTGCAGCAGCGGCAGCAGCTTGCACAACAAAACCTGGCGCTAGAGCAAGCTCGCAAAGAAGCAGAGCAAGCCTCTCAAATGAAAAGTGCATTTCTGGCGATCGTCAGTCATGAAATTCGTACACCCATGAATGCTGTTCTAGGCATGACCGGTTTGTTGCTAGATTCTCAGCTCAACCCTGAACAGCAAGATTTCGTAGAAACGATTCAAATGAGCGGTGACAGTCTGCTGATGTTAATTAATCAAATTCTAGATTTCTCCAAATTAGAAGCTGGAGAAATGGAGTTAGAAGTTTTAGATTTTGATTTAAAGAACTGTGTTGAAGAAGTTGCTGAACTTTTGGCAACCAAGGCACACGAAAAAGGAGTTGAAGTTGCAACTTTAATTTATCGCAATGTGCCAACTTATCTACGCGGTGATGCCAACCGCCTGCGGCAGATTTTGACCAATTTGGTTAACAATGCAATCAAATTTACAGATGTTGGAGAGGTCGTTATTCAAGCGGCATTAGTAACAGAAACACCGTCTTCGGCAACTGTCATGTTTTCCGTCTTTGATAGTGGCATTGGCATTGCGCCAGAATCTCAGGCAAGGCTGTTTCAGCCCTTTTCTCAAGTCGATGCTTCAACGACTCGCAAATATGGCGGAACGGGACTGGGATTGGCAATTTCTAGGCAGCTTGTGGAATTGATGGGTGGACAAATTGGACTGGAAAGTACCTTAGGGCAAGGGTCAAAGTTTTGGGTTTCACTTACGTTTGATAAGCAAACAGTTCCCCCTGTTCCGCCTGTCGCTAAAGAAACGATTCAAGTGTTGAGTGGGTTAAGGCTGCTGATTGTTGATGACAATGCGACCTATCGCAAAATTTTGCGCTATCAAGCAATGGTTTGGGGAATGCAAGTGACTGAGGCTGAGAGTGCGGCGATCGCTCTGCAACAGTTGCGTCAAGGTGCTCTGTCTGATGCTCCCTACAATCTGGCACTCTTAGACATTCAGATGCCAGAAATAGATGCAAAATCACTAGCGCAACAAATTAAAGCTGACGCTACTTTGGCAGATACCCACTTGGTTATGATGATGACCTCCGTTGATTTGGCATCCGGTGTTCATCGGGCATTAGAACTCGATTTTTCTGCCTATCTAGTAAAACCCGTGAGACAATCACGGCTTTTGGAATGTTTTCTATCTCTTGCCTCTGACAGTCTTGCCAGCACCGAAAATCCACAGGAAGTTACCCAGGAGGTCCCGCCAGAGCGTCCAGTCGCTGTATTGCCTGCTGAATCTAACCTCAAAATTTTGTTAGTCGAAGACAATGTTGTTAATCAGAAGGTAACGTTAAAACAACTCAACAGTTTGGGATTTAAGGCAGATTTAGCTGCTAATGGTCAAACAGCTATAGAGGCGATCGCTCAGATCGATTACGATATCGTTTTGATGGATTGCCAAATGCCCATACTGGATGGATACGAAGCAACTCGCCTGATTCGTAAAATGGAGCAGGAAAGGCTAACTCAACGTCAAACTGTGATTATTGCAGTTACTGCTAATGCGCTTCAAGAAGACCAGGAGAGAGCGATCGCCGCTGGGATGGACGATTACTTGAGCAAACCTGTACGTAAGGATGTATTAGCCGCCATGTTAGATCGTTGGGGAAAAGCCATTCTGACAGATTCAGCTGCCCTGCAAGATCAGTCAACGACGCCCGATGCGGCGCGTGATGCCCTTAACACTCAACTCAACTGGAAGCATCTGCATCAAATCTCTGACGGCAACCGCGAATTTGAACTGGAGCTACTACAAATTTTTGTTGAAGACAGCCAAATTCACCTTGAAACATTGAAAGGGGCGATCGCTAATCAAGACCTGTGGCAAGCTGAACAGGCTGCCCATCACATTAAGGGAGCCAGTGCTAACGTGGGTGCCAAAATCATGCAGGCTGCTGCGGAGCATCTAGAGCAGCAGGCTCGCCAAAAACAGCTTCAAACCCCTGAGCGTTTTCTAGCAGAAATTGAACTGTCTCTTGACAAAATTCGAGCCTTCGTCGAAGCCAAAATCTGAACTGGAGTTGGGTCATTACCCCTTAAGCAGGGGCACTAAACTTCTTCGCAATAAGCAAACAGTTTCGGCGATCGCCAGTTTGGGTATAGGTAAGTGAATCTGATAGTTGTTGCATCAACTTTAAGCCTCGTCCTCCTTCTGCATCAGAATCGGCTTCTAGCGGCATCTGGTTTAATTGTTGGTTTAAATCAAACCCTGATCCAACATCCCAGATACGAATCTCCAGTAGTTGGTCAAACAAGGTAATTTCTATATCGATCGGTGTCTCTTGAGGAGCGTTTTTATGGGCATGGCGCACTGCATTTGTAAAACCTTCTGCTAGAGCTAACTGGCACTGTAGCCAGATCGAGGGTGGAATAATAGCGCTGTTAAACTGATCAAACCAAGACAGAATTTGAGTCAGCGCACCAAGATCTGTATTAACTTGAAGATGTGCCTGTTTAACGACTTCCAACTGAAAACATCCTGATATAAAAAAATGTCTAATGCTGACAACGTGGCATTTCGTAATGTGTATAGTCTTGCAAAATCAAACCTTAAACATCAACTCGGAGCGCTATACGTTAATGATCTATAGCAATCCTAAATGGATTGTGAGAGGCACACCTCTGAGAAACGCGCTTCTCACAAATCACTTATCTCACACTTGATTTAGGACTGCTATATGGCACAAATATTAGTCATTGATGACGATCCTATTATTAGATTAATTTTAAGAAAATCACTCCAAGGTCAAGGGCATACTGTTACAACAGTGGACAATGGTGAAGCTGGGTTAGAGCAGGCACAAAACCTCCACCCAGCATTAATTATTTGTGACTGGATGATGCCCGGAATTGATGGACTGGAAGTTTGTCGGCAGGTCAAGTCCAACTTAGAGCTTTCCACAACATTTTTTATCCTACTAACCGCCCGCGGTGCAACAGCTGACCGTGTTCAAGGTTTGGATACAGGCGCGGATGATTTTCTCGCTAAACCAATTGAGCTGACCGAGCTACAGGCAAGAGTGCGGGCTGGACTGCGATTACACCAGCTTACCCGTGACCTGCAAACCCAAAAACAACTTCTAGAGGCAGAATTAGCAGAGGCAGCCGAATACGTGCGATCGCTGCTTCCTGCTCCCTTGGTCGGCAAGATTTCTATCGATGCCCGGTTCATCCCCTCTCGCCAGTTGGGGGGAGATTGTTTTGACTATTTTTGGCTCGACCCAGACTATCTAGTCATTTATCTACTCGATGTTTCAGGACATGGATTAGGAGCAGCTTTACCGTCAATCGCAGTATTAAATTTGTTGCGATCGCAGTCCTTACCCGATGTCAACTTCTACCAACCCCATGATGTTCTTCGAGGGTTAAACGAAACCTTTCAAATGAATAGCCAGAACGAGAAATACTTCACGATTTGGTACGGCGTTTATAATCAGGCTAAACGTCAGATGACCTACGCGAGTGCTGGACATCCACCCGCAGTTTTGGCATCTAACACTGAAAATGGAGCGTTAGAAGTTCAGTTGCTCAAAACTCCAGCGCTACCGGTCGGCATGTTAACGGACGTTTCCTTTACAAGTAGCCGTTGCGAGATTCCAGTAGGCGGTAATCTATATGTGTTTAGTGACGGCGTTTATGAAATACGTCAAACCAATGAAGAAATCTGGGGACTAGAGCCGTTCATTGATTTGCTAACCAAGCAGGGAAATACTTCTAACCTGGATGAACTGTTAGAAACAGTTCATTTGCTCAGCAACGAAGCAGCCTTTAATGACGATTTATCCCTACTTAGAGTTCGTTTTGATTAATCTGCCTAAAGTGAATTAGTACAAGTCGTTAAGACTTGCTGGTTAAACTCTGCTCGATCTGTAAATACCTCAAACACTCGATCCATACTGGTGAGTTCAAATAGCATTTTCACCTGATCATTGATTGAGCAGATGTAGAGCTTGCCGCCTGCTGCTCGAACTGTTTTAAGTGCGACAACCAGCGCACCTAAGCCTGAACTATCAACAAACGTTACGTCTTTCAGGTCGATCAATACAATTCCTGCGTTTTGTTCCACTACATCAGCAACCTCGCGTCGAATTTCGGTTGCTTTTGTGCTGTCTAGGATGCCAGCAGGCTGTATCACTTTGATAGTTTTCATGGCTTATGTCCAAGTGCGGCGTTGGATGAGGGCTACTACCTCTTCATACTGCCCACATTGCCTCTAGCTCTAACGTGTGAGAACGCGATAGCCATGCATGAAAAACTGAAACAGAAACTGCAAAACAGGTGACGTTGGGGTAAAACACCTGCTATGAATTGGGAAACAACAGTAGTCCTGTCGCCTTGAAGTTAGTGCTTTCCTATCCTAAAAATTGCTGGGTGCTGTTTTATTGGTGCAAGCCCAGCTCAAGCTGACAAAGATAAAAGTTTTAGCGAAGTTTTAATCTTCGTCTTGTACTCTACTTGCAACCCCCATCAGTGTCTTAACCGCTAAAAATCCGGATTTGGATCACTCATTGAGGGATGGTAACAAAGCAAGGGGCTTAAAAATTTCTATATAAGTGCCCGAGGGAACTGCAAATTTAACCGCAAACCGAGAAATTTGTGAAATCCCAAGACACCGTACACTAAATTTTGCGGACGCAGTGCAGATGGCTAGTGGAATTTCTTATGCATCCGATAGACGCTCTGCCAAAACTTCCCTGCTGCGATCAGCCAGCCGGGATAAGTTGGTATGGCGTGGAGTATTTTTAATGCTTTTTACGACTGCAATCATGAGCGCATTTGTGGTGCGTCTCACCCATTTGCAGTTAGTTCAGGGCGAGTTTAACCAGCGCCTTGCAGAACAAAATCGAGTTCGACTGATCCCGATTCCTTCTGATCGAGGCAATATTACTGATCGCGACGGGAAACTGTTTGCAGCCAACCGGTTGGCCCGTTCGGTATATCTTTGGCCGCGTCAACAGTCACCCGAACAGTGGCAGGTGACGGCTTCTCGCCTCAGCCCGTTATTAAATACGCCAGCCGCAGAAATCATTGAGCAACTGGAGAAGGCGGGCTACAACTCACCGATGCCTGTCCGCATTACTCAGCAACTCAATCAAAGTGCGTTTGTCGCTTTGGCTGAGCAGTCGGCTCAGTTTCCTGGTGTAGAAACGATCGCCGAGTCGAGTCGCTATTATCCTCATGGCGATTTGGCAGCTCACGTGCTGGGCTACATTGGCGAGGCGACTGAGGAGGACTTGAAGGAGAACCCGGATTATCCCTATGGCATGATCGTGGGGCAAATGGGGATCGAGCGGTTAGCCAACGCTGAGCTAGACGGTCGCTGGGGCAGTCGTAAGGTTGAGGTGAATGCACGAGGGCAAGAATTACGCTGGATGGGTACGGACCCTGCTGTGGCAGGTAATCAGGTGCGGCTAACGCTGGATTTGGATTTACAGCAGACGGCTGAGCGAGCGCTTGCTCAACGACGAGGGGCAGTGGTGGTAATGGATGTAAAAACGGGGGCAGTGCTGGCGATCGCTAGCGGTCCTAGCTTTGATCCCAATATCTTTACCCGTCGCGTTACAGAGTCAGAGTGGCAACAACTCAACGGAGAAAGCCAGCCGTTTTTGAATCGGGCTTTACAGGGTTACCCTCCTGGCAGCACCTTCAAAATTGTTACAGCGGCGGCGGGATTGCAGTCGGGCAAATTTTCCCCAGACTCTATCGTGAATACCTACGCTTCGATTAACGTTGGCGGCACTGTTTTTAACGAGCATAGCGGCGGTTATGGTCCGATTGGGTTTCGCAAGGCGATGGCAGTTAGTAGCAATACCTTTTTCTACCAGGTTGGCATTGCTGCTGGACCAGAGCAAATCGCGCATTGGGCAGAAGCTTTAGGAGTTGGGATCACCGATTTGGGGCTAGATGGGGGCAGCCGAGGATCTGTGCCTACTCCAGAGCAAAAGGAGGAGCTGTATGGCGAACCCTGGTATACGGGCGACACAGTAAGTATGTCTATCGGTCAAGGTTTGGTGCAGGTTACACCACTTGAGATGACAGTTCTTGTGTCGGCGATCGCTAATGGTGGCTGGCGGGTCAAACCTCATCTGCTGAGCAATCAAACTGAAACAATGGCCAACGAACGGGTTGAAACGGGGCTGTCTCCAGAGAACATTGAAGCTATTCGAGTGGGACTGGTCGCAGCCGTGCAGGAAGGAACTGCTCGTCGGCTAAATGATGGTTCTATTCCTTTGACGGCTGGCAAAACGGGCACTGCAGAAGTACCGGGTCAAAAAGACAATGCGGTATTCGTAGGCTATGGACCAGTGGATGATCCCCAGATTGCGATCGCAGTAGTCGTTGAAAATGGTGGTTTCGGTGGGGTAACGGCTGTCCCGATTGCACACGAAATCTACAAAACCTACTTTGGACAGCGCTGATCAGCAGCTTGGTTAGGGAGGAATTTTAGAGGTAGAAGGATTGTTTCTACCTCTAAAATTCCTCCCTAAAGCAATGGCTCAAAGGTTTAGGGTGTAGGTGTAAGTCGTTGGCTTACATGCACCTTAGCTAAAGGGCAAAGTTTCCCATGCGCCAGATTATTGTCGTCTGCTTAACGCTCGTGCTGTTGGTACTAGTAAGTGCCTGTAGTCCAGCACTGAATTCAGATGCGGTTGACCCGGAGACAGCTCCATTGGAGGCAGATGTCCCATCTCCAACGGCAACAACTACATCTCCTAACCCAGTAACGGTTTTGCCTGCTGCATTAACAGAGCGCCTAAAATCATTTTTGGCAGCGGAGACGGCGATCACCAGTGAGGCGATCGCCCTACAACAGTTTGAACCAGTAGATTGGAATAACGCTTGCATAGGAGTTCCCAGTCCAGAAGAGTTCTGTGCTGAGATGATCACACCCGGATACCGCATCGTGTTCAACACTCCTAATGGAGCTTATGTTGTGCACACAGATCACTCAGGGCAAACAATTCGCCTGGCTGAAAGTCCTTCTGATTAACGTCCTTAAAGGTAGAAAAGGGCAGGGGTAACGTCTACCAATTTGCATTACATTGGCGTTATGATGCTACACGCAACCAAGGTAGAGACTTGCAGAAAAATTTTCTGAATTGGGAATACCTACTCTCAAAATGATTTTCGGGAATCAAACCAGATTAGGCTGAATCAGGGTGAACTGACTTGAATGTTGAGGTTGAGCTAGCAGCAGATCCAAATTGAAGATAGGTTGTTTTAGCCACAGTAAGCTGCATTCGGTTGTCTCCAACTTCCTTCGGCTAGAGGTAAACCCATGTCTATGATCGTTTCGATCCATTCCTACCGTGGCGGAACGGGTAAGTCCAATTCAACCGCTAATCTGGCTGCAACGATTGCCCGTCATGGCTATCGGGTTGGTGTGGTCGATACTGATATTCAATCTCCTGGAATTCATGTTCTCTTTGGTTTTGATGAAGACCAGATTGACCGCTCGCTCAATGACTATCTTTGGGGTCGCCGTACTATCCAGGAGGTTGCCTATGATGTCACCTCAGTCTTAGAGGGAAAAGGCACTGAACGCAGCAAGCTCTTCTTAGTACCTTCTAGTGCCAAAGCTGGAGAAATTGCCAAGGTGCTGCGAGAAGGCTATGACGTAGGATTGCTCAATGATGGCTTTCAAGACCTGGTTAAAGCGTTGAGGTTGGACTACCTGCTAATTGATACGCATCCGGGACTCAATGAGGAAACGTTGCTGTCGATCACCATTTCTGATGTGCTGGTGCTAATTTTGAGACCCGATCAGCAGGACTATCAAGGAACGGCCGTTACGGTGGATGTGGCTCGTAAGCTAGAAGTTCCTAAGCTGTTAATGGTGGTTAACAAAGCGCCCACCGTCTTTGATTTTGATTTACTCAAGCAAAAGGTTGAGGAGGCTTATAGTGCTGTAGTCGCTGGAGTTTTGCCTCATTCTGATGAAATGATGGTGCTGGCTAGCGCAGGCATATTTTCGGTGAAATATCCTCAGCATCCCTTGAGTCGAATTGTGGAAGCGATCGCTCAGCAAATTATGAGCAAACGCTGATCCTCGACTGTCACTCTAGACGTGATTTTAGAGCAGAAGGCGCACTCCTTCTCGTCTTTTTCGGTACTTCTATAGCTGGCTTTGCAAGGCAAAGATAGCGGTTGGTAAAACTTTGCCCTTGAGGGCGATCTTCCCTAATGGCTCACCGCTGAACTGGGGGGCGATCGCTCCATAAACCTGCTCCGTCACCAAAATCTGATTGGGGGTTGCCTGCATGGCCAATCGCGCTGCCGTATTCACGGGATCACCGAGAATATTAAATTCTCGCCTGCCTCTGGGTTCACCAATCTCGGCAGCAAATACAAAGCCAGACGCAATTCCAATCCGGCAGGTGACTTCTGCAGGTTGACCTTCAACCATCAGCGTAGACAGTTTCATCACGATTTCCTGTATTGCTGTAGCTGCTCTAGCTGCCCGCACAGCGTCATCCGTGTGAGCATCCAAAACGCCAAAATAGATTAAAACGTCTGACCCAACCAGATGATAGGTGACTTTTTGTAGAATGCCGCCATGCGATCGCACTGCCGCATGAACTAAGGCAAACGTGCGCGAAAAGCTGCCGACTACATCCTTAACCTCATCTGAGGTCGCTTTATCTATCGACTCCGGAAAGCCAACCAAATTAACAAAAACGACGGTAGCTTCTGGAAAATTTGGTGAAATTTGGCGTTTTGCAGCACTTTCAACTAACAAATTGAGGATTGGCGTGGACAAATAGCTGGCAAGCGGCTCAATTCGCTTTACTGCTTCTTGAATTTCAGCAATCAATCCTTGTGGGCTGCGATCGAGTAAGAGGGAGCTGGAAAGGCGGCGACGACTGGGTGTGATGTCATATTCCCCTAGCTGCTCCAGCATGAGGTCATCCTTGACCAAGACATGATCTGCATTGAGATCTGCATTCAGAGACTCAAGCCGAAATTTGCTCCGAAGGCGATCGCCCACCTTATCCGTTAGACAAACTCTGCCTACCTCACCTGCCCCCTCCGCATATTTTGCTTGCTGTACCGTACTACCCAATAGCACATGCGCCATTCTCATCGGTGTGCCGATGTCTGCTGTAAGAAAGCGTCCGGTATGAATCCCCACCCGCATTTCAAGACAAAATTTGCCTTGAGGCGTTTCTATATCCTTAAAATGAGCCATTGCCCGCTGCATTCGCAAGCCTGCTCGCACTGCCTGAGCAGCATCACTCTCATATGAGTCAGCTAGAAACTGTACCAGTATTGCATCCCCTGTGAACTCAAGCAGATCGCCACCTGATTTGCTTACGATCTCGACCATCTCGGAGAAATAGCGATTGAGTATGTCCAGCAGCAGCAGCGCGCCTTGCTGACCGTGGGCTGCGTTTGCCTCCATTAGAGGGGTAAAACCTGCTAGGTCAGTGAATAACAGCGTGCCCTCTTGCCAGGAATAACGCACCTCACCTGGACAGGGCGGCAATTCTAGAACCTGCCGGGGCATATAGCCGTGTAAAACATGTTGAAGCGTTCGCAAATGCTCAAACACCCGCATTAAGCTATTGGGCAACGGCTCAACCCAAATTTCTGCATATAAGCTAGCAGGCAAAAGCTGCCGCAATCGTAACTCAATTGCTGCCAAATCAGGAGCAGAGTCAAACAGCATCAAGTTCTACCAATGGAATATGAACTGAACTATAGCAATTCTCCATTTGTAGAAATTGTTTTAAAGGCTAATCGCCTTGCCTGTTCAAGTTCAGTTGGTAGGGCAGAACCTTCAAGTCAAATTTCGATTCGGGTACACAAAATTTCTGCCTGAAAGCCTCGCTCCAAAAAATCAGGCACAATTTTCCCTCTTGTCGAGATGTGATAACTCGCTGTCTCGGCAAGAGGGAATAGAGTATGCCCTGGAAGGGCAGTGTGTTGTTTAAAGGGCTTTTAGTGTTTAGATGGCTTCTAAGTTTTTCTCGCCTGTACGAATGCGGATGATTTCGTCCACGGGCGTGATGAAAATTTTGCCATCGCCAATTTCGCCAGTGCGGGCAGCGACGATAATTTTTTCGACGACCATGTCAACCTGATCATTCTCTACAACGATCTCGACTTTCAGTTTTTGTAAAAATTCAACTGTATACTCTGAACCGCGATAGCGCTCGGTCTGTCCTTTTTGCCGTCCAAATCCTCGAACTTCAGAAACGGTCATGCCGACAATGCCTGCATTTACCAGTGCAATCTTGACTTCATCTAGCTTAAAAGGGCGAATAATTGCTTCAACCTTTTTCATGTATCCCTTCACTCCTTACTCGGTTCACTAATGCGCTTACTAGCATGAATGTTTCTACCACCGCTAGGAAGTGATATTTTGTAACATTCAATACATTTTACGGTAGAGCTATCAATCCTCATCTTGCCACTACCGTCTTTCAAAATCGGGTTTTGTTTAACTTGCAATCTTTAAGGAATACGAAGTAGACAAATTCCAGATTGAGCGGATTGGGCACTACTTAGCATAATGGCAGTAGGGAGGTTGGGGAATTATGGAGCAGGGCATTAATTTGGTGACAAAGGTCAAAAGTCAGGTCACAGATCGGCTGACAGCAATGTTTGGAGAAGCTCAGAACGCTGCTGCTAGTTTTTCTGAGCAGGCAACCCAGACGATTGCCCAGCCTATTCATCAAACTAAAGCAACCCTAACTGAAACGGCAGCAAGTGCTAGGACCTCCCTGGATGGAATGATTGGTGGAACAATGCAGCGCGGTGGACGTATGGGAAATGCTTTTGGAGAAGGAATGCAGAACGTTGTCTTAGGTTCCTTTCAAGACTGGCTGACAACTCACCCGATGTTGGCGTGGCTGATTACGCACCCGCTCTATGCTTTGGTGATCGGGCTGTTGCTGTTGGTGCTGCTGTGGGGACTGATTGGGGCGATCGCCAACCTAGTGCAGCAAGCC
The DNA here is from genome assembly GCF_014695745.1 of Leptolyngbya sp. FACHB-671. NCBI lineage: Bacteria > Bacillati > Cyanobacteriota > Cyanophyceae > Leptolyngbyales > Leptolyngbyaceae > Leptolyngbya > Leptolyngbya sp. FACHB-671. The sequence continues at coordinate 259,612 of NZ_JACJOV010000153.1, read as the reverse complement.
TGGGTTGCTTTACTTCACGCCCCGCTGAGGCTGATTCACTGGGTCTGGTGCAGCATCATTAGTTTGTTTACGGTTGCTACCTTGCCTAAGTCCGCTCCTGAACCAGACAAAAACCAGCGGCTAGCCGATCTGCTGAACCAACTAGAAGCAATTCGCCTGCAACAAGATCAACTGCTTGAAGAAGTGAAAGCGATTCTGGCACTAGAAGCCTCTAAGCAACCTTGAAAGGTTTGAAATTTAAGCTTCGCCTAGGGGCGTAGCATTCCGCAGATAAACTCTGAACCATACTGAGAATTTCTGCCCGAATGCTACGCCCTCAAGGACTGCGGTAGTGGAAGGGTAACTGTAGCAACCTATCCCATACCCGGAATTAGCCCCGCACCTAGCCGCTTCATCGCTCGATTAGCAACGTCTGCATAACGCAGTTCGCCACACAAGATTTTGACCATCCGCTCAGTTGCGGAAGGGCGCTTGACTCCTACCCGATAGCCAATGCCAGGTGCCCGGTAAAAGATCCCGGCAAGGCGTTGAGCCCAAACCATATCAGCGCCCCATTCATCGCTAATGACTTGGGTATAGCGTTCTAGGGCATTTTTGTCCCCAGCGATCGCCCCATCAATTGCCTCTGCTGCCTTTACCCCAGTAAAGATAGAAGGACGAATCCCTTCAGCAGTAAACGGATCAACAACACAGGCAGCTTCACCCGCTAGTAGCGCGTTTTGCGTATGCAGCTTTTGGTTGCCATCCCACAAGCAAAGCGGATGTCCATATTGCTGCGTGGTCTTAAGGTCAATGCCAAACAGGGTAGCGTATTCGGTCAAGATTGCTTTGAAATCTTGCTGCTCACCACCCCGGAAGGTGCCTACACCAATCGAGTAGCCATCTGCCTTAGGGAAGTTCCAGATATAGCCATTCTTGACCATACCAAACTCAAAATGAGCAGATTCGGGGTCTTTCACATTGGCTGCTGCTTCGGCTTCTAGCGCTCCCGCAAAACGGCGTTTGCGGTCTTTGAAACCAAGCCATTTTGCCATTGACCCTTTAGCTCCATCCGCTGCAATCACGTAGCGTCCGGTGACGGGCCCATTTGCAGTATTAACTTGCCAGTGGTCACTCTTAAACTCAATTCCTGTAACTTCGGTATTGTCACGGAGTTCTGCGCCTTGCTTCTGCGCCTGCTGCACGAGGAAATGGTCAAATACATCCCGCCGCACCATCCAAATGGGTTCTGAGTCCTTTAGCTTTGCCTCGACTGGATCGCCCATTTTCCAGGTATAGCGAATCGCATTGACCTTGATTGAAATCGCAGGGCTAAAGTCGAAGTCAAACCACTCAGCTACTTGTGGCGATACGCCACCGCCACAAGGCTTATAGCGGGGCAGGGAAGCTTTTTCTAGCACTAAGACTGAGCGTCCGCGCTTTGCCAGATGATATGCCGCAGTGCCACCGGCTGGCCCTGCGCCCACAATAATGCAATCAAACATAAGCTTTGAATCTAGCTCCTAGTACACCAAATTGATCTGGTAGTTACACTGGGCATTCTGCTACTCAACCCCAAAACTACGTAGTTCACAGTCTAGAATCCAGGCTGGCTGTGATCACGTTTTTAGCGAAAAGTTTTCTGAAACTTCCATGAAGGAGAGTTGAAGAATCAGCTTCGATGCTTCGATTCCGAGGAAGTTGATGCAGTTCTTTATCTTCAATGCGTTTTGTTTACCCAGAAATCCGGACAGTGCTAAGCAATGCCGGACAGTGAATCCTTGTATGTGACGGGGTAGGCATTGTGCTTGTGATTTAGATCAAATTGGACATTTGCACGGAGTACAAAGTCCTGATGAAGCCTATACGATTGTGTATGAAAGATTGATGAAGTCACCTTGAGTCAAAAGGGTACTTCCAGGATTAGACCTTCTTCATGCTGTGGGCTGTGGCGAAACCATCGCCCACAGCATTTATTCCAAGCCTGTTGTGATTCACGAGGATAGGACTATGATTTGGCAACTTTGCATTCAATACGCCAACGGCAGAGAGCGGGTTCTGCGCTCCTACAAAAATCGTGATGCTGCGCTCAAATGCGTAGATGCAATTTATGCACATGGCTATCCTCTGCATGTCGCTTACGTGGTGCGTCATGCACAGGTGCAAGTTGCATAAAGATTTGAGTCGTTAAACCTTCAGGATATCGGCTTCTTTTTCAGCCAGAAGGGTGTCTACTTTGGCAATGTACTTATCAGTCAGTTTCTGGATATTGTCCTGGATATCACGAGCCTCGTCTTCCGAAATTTCGCTACTTTTTTCTTGCTTGCGAACTGCGTCGATCGCATCTCGGCGAATGTTCCGAATCGCGACTTTGCCTTCTTCTGCAAACTTAGCAGCAACTTTGACTAATTCTTTACGGCGATCGCTCGTCAATGGCGGAATGTTTAACCGAATGGTGGAGCCATCATTATTCGGCGTTAAGCCAATATCTGACAGCGAAATGGCCTTCTCAATCAGATTCAAAGCACCCCGGTCGTAAGGTTGAATCGTAATCGTGCTAGCGTCAGGGGTGTTGATACCAGCCAGAGATTTGAGCGGCGTGGGGCTGCCGTAATATTCCACCATCACCCGATCTAAAATCGCTGCGTTTGCTCGCCCAGTACGAATCGTGTTGAAGGAGCGCTGAGTCGCTTCAATCGATTTCTGCATCTGGCTTTCAATTTCAGCTAATTTCACAAGAACCTCTCACAATTGTTCCAATCGGTTCTCCCATCACGGCTCGGCGAATATTCCCCGAAACGGAAAGGTCGAACACGATGATAGGTATATCGTTATCTTTGCACAGAGCGATCGCCGTGCCATCCATCACGCGGAGGTCTTGGGTTAACACATGCCCGTAGGTCAGGGTTTGAAAGCGGCGAGCATTTGGATTTTTTCTCGGATCAGAGTCATAGACTCCATCGACCTTAGTTGCCTTAAAGACAACCTCGGCGTTGATCTCAGCCGCTCTCAGTGCCGCTGTCGTATCTGTGGTGAAGAATGGGTTGCCCGACCCTGCTCCAAAGATTACGACCCTGCCCTTTTCCAAGTGGCGAATTGCCCGACGGCGAATGTAGGGTTCAGCTACTTCCTGCATCTCAATCGCCGTTTGGACGCGTGTCGGAACGCCAATTTGCTCTAGTGCATCTTGCAGCGTCATTGCGTTCATCACTGTGGCAATCATGCCGATATAGTCAGCCGTTGCCCGATCCATTCCGGCTGCCGCGCCCTTGACTCCACGAAAGATGTTGCCGCCACCGACGACGATTGCGACTTGCACTCCGTTTGCGACGACGGCTGCGACCTCTTGAGCGATGTCTTGCACAACTTTTGGGTCGATCCCATAGGAAAGGTCGCCCATCAGTGCTTCACCGCTCAGCTTCAACAAAACCCGCTGGTAAGTTATCCCCATGCAGTGACAATTTTTAACTCAGGTTGCTCCACCTAAGATAACAGCACAGGTGTAATTCCGTGAAATTTAGGTAGCCACTTTTACTGCCGCCATTTCACGGAGCAGCCGACCGAATTGGTGGAAGGTACTGTAACTGAGCCGTGAGCTAAGAGTTGGGCAATCGCATCCCGTAAATAACTCACCCGAACTGCATCTGGATCTTGAGGGCTGTCATCAATCAGCCCACTGTAGCGGAGAATACCTGACCGGTCGATCAAAAATGCTTCTGGTGTTCTCTCTGCTCCAAAGGTTTTGGCAACATCCTGGGTGATGTCACGTAAGTAAGGAAAATTAAGCTGCTGTGCTGCTGCAAACTGTTTCATATTCTCAAAACTGTCATCGGGATAGCGCTTATCGTCATTGGCATTGATCCCAATTAACGTAAATCCCTGGCTCTGAAAATCGGTCTGAATCTGCTTTAAACGGCTCAGATATAGCTGCACATAGGGGCAGTGGTTACACATAAAAATCACGCCCACTGCTGGAGCTTTCTCCAGGTAGCGAGCTAGATGATGCACCATGCCGTCGATTCCCGGCAGTTCAAAATCAGGAGCGTAGCTGCCGATGGGGGTTCCTGTTTTTTCCATGAGAGCTTGCGTTGCCTGACTAAAGGGGTCATTGGTTATTCGTCATTGGTCATCAGTCGTTGGTCCTTGGCAGACGCAAACAAGCGACGAGCGACAAATGACAAACCAGCTAGAATTCCTGTTGCTCAAACAAGATATCCATAATCTATAGACTAATTGACTAGCTGTAAACTCAGTTGACCCTCACCCGCGCGCTCTCCCCACAACGCTTAGTGTTTGCTCAACAATTTGAATCAAGGCTTCTGTGCCGACCGCCTGTTTGCTAACCAGGGTTGCCAACCCTTGTTTGAGGTAGGCTTTTTCGGCTGAAGTCAGGTCAGCCCCAGTCATAACTAACACTGGAAGCGTGAGTGTATTTCGGTCTGAACGCAGGAACTGCAGCACTTCAAACCCGTTGATCTGTGGCATCAGCAAATCGAGAATCAGCAGGTCAGGTAACTGCTGCTGAATGTACTCAAGCGCCTGTTTGCCGTTTTCAGCTTCGATAAAGTGTACGTCTGCCGTCTCATCGAGGGAATCAATCACCTGCTGGCGGAAGTTTGGATCATCATCCACAACTAACAGAACTTTGCTAGAGGACTGCGGTAAGTAATGTTCGACTGCCTGCTGCAACATTTCAGGAGCAGCCGTTTTAGGCAAATATTCAGCACCTTTAAAGACAAGTCCTTTAGTGTTTGGTTCTGTCATGGTAATCACCATAACGGGTAGTGATGCAAGTTGGCGATCGCCCTTAATGGCAACGAGAAAGTCCCACCCGTCCATTTCTCCAGCCAACAAAATGTCGAGAAATATCAAACGGGGTAAATGTTGCTGAATCAGTTCCAGAGCTTGTTCTGCAAATGCGGTGGAAACGATGTGTAAACCTGTGTGGCTAAATTCTTCTCGCAAAAGTTCGGTAAAAGAGGTATCGTCTTCGACTAGCAAAATATCGATCGCCCCCGAGGAATGGTTTCCATTTGTAATGGCTTTGGCTCCCTGAATGGCTTGGGGCAAGGTGAAGAAGAAGGTGCTGCCTTGTCCCAGTTCGCTCTCTACCCAGACTTGTCCGTCATGAGCTTCGATAATCTCTTTGACCAGCGCTAACCCCAATCCCGTTCCACCAATCTTGCGGGTGTTGGCGTTGTCTACGCGATAAAACTTGGTGAAAAGGCGTGCCATTGCTTCGGGTGCCATGCCCATTCCCCGGTCGGTGATGCTGATCTGGACGAGGGCATCTTGTTGAACCGCAGAAATTACGACTTCTCCGCCATCTGGAGAGTATTTGATGGCGTTGGAGACTAAGTTGGAAAGTACCTGACGGATGCGATCGCTATCTGCTTTTACGTCTGGCAAACTATCTGGAGCTTCAACTCGAATTACGTGTAGTTTATCTGTTCCAGCAAATAGGTCTACTGTCTCATGTAGCAGAGGTACCACGTCAATTGGGGCAAAGTCGTAGTTTTGTTTGCCTGATTCAATCCGCTGAAGGTCGAGAAAGTCATTAATCAGATTGGTCAAACGCTTGCTTTCGTTTTGGATGATGGTGAGATACTGCCGCTGCTTTTCAGGAGAGCAAGCTTTACGCAACAGGATTTCACTAAAGCCGCGCAAACTGGTTAGCGGAGTCCGCAGCTCATGGCTGACTGTAGAGACAAATTCATTTTTCAGTCGCTCGACTTCTTTACGCTCTGTGTTGTTGCGGGCGACGCAAAATAGCAGTTGTTCAGTGGTAGACCAGCTGGCAGACCAAACAATGTCTATCCAAGAGCCGTCTTTGCGAACGTAGCGATTTTCAAAACCTGAGATGGATTTACCTGCAAGAGCTTCGGTGGCGATCGCCCGCGTTTTTTCCAGATCGTCAGGCACCACAAACTCTTCGTAAAACCGACCAATTAGCTCATGGGGGAGATAGCCCCAAGTCTTAAGAGAAGCTGGACTGACTTCTACAAAGCGGCCTTCCCCATCGATTGAACAAATCACATCTAGCGAATTATCGAGCAATGCTTTTTCTTTTCGAGCTGCTTCAGCAATTTGACGGTTGGCAGCTTGCAGCCGATCCTGTTTCTGGGAAATTTGATCGGCTGTAGCATAAAGTGCCTGATCCAACTGGCTAATTTCGTCCTCTCCTGGGATCGGTTCAGCTAAAGCCTCTCCGGCTGCGACCGCAAGGGCATTGTGCTGGAGTCGGTGAATTCGGCGAACAACACTAACGGTATAGAGATAATTGGCTCCCAAGCCCCCCACGATGCCAATGATTCCAGCTAGCCAAAGCGCTGCTCTGCTCAGTTCTCTTTCTTGTTCTAAAATCTGTTGTCGTTCTGCTAGCCGGTTTTCTTCGACAGCAATAAATTCCCCTAGCTTCTTACGCAGCATGTCCATTGCAGACTTTCCTCGAATCAACGTCTGCAAGCGTTCTCCCTCGGCTGCCAGCACGGCAGTACCCCTAGAGGGACTGAGCAGCGCTATATTACGCTGAAGCGAGACGAGCCTTTGATCAACGAGTTTAGAGATTACCTCTACTCGGTTCAACTGGTTGGGGTTTTGTTGGCTGAGCGACTCTAGTTGTTCAACAGCATCTAGCAGCTTGTCTTGAGCATTGGAGTAAGGTTCGAGAAACTCTGAGTTTCCAGTTAGCAAATAGCCCCGCACCCCTGTTTCTGCGTCTACCAGGAGCCGCAGGATTTGTTCGGAGTGTAGCTGCACTTCTTGAGTGTGCTTAACTTCCTGTTCGGCTAGTTCTACTCGTCGGCTGAGCAAGCTGGAGATTACTATGGCGATCGCTAGGCACAGGATGGGGAGAGCAATTACGACTGTGCCTTTGCTACGGATTGACAGCCTAGACCAGAACCTAAAAAGTTGCTCAATCATGGGCATTAATTGGGTATCGCTTATCAAGCAAGAATTTCTTCGATCAATGTCAGAAGCTCCAGTGGGCTGAAGGGTTTAGTGAAATAGTGACTGACTCCCGCAGCTTTACCGATGGCAATGTCTTGCTGCTGTGATTTGGCAGTCAGCATGATGATTGGGCGATCTCGAAAGGTTGGGTTTTCGCGAAGCGCTTTACACACCGAAATCCCATCCAACACGGGCATCATGTTGTCCAGCAGAAATAGGTCGGGGCTAATCTGAGCTGCAATTTCCAAGGCTTGTTGTCCATCTTCAGCTTCATAGATGTCGTAATCTTCGTCCTCAAGTGTTGTTCGTACCAAGAGCCTCAGTTGAGGTTCATCATCTGCGATCAAAATGATTTTTTTGTCCATCAGAACCTAATTGTAAGAAATGTCCAAAATGGATCTTTGGGCGCAGTTATCAATTATGTTGACCGTTCGACCTAGTAAATTGAGCCGAGTAGTCCAGATATTTTAAAACTGTAGAGTAAGTATCAATTCCCATAGCTATGTAATGGCCTCTTTTCGATAAAAAATCTGTCCTAAATACTACTCCTAAACTCGTATAAGAGCTTGAAAGCTCTGCCTTTTATGAATCGTGTGATCACTTCGAGTTAGTTTGGCATGTCTTTGTTGAGTTTATTGCATCTAGCTATAAATTGTTCAAACGATGACATGAGTTTTGATTATACCTAATAACAAATACTAAGAAAGTTTTATCTTTCAAAAAATATTTTCATTGTTTTGCTGCCGATTAAAATTCATTTCTACTCACAAAAACTCGTACTTATACGGAAGAAAAGTACTAAGATTAAAGCTATTTGAAGAAAATTTATGAAAACGACGCGTGAAACTACTGAAACCTTGAAAAGGTTTTATTACTCAGTAACTTTTTAACTCCAATGAGGTAGTGTTTGGTGGAAGCAGGAAAGCAGCGATCGCAGCCAATCGTTCGAGATTTAGTATTGGTTGGAGGCGGGCACAGTCATGCGATCGCCCTCAAAAAAATTGGCATGAAGCCGCTGCCCGGTGTGCGGTTGACGCTAATAACCGATGTTGCCCACACGCCCTATTCAGGAATGTTGCCTGGCTATGTAGCAGGGCTTTACAGCTTTGATGATTGCCACATTGATCTGCGCCCTTTGAGCCAATTTGCTCAGGCGCAAATGGTCATTGATCGAGCGATCGGTTTAGATCTAGAGCAAAATCGAGTGCTGTGTGCCAACCGTCCGCCGATAGCTTTTGACCTGCTCTCCATCGACATTGGCAGCACGCCAACTGCATCACCTGTTCCAGGAGCCTTAGAACACGCCACCCCAGTTAAACCCATTTCCCAATTTCTGCATTACTGGGAACAACTGGTAGAAGCGGTCACCCAAACTCCCCATCAGCCTCTTAGGTTAGGCATCGTCGGAGGGGGAGCAGGTGGGGTAGAACTGGCACTGTCAGTGCAGGCGCATCTACAGCGGATTTATCAGGCTGCTGAACAGCCTTTGACCAACTTGGAATTGCACCTGTTTCATCGGGGTAGTCGCCTGTTGCCCGATCGCAATCCCTGGGTGGGTCAGCAGTTAGGCAAGATTTTGAGCGATCGCGGACTAAAGCTGCACTTGCAAGAGAGCGTTTCTGAAGTCAAGCCAGGCTTGGTCAGGTGTGAATCAGGGCTAGACGTGGAGTGCGATCGCGTTTTCTGGGTGACACAAGCTGCCGCCGCTCCCTGGCTGAGCAAGTCAGGCTTAGCAACCGATGCCCAAGGCTTCATTCAGGTCAACGACGCGCTGCAATCTGTCTCTCATTCTCAGGTGTTTGCCGCTGGAGATGTCGCTACAATGGTGAGCCACTCACGCCCCAAGGCAGGTGTGTTTGCTGTCCGTCAGGGCAAACCGCTATTTCAAAATCTCCGCAATGCGCTGCTAAACAAACCGCTCAAGCCATTTATTCCGCAGAAGAAGTACTTGATTCTAGTAGGAACGGGCGATCGTGCCGCTCTCGCTTCCCGTGGTCCCTTTGCTTTCGGACCCTCCCCCCTTCTCTGGCGCTGGAAAGACCATATCGATCGCAAATTCATGCGCCAGTTCACTCACCTCAAGCCAATGGGAGAGCCAGTCCCTAACCCCCAACCCCCAATCCCTACTCCCTACTCCCCAATCTCCAACTCCCCGTCCTCTATGCCGTGTGCAGGCTGTGGCTCCAAAGTGGGCAGTTCGACCTTAGAGAAGTCTCTAAAGCGCATTCAGCAGGAGCAAGCCTGGACAAGTCGAAAAGACGTATTGATTGGACTGGATTCCGCTGAGGATGCTGCTGTCGTGCAGGTGCCAGTGGGGCAGGCAATGGTGCAAACGGTGGACTATTTTCGCGCGCTGATCGACGATCCCTTCTTATTTGGGCAGATCAGCACTAATCATTGTTTAAGCGACATCTTTGCAATGGGAGCTGAGCCACAGAGTGCGCTGGCGATCGCCACTCTTCCCTACGCCACCCCAGCCAAACTCGAAGAAACTTTATATCAACTGCTTTCAGGTGCAGTAAAAACACTCAATCAAGCTCAGGCTGTCCTGGTTGGTGGACACACCAGTGAAGGTCCAGATCTGGCGTTTGGACTGTCATGCAATGGATTGGCTCACCCCGATCGCCTGTTACGAAAGAGCGGTATGAAGCCTGGACATGTCCTGATTCTGACCAAAGCGCTGGGTACGGGGACGCTGTTTGCTGCTGATATGCAACTGAAGGCAAAAGGACGCTGGATCGAAGCTGCAATTCAGTCTATGTTGCTTTCTAATCAAGCCGCGTCAGCCTGTTTACGGGAATGTGGAGCGATCGCCTGCACTGATATCACTGGTTTTGGGCTCATAGGACACCTGGCAGAAATGCTCCGCTCCTCCCAAGCTTCCGTTGAATTAAACCTGGAAGCGATCCCAGTTATGGATGGTGCAGAAAATACGCTCCAGCAAGGTATTGTCAGTTCTCTCTATGCTCAAAATCTTCAAGCCTCCCGTCAAATTCAGAATCTCGACCAGGTAAGTAGTCATCCCCTATTTCCCCTGCTGTTTGATCCCCAAACATCGGGTGGGTTGCTGGCTGCTGTTCCTGGCGATCGCGCTAGCGACTGTCTCGCCTGCCTGCAATCTGCGGGATACCCTCATAGCCACATTATCGGGAATGTCCTTCCCTCCGCTCAGAGCAAACTCCCCATTACGATAGTCAATAGATAGGGTAATCTCTGAAGTTCTCCTAACGTAGAACTAGCGAGCGGGCCAGATGCCGTTCTATAGAATCCTAACCCTTAGTCCCCAGCCCCTCCATGCCCCACTCCCTCCCGATTTCCGATTTCCTGAACGCACAGGGCATCATCCTGGACGTGCGAAGTCCTAGCGAGTATGCTCAGGGGCACATTCCCATGGCTGAAAGCTTTCCCCTGTTTACGGATGAACAACGGGCGCAGGTGGGGACTTGTTATAAGCAGCAGGGAAGGGATCAGGCAGTGGAGTTGGGGTTTGCGATCGCGGGTCCAAAATTCGTTAACTTCATCACCCAGGCAAAAGCCTTGGCACCCGACAAACAGGTTCGGATTCACTGCTGGCGTGGCGGAATGCGGAGCGGAGCCGTCGCTTGGGTGCTGGAGATGGCTGGATTCCAAGTTTCTACGCTAAAAGGTGGCTATAAAACTTTTCGCAATTGGGCGCTGAACGCCTGCCAAACGCCTAAGCCAATCATTACCTTGGGCGGCATGACGGGAACTGGCAAAACTAACATTCTCACCGCCTTGGCAGCCCAGGGTGCACAAACCCTGGATCTGGAGCAACTAGCAAGTCATCGAGGCAGCAGTTTTGGTAGTTTGGGTCTGCCGCCGCAGCCCTCGAATGAGCATTTTGAGAATCGAGTGGCGATCGCTTGGTCTAACTTTGACCCAGCCCAACCCATTTGGATTGAAGCCGAAAGCTGTCGAATCGGCATGTGCCGTGTGCCTGATCCGCTATTCCAGCAGATGCTGCAGGCTCCGATTATTCAGGTGGTTCGCCCGCGTGCTGAGCGATTAGGGCTGTTAGTGGAGGTGTACGGCTCAGCAGATACCGAGGAGTTGATTAGTGCAACGGAACGAATTCGCAAGCGTTTAGGTGGATTGCGGACTCAGCAGGCGATCGCCCTGCTCCAACAGCGTCAGCTTACTGAAGCATTTGACCTGATTTTGGAGTACTACGACAAAACCTATCAATACGATTTAGAAAAGCGGAAAGTGCCGATTTATAGTGTTGATGTCACGGGTTTGTCAGACGCAGAAAGTGCAGCACTTTTGCTGGAAAAAGCAAGGTTTTACTGTCAAGAACTCTATTAAACGACTTTCCCCAGTTCTAGGCGCTTTCCAACAAACTGAAGACAAGCGTAAAGGATCAAATTCTCGCCAATCAATTCTGATAATTCTTCGTAGGCAATTCTCAAGTTTTCGACTGGTAATCCCCAAAATGTTTCGTGTTCAATGCTCTGATAAGAGCCAGCATCAAGCAGAAAATCTTTAAGAATTTCAGACCCATATCCACCCAGGACAAAAATCGCAATGCCCAGCAGGACCAGGTAAGTTTCTCTTTGAGAGTGCCGCCAAAGTTGAATGAAACTCCGACAGTGCCATACCATGATGCCTGCAAACAGACCGAGATAAAGCCATTTCCAGTTCTGACCTGCTAGCAGTCGATGAAGCTGCAAATGAATTTTGAAAACTTCATCAATTGCGGCATAAAAAACTAATACTGCAAAGGTAATGAGGAAAGCTAGAGAAGGAATTTGAGCAGGCGATTTTTGGGAGCGGCTAAATAGTTTCCCTGGAGCAAAACCGTTTGATCTTTGAAGAGAAACTCGGTGAAAATATCGCTGTCCTAATATCCATAGGATGATTAGAGCGATCGCCAAAAAATGCAGCGCTTGCAGCAAAGATGGCACCGTAGCCTGACCATTAAAATCAAATGGCGGATAAGCCGTGCCCGTCGCCCGAATGCTGCTTAGATAAACCAGCAAAATTAGCGCTTCAACGAGCAGCAGGCTAATCAACAATCGCTGACTAGCCTGCCGTACTCTATGAAATGCCATCAGTTACTTAGCTGCACTGCCAGGAAGCACTGGCGTTGGCGCTGGGGCAAGACGGCTAATTCCCTGCTGCACCAAAGCCTGGAGGAAAGCTGTTCGTTGGTTGTCCTGAAATACGGCTTTCAGTTTTTGAGTCAAACGATCAACCTGGAAAGGGGCTGCATTGGGGTCAAGGACGTAGCTTTGCTCCTGGAAATACTCAATCAAGCTAAGCCCTGCTAAGCGAGTCAGATAGGCAGCGCTCAGTCCCTCCATCAAACCACCCGCTACAAAGGTGACGGCATGGCTCTTGAGCAAAGGACTGATCGCTTGAGCAGATAGCTCGACCAAGCCCAGCTTAACCATCAGGTCAGCTAGCGTACCTGTAGCTGTTTTTGCCTGCTGCAAGGAGAACTTTTGCTGATAAATCTCGCCCAAGTCAACAATCAGTTGAGTATTGACTGCAGCAGTCGCCAGCAAATCTAAACTTGGGACAGGGTTGGCAAAGGCAGCAGCAGCAGCAATCCACTGAGACTGCTCAATTAGAGGTAGGGCGCGATCGCGTCTCACCTGATTCAATGCATTCTGGACATCAAGTCGGAGTAGATTGACCTGACGCAGCACGGTAGATAAGATTAATCGCTGACCTTCTTCTGCCAAAACTTGAGTCAGGCGATCGCTTAACCCAGCTACATCAGCGGCAGGCTGCTCCAGTCGCTCTTGAACGCTTCCAGACTGGTATTGCCGCACTTTAACCGGTGCAGGAGCAGTGGCGATCGCCATCACGTCTTCTGTAGCCAGTTGTCCTTGCACCCGTGCCCGAATCTGTTGCAGCACCAACGGGCGCTCATCGGGCAAATACTGATCCTGTTTATTGAACAGCAGCAAAACTCGCTGCTGTCGCGTTAGCAACTGCTGGATCGTCTGATACTCTGGGCTGGTCAAATCGCTAGCCGTGATGAACAGCACTAAATCGGCTGAATCAACTTCTGGTGCGAGCGTTTCCCCAGCTTCTCCAGGTTCAGCAAACAGTCCAACGGTGTCGCTGATAGAAATCTTTTGGGATTGAGGTACCCAGTTCTCAGTCAGATATTGAGTTAGAGCCGTCTTACCGACAGATTGACCGCCTGCGATCGCCAAACGAATTTCATTGCGTTCTAGTTCGGCGGTTAGTTGGGTCAGTTTCTCCTGAAAGCTGGTGAGAGCGGCAGTCTGAGTTCCTGTGTTAGTTTCTGCTGCCAGTTGCTTCACTAAGGTTTCAACTGCGGACAGTGCTTTTTCTACAGCAGTCCGATCAACAGGTATCGCTGGAACCGTCAGGTCGAGCGGTTTGATCGATCGCTTGCGTAGCCACCAAAAGCCAGAACTGACAGTAAGTGCCCCCCAAATGGCAGTACCGCTAAAATCAGCAACTCCAGGGTTGAGTCCGTGCAGTAACCAAACCCCAGCCGTCAACCCCAACCCTCCCACCAAAATGGGTTTCCGCAGCTTAAAATCCATTTAACCTTTGCCTCTCAATCCTGCGTTTGCCTTCGCTAGTACTTTCATTCTACTGAGTCCCAGCCCTGCTTCTGGAGGAATGGTCAAAATCGCTAATGATTTTTCATACACAAAAGCCCTGCAACTTCTTAGTTACAGGGCTTTCGTTTATTTGGTGGCGGGGAGCGGATTTGAACCACTGACCTTCGGGTTATGAGCCCGACGAGCTACCAGGCTGCTCTACCCCGCATCGCCTTTCTAAATATAGCAGGTTATTTGCAAATGTGGTGTTCTTTTTTTGTTTTTTTTGCAGGTCAGAGCAAAGAAAGCTCGCCAACGACATCTAATCGCTTAAAGTTACCCTGGGTCATGTAGGTTTCTGATAGGGTTTCAGCGATCGTCGGACTGATCCAGCCCATCTGTTTCAAAATGTGAATTGCTACTGCGTATTTGGCTCGCTTTGCCCCGTCCAGCACCTTGATCGCCAGCCCCAACCCTTCGCCCAATCTGGCAATACACTGAATTCCTTCAGAACCGGACTTGCTTACCAGTTCCCCTTCTGACAAACGCATCAACTCCGTGTCAAATTCGCCATCCCCTGCCACCATCGTTGGGTGATGGGTCATTGCTCGGACAATGCGTTCCATATCCAGGTTGTCTCTTGAAGCCAGCAGGGCATACAAAGTTGCCATTTGCCCTAGCTGCATAAAGTAGGTGGGTGCGCCACAGTCATCGTGAGCACTGATAAATTCCTCTGCAGGCATTCGCAGCAACTCAGCAACTTTGCCCAGAATCAATCGCTGAACTGGGTGGTTGCGCTGAAGATAACTATTAAACGACCAGCTGCGTTGCTGACAAACTGCTAACATCCCAGCGTGTTTTCCAGAGCAGTTGTATTGCAAAGGGCTATGCTTTCCTTCAGGAATCGGGCATTGCAGCATTGACGGATCGATGTCAGCACGCCAAAGAATGTTAAAAACCTGCCTGACCTGCTCAATCGTGCCTTTATGAGAGCTACAGATAATTGCTAAGTCGCGATCGCTCAGGTTATAGCGCTCCATCGTGCCCGTCGTCGTCACTGCCAGGGCTTGAAAAGGCTTCAACGCCGAACGAACAAAAGCAGCCGTCTCCGAGTTCCCTGCCACTGACAAAACCCGCCCCCGGTCATCACACACAACCGCATGAACGTGATGCCTTGATTCAATAATTCCTTCTCGCAACAGACGGACTTCTAGCTCTGCCGCTTGTGTTCGCTTTCCCATAGTCATGGCTAAAACTCTGACACACTCTGAACTTCCGTGCAATCCCTCACTATAGCGCTTTGGCTGAATGGATAACCTAAACCAAAGATAAATCTGAGCGCGAAGGTATTGCTCCAGCCCTCAAATCCACACCCAAAATTCAATAATTTACTAGAGCAATAAATCAGCTGCATTGCCAATCTGGGCGGAGGTCATCACAGGATCTTGATAGAGCGGCACCGTAAACGTGACCGTAGAACCCAACCCTTCGCCCATGCTGTAGAAGTTCACCACCCCGCTCATCGCTTCTACAAGTTTCTGCGAAATGGCTAACCCTAAACCTGTGCCGCCATATTGGCGTGTGCGAGAGCCGTCTAGTTGGCTAAAAGATTGAAACAGTTTGTCCTGCTTTTCCAGAGAAACGCCAATGCCTGTATCGGCAACGCTAATCTTGACCATGCCAGGTTTCTCCTGGTTTTGGACAACAACTTTTTTGTGGATTACTTCAGCACTAATCGTCACACCGCCCTGATGGGTAAACTTGATAGCATTGCCAACCAGGTTGAGCATCACTTGCAACAACCGCTGATAGTTGCCCATCAAAATCACTTCATCGCGGGTTGCCGGGGTGCGAATCTCAAAGCTCAAGTTTTTCTGTTGAGCTTGGGTTCGAGTAAAGTTCTCTACGTCACTGAGCAGATCGTCTAGCTTGACCGGATTCAGGTCTAGCTCCATCTTACCTGCTTCAATCTTGGCGATATCAAGAATGTCATTGATAATGCTGAGCAAGTGAACGGCTGAATGGTAAGCCTCCTGAATAAATTCGCTTTGCTCGGCTGGGTCGTCTGCCATGCCGTCCATAATCAGCTTCAAAAAGCCGATCATGCCGTTCAGGGGAGTTCGCAGTTCATGAGAGGTGTTGGCCAAGAACTCGCTTTTCAGCCGAGAGGCTTCTTCTGCCTGATGGCGGGCTTCTTCCAGTTCTCGATGCTTTTGCAACAGTCTGGCATTTGCCTCTTGCAACTCAACGGCAAGTGTTTGGCTTTCTGCAAACAGGGTGGCATGGGCAATATCTGTGCCAACCTGATCGGCAAGCTCCTGCACCAGCCTGATTTCTACTTCGCTTAAAGCCTGGTTTTGGTCAAACTGGTGCAGAATGATTAACCCGTTGGGCTGGTCTTTGTAGCAGGTTGCAACTGTCAAGACTGAGTAGTTTTGATTGATTGACTGATCGGTACAGGTCAAAAAAACTGGCTTTAGCGTTGCCAAGGCTTGACCGAGATGAAGTTCTTCGGTTAGCTGTAGCCTTGCACCTAGCATTGACTCAACGTCAGATTGGCAATATTCAGCAACGACTTCTACTTCGGTATCGAGCGGTTGATAGGAGCAGACCAGACAGCGGCTCACGGCAAGGGCTTCACCCAGACCGCTTACAGTCTGCTGCCAGATGAGTTGTAGGTCGAGGGTGCGGCGAACGTTCCAGGCAACTTGGGTCAGCAGTTTTTGATATCGTTCCGGGTTCGCAATAGCAACGGGATGAACTAAAGAATCAATTAGCTCTAGTGCCTGATTTTCTGGGCAAGTGTAGAGTAAACGCCCAGTCACGATGATACTAGTTGCTGTGCCGTGAGGCATCAAAATCGGGCTGATGGTCAGGTCAAACACCAGATGTTGATCAGCGCAGCGGAAGGGGTAGTTAAATTTTTCAGGGGTCAGGTGTTCTAGGACGTGCCGCACTCGATTGAGATAAGGGGCGATCGCCACTGGGCTAAACGCTTCTCCAATTCGGTGCCCAACAACTTGGCTTAAATCTAAATGGTAGTGAGATGCGTCTCGCCAATAAAACGACAAATATTGACCTGTAACATCCTGAGTAAAAACCAGGTCAATGCCAGGAGTATTTAAGCAGCCGTCATGCTTTTTGCCAGCTATCAAGTCTGTAGACTCAGTCAGGGGAAGCATAGAATCACTGTGCGGAGTCATCAGCGCAGAACTGGAAACTACAAGATGTAAGGATTAAGCATTTGCCTAAATTAGCTGAAGATAGATGCAACCAGCAGATACCTGTACCCAAATCAAAACTTTGAAACGGGATTTAGATTTTTACCCTCACCCAATTTACCCGCATTTGGAGAAGTGTCACCCACTTTGTTAACCAAATTCTAGTCACTTCTAGTCACTAATCTAGCTAACTTTCCTACAAACACAGGTTGGTTTGAGTTGAGTTTACATAGCTTTTAGTCATTCCACTCACCCCGTGGCGGAACAGGTGGATTACGTTGTAGTGTCCGAGTCAGGTCGTCATCTCGCCGCGCACCCCCACGCAACCATTGCCTGACAGCGACCTCAATCACCTTACTGGGGTCGTTAGTCAGATGGCTGATCTGGTCCAGGAGTTCAGCATCCATTTGGATTGAGAGCTTTACTTTGTTCGATAACTGCTCAGAATTGGCAGCAGGTTCATTCATAAAATAAAGAAGTCCTCTTTTTGACGCGGGACACTTCAAGTTCCACTAATTCGTTATTCTACGCTGCACTCTTCGGCAAGACTACAAATTAGGATGGAATCACGGATTCTAATTAAGCTGCCTTAGTCGGCCCTGATCACAATCTTACCCTTGCTAGGGAGAAGTATTAGGTCAGAAGCTTACTCTGCATGTTCTCCCTTAGCTAAAAATCTTGATAAAAAGCTAAAACATGCTTGATTGATAGGGAAGCATTACAATACTTTAAGTAACTTTGGTATTTAGGCGAGGTCAGTACAGGCTTTGCAGGCAGATATTAGGGGCAAGCTACCTCATCTGTGTTGCAAGATTAAAAGGCAGACACTTGTCCCAAAGTTTTTAAGTGGCAGCCTGCTTTATCTACTACTCTTATTTTTTGCTCGTTTGCTGAGGTCTATGACTGACGTACCCGTCTCTCGTATCCGTAATTTTTCTATCATTGCCCACATTGATCACGGCAAGTCTACTCTGGCAGATCGTTTGCTCCAGGTAACTGGTACTGTGAGCGATCGCGAGATGAAGCAGCAGTTTCTCGACAACATGGAGTTGGAGCGAGAACGGGGCATCACCATCAAATTGCAAGCTGCTCGGATGAACTACACCGCCAGAGATGGGCAGCAATACGTTCTAAATCTGATTGATACCCCTGGTCACGTTGACTTTTCCTATGAGGTGTCGCGATCGCTTGCCGCTTGCGAAGGGGCCTTGCTCGTGGTTGATGCCTCCCAAGGGGTAGAAGCGCAAACCTTGGCAAACGTCTACCTGGCGTTAGAACATAATCTGGAAATTATTCCAGTGTTAAACAAAATTGATTTGCCTGGCGCTGACCCCGAGCGAGTCAAATCAGAAATTGAAGAGATTATTGGACTCGATTGCAGCGGCGCAATTCTCGCCTCTGCCAAAGAAGGAATCGGAATTAACGAAATTCTGGAGTCAATTGTCTACCTGGTGCCGCCACCTCAAGATACGGTAGAGGAACCGCTCCGTGCCCTGATTTTTGACAGCTATTACGACAGCTATCGGGGCGTGATTGTCTATTTCCGGGTGATGGATGGAACGGTGAGGAAGGGCGATCGCATCCGGCTCATGGCATCCAAGAAAGAGTACGAAATTGACGAATTGGGCGTGCTTTCCCCAACCCAACTTCAGGTCGAAGAGCTGCACGCTGGCGAAGTGGGCTACATTGCCGCTGCCATCAAATCGGTTGAAGATGCCCGCGTCGGTGATACTATCACCCAGGCAAAAAATCCTGCCTCGGCTATGCTGCCCGGCTATACCGAAGCAAAGCCAATGGTATTTTGTGGGCTGTTTCCCACTGATGCAGACCAGTTTGAAGATTTACGCGAAGCTCTCGAAAAGCTGCGTCTCAGCGATGCCGCTTTGCAGTATGAGCCGGAAACCTCCAGCGCAATGGGCTTTGGCTTTCGCTGTGGCTTCCTGGGTCTGCTACACATGGAAATCGTCCAGGAACGCTTGGAGCGCGAATATGGGCTGGATCTAATCACAACAGCGCCATCTGTGATCTATCAGGTCACTAAACTTGATGGTGAAGTTGTCATGATCGACAACCCCAGTCTCCTGCCCGATCCTCAACAGCGTGAAAAAATTGAGGAACCCTACGTCAAAGTCGATATGATCACGCCGGAGGAGTTCGTTGGAGCTTTGATGGAGCTAAGCCAAAATCGGCGCGGTGACTTTAAAGACATGAAATATCTGGCTCAGGGACGCACTACCCTAACCTACGAATTGCCTCTGGCAGAAGTCGTGACTGACTTTTTTGACCAGATGAAGTCGCGGTCGCGAGGTTACGCCAGCATGGAATATCATCTGATTGGCTACCGAGAGAACCCCTTAGCCAAGCTGGACATCCTAATCAATGGTGATCCAGTTGATCCCTTAGCGACCATCGTTCACCGCGACAAGGCTTATTACGTCGGCAAAGCATTGGTCGAGAAGCTCAAAGAACTGATCCCGCGTCATCAGTTTAAAATTCCGATTCAAGCCTCTATCGGCAGTCGAGTTATTGCCAGTGAAAGCATTCCGGCTTTACGTAAAGATGTACTAGCTAAATGTTATGGCGGTGATATCAGTCGTAAGAAAAAACTATTGCAAAAGCAGGCGAAGGGTAAGAAACGCTTGAAATCAATTGGGACAGTAGACGTACCTCAAGAAGCATTTATGGCAGTGCTAAAACTTTAGTGGTTTATTCCCTTCCTGCTTTAGATGCCTTGAGATATGTAGCTATAGCTACGAAGGTTAATGAAAAAAATGGAGGATAGTATCGCCTATCCTCCATTTTTGTTTTCGATTTCAAAATCAGCCTTTCGACACTTACATATTTGTAACGGACATGGGGAACTTGAGTTTGTAAAATTCTTCAACAACGATTAATAGAGCGTTGAAGATTTGGTGAACCATACACCCTATGTCCTCATCAGACCTTAAATCTCTGTTAAGTTGCTTACAAAGCGCTAACAACATTGTCAGGACTGGACGATACTTTGATTCCAGGTTAGCTTGAAGCTTAAATCCTGGCTGGCGAGGGTGCAGGTCTAGCGACCATTTTGAACAATTCAGCCCTCCTACTTCAAATAACTGTAGCTGCAAAATTATGCGAATCCTAGTCACGGGTGGTGCGGGTTTTATTGGCTCCCACCTCATCGATCGCCTGCTCGAAGATGAGCATGAGGTAATCTGTTTAGACAATTTCTACACAGGTCACAAGCGGAACTTGCTCCGCTGGTTGAATCATCCCTACTTCGAGTTGATTCGTCACGACATCACTGAGCCGATTCGGTTAGAAGCGGATCAGATTTATCATCTGGCTTGCCCAGCTTCTCCGGTACATTATCAGTACAACCCAGTTAAAACCATCAAAACGAATGTGATGGGAACGCTGAATATGCTGGGACTCGCAAAACGAGTCAAGGCTAGATTTTTATTAGCGTCCACTTCTGAAGTCTATGGTGATCCAGAGGTTCATCCGCAGACAGAAGAGTATCGTGGCAACGTTAATCCCATCGGTATTCGCAGTTGCTACGACGAGGGCAAGCGAGTTGCGGAAACCTTGGCATTCGACTACCACCGCCAGAATGACGTAGAAATTCGCGTTGCTCGAATTTTCAACACCTATGGACCCAGAATGCTAGAAAACGATGGTCGTGTCGTTAGCAATTTTGTGGTGCAAGCATTAAGAAATCAACCTTTGACGGTCTATGGGGAAGGTTCGCAAACCCGCAGCTTCTGCTACGTCTCCGACTTGGTGGAAGGGTTGATGCGGTTGATGAATGGTGACCATACGGGTCCAGTTAACTTGGGCAACCCGGATGAGTACACGATTTTACAGTTGGCTCAAGCAGTGCAGCAAATGGTCAATCCTGATGTAGAGATTAAATTTGAAACTCTGCCACAGGATGATCCCCGTCGCCGCAAGCCAGACATTACCAGAGCCAAAACCTGGTTAGGCTGGCAGCCTACAGTTCCCTTGAAGGAGGGTTTGCAATTAACTGTAGAAGACTTTAGGACTCGAATTGGCGATCGCAGTCCTCAGCCAATTTCAAAGTAATCCCTTTGAGGAATTGTCAGGTTTACTGACAATTCCTTACCTTCAGACATAACAATTTCTATCTTTAGGTAGGGATTAGTTACCGCTCTTTCCACACTCATTGTTTCACTAATCTGCTCTTTCGCGAGGATGCACCCCTATGCGTGTTTGTGTCATTGGTACAGGATATGTTGGCTTGGTCACCGGAGTTTGTTTAGCGCACATCGGGCACGAGGTAATTTGCGTTGACAACAATGAAGAGAAAGTCAAACTAATGCAGTCAGGGCAATCCCCTATTTTTGAACCTGGCTTATCAGAACTGATGCAGAGTGCAATTCAGGATCAGCGCATTTTGTTTACTAGCGATTTGGCTGCTGGTGTATCTCATGGCGAGGTTTTATTTATTGCAGTTGGCACGCCTCCTTTGCCTACTGGAGAGAGCGACACCCGTTATGTAGAGGCGGTTGCCCGTGGAATTGGCTCTAACCTGAATGGCGGCTATAAAGTAATTGTAAACAAGTCAACTGTACCCATTGGTTCTGGTGACTGGGTGCGAATGATTGTACTAGATGGCATTGCTGAGCGGCAAAAGTCTCTGGTTCCTGCTGGCGGGATTGTAGAAGAATTGCCTCCATCTGAGGTTGAAGCTGACTTTGATGTGGTGAGCAACCCAGAATTTCTGCGGGAAGGTTCAGCGGTATTCGATACCTTCAATCCTGACCGGATTGTTTTGGGCAGCAACAGTCAGAAGGCGGTCGCCATGATGAAAGAGCTGTATGCTCCGATTGTGTCTCGTCAGTTCGCCGCAGACCAATCTCTTCCAACGGTGCCTGTAGTTGTCACCGACATCAGCTCGGCTGAAATGGTGAAGTATGCCTCAAATGCTTTCCTGGCGACCAAGATTAGCTTCATCAACGAAGTCGCAAATATTTGCGATCGCGTAGGTGCGGATGTCACTCAAGTCGCCAAAGGCATCGGTTTGGATTCCCGCATCGGCAGCAAATTTTTGCAAGCAGGCATTGGCTGGGGTGGATCTTGTTTCCCCAAAGATGTCTCAGCGCTAATTCATACGGCAGATGACTACGGCTACGAGGCACAGCTGCTTAAGGCAGCTGTCAGTGTCAACCAGCGCCAACGACTGATCACGATTGAGAAGCTTCAGCAAGTCCTGAAAATTCTCAAAGGCAAGACCGTGGGACTGTTAGGCTTGACCTTTAAGCCTGACACTGACGACATGCGAGACGCACCCGCACTTGACCTGATTGAAAACTTGTCCCGTTTGGGCACCAAGGTTAAGGCTTTTGACCCGCTGGTTTCACAAACAGGAATGCGTCACGGGCTGTCGAATGTAATTGTGGAAACTGATCCAGAGCGTTTGGCTGATGGTTGTGATGCACTAGTTCTCGTAACGGACTGGGCACAGTTCCGTACGCTTGACTACGCCAAAATGTCTAAGCTGATGAACAACCCAGTGATGATTGACGGTCGTAACTTCCTGGATCAAGAAACATTGGAAGCGGTTGGTTTCCGCTATGTAGGGGTCGGTCGCTAAGCCAATACGGAGGTTGTCTGTCGCGAAACAATGGGCTTAAGCCCATTGTCGTCTGCTGCTTACTCAATATTGCTTTTGGCCGAGTTCTGACAAATTAGGATAACGTTTGGTAGGGGTTAAGTGCAGTCGCTTGCCCCTATTTTTTATGTGCCTGAATGAGGGCAAGGCTACGAGAAGGGTGGTCGCCATGAAGATTAACCAAGAATATGATTGGGCAAAAACGGCTGAGGAGGCGATCGCCCTCCAACAATCCCTGAAAGAGCGGGTGATCACTACCGACTGTCTCGGTATTGTGGACTTTGTCGCAGGAGTTGATGTGGGGTTTGAGGATAATGGAGACACTACTCGTGCTGCGGTAGCAGTTTTGAGTTTTCCTGAATTGGAGTTGAAAGAGCAGGCGATCGCCCGCCGCCCCACTTCGTTTCCCTATATTCCTGGGTTGTTGTCTTTCCGAGAAGTGCCTGCCGTTTTGGATGCCTTGGAGCAGCTCACAATCACACCGGACTTGCTGCTCTGTGACGGACAGGGAATTGCCCATCCGCGTCGATTGGGCATTGCCTCTCACATAGGGCTGTTGGTAGACTTGCCTACTGTCGGAGTGGCAAAGTCCCGGCTGTTTGGTAAACATGGCGAGGTGCCAGATCAAAAAGGAAGTTGGGTAGCCCTGCTACACAAAGGCGAAACAATCGGAGCGGTCTTGCGGACGCGTCCCAACACAAAACCGCTTTACATTTCGCCTGGACACCGAATCAGTCTGGAAACATCGATTGAATATGTGCTTGCCTGTACTCCAAAGTATCGGCTGCCTGAAACAACTCGCTTTGCTCACAAGCTGGCTTCAGGTTAGGTGAACCGTTTAGAAGCATTTTGGTCAGCTTCACGGCAGAGTGCCGCAACTGCTGCTCCAGCGCGATCGCCCATTAGCTTTTGCTGGTCATAGCCAAACACTAGTTCCCAAGCATCATTGGGGTACTGGTTAATCAGTGGCAAAGCAACCTCGTCGAGCATCCAGCGTCCATGCAATTTATCGACTTTGATGTGCAAATCCCAGTAGCCCGTAGCGTTTTCTGAAAGCCCCAACCGCTGGGCGGCGTTGCTATAAACGCTGAAGGCAGCAGGGACCGAGATTTCTGTGTGTAGCAATCCACCTACGTAGCGCAAAAAGTACCGCTTGCGCTCAGATAGCAAGAAACTGTGGTTGATTGTTGCCAAAACTTCCCAGGGTACCAGACCGAAGTAGGCTTCTGGCTCAGTTTCCATGTCTAATTCCTCTAGCATTCGGGTGAAGTAGGAGGAATGTTTGCGGTTGAGCCGACCTGCTCCGTATTCTTCTACCAGCAGGCGAGTTAGAACAGATTGAATCTCGTTGCTAACGCCGCCCAAGGTGCGGGATAGTTGACTGGCTTCTACCAAGCCGTCAAGAGAGGCGATCGCCAGCAACCGACGATACCCTGCTTCTTGCATTTCCTCTTGAAAATATCTGCCATTTTCTGATAGCTCTGGCTCCAGATCCTCAGCGGCTCGGTCGGTTAGTGCTTGGGTAACATCCAGATTTTGCAACGTTTCCAGCGATAGCTGTGAGGCTTCCCACTGCTGCCAGGACAGTTCAATCTGATCCCGCACGTCTTGTAGATAAACGGAGCGTTCGTTGCAGTAATTTCGCAGATCATCAAACCAAAACAGCTTTAGGCGATTGATCCGATACAAAATTCGCTGTGTAAATAGACGGGCCAAGTTAGAGCAGTTTGCTGACTGGTAGGCTGCGGAAATCGCTAAATCTAAGACTTGCTCAAAAGCATTAACGCGCTCGACATGGCGGTCTAGATTTTGATCCAAATCTTCTACTTCTAATAAATGAGTAAAGTGTTGCTCCGCCTGAGCGTAATCCGCTTTAGTTAGCTGGGCGGTTGTTCTCCAGCTTGCCTCTAGGTCAGGGTTTGGAAGTGTAACCTGATTACCGTGCATGGAATTTATCTATGTAATATTCACTACCATCTTCCGAAACCCCTTGGCTAGATCCATCTGTATTCAGTCGTAGATATATTCCATGAAATATTGAACCTTGTACCTATTTCAATAGACATCAGACTTTTATCCCTCTAAGGTATGAGGCGTGGAGCAAGGATTGTAAAGTTTAGAGGAGAGTTCAACACTTTGCCCAGTTTTGTAGCAGGCAGGAGATTTATTACATCTGCGTATCGGTGCAAGTGATGGCGCTTAATGTCTAACTTGCCAGGTTTCGTAATTTGATGGGTTCGTTGGTTCGCAGTCGTTGTGTGAGTCGATGAGGAGTTTATGGAAAGAAACAGAGTGCAGTGCTGCCGGTTATTGGATCTAAAGTTTCTTGGGCTTGTGGCGGGAGGAGTCGTATTTGCGAATCTATTGTTTATTGAAATGAGTCAGGCACAAACGGTTGGTGAGCTGGAAGGTGAATCAAGTCAACCACTTCTGCAACCCGCTGCTGCTGGAGCAGAGGATTTGTTGATGCGGCGATTGCCTATTCCCCCTTCTCCCTCAACCTTACTAACTCAATCAATCGATACTCTTCCTCCAGAAGAACCACTGTCGCCGCAAACAGAACCAGAGCCAGCCGAAGAATTGCCACCTGAAGGTGAAACAGTTGCGCCACCGGTTGAAGGAGCCACCATTGCGGATATTCAAGTGCAATTTGTAGATGAGGACGGACAGCCAACTGAAGGAACGACGCGACCTTTCATCATCACGCGAGAGTTTAACTTGCAGCCAGGAGACGCTTACAGCCAAGACTTAGCGCAACAAGGGCTGGAGCGGGTCACCGGGCTGAGTATTGTGCGACAGGCAACGCTGGAGTTAGAACCTGCCGAAGATGGACAGGTGATCATGGTTGTGAATGTGCTGGAAAGCGATCGCTTCTTCGTCGTGCCGGGGTTAACGCTGGCAGCGCCGACTGCGCTTCAGGGCCCTGCCCGTCCTGTCACCGTTTTGCCTTTGTCGAATCGGGCAGGTGGGACGGCAGGTGGCGTGCGGTTTGGGTTGCGAAACATTGGGGGTAATAATCAGACGCTGTCGCTAGGGGTTGAAGCGGGTGAAAACACCTTGGGGTTTGACTTGGACTTTAGAGATCCCTGGATTGCGGGCAGTTCATCCCGCACGGGTTATGCCATAAATCTGTTTAATCAGCGGGGAATCGAACCGGAATTTGATGAGGGCGATCGCGAGGTTGATTTGCCCAATGGCGAAGATCCGTGGGTGCATCGGCTGGGCGGTGGAGTTGAATTTTTCCGTCCGCTTGCGCCAGATTTTGTGGCGGCGCTAGGAGTGTCTTACCAGCGGATTTCGGTGCGGGATGAGGCGTTCAGCTCTGACATTGCTCCTGAAGATGAGTTGGGCAATCGGCTTACCTTTAACGAAGATGGACAGGATGATTTGCTAACGCTTAACTTTTCGGCGGTGCGCGATCGCCGGGACGAGCGCCTCTATCCTACTCAGGGCGACCGATTACGGGTTGGCGTTGACCAATCAATTCCGATTGGCGAGGGCAATATCTTATTCAACCGTCTGGCTGCTAGCTACACCCGATTCATTCCCTTGTCGCTGTTTGGCTTCACCGAAGGTCCGCGCACATTAGTGCTGAACGTACAGGGAGGTACATTTATCGGCGACTTGCCGCCCTATGAAGCATTTAGTCTGGGCGGGGCTGGCTCGGTGCGGGGTTATGGTGGCGGTGAAATTGGCACGGGTCGCAGTTTCCTTCAGGGAACGGCTGAATATCGTTTTCCGATCTTTGGATTCACTGCCTTTGACGAAGATATTGATGTCGGTGGCACGCTGTTTGTGGACTACGCAACTGATTTAGGGACGGGGGACAACGTACCGGGTGAACCCGCAGAAGTTCGAGACAAGCCGGGAGACGGTTTGGGTTATGGAGTAGGTTTACGCGCCCGAACGCCCTTTGGACCAGTGCGGCTGGAGTTTGGACTGAATGATCAGGGGGATAGTGAAGTGATCTTTAATGTTGGCGATCGCTTCTAGCTGGAGTTTAGCGGCGTAGGTTGGGTGGAGCGTAGCGAAACCCAACCTACGAATTCCTTAACCCCTTGTGGGGGCGATTCGCGAATCGCCCCTACAAGAATTTCCTGGTGAAATTCTAAATCTGTATCTTTGCATCTGTACAAGAACTACTCGGTTTTGTAGCGCTCCAGCAAGGTGGGGAGGTGATCGTACCCATCTACGCCAATGACGCTGATGATGGCGGGTCGCTGCTGTTGCAGGTTAGTTTGAAAGGCTTCGTCTCCCAGTTGTCCTCGAATCACGGTGAGCAAGCCTGCGGTTTGTCGCCAAGTGTTGGAGGCAATTTGCTCTAACAGGTACATTCCTAAGCATCCGGCGTGGATGGCTTGAGCCGGATTTTGCAGCCGATGGTAAGCTTCTGCCAGATAAGCCAGGTTGATACCTTGCAGATACAGGTCGCCAGAAAATTGGGCTGCCTGGATGCCGCCTTCCAGGTAGGCGATCGCTGCCTGAGCCTGATCTAGTGCCACTTGGACAATTCCTAAACTGCTAAGGCAAAGGGCTTGACTCTGGCGATCGCCCAATTTCTCAGAAAGTTGTAGCCCTTGCTGGAGACGATCGATCGCGGATTCGTAAACCTCTGGCTCGGCTTGTTCAAGCTGCTGTGCCTGAAATACTTCGCTGTAACCCAGATTTGCCAGGGCGTTTGCTTCTCCCAGGCGATCGCCTGCTTGCCGACTGAGAATGACTGCTCGCTGGCTGTAGTTAATCGCTTCGGCGTAGCTGGTTTGGGCTATACAGGTGCGACTGAGATGGTTGAGGTTAGCAACTTCACAGGGGCGATCGCCTGCTTCACGAGCCACTTCGAGCGCTTGCTGGTGAAACGCGACGGACTGCTCGACCCGACCTTGAGCGCGGAAGGAATAGCCTAACAGCGTTAAAATTCTCGCCTTTTCCTGGGTTCCTTCGGCTCGGCGCAGAGGCTCATCTAGATAGTCCAACGCATTTCGCAGATACTCACCTGAAAATGAAGCAAAAATGCCGCCATAGAGCGGGAAATAGTCTCGCTGAGCAAAGGTTCGCAAAATCTGAAGCGTGAGCTGCGAACAGCCATCGCCCAAATTGGTCTGAGAAATAGCGATCGCAGCTTGACGAATGCCCGTTGCAAGCTGCGACCAGATCACCGCAAATGCTAGGAATGTTGAAATTGAGAGCTTTGCCCCAACTTTAGAGTCATAAACTAGCTTGTCAAACCAGTTAACTAAGCCTTGCTGAAGGCACCGCAAGACGACGACTAGCTCAACCAGCGCACTTAAATCTAGATTGGTGGACTGGGACGCGGCCCACTCCACGACCGATTTTTCCAGAGACAGGGCTTGAAACAGAGATTGAGGCATCGGGCTATTCACTTGCTTTGCCCAAAGCGCCCAAGGTCCACGCTGTCCGGGAACTCCTTCAAAACCAAGCTGTCCCCGTCCCTGCTCATAAATCCAGCTAACCAGGTGGTCTTCCAATCGCTGCCACGAGGTTAAACCCTGGGTCAAACCCTGAGAAAGCTGCTGCAATTCTTGCTGGGCGTTGGCATCTGTTGTGGCTTCGGGTTGTGCGCTCTGCTGCTGTAGTGTTTTTGCGAGTCGCTGAAGTTGTGACAGAGTAAGCGCCTGAGCGCGATTGGGGTCAGTCAGCTTAAGGAACGTGTGCAGGCGATCGCCTGTTTCAGCGGTGACAATCTGCTGAATTGCCCGGGTTAGTGCTTCCGTTGCCTGGTTTTGTTCTTGCCAACGCTCCCATTCTCCCCGAATGGTCTGCAACGCTCGTAAGCTACGAACCGCTTTTGCCTGCTTAAATTCATCCCCCTGCGTTTCAGTTTGGCGCTGAGTCGTAGCAATGCGATCGCCCAAACATCGCTCAAAAATCTCGCCCGTTCCTGGACTCACGCCCTCAACTAGCATTTTGTAAACCTGCTCTTTGGAGCGAATTTGCCCCTTGAGCGTAGCTTGAACAATCTTATCAATCAGTTCTAAATAGCGATCGCGCAGAGATAGGGAATCGGACATTAGCTAGAGAAAAAATGGGTAGGCATTGGCAGCTTTTCGCTTCAGGTAAAGGCAACGCCAAAGGAAAAGATTTATTTACACTTCCTTCTAGAGTAGTCGGAATCCTCCTAGATCTGCATTTGCTGCGATCGAGGAAAAATTAACAGAGCTCTGAAAGAGGTTTTTCTGTCATGGATACGACCGACCATTCTTCTCTAACGGCACCGTGCTTAAAAATCGTCTTGGTTTCTAGCGGAAACACTCTCAGGCATTGCCGAATCGTTCCCGACTGTCACTGAACTGTTCCCGCCCGTTGCCGAATCGTTCCTGCCCGTTGCTGAACCATTCCCGACCATCGCTGAATCGTTGCCGACTATCGCTGCATTATTCCCGACCATAATGGAATCGCTCTTAACCACTTCGGGATCATTTGCGATCGCCCCAAAATCATTCCCGATCTGCTCCAGGCTCACCCACGACCTAATCAAGTGCTTGTCAAAGTTGGCTGAATGTACTGGCGAATGTATTGCAGAGCGCCGCTGGCGATCGCCCTTGCTAATTGACTGCGATGATCAGGGTCAGCCAGTTTTGCGGCATCTTCTTGTCCTGTCACAAAGCCCAACTCAACCAGCGTGGCGGGCATTGAGGTATACCTCAACACATAGAAGTTGGCTTGTCGCACTCCCCGGTCTTTAACCGTGATGCTCTCCAAGATGCTGCTGTGAATTGCTGAGGCGAGGCGAGAACCGCTCGTAGAACCGGGGTAATGATAGGTTTCTAACCCGTTCACCTCCGGTCGGCTAAGGCTAATCGCGTTGGCATGAATGCTGAGAAATAGATTTGCCCTGGCTTGTTCGGCAATGTTAACTCTGGGTGCTAGTTCTATCGTGCGATCGTCAGGGCGAGTCATGACAACCCTGATGCCTTGCTGCTGCAACAATTCAGCAATTTGTTGAGCAACCGACAGGTTAATATCTTTTTCGCGCAAACCGTCAATTCCGATCGCTCCCGGATCGTTGCCGCCATGCCCCGGATCAACCACCACGAGGATCGCGGCGGCGGTTGGGGTCGGAGCGGGAGATGGGGAGGCAGGAGGCGTTGGAGTAACAGGTGGCGGAACCGGAATGGAAATCGGTGCAGGCGTTGGACTTGGCGCAGCGACGGGCGGTGTGGGAGTTGGACTGGGTGCAGCAACAGGGGGTGCGGGAGATGGGCTAGGCGCAACGACAGGCGGCGTGGGGATGACAGGCAGTGGAACGGGAATGGGAATAGGCGCAGGAGAAGGGGTGGGTCTTGGTGTAGCGACGGGAACGGGCGCAGGAGAAGGGGTGGGGGTGGGTCGTACGGAAACCACCGGTAACGGCGTGGGTGCTGGAGTAGGTGCTGGCGTCGGAGAAGCAGCCGGAGGGGTGGGTGAAACGATAGGGACTTGCTCTCCCGCAGGGGCGTTGGAATTGGGGTCGACGATGTAGGACGAGGCGATCGCGGGCGATCGCGCTGCCTGCACCATTGCCTGATAAACCATTGCTGCGACTTCCCCACGAGTGGCTTCGCGGTTGGGGTTGAGCCGATTCACCTGGGGATAGTTCACCACAAGCTGAGCCTGGGTAGCGCTGGCGATCGCCCCCTGCATCTGAGCCGGAATTGCTGCGGCATCCTCATAGCGATTCAACAACTCTGTGTTTCCGGCAGGCAGTCCTAAGGCATTGGTCAAAGCCAGCAACACCTGAATTCGCGTGACGTTTTGGCTGGGTAGGAAGGTGCCGTTTTGGAAGCCAGCCATTAGCCCCCCCCGGTAAACGCGCTGAATGGACTCAGCCGCCCAAAAGTCAGCAGACACATCACTAAAACCGGCTGCTGCTCGCTTGGCAATGGGGTTAAAGGTGTTGTCTAAAAGCGCTGCATACTGAGCGCGATTCATGGTTGTGTCAGGTTTGAAGGTGCCGTCGGCAAAGCCCGTGATCACACCCTGACTAGCTAACCCCCGGACAAAGTCGGATGACCAGTGCGGCTGAATGTCAGCAAAGGAAGGCACCGAGATATCAGGATTGACAATGAACGGAGAATCGATCGCCCTTGCCTGCCCTGCCGAGACGAGCGTTTGGTAAATCAGCGCTGCAACTTCAGCCCTGGTGATATCAACCATTGGCTCTAGCTGACTAACCTGGGGATGGTTAACCACAATTCGCTTTTGAGTAGCGGTAGCGACTGCGTTTGTGGCATAGCTGGGAATTTGGGCGCGATCGCGATACACGCCCAGCGAGTTAGGATTGCCACCCGTCAGCTCCAGCCCGTTAATCAGCGAAACGATCGCCTGAATCCGCGTCAGGTTTTGGTTGGGACGAAAGGTGCGATCGGGAAAGCCTGCCAAGAAGCCCATCTGGTAAGCTTTGGCGATCGCACCTGCTGCCCAAAAGTTAGCTGCCACATCGACAAATGCTTGGTTTGCCCGTTTGATAGGCACGTTGAAGGCTTTGGCGATCGCCGCCGCATACTGAGCGCGAGTAATATTCAACTCCGGCTTAAAGGTGCCGTCTGGGAAGCCGCTGATAATGTCTCGCTCAACTAAGCCCCGGATAAAGGCTTCTGCCCAATATCCCCGGATGTCTGGCAGGTTCACTGCCCCAGTCACGGGCGTGGGTGTAGGTGTCGGCGTAGGTCGAGGGGTAGGCGTAGGTGCAGGTGACGGAGTAGATGTGGTTGGTCGAGGCGGAACGGGCGTGGGTGAAGGTGCCGGTAATGGCGCTGGAGCAATAACTTGACTTGCCACAAAATCTACAGCCCCGTTTACCCGAATTGGATTGAGCTGATTGCCCACGGAGGTTAGCTTGACTGAAGTTGCATTACGCAGGTCAAACTCACCGTTACTGCGGAGGATATTGCCACCCGGATCTTGCCCTTTGCCCAGGTCAGGTAGCGCTGTGTTAGCCACTGCTAATCCGTCGCTTGTATTCCTCTCGACCAGGTTGTTTCGCAGCACCGGGCGAGAGTTGCCCGTGAGAACGATGCCAGAACGGTTTTCAAACACCTGATTGTCTACAATCAATGGCGCTGCGTTGTCACTGATGGCGATGCCGTAGCCTGTCTTCTGAAAAACATTGCGGCGAATTTCACCTTTCGCATTCCGAACAACGGAGATGCCGCTAGCTGCATTTTGCTGAAAAACGTTGTCGCTGACTTCTGGAGTGGCGTTGCCCGTCGCAAACACGCCCTCCCGTCCGCAGTTAATAAAGGTGTTGTTGGCGATGATCGGAGAGGTTGCTTCGATCCACACGCCTGTTCCCCGCTGTGCCCGATTGGTCACAATCACGCCCCTAAGCTGCGCCCCATTCTCCGGGCGAATCATCACATTTTGGCGGGCAAAGGTGGGGCTGTTAAATTCACCGCTACCATCCAGCACAATGCCCCGTCCCTTTTGCGCTTCGTTGCCCACGACGGTCACGCCAGCGGGAATCACCAGGGGGAATTGCTCACCACTAGCAGCATTGTAGGTTCCTGTTGTTAGTTGAATTCTCGTGCCAGATGTAGCTCGCTGGAGGGCACGGGTAATCGTCTTATAAGGAGCAGCTTGACTGCCTGCCGCGTTGTCATTGCCACTGGCAGGGTTCACGTAGAGCGTTGTAGGGGATGATGACTGAACCATCAAGCTTCCTCCCGATAAACTTTAGATCCTAAGTTTGAGCGGTTCTTGACCACTTCACCCTCTGGCATGATTGCATACCCAATTCCCGTTTTGTTGAATAGACCTGTGCCTTTAGAAAGAATCTGCAATTTGTTCAACCTGCTGTAATTTAAGTTCTAGTAGAATCGACCCAATCGCTGTGGGGAAAGGTGCGATCGCCAATCATTCAAACTATCTTGCCAAAACGAAATTGTGGAATGGTACAGGAAAGACCTTGCATACATTCATGATGTTGGGCACAACGACTATGCCCTGAAATCTGCCCCTGGCATACTCAGTATCCTGGCAAAACACAATATCCATGACGGACTAATCGTGGACTTGGGCTGTGGTAGTGGGCTTTCAGCTTTAGAATTCACAGCAGCTCGTTATCGGGTCCTTGGAATCGACATTTCCGAGTCGATGGTTGCTTTGGCTCGTACTCGGGTTCCAAATGCTGAATTTCGAGTTGAGTCGCTGTTTGAGGCAGACATTCCTGATTGCCATGCTGTTGTCTCTATCGGCGAATGTTTGAATTACTTATTTGATCCAAACAACACTCGCACAAAGCTGATTCAACTTTTTCAACGGGTTTACAACGCGCTGGCTCCAGCAGGTGTATTTATTTTTGATGTTGCAGAGCTAGGACAGGTTGCACAAGGAACCATCACCAAAAGTTTCACTGAAGGAGAGGATTGGATCGTTCTAGTTGAAAAGCAGGAGGAGCAAACAGTCCTAACCCGACGAATCATCACTCTGCGTAAGCTGAAAGAACATCAGGAAGAACACTACAGAAGGGATGATGAGGTTCATCGTTTGCGGTTATATGAGGCGACAGAAGTGGCTGAACAACTTCGTCAAGTTGGTTTTCAGGTTCAAGTTATGCGTTGCTACGGCAACTATGACTTGCCCAATGCTCATGCTGCCTTTGTTGCCTGCAAACTACCCAACGACGAGAGGATTTAGAAATGGTGATGGTCGTTGTAACGCTTAATTGCCTGATTGCTTCGTGTTGTCTCTTTGCAGCCTGGAGAATTTGGCGGCTAAGACGATTTTTGGCAAAGGTGACATCTACGCTGACGGCGGCTGAACGCAGCACGTATGCAGTTTTGTATGGTGCACCTCAGGGGATTGGCAGTGGGCAAACGGGAATTTATCAGTTGCGACGCAGCTACCAACAGCTACAGCCTCAGCTTCGGCAGCTTCAGCAGATTTTGGGATGGGTGAGGTTAGGGCAAAAGGCATGGCTGGGGCGATCGCGCTTTCTTTCCTCTCGGCGATCGCCCTACTTGCGCCGTTAATCCAATCTGGCAAGCTTAGCAAATCAGCAAATTAGCTCTGTATTGCTGCAATCAGCCGATTTCTGTGCTCAACTTCTATGATGTTGCAATAGGGCCAGTAATATAGTGAAATTCGCGAATCTACGATCAATTTTGAAATAGGAACGAAACGATGTCAGATAATCGCTCTGGATCATCGGGGTCATTTTTGGGAGGCGTACTGTTAGGGGCTGCGGTCGGCGCAGTGACAGGGTTGCTTATGGCTCCGCGAACGGGTCGAGAAACGCGGCAATTGCTGAAAAAATCTGCGGATGCCCTACCAGAATTAGCAGAAGACCTTTCGACCAGTGTGCAGCTTCAGGCAGACCGACTCTCAGAAACCGCATTGCGAAACTGGGATGGCACCTTGACTCGACTGCGAGAGGCGATCGCCGCTGGAGTAGAAGCCAGTCAGCGCGAACGCCAGGAAATCGGTCCAGCCGAAGATCGGGTCGTCGAACCTCAACCCACCGCTCACGACAGCTTGATGTAGGCAAAGACTTGTGGTTGATCCCCTATTTTGGTTAGGGCTATCTATTCTGCTTGTAGCAGTTAGCCTCACTGCGGTGCTCATCGTGGCACTGCCAGCTTTGCGTGAGTTGGCACGGGCAGCCCGCAGTGCCGAAAAATTATTTGATACCCTTAGTCGTGAACTGCCGCCGACTCTAGAAGCAATTCGGCTAACAGGGCTGGAAATCAGTGATTTAACGGACGAGGTCAGTGAAGGAGTCCAGAATGCAGGACAAGTCGTCCAGCAGGTTAATCAAAGCATTAGTGGCGTTCGGCAAGGCGCTCGACAGGCGCAAGTAACCACACGCGGCGTTTTTGCGGGCGTTAAAGCTGCCTGGAAGGTGTTTCAGCGCCCTTCCCGTCGTCCGGAGCGACTGTCTGCCAGTTCTAGAAGCGCTTTAGAGCTAGACAACAGCTATCGCCAGGACTATGCTCAGCGCGAGGATGTCTACAGTGCGGAACCAGAGGAGAACTGGAACGATCAGCAGGACTTTGATCTCCCGCCTGAGAGCCAAAGCGAACTAGAGGAAATTCAACGAATTAGCAGAAACTCTGCTTATCTGCGAAAGCAAAGTTCCACAACCCAGCCTGAAGATTAGATTTCCTGCCTAAATTACTTTGTGAAGCGTGAATAGTAGCGGCGCAGCCCCGCTACTATTCAGGCAGAGATTTGCAGAGATCTACCGATTAGCGTCTTTGCCAGGGTGTCCGATTAGCTTGCAGGAGATGAATCGCAGATGAGATTTATGGCGATCGCTTTGCATCCTGGACGACATTGGTATTAGATTAAGTAAATAAGTGTAAAGAATTTCTCATCGAATCCTGAAATTCAGGGTCACTTATTAACATTTCTCTTTATTAGGGTTGAGCCAGAACCGTCGATGCTAAATTTCTATCTGCCCAAACCTGCCGCTAAATTTCTCACCTGTGTCAGTGCGTTTTTGCTGATCCTTTCGAGTTGGGCGATCGCCCCTGCTGCGCTGGCTTACGACAATCCTGAACTGTTGCCCGATACCTCCACCAACATCATCGACCTGGCAAACTCCCTCACTAGCATCCAGGAGGAGCAACTCGATGCAGAGTTAAACAGCTTTGAGGCAGAGACAGGCTGGAAGCTACGCGTGCTGACCCAGTTCGATCGCACTCCCGGTCGTGCCGTCAAAGATTTTTGGCAGTTAGATGACAGAAGCGTTTTGCTGGTCGCAGACGCTCGCGGCGGCAACCTGCTTAACTTTAGCGTTGGCGATGACCTCTACGATTTGTTGCCCCGCACCTTCTGGATTGAGTTGCAAACCCGCTACGGCAACCAGTTCTTTGTCCGAGAAAACGGGGAAGACAGTTCCATTCTCGACGCTCTCGGTTCGATCGAAACCTGTCTGCGTCAAAATGGCTGTCGGGTGGTGCCGGGTTTGCCCAGAGAGCAGTGGATTTTAACCCTAATTACTTCCGTCGTTGGTGGAGTCGTTTTTGGTTTCGCGGCTCAATCTCGTCAGCCTAATCAGGTTTTTGCGTGGCAATGGGCGCTCATCTTTTCTCCGCTCTGGGGCATCCTCTTCATCGCCTTTGGACTCGGACCAGTAATCACCCGCACTACTGACTGGTTGCCGATTGTCCGCAACATTGCAGGCTTTGCTTTGGGAGCGCTTGTTGCTTACCTTTCTCCTATCATTAACGCTTCCTCTGCCTCTGAAACTTGAGATGATTGGCAAAGTGAGCGAATGTTTGCCAGCTTACTAGTAAGCTAAGTTATGACCAGCGTAATCCAGGATAGCGATGGAATGGCACGCCACCGATGCTCAAAGCCTGCAAATTATTGACCGCGAAATAGGAGATCACGTCTTCTCGCCGTCAGAATATGAAATTGTGCGGCGAGTAATTTACACGACGGCTGACTTTGAGTACAAATCTTTAATTCGGTTCTCCGAGCAGGCGCTTCAGGCAGGAGCGGCGGCTCTAGCTGCCCGCAGCACAATTGTGGTGGATGTGCCGATGGTGCAGGTAGGCATCACTCCCAACATTCAAAACACCTTTGCGAATCCTGTTTATTGCAGCATGGAGACGCTGACTCGCCCTCAGCGTGACAAAACCCGTGTCGCTTGGGGCATCGAAACTTTGGCAAGGCGATACCCCGAAGCCATCTTTGTCATTGGTCAGGCTCAAACTGCTCTTACCGCTCTTGTGAATCTGATCGAGGCAGAAGAAATCAAACCTGCTCTAGTAATTGGTACTCCCGCAGGCTTCGTTGGCGTAGATGTAGCAGAAGAGCGGCTTAAGGATTCCTTGATTCCTCACATTCGGATTGAGGGACGCAAAGGCAGCGCGGTAGTGGCAGCGGCAATCATGAATGGGCTAGTTGACTTAGCCTGGCAAGCGTATGGCAAAGAGGGAGATGGGCTAGGTTAGGTTAATTTATGCCCTAGTAACTCATGCCCTAGTAACCGTAAGCCCCTCTTTGACGGCGCAGTTTGCGGCTAACTTCTATGAAAGAATCTCGACGTAGGTAAGGGTAGTCGCTCACCCAAAGCTCGTAGTCAGGGAAGTAGAGATCTGAAACTTTGGAAATGCGGCTGAGATCAGGGCGGTTGGAAAACACCATCATTTCGGCAATGTCGCCTGATCGAATCACGCGATGGCTGCGCTGAAGCGGCACCTGAAGCTTTGTGACAAAGCCGCTTTCATCCCCCACTGCCAGGTTGAGGCGGCGCTCCCGGTTCTCAACAATGACCAGGTCACCTCGGTTGTTGACCGTTTCCTCTTCGCCAATCAAATCTTCTGTAATGAACACATCCATCACTTCAGCCTGCAAGAAGCCGCTGTACTGATAGCGGCGGCACTCAATATTGCGGCGGCTAGCCCAATAAACTGGACTCCATAGCCAATAAAAGCCAGCCGTTACACCTGCAATAAATAGGACAATGCCAAACCCTGCTCCCAAAAGAACGTCGAGAGTCACTACAGCCACTATTGCTGCGACTGAAATCAGCAAACGCCTGAGAAAATCTGGAGCTTTGCCCCAGCAATAACGATATTGCTCCGTCGTTGCAACCATGGGAATTAGCTCTTCAAATTTTTTGCGGGTTAGAGGAATCAGCATGGAAGGTTGAAGATGCTCAATCGAATCAAGAGAAGTATGACACTGAATCGAGCCTAACATTTGCGTGATGCTCATAGCGTTGATTTCACTATCAGCTCTCCCTTGAGGGGGTGTGGGAAGCTTTTATGAGAAATTTGTAAAAGTCAAGGTAA
This sequence comes from Leptolyngbya sp. FACHB-671, assembly GCF_014695745.1. NCBI lineage: Bacteria > Bacillati > Cyanobacteriota > Cyanophyceae > Leptolyngbyales > Leptolyngbyaceae > Leptolyngbya > Leptolyngbya sp. FACHB-671. The sequence continues at coordinate 222,552 of NZ_JACJOV010000153.1, read as the reverse complement.
ATGTACGGAATTTTTGGACTGAATCTTCAAGTTCATTGGGGCAAAAGTTCCGTAGTTGCTGGGACGCTCTTTGCGCTCGAAAAGCTGAGAATTAGATTACTTCTGAAGAACGCATTCGGAAAGGCTGAGCAACTTAGGGGGCAATCAAGTTGTTTTGGTTTTTCTGGTTAGGAAAGCGTCCTTACAGGTGGAATGCCCGACCCTGGGGGCTTATGGGGTCGGGCATTTTTTTATTTAAAGCAATTTCTCTAACCCGTAGACTAGAGATTTAAGCTGAATCACTTTGCGAATCGACAGCAGAACTCCGGGCATGTAGCAGGCGCGATCGCTCGTATCATGGCGCAGCGTATAAATCTGTCCCGGCGCACCAAAAATCACCTCTTGATGAGCAATTAAACCAGGCAAACGAATACTGTGAATCCGAATGCCGTCTTCGGTGACGCTACCTCTGGCACCTGGCATCTTTTCTGTTTCCTTGACGCTAGGCGGGTTGTAGGGCTTGCCAAACTCTGACAGCAGTTGGGCAGTTTGGATTGCCGTCCCGCTGGGGGCATCAGCTTTTTGGTTGTGGTGCAGTTCGATAATTTCAACGTGGTCAAAATACTGGGAGGCTTGCATTGCTGCCTGCTGGAGCAGCACCATACCAATCGAGAAGTTCGGAATAATCGCACAGCCCATGCTGGACTTGTCGGCGAACTCTGCCAGTTCGTTGAGTTGCTCAGCACTTAGACCTGTAGTACCGACGACGGGACGAACACCATAGGCGATCGCTGACCGAATATTGTCATACACCACGCTGGGATGTGTGAAATCGACCATCACCCCTGGCTGCTGTTCCTGTGCGACAAATGCCAGCATCGACTGCAAATCTGGCATCACGGGCACTTCCAATTCGCCGTAGCCGATGATCTCTCCGATATCCTGACCCGCATATTGGGGATTGCGAGAGATTGCGCCTAGTAACACCAAGTCGTCGGATTGGGCGATCGCCTTCACGGTCTCGCGCCCCATCTTTCCCAGCGCCCCGTTGACAATAACTGGAATTGCAGCCTGTGCCATAACTTAAGTACCTTTCCTGTATCCCTACTAAAAACATTCTCACTGAGTGAGCTGTGTTTTGTTTACAACTTACGAGTGCTAGAGTATGCGTGGAATAAGTCAGAGCAATTAGTATCTAGTACAAGCTGTCTATCGATACCGTAGCTAGTTTACTTCCAGGGCTACCTCTTAGTGTTGTTAGCAAGTTAGAGTCGATTAAACTGCTGGGAGCTAAGGTTGTGAAACAGCTGCATCAACCCGGACACGTAATCGGCGATCGCTATCAAATAGCCTCTGTTTTGGGTCAGGGCGGAACCGGAATAACTTACAAAGCTGAAGATTTAATTTCAGGTGGCAATGTTGCAATTAAAGTGCTCTCCTTGAATCATTTAACCGATTGGAAAGCACTAGAACTGTTTGAGCGAGAAGTCAACGTTTTGAAGAGTCTGCGTCATGCAGCAATTCCAGAATATCTCAATCATTTTCAAGTTGATCTACCGGACGATCGCCTGTTTTACTTAGTTCAACAATTGGCAGAAGGGGAATCGCTTGCTGCTCTGGTTAGTCAAGGTTGGCGTACCAACGAAGTAGAAGTGAGAGCGATCGCCGCTCAAATTTTAGAAATTTTCAACTATTTGCATTGGCTAACTCCACCTGTCATTCATCGTGATATCAAACCGCAAAACATCATTCGTCGAGTAGATGGTCGGGTCTTTCTGGTTGATTTTGGCACGGTGCAATCGGCTTATCGAAATACACTAACTGCAAACACATTTGTGGGCACGTTTGGCTATATGCCGCCAGAACAGTTTCGTGGTCAAGCCTTTTTTGCCTCAGATTTGTATGGCTTGGGAGCAACTCTATTGTTTTTGCTGACTCATCGATCGCCTGCGGACTTACCTCAGCAGAGAATGCGAATTTTGTTCCGCGATCGCATTCAAGTCTCTAAGCAATTCGCTGACTGGCTAGAAAAAATGCTGGAGCCTACTGTAAAAGATCGGTTTCATTCAGCCGAAGAAGCACTAGCTGTTTTGCAACAAAAGCGACAGATTTCTCGACCACTTCCACAACTGCAACAGCAAGCAACACCTCTATCTCTACCTCCATCCCCCATCACCATTGAAGAATTGAAAGAGCTAGAGCGTAGCCGCATTCGGGTCGATCGCACTCCCGATCGCTTAATTATTGAAATTCCACCAGCCGGATTGCTCTCCATGCTCGGTGTTCGGGTTATACAAGGATTTTTTATATTTCTGATATTGATGCTAACTATCGAGATGATAATTGTAGGAGACTTGGCAGTTATCTTCTTTATCGTACTTTCCTGTCCTATCGGTTATCTGTTGCTAATCTCCTTACTTTTTGGTGTTGCAGGATATAGACAGCTAGAAATTAATCCTCAATCCTTCTGTATAAGCTGGAAGTGCTTGAACTTTGGCGATCGACAGTTTGGTTCAACAGCTGCTTTAACCGGAGCTAGTGTGGAGGCAATTCCTTATCACTATCAGAATCACTCTCCACACAGAAGTCGGCTTGTACTCCATGAGGGAGCAAACCAATATCTTTTTGGGCCTGCAACCCGCCGAGCTGAGCAAGAGTGGCTAGCCGCCGAAATTTCAGACTTCTTAACACAGTTGCGCCAATCGTTTTTTCTGAAAGAAGGCTGAGCAGACGCAAATGAGGAGGATAAGAATTAAGAGGGGCGATCGCGCTACTAAAATGACAGTTTAACTCTCGTCGCTGACGAGCCTGTCAAGATGAATTAGTAGGGCTAGCATAAGCCAGAGAAATATGGGGTGCGATCGCCTCACTTTTTGCGTAAAGACTCCCTGCCGAATCCGTCAAGAATTGATTATATTGAAAAGACTCAATTGCTTGTGGTGACTCACACTCAGTGAATGCTCCTCTAGCAAATTTAATGACTGATCGGTTTCCAGGAGGCTGACTTGTCCTTTTCCTCTGACGACTTTGCCAAAGCCCTCGAACAGCACGACTACCAGTTCCAATCAGGACAGGTGGTGCGTGGTAAAGCTTATAGCTACGAGAGCGATGGCGTTTATGTTGACATTGGCGGCAAATCCGCAGCATTTTTGCCCTTAGAAGAAGTTTCTATCAGACGGGTTACTGACCTGGCTGAAACGCTGCCGCTGCATGAAGAGCGGGAGTTCATGATTATTAAGGAGCAAAATGCTGAGGGGCAGGTAACGCTCTCGATTCGGCAGATGCAGATTAAGCAGCTCTGGCAGCAGTTTGCCGAGATGCAAGAGAGCGGCAAGACCGTGCAGGCGCGGGTAAATGGGCTGAATAAAGGCGGCGTAACGGTGGATGTGCTGGGGCTACGCGGATTCATTCCGCGATCGCACCTGATTGAACGCGATAACTTGGAATCTTTAGTCGGCAAAGCACTGACCGTTGCCTTTCTGGAAATTGACCCTAGCCGCAAAAAGCTAGTGGTTTCTCAGCGACAGGCTGCCCAAGCGGCAAGTCTGGGTCAGCTTGCAATTGGTGAGCTTGTAGAGGGCAAAATCGTTGGTATCAAGCCGTTTGGTTTGTTCGTAGACTTTGACGGCATGACGGGCTTGATTCACATCAATCAGGTGAGTAAGAACTATGTTGCCTCACTCAATGCTGGGTTTGAAGTCGGTCAGCCGATCAAAGCAGTGATTATTGACCTGGATGATGTGAAGCGGCGGATTTCTCTCTCCACCAAAGTTCTGGAAAACTATCCGGGAGAAATGCTGGAGAATATGCCGGAAGTCATGGCAGAAGCCGCAACCCGTGCTGAAAAAGCTAGAAAAACGATTGAGCAACGCGGCGTTGAAGGGGTTGAGGGTTAAACGGTCGCCTGATCGCCCACGGGAATGGTGAAGTAAAAGGTGGTGCCCTCTCCAGGCGTAGACTCTACCCAAATTTGCCCTCCGTGACGCTCTACGATCTTTTTGCTGATGGCGAGTCCAATCCCGGAGCCGGGATATTTGGTGCGGCTGTGCAACCGCTGGAAGATGGCAAAGATGCGATCGCCATATTTGGTTTCCATACCAATCCCATTGTCCTGCACGGAGAATAGCCATAACTCCTCCTTTTGAACAGCGCCAATGTGAATGACTGGGGGGCGATCGCTGCGAAATTTAAGTGCATTACCTAATAGATTCTGAAAGAGCTGGCTGAGCTGAATCGAGTCTGCCATCAGTTCAGGCAGCGGATCATGGGTGATCACAGCTTCGGTTTCGGCGATCGCCAGCCTCAGATTTTCTAAGGCCCGATCAAGGGCACTGTTGCAGTCAGTGAGGCGAAACTCCTTGCCGCGTGTGCCAATGCGAGAATAGCTAAGCAGTGCTTGAATCAACTCCTGCATCCGAACTGTACCATCCACCGCATAAGCAATAAAGTCGCGGGCATTCTGGTCAAGCTGATCTTGATATCGTCGCTCCAAAAGCTGAACATAGCTAGCCACCATTCGCAGCGGCTCTTGCAAGTCGTGGGAAGCAACATAGGCAAACTGCTCTAGCTCGGCATTCGAGCGGGCTAGCTCCTGACGCTGGTGTCTTTCTTGCTCTAGCAGTCGCACCTGTGTCAAGGCAATTCCCACCTGGTTTGCCAACTGCTGCAGTAGCTCAATTTCAAAGCTGCTCCAGACTCTGAGGCTGCTACAGTGATGCACAACCAGGAGTCCCCATAGTTCATCTTTCAAGAGGATTGGCACTACTAATTTCGCTTTGACCTGAAACTGGTGCAACCATTCAATCAAGTCAGGGGGTACGTCGCCTGTCTCAACATCATCAATTGCCCAAAATTTCCCCTGCTGATAGTGTTTCTGAAAATCCGCAGATAGCGGTCTGGGGTAGAGTGTTTTAGCTAAAACAGACTCACACCCAGCCCCCACAGCTTCCGTGATGCCTCTGCTACTTTGGCGTTCCAGCTTGTAGATCAGCACCCGATCCGCTTGCAGAATTTTTTGTACCTCCGTCACGGTAGTCTGCAAAATTTCGCTGAGACGAAGCGATTGGCGAATCTTGACGGTGATGTCAGCAAAGAGCTGCGATCGCAAATTCTGTCGCTTTAATTCCTGGGTGTTTTGGTGAGCCCTAATCAACCGTCGCACCCGCTGTCGCAGCACTGCCCAGTGGATGGGTTTAGTGATGTAATCCGTCGCGCCGACTTCAAAGGCATAGTCTACCGATTCTTGATTTTCCAGGCTGGTAATCATCAAGATAGGAATATCCTCAGTCTCCATTTCCCGAAGCTGGCGACAGCAGTCAAAGCCATCCATCACAGGCATCAATGCGTCAAGCAGCACAATTGCCGGACGAGTTTGCTCAAAAATGGCTAAACCCTCTTTGCCGTCCGTTGCTTCGGCAACTCGATACCCAGCTTGAGTCATTGCCAAACGTAGTTCTAGCCGAGTCAGCTTGTCGTCGTCTATGACCAGCACTAGGGGTGGTTCAGACGTTGCTGTCACAGTCATGTTGCCTGCTCCTGGTGGCGTTCGAGCTGTAAGGCGGATTTGACTTGTTCATAGTCTATCTTTAGCCGAGTAGCCTGGTCGCCACCCTGTGCTAAACAGTCGTTCACATTAAAATTTGAGCCGTTTTCAGAATGCCCTTTGGAGCGATTGTCAGGACTACAGTTGCGTCCTAATAGTTCTAATTCTTTACAGGCGTTGGAGAAGGCGATCGCTCCCAAGGTTGCACTGTTAGCTTTTAGCGTATGGGCAGCACGGCGCAAAGTGATCTCATCAGAGTGGGCGATCGCCGCATCAATTTCTTCTATGAGTTTTGGGGCTTCCTCTAAATAGCAATCAATCAGTTCCGTCAAAATGGCTGCACTTTGCTCCCCTGCCATTGCTCGAAAAGATTGCAGTACCTTCGCGTCAATCGTGGGCTCAGAGACAGGCAGAACAGCAGGCAGAACATGAGTTGAACCCTGCTGTTGAGTTAACACCCTGAGCAGGTCTTGCATCTGAATCGGCTTGCTAATGTAGTCATCCATGCCAGACTGTAAACATTCTTCGCGATCGCCCCGCATTGCGTTTGCCGTCATCGCCACAATTCGAGGGCATCGTTCTAGTAAATAGTTCTGACGAATAGAGCGCGTCGCCTCCAATCCATCCATCTCTGGCATTTGCACATCCATTAGCACCAGATCGTACTTCTGATCTTGCAATGCTTTTAACGCTTCTAAGCCATTACTCACCACGTCTGCCTTATATCCCAACCGTTGCAGCATGAGTAAGGCCACTTTTTGGTTTACCAAATTATCTTCAGCCAGCAAAATCTTCAGCGGATACTGCTCTGCTAAGTGCGGGTCAATCTCCAACGTCCCCTGAGATGGCTTAATCACGATAGGTTGTGTCCCCAAAACGCGGAGCAAAGTATTGTAAAGCTGCGACTGTTTCACGGGTTTGGTCAAGCAAGCAGCAAACTCAACCGCTGCCGCTGCCATGTTGTCCGGCTTACCCATCGAAGTCAGTAGCACCAGTGGCAAATGCTGATACGGGGTCTGCTGCCGAATCATCTCACCCAATGTCAAACCATCCATTTGAGGCATTTGCATATCCAAGATTGCCAAATCAAAAGGCTGTTTTGCTCCCAGAAGGGACAATGCCTCTCTAGCGGACGCAACGGCATGAACAACCATTCCCCAAGACTGGGCTTGTAGAGTTAGGATTTGGCGATTGATGGGGCTATCATCCACCACTAAAACCTGTTTGCCTGTAAGCTCCGGCTGAAGCTGAGCAATATCAGTATCAGACGTAGGAGACGAGTTAGAATCGGCGGCGGCAGTAATGGTGAAATAAAAAGTTGAACCCTGTTCCGCTAGCAGTGGAGACTCTAAGTGTTGTTGCTGCAAAGGCTGTTCTTTCCACGGCGGGTTCCACTGGAGCGGTGGATTTCCTGCCAGCTTGCCACCACTCTCTACCCACATCTGCCCTCCCATCATTTCGCTAAGCTGGTTGCTAATCGCTAGCCCCAGCCCCGTGCCGCCATACTGACGAGTAATTGAAGCATCAACCTGACTAAAGGATTTAAATAAGTGGTGCATTCGATCGGCAGGAATGCCAATTCCAGTATCTTTTACGGTAAACAGGATTTTGTGGAGAGGTTGCGGATTGGAGGTTTGGGGGTGAGGATCAGGGAAAGGGGTGACGGAGACGACTATTTCTCCGGTCTTGGTAAATTTGACGGCATTACTGAGCAGGTTGACGAGAATTTGCTGGAGTCGCGTAGTGTCTCCTAGAAGACGATTTGGGGCTTGGGGATGAACCCAGTAGGCTAACTCCAATCCTTGTTCTGCCGCTTTGGACGCTAACAAATCAAGAGAGGATTCGACGCACATCCGCAAGTCAAAAGGCTGATGTTCTAGCTCCAGTTTGCCAGACTCCATTTTGGAGAAGTCCAGAATGTCGTTAATGATAGTGAGTAGCGTGTTGCTGCTCTGGTAAATCGTCTCTAAAAACTCTCGTTGACGGGGAATCAGTCGTGTATCGAGCAACAGTTCGGTCATACCGATGATGGCGTTCATCGGTGTACGAATTTCGTGGCTCATGTTGGCTAGAAATAAGCTCTTGGCACGGGTGGCTGCCTCAGCCTCGACTTTGGCAAGCTCTAGTTTGGTATTGGTTTGAGAAAGTTCTTGAGTTCGCTCTAATAGTTCTTTTTGAGCTAGATATTGCTCGGTGATATCGTCAAACAGCCACAGACGACCCGGTACATCGCGCACCCGCGTTGGTGTGCTGGAAACACTCAGGACTTTGGGCTGGGGGTAGTCGAAGATCCAGTTCCAGTTGCGAATTGTTGCTTGGGGTTGGCTAAACAGCTTCGCTCCCTGAGCGGTAATTTCGGCGGTATTGCTTGCTTGGGTTCGCAAGGTCGCCATTGCTTGAGCAATCATGGGTGGATCGATCGCCCCGGGCGGTAACCCTAACTGTTCAGCCGCCGCCTGATTAAGCCAACTTTGTTCACCGCTTTCATCCATAAACACCACCCCCTGGTGAATGGTTTCTAGCATGGCTCCAAATCGCGCTTGCAGTTTGTCGAGGCGTAGGGTGGTGTCACAAAACTGAAGCAGCGTTCGCAGTTCGCTCAGAAGGGATGCAGTAAATTGTTGCAGATCGTCTGAGAGGTTGGTCTGACGATGCCAGATTAGCAGAATCGCTCCTCGTAGATTGTCGGAACCCTGTAGGGGCAAGATTGCTAGCGATCGCACCCCCTGAGCCAGCAGCACATGCGAAGCACCCTCAACTGCTGGATAGTTTGAATGGAACAGGCTGCGGTTTTGCTCTAGAGCAGCCGTAAATAGAGCAGGGTTGGTCAGTTGGTTGGGCAGAGCAGTCCGAGGTAAGCAAACCAGTGCCTCGGCCGTAACTAAATCAAGTTGACGCAGGGCGATTGCCGCATCAGCTCCAGTAAAGTCTTGCAACAAAGATACTGCTGTACCGATTAACGTTTCAGCCGTTCCATTTTCTTTAGGCTGAGTCAGGGATTCTAAAATTTGCTGAGAGGCTAGTTTCCACTCAACCCTGCGAAGAAACTGCCCAACGACGGTGCCAAACACTGCAACGCTGATCGGCTCAAGTAAATGGCGAGTGAGCAGTCCGTTGCTGCTTATCAACGCTGTACCGATCAGGGCGATCGCCACCCCTGCAATCACGATCAACCCTGACAGGGGTAACATGGCACAAACAAGCAGCAGCACCAGCGACAGCAAGCGTACCGTTCCCCAGCCCTCCAACATGCCCAATCCTACAAGTAGCGAACACAACGCCGCCAGAAAGGGTCGAAAAGTGGGTAGCCAGTCAGGATGATGTAGCCGCAGCCGAGACAGCAGCCACTGGAAATGTAGGTTTGGGTTCAGCTTGACAAACATGTGGCGATCGCCTTAGAAACCGTATCAGGCGCACTGAGATGCGGCAAATGCCCAGTCGCATCAATAGGAATATACTGACTTTTAGGAATATTTGCTGCCATATACTGCCCGACTTGCGTGGGCACAGCAACATCATCGCTAGATTGCAAGATGAAAGTCGGTACCTTTAGCTTTGGCAAATCTGCTCGATGATCCGACTGAAAAATCATCCGTGCTATAGCTTGGGCGATGTCTGGACGAATTGCAGCTAGCGTATTGGCAAATTCAGTGGCTAGCTCTGGTTTATCTGGGTTGCCCATGGCGATCGGTGCAAACCCACTCGCCCAAGCATAGTAATTAGAAGACATAGCTGCATAAAGTGCATCCAGGTCAGACTGCTCAAATCCACCCACATATCCCACATCATTCAAGTAGCGTGGAGACGCACTAATAAAAATCAACTTGCTAAATCGATCCGGCTCGATCAGTGCAGCCAACAAACTCACCATCCCGCTAGCGGAATGCCCTACCAAACTACATTGATTCAGCTTGAGTGCAGCGCACAGATCTAACAAATCCTCCGCATAGCCATAGAGACTGCTGTAGCGACGTGGACTGTAAGCATTGAAATCAGACTTACCAGCTCCCACATGGTCAAATAAAACAATTCGGTAACGAGTCTGAAGCTCTGGAATCTGATATCGCCACGCCGTCTGGTCAGAGCCAAACCCATGAGCAAGAATTAGAGTTTCTTCCCCATCTCCCAAAACTTTGACATTGTTGCGTTGAAGAATACTGAGTGCCATTTCTATAAACCTGAATCAATCCCTGATGCCCTTAACTGGGTAACCAATTTTTCTGCCTGTTGCTGTTCTACTTGAAGCTTTTGAAAGTTCTTCACAAACGTGCCTCCGACTCAGGTAGGTGGGTAAGCTCAGGCAAAACGGTACCAGCCGTTGGTAGATCAGCAAAAGAAGCCATTCAAGTTATCTTTGCAGCCCTTTATCTTTATTCTAGAGAGCTTGTAGAGAGCAATCTCAAAACTTTAAAGGGGTCGCTTAACCTAAATCACGTAATATTGCTTCACCCTCACAAACAAAAAACGGGAAAGCTTTCTTTTGGAAAACTTTCCCGTTTCTCCGCGTACCAAATCGAGCTAATTTATTTGACTACTCTACTTAGCAATCGTAATAGAGCGCAAACTCATAAGGATGAGGACGTAGGCGCATGGGGTTCACCTCATTGTCCAACTTATACTCAATCCAGTTCGTGATGAAGTCTTCTGTAAAGGCACCGCTGGCCAGCAAGAAGTCGTGGTCTGCTTCCAGCGCCTTGAGCGCATCCAGCAAAGAACCAGGGGTAGAAGGAATCTTCGCCAATTCTTCTGGGCTGAGGTCGTAGATGTCCACATCCAGAGAAGCACCGGGGTCAATCTGGTTCTTGATGCCGTCAATTCCTGCACAAAGCATTGCCGCAAACGCCAAATAAGGGTTGGACGTTGCATCAGGGCAACGGAATTCCAAACGCTTTGCTTTAGGATTGGTTCCTGATAGAGGAATCCGAACGGAAGCTGAGCGGTTTCCTTGGGAATAAGCCAGGTTCACCGGAGCCTCAAAACCAGGCACCAATCGCTTGTAAGAGTTGGTTGTAGGATTCGTAAATGCTAGCAGTGCGGGAGCATGCTTGAGGATGCCGCCGATGTAATGAAGCGCCATCTGGCTCAAGCCTGCATAGCCATCACCCGCAAAGAGAGGCTGCCCACCTTTCCAAATTGACTGGTGAGTGTGCATTCCAGAACCGTTATCGTTAAATAGCGGCTTAGGCATGAAGGTCACGGTTTTGCCGTACTTCCGAGCGACGTTCTTGATACAGTACTTATAGATCATCAAGTTATCAGCAGAGTTGACCAGGGTGTCAAACTTGATGCCCAGCTCACATTGTCCGCCGGTCGCGACTTCGTGGTGCTGCTTCTCAACGGGTACGCCACACTTTGCCATCGTCAGCAACATTTCCGTCCGCAAATCTTGAGACGTATCGGTGGGAGGAACTGGGAAATAGCCTTCTTTGTAGCGGGGTTTGTAGGCAAGGTTCCCGCCCTCTTCTATACGACCAGTATTCCAACGTCCTTCGATCGAATCGACGTAGTAGTAGCTGGAGTGTTCGTTTTGGTCAAAGCGAACATCATCAAAGATGAAGAATTCTGCTTCAGGACCAAAAAAGGCCGTATCGCCAATGCCTGTGGCTTGCAAGTAATCTACTGCTTTCTGAGCAATCACGCGAGGGCAGCGTGAGTAAGGTTCTCCAGTTCTGGGTTCCTTGATGCTACAGATGACGCTCAGGGTTGGCTCCTTCATGAAGGGATCAATCCAGGCAGTTTTGGGGTCAAGCACCATCGTCATGTCTGACTCGTTAATTGCCTTCCAACCCCGGATGCTGGAGCCATCAAAAGGCACACCATCGGTAAAACTGCTTTCGTCGATTTGGTCATGGTAAACCGTCAGGTGTTGCCAGATTCCTGGCATGTCAATAAACTTCAGGTCAACCATTTTAATGTCTTGGTCTTTAATCCAACTCAAGACGTCTTGCGGGGTCTGTGCCATGAATTACTCCTTGTTTCTGGGCTATCTCAATGGGGAGAGAAGATGGTCTGGCAAAAATACAGTGTGGGACGAGTACCAGGTAAGCAAAGCTATCTGTGCAGGGGAACCTAGTTTAGGGCTGAAGATGAAAGCTTTGCAGCACTGGGTTGACTCAAAAATTAAGGTCAGTATCTCCTTAAACAGCGCTGAAATCCGTATCAGAGCTAGCTTTGCTGAAGACGATGTGCCCTGTATCAATTGAGCTTTGTTACACCTGAATCATCCTAGAAACACGATTAGCCACATTTTGTATCGAAAGCTACAAAATGTGGCTCGTTGCCAAAACAAGTGCTAAGTTTTTGGACTGATTTAACTAAAAGGGAAGCAAAAGATGTAAATCGACTGGGAATCTGAAGTTTTGGGAGGCAATGGGCTGATACGGCTGCATTTCTGCCTGAAAAGTTTCGGCTTTACGTCTAATTCGTAATTTTTAGTTGCAGGATTAAGTTGAGAAGGGATGGCGATCGCCCGCTACAAAATTTAACAATCGGAACCTGCTCAATCCTAGATTCAGCCTCGGTTACGCCAAACTCAGCGTGATACACTTTATCCTGAACCTTGGAATATATAAACCTGCGTTTAAGTATAAGAATCATTGGGAGACTGAGTTCATGCGTGATGCAGTGACGAGCCTGATTGAAAACTATGACATTACAGGTCGCTATCTAGACCGTAATGCGCTTGATACCCTAAAGTCTTATTTTGATACAGGCATGGCACGGGTTCAGGCGGCTGCGGTCATTAACTCTAACGCTGCTGCTATTGTCAAGCAGGCAGGGTCACGGCTGTTTGAAGAAATTCCTGAGCTAATTCGTCCGGGTGGAAATGCTTACACCACTCGTCGCTATGCAGCATGTCTGCGCGATATGGACTACTACCTGCGCTATGCTAGCTACGCGCTGGTTGCAGGCAGCATGGATGTGCTAGATGAGCGTGTTTTGCAAGGGCTGCGAGAAACTTATAATTCCTTGGGAGTACCGATTGGCCCAACTGTGAACGGCATTCAAATTATGAAGGAGATTGTTAAGGAGCAGATTGCTGCTACTGGTGTCGAAGATACAGGATTTCTGGATCAGCCCTTCGATTACATGACTCGTGAGCTGGGCGAAAAAGACCTTTAATCCAAATTCAGTAATTTATAAAGAATGGGGTGAAGATAGGCTTCACCCCATTCTTTGTTTTTGATGATCTTTAGAGAGGACAAGCTATCGATTCAAGCTATCGATTAGAGTCTTCGTTAATCAACATAACCTTCAGGTTCCAGAACCCAAAGCCCATACCCTTTCACAGATTTTGTAATTACGGTTGCATCTCCACGGTGGCTCAGGCGAATGATCAGCTGCTTAGCTTGTTTAACATCTTCAACTACCTTAAACAGGCTGTAGTAGTTGCCGTTAAAGGCGATTGCTGCAAGGGGTTTGTCTAGGTCGGGCACGCGAATGTGACAAGGGCGATACTGGCTGCGAGAGGTCAAAATATTGTAGGACTGCTTTTGTTGGAGCGATCGCTGTGACTGTCTTAGTCTGCTGTGCACAGCTTGTAAAAGCTGGGATGGCTTAGCTTCTGGCTCCAAAATCCAAATTGCATAACCCTTTGGAGTTTCAGTAATTACACTCGTATCGCCTCGATGATTCAGCCTGTTAGCAACTTGACTAGCTCGGTTTTGGTCTTTCTCAAATTTAAAAAAACTGTAATAAGCCTGGTCGAAGAAAATCGCAGCCAAACAACGCTCTGAGTCGGGTACGTGGATATGACAGGAATGATATTGGTTACGAAACTTGAGAAATTGTATAGAAGAAGAAATAGGGCTTTGAGCGTTTAAGGCAGAGGAAAACTGCATAAGTTAAGTCGAGGCTGCTTTAAATATCTTTAGATTTATTCTTGTTTTTTCTAGACAAGTTGCCATCCGGTAAAGTACGGGATGCTAATACCAATCCCAAAAATTAGAGCTATAGATGGAAGAGCACCCCACTTAGCGGGGTGCCCTTCCATCTATAGCCTCTTCTTAGTTTGATTGTGATGAATTGGTAGTGCTATGCACAAACGCTCAAGAGACTGAGCAAAACAAAACCGTGTCGCTTGGCTGCTACACGGTTTTGCATATCTATCAAGTTAATTCAGCAGTATTTCAAAGCTCTCTCGAACGACTGCCTACTCTCTCAAAGTCTTCCTGATTCTCCATATCCTCTACCACAAACTGTCCATCTAGGTCAGATGGGGTTTGAGGCATCTGCACAGGGATATCCGCTCCGTTAATGATCGCGCCCAAGAAGCGTACATCATCAGAATCCATAAACTGTTCGATTGCCTCAGCCAAGACTCCGTCTTCGGTGTAACCTGGGCGAGTCACGAGAACCATGCCATCAGCGTAAGGCTCTAGCAGCAAAGCATCATTGTATCGGCTCAACGCGGGCGTATCTAGAATAACCAGATCAAATCGACCTCGGACATCTTCTAGCACCCGTCGCATTTCAGTTGACTCTAGAATAGCCGCTGCTTGGCTTTGGGCACCCGGACTAGGCAGGATGTAAAGATTCTCGATCTCTGGCACCAGTCGAATGCAATCGCTCAAGTGACCGTAGTAGCGTAGCGGTTCGACCACACTTTCTGGGTCTGGTACTACTTTCAAAGACTTAGCCTGGGAAGGCGATCGCAAATCTGCTTCGATTAGGAGGGTTCGTTTGCCTGCTCTTGCAGAGGCGATCGCCAAATTGTAAGCGCTGACTGTCTTACCTTCACCATTCAGCGTACTGGTCAGTAAAACCATCTTCAGGGCTCTTCCACCAGCAGCTCGTCGGAGATTTCCACGGAATCGTTCGTAAGGTTCAATATAGGGAGAGTTAGCATTAACGACCAAAGGCAACCCATCTCCCTCATCAGGGATAGCAGGCAGCAAGCCCAAAATCGGCACTTCTTGCTGCCGCAAAGATGCCTGCAAATCTTGAAGCGTATGGAACGTTGCGTCCAGGGAGTCCAGCAGCAGCACCAAACCACCACCAACCAGGAGACCTACAAAGGCTCCTACCGCCAAAATTACTACACTATTGCGTCCTTGATCCTCAACCAGTCCAGGTTGTGCAGGTTGAGCAATGACTAAGTTACCAACTGTTTCTTTCTCAGCAATCGTAGCGTCTTCTAACCTAGCTTGAATTTGGTCATAGAACGATTTGGTCAGAGCCACTTCTTGCTGAAGTCGTGCTTGCTCAAGCTGTTTGTTAGGAATGCTAGTGTACTCCTGCCTCAACTCTTGTTCTGAAGCAGTCACAGCAGCAAGCTGTTGCTGCAACGTATCTCGCTGCGTCTGTAACCCTACTAAAGTGTTTGCTAACTGTTGTCTTGCTGGGTCAAGGCTGCTGTCCTGCCTGATTTGGCTGGTCGGTAGAGGGGCTGCAATGTTATTGCCACCAATCACCTCTGCAACCCGCTGTCTAAGTAACTGATCATAGGCCTGCTGCTGATTTCGCAACGCCACCATATCTGGGTGTTCAGCCCGAAGGCGCTGACTCAAAATCGACATCTGAGTCTCATTTTGGTATATTAGCGTCCGCAAGTTGGCAATAATCGGGTCAGCACTGAGAGCAGAAGAAGCATACGCCTGATCAGGAGAGAGTCCTAATCTGCCTTGCAAACTCCGAATTTGGGCATCAATGCCTTGCAACGTCAAGCGAATCTGGCGCTGCTGTTGCTGGCTACCTGTAATTCCGCCAATTAAAGCTCCGTCCTGAGCTGCTTGAATCGCCGGGCCTTCTTCGCGAACATATCTCTCCAAGTTCTGCTCAGCGGTTCTCAGGTCTCCACTAACCTCTCCCAACAGCTGATTCAGGTTATCAATGACGTTACTGAGCTGCTGTGTATTAAATAGACGGCTTTGCTCAACCATTGCCTCCATCAGGAGGTTGGCAGTTTGCTCTGCCAATTCCTTGTCAGAAGACTGGTAAGACACCAATACCTGGAATACAGCGTCTTCCCCTTCCTCCTCAGGATTGACCTGGACGATAGCATTCTGCCGAATCTCCTCACGAGAAAGCTCCACCTGCTGTGCAGTTAATTGCTCTTCTGCATAACCGACTACGTAATCAGACAGTAGCATTCTCCCCGTCAGAGCTTGCCCCTGCTGCTGTAGGGCTGTACCCGTTGTAGAGAAAGTGACAGGGGGAGAACTATAGGTTAGAACACCCTCGGCTACATGGCTAACAGGAGGTTCTGGCTGGAGAGCAGCGACACCCGATAAGCCAAGGACGACAAGAAAGCCTGCAAGTCCAGCCCATTTGTGCCGATCCAGAGCTACGAGATAACGTTTGACGAGGGGAGGGGTCATGGCAGTAGGAAAGAATCGAAACGGTTAAACAAGCTTTGGGTCATTAAACTCTAGCATCAGGAATAGAAGATGGCTCTAGTTGTCATCATCGTCGCCAGGACCGAATAGGTCGTTCGCTCCATCAGCTAGTGAATCAAAAAATAGTAGGAATCCTAGAACATCTCGGAAAGGTTGCGTGACAGTATTAAGCGCATAGGTAATACGACTCACAAAGTTTCGACCTACGACAATAACGTCGTTGTTTTCAAGGGGGGGATCTTGGGATGCATTTCCTAATAGAGCTTCTTTCGCATCCAACTCTTGGCTGATCGCTCTGCCTTGTTCAGGGTCAAATCGAACTAGGGCAACTTCACCTAGGTCTGCGGTGCTTGGACTGACGCCAATAGTAGTTAGAGCATCCAGGAAGTGACTGCTGCTGGGTAGAGTAATGCTACTGATGGCTCCGGGTACTGCCCTTCCTCCGGCCGAGTAATTTAGAACACGGACGACGATTTGCTGTTGAGAGATCGTGGAACGGGCGATGAGGTTTCGATCGTAATCGGCGATCGCATCCGATGTCAGGGTTGGAATAATAATTGAATCGCCATCCGCTAACCTTACATCCGGAACACCATTAGCTTCTCGTAAGGGGGTGTAGAGATCAATATTCTGTTCAACTACCGATCCATCTGTCAAGGTACGTCGAACTCTGACCGTTCTCAAATCAGCTAGTCGAGTTGTGCCTCCAGCCGAGAGCAGAGCCGTTGTAAGTTGAGGCGCTGCTAAAGGATAAACCCCTGGTCTAACGACTTCGCCGGTGATGGTAACTTCAACAGGACGTTGGGTCGTTAAAATCAAATCAACCTGAGGGTTGATGACGTAGCGATTTAAAGCTGTTTGAATTCTATCTGTAGCTTGTTGAAGAGTTAACCCTTTCAAGGAAAGTACGCCCGCCAAAGGGACGATAACGTTACCTTCTAGGTCAAGCGTTACTTGAAAGTTAAGCTCTGGATAGAAGGGTAAAGTTGCAGCAACTGCATCTCCTGGTCCAAGACGGTAGGCATCAAATTCGGGGGAGAGTTGATTGAGCGGGACGCCTGAATCAGTTTCAGGATCCGGATTTAGAATTTCTCCACGGTCTATGAGCCGCTCTCTTGCTTCCTCTAAAAGTTCTTCAGCATCCGGATCAGCACTGGTAGACGGCTGCTCAGATTGAGTTTGACCGAGTGCGACAAGGGAGGAAGTGCTAGAGTCAATGACCCAGAACAAAACAGCGCTTGAAAGAACTGAGGCTAAAGAGTATAAGCCAACAAACGCCAGGGCAGTAAAACGACGAATAGGTTGATAAGGTAAGACTTGAGGCATGGGTCTTAACAGGATTAGGCTCCAGCTATGAGCTTGTAGGTTTATAAACTAGAAAGATTTAGAGTGTTGCATCAAAAGACTGGTTCGCATGGTCTTGGTTCCTGAGTTGTCAGACTTCAACAACCACAGTTGCCTGAATCATGATTCCGCACTCAAAGCGTTCTGCATAAGCGCTGACTGCACAGTTTGACCTAAAGTGATTGCCAAGGTTCTAACTTGCTCAATATCCCCTAAAGGCTGAATCGGAATCAGAATGCTGACTGCAACCCAGGGCATTCGATGGCGATTACGCCATTGAGAGCGTTGATCAGCCCAAAACCAGTGGCTAGGAGCCGGATTACCACCATCTGACCAGGCGTACCATTGCAAAACTGCATAGGTTTGTCTCTGGTTCCAGCCTCTCAAAAAGCGAGCCTCAACTTGAGCAGATTTTATTGAACTGCTATCAGAGAGCTGTCCTGACGGTATTTGCGCTTCAAATTTGATCTGACGCTTTGAATCCGCAGTCCACCGTTGCACCCCATTAATATCCATCCACTCTACCTGCGGTTGGTCGCGCTGCCAAGTCTGAGGGCGCAGCATGAGAAATATAGGTGCTTGAGAGCTAGTTTCAGTAACAACTTGATTGGTAGGAGCGATCGCCTGGACTGAC
Source organism: Leptolyngbya sp. FACHB-671 (assembly GCF_014695745.1). NCBI lineage: Bacteria > Bacillati > Cyanobacteriota > Cyanophyceae > Leptolyngbyales > Leptolyngbyaceae > Leptolyngbya > Leptolyngbya sp. FACHB-671. The sequence goes on along the minus strand of NZ_JACJOV010000153.1, from coordinate 204,716 downwards.
CAATCTTGTCCGCCAATCTCAACGGTTTCCTGGTTAAGAGTTTGCCATTCAGGTAAAACAAGCCCTTCTTGCTCAATTGCTCTAAGCTGCTCTAATCTTGGAACTTCGGGTAAACCTTTCCAAACCCAACTCCCTGTGAAGTAAGTGGAAATGGCAGGAATAGCAGCGATCGCCAAAATAAACAGAATTACTAGCATTCTGAGAAGCTGCGATCGCGGGGAAGTCTTGGAAAGGGACAACATAGCTCAAAATTAACCTAATAAGTTCATATTCCGGCATATCTGGCCAAATCGGTAAGCTTAAGATTCTGCAGCATCGACGATATCAGAATCATCAGGAATCCAGGCTTCAATCCCTCTCAACAGAAAAACTAACAGTCCCAGCATTGCAGCCGAGTAGAGATCACCTCCCCACCCTTCATGCAGCCATGCGAAAGCCTGTTCCCTACCAGTGCCATGAAAGAAGGTCAGCAACGTATTGCGAAAAATATTGGCACTAACGCTAACAAAAATGATTCCCGCGAAAAACCAGAATGTCTTGGCACGAGAAGCTAAAGCGCCTGTCCAATGAAGCAGAAGCAAACCTACATAGAGGCTTGTGAACAGCATCTTTAACCCAGCACAATAAGGAGCAACTTCAACGATGCGATTGTTGACGAAGAGATAAATTTGGTCAACCCTAACATCCATACCAATTTGTTGCAGAATAAAGCCTGCTGTCCCGGCTATGAAGCTTTGCAGCGGTAGAGTGTAAGGCGCTAATAGGTAAGGAATTTCGGTTGGAGTTGCTAGAAATACGAGCAGTAGGGGAAATGCTTGGAGTCGTAATCCTGGCATTCCCTTCAGCCAGAGACAAAGCCCCGTCAAAATGATAGGTAAGGAAAGATTGATTAAGTCAGTCAGGTTGCTCCGATAACAGGCAACTCCTAGCAGCAACAGAACGATTCCAGCTAAATGGGGCGTGTCAGATGATTGCTGCCAGCGGTTGCGGTTGCTCCAAGCCAGATAGGCTGCAAAGGGTAGACCGATCAAGCCGTGGCTAAAATATTCGTGCTCAATGCTGATACTTTTGTTGAGCCACCCATTAACCCAGTGGAGTAGCAGGGGGACATACATGAGCAGCAGTAACCCCAGTACAGCTCCACTGAGGGCATAGCGTCCGATCGGTAGGGGAAGTTGATGCCTGATTTGCATAGCTTATCCTGGAACCAGTGAACTATGAGGTTGAACGGGGGGATGAAAGACTAACGGTGCAGGAGTTTTGATTAACTCCTCAATTGCGTTAATGACTTGATTCACTTGGCTGTTGCTAAGACCGGGGTACATAGGCAGCGAGAGAATTTGCTCACATAGCCCCTCGGCATGAGGAAAGTCACCCAATTTATAACCTAAATATTGGAAAGCAGGTTGAAGATGACAGGGCAGAGGGTAGTGAATTCCGGTTTGAATGCCTCGTGCTGCAAGCTCTGTTTGAAGAGTAGAACGATCGATAGGGCAATCTTCAGTGATGCGCACCACGTAAAGATGGTAGACGTGTCCACCGTCGCTTAAATTCTTGATGGGGACGATACCTTGCGATCGCAATGGGCTGAGTAGCGCATCGTAATGTTGTCCAATTTGGTTGCGATCGCCATTCCACAGCGGCAGATGGGGCAGCTTAACGTTCAACACAGCTGCTTGCAGAGTATCTAGACGACTGTTGGTGCCGTAGTCAGTGTGGTAGTACTTGCGCGGCGCGCCGTAATTGCGCAAAGACTGCATGGTTTGAGCGACCAATTGTTCTTGGGTGACTAGCATTCCCCCATCTCCCATCGCTCCCAAGTTTTTGCTGGGATAAAAGCTAAATGCAGCCGCAATCCCTACAGACCCCGCCCGATATCCTTCACGCTCAGCTAAGTGTGCCTGTGCCGCATCTTCAAAAATTAGCAAGTCATAACTGCTAGCTAAGTCCAACAATTGGCTTGGGGAAACCATCTGACCATATAGGTGAACTGGAACAATGGCTCGTGTCTTCGGTGTAATCGCTTTCTCGGCTGCTATCAGGTCAAGTAGAGCTGTCTCTGGATCGCAATCTACTAAAATGGGCGTTGCGCCGCTGCGTAGAACTCCAATTAGGGTAGCGACAAATGTATTGGCAGGTAAGATCACTTCGTCTCCCTGCCCAATGCCACAAGCCTGTAGACCTAAAGCGATCGCATCCGTGCCGCAGGCGACCCCAACGCCGTACTTAGCTCCACAAGCAGTCGCAAAATTAGATTCAAATTCCGTCACGGCTTTGCCCATGACGTAATCGCCCCGTCGTGCAACGTTCAAGATCGCATCTTCTAGTTGAGGTTGAATTGGCTGATGCTGAAGTGTCAGGTCAACAAACGGAATCTCTGCGATCGAATTACTCATGTTGAGCGAAGGGGATGAGGTAAGAGTGGGAGTTTGCACAGTAGCGATGGGGTGTAGATACAAAAAGGCTCTAATTCAGTTTTGGTCGATTTTTGCCGACTTGAACACCGTAGAAGCTTGAAGAGTGTGTGAAGGGAAGCTTGAAAATGGAGGCTTTGATGCCAACTCAGGAATTAAATTCTCTCCAAAGTGCTTAACTACAAGGAGGCTGTGCAAGCAAAAAATTTATAAAGATAGCATTCCCACTTCGCTGTTACACAAGTGGGGGAGTGCAGGTGAAATTCAGGCTGTCAGTGACAAAATTGTGCTCATAGCAGAAAGTAGCTGTACTTTTACAGTCAGCTTTTACCAGAATTGTTTGGGCATTCAAATCGTTGCTTTGAAGATGAACTTGGAGTAAACAGAATCTTTAAACTTTGAATCACCTCTAACAGCTGCAAAGACTTTTGAATTTAGGGCAGTGGATTAAAGACAGGTTAAAGGTGAATTAGGGGCGATCGCCCGATCGTTCAGGTAAAAATGACAGAAAGCGCTGTAGGGCAGGTTGTCTGGAAATTTCTTCTTTCAACTTTGTTTCTTGAGGAGAAAGTACCTCTCGACTTCTTTCGCGCTCCAGAAGATTTAGATAAGTCTCAAGGTCTTTGAAATTCCAATATGGCTCAAGTTTCTTACCAAAGTAATCAATTGAGCTGCTTACTCTTTCTGAGTCATTGCCGTTAATCTCTGCTAATAACGTTGCAACACGAGTAGGAGTTTCAAAATCTTCACTAGAAGCTATTCCTTCTTCAAGCGATAAAACGGCGTATGCTAAATCTTTTTCTACCTTGTCGGGTTCGCTTTTTAGCTGTAGCTTGTACCGATCTAATTCGTATTGAATTCCATCGATTGCTTTACTGACAAGGGTATATTTTCCGTAGCGCAAAGGACTCTCTTCACTATTCGTGTTAGCAGTGATTCTGCCTGATGCATATAGGCAAACGTCTTCTTCTAAAACTCCTGAATAAGGCTTTTGATTAGGTTTGCTAAACAGTTGCCAAAGTCCTCCGGCGACCTTAGCACCAACCTTGACATACGGAAAAATGATTGGAAAAACCTGACTAGCTTTAGTGATTGCAGTTTCTTGAAAAAAGCCTTTTAGCTTGCTGCGCTGGTCACTGTCTAGATCGTCAATCTCTAAAATCTCTATTCCGACGAGGAGGGTTCCTTCCTGATAGCTATTGCAGGAAAAGATAACTTCAGATGGAAAATCATCCAAAACTTTGCCACGCTCCACATTGTTTTCGTAGTAGTGGATGCGCTGAATTTTAGGTTGTCCTTCTAAATGGGTGTTGGAAAGGATAAGTAGGTCATTATCTTTACCATCGCCGAGAGATAATTCCTCATCATAATTCTTCGTTACCCTGGCGGTTTTCAGCTTGATGTTGAACTGCTTCCCGACAGTAATTTGATTGTCTAAGTAGCCTGTAGCTTGGGATTTATCATAGGTGTGAAACAGTTCCTTTGAGCTGTGAGGCGTAAACCACTCTGTTTCAGCCACTGTTTTGCTCCTAAAAATTGAGCTTGATAAATTTCAGTACTATCACCCCAACCGAATCTAACTTTTATACCTTAGAAACAAGCAGCTACTTATTAAATTGAAATAAAGATTCTCCTGTGGAAGAAAACTTATGCTTCGGTAGCGCCCGGTTCAATCGCAACTTTGATCACTCTGCGGTCTTTCATGTCCTGAAAAACTTTTTCTAGCTGTTGAAGTGGCTGACTTTCACTGACAAGTAGATCAAAAGGAACCTGACTAGATAGAAAAGCTAGGGCGGCTCGGACGTATTCGGGCGTGTTGTGAAAAACACCTTTTAGGGTAAGTTCGCTGTAGTGAAGCTGCTCCGTGTTAACGCTAATAGTCGTGTCACGAGGGCAACCGCCGAAGAGGTTGACTGTAGCACCAGGACGGGCGCAGGCGATCGCCATTTCCCAAACGCTAGGTACTCCAGTTGCTTCAATCACGACATCAGCTCCCCACCCGTCGGTCAAGTCATGTACTACAGCAGGTACATCTGGAATTGAGCGATAGTTGAAGGTTTGAACGGCACCAAATTTTGCGCCAACCTTAAGCCGCTGGTCGTTACCACCAAACAAAAACACTTTGGCAGACTGCTGCATCAGGGCTGCGACAAACATTAAGCCGATCGCCCCATCACCTAAAACTACGACCCGATCGCCAGGTTTCACATTGGAACGAGCAACCCCGTGCAGGACACAGGCAAGCGGTTCGGTCATGGCAGCTAGTTTGTCAGACATGCCTTCCGGGATAGGCAGAAGGTTGTGCTGTACGATCGCCGCTGGAATTTTTAAGTACTCCGCAAAGGTGCCGTTGTTGAAGGTGAGGTTGGCGCAAAGGGAATATTCTCGACGCTGACAGAAAAAGCAGGTCATGCAAGGGGCGGAGTTGTTGGCAACGACGTGATCGCCCACTTTCCAACCCGTTACGCCTTCTCCCAAAGCCACAATCCGTCCGGCTGCTTCATGCCCAAACAGCGTTGGGGGTTTCAGCATTTTGGCGTGTCCGCCTCTGCGCCAAACTTTTAGATCAGTGCCACAGGTGGTTGCTGCTGTCACCTGAATCACGACCTCACCCGCTGTCGGAGTTGGGTCAGCTACCTGCTCTAGCCGTAAATCTTCCTGACCATAAAGTAAAGCTGCTAGCATTGCTGCCCTATGAATTTGGAGAAACTTGATTCTACCCCACTGTTGATTCCTAACTTAAGTAACCTACTTCTTTCACACTAAAAGATTCAGGGATGCCCCTCGCTTAACGAGAGGGGCATCCCTGAATCTTTTAGTACCTAATCTTTAACCAGGAAGGGAGTAATTAAATCGGTGGTTCTTATGGTTTCACCAACTGATGGCTTTGAGGTCTGCTGATAAATACACGGAAGGTAGCAGCAAGGAAAGCGATCGCCACCCCGACTACAATCACTGGGAACTGAGTTCCAACCCAGTGCTGCACCTGGTCAGAAGGGCCACCCATTAGAGGTTTGAGGGCGATCGCCAGCCCATTCTCAACAATCAGCAGCTTCCAAAAAACTGGAGGCTGAGACTGAGCGATCGCCATACTCAAGGTGAGCCTTTGGAGATTTGCTTAATACTCTGGGACGGAAGGATCAACTTCCCGACTCCAGGCAGTGATGCCTCCTGCAACATTGGTTCCTTCAATTCCAGATTCCTTGAGAATCGCCAGCGCCTTGGCAGAACGACCGCCCATCTTGCAATGAGCAATCAACCGATGACCGTTGAGCAATTCTTTGACTTTGGCGACTCCGTCACCATTTTCGATCTCTGGTAGGGGAACTAGGACTGAACCGGGAATTTTGGCAATCTCATATTCGTGGGGATTGCGAACATCCAGCAGTACAAAGTCATTTGCGTCGCTGTCGAGCAGTTGCTTCAACTCCGTCACGCTCATTTCTGACATACCTGCTTTTTCCTCCGCTTCTGCTGCTTGGGCTTGGGGGATACCGCAAAATTCTTCGTAGTCAATTAGTTTTTCGATTACGGGGCGCACAGGGTTTGGACGTAGCCTTAGCTCCCGGAAGGTCATATCCAGTGAGTTGTACAGCAACAGCCGTCCGCTCAGGGTTCTGCCCTGTCCCAAAATGATTTTGACTGTCTCAGTTGCCTGAATTACGCCGATGATTCCCGGCAGAATCCCTAACACGCCGCCCTCAGCGCAAGAAGGCACCAGTCCAGGTGGTGGTGGTTCGGGGTAGAGATCGCGGTAGTTGGGTCCGCCCTCGTAGTTAAACACTGTTGCCTGACCCTCAAAGCGGAAGATCGAGCCGTAAACATTGGGTTTGTCTAGCAGAACGCAGGCATCGTTAACCAGGTAGCGCGTTGGGAAGTTGTCGGTGCCATCTACCACAATGTCGTAGGGGGCAACAATGTCCAGCGCGTTTTCAGAAGAAAGGCGAACTTCGTGAAGATCGACCTGGCAAGCGGGGTTAATTTCTAAAATTCGTGCTTTAGCGGATTCAATTTTGGGCTTACCAACCCAGGACGTGCCGTGAATCACCTGACGCTGAAGGTTGGAGTGATCGACTACATCAAAATCGACGATGCCGATGCGCCCAATTCCAGCGGCGGCAAGGTACAGCAGCAACGGTGAGCCTAAACCGCCCGTGCCGATGCACAGTACGCTGGCAGCTTTTAACCGCTTCTGTCCCTCTAATCCTACTTCTGGCAGGATCAGGTGACGGGAATAGCGTTCATATTCGTCTCGGTCGAGCTGGATTTGCTCCAGATTGGGATTTAGCATGGCAATGGCAGAAGACAGTGGTGATCAGTAAAAGGGCGAACGGTTAGAACTAGCGAACTGTAGAGAATGGAATTTTACGAGCTTGTGGGGGCGACAGTCAAAATTTCTTCGGATTGAAACTGTCGTTTCTCGTCCAATCTCCAGGATAGAACGTCTTGGACATTGCCTTGCTGGACGGAAACAATCAGATACGAGTAGTGTGACCAGGCGCAGAGGCGATCGCACTCTGAAGGCACTGCTGCGTGGTCTGTATGAGAATGATAGATTCCCACGATATCTAAATTCTTGCTGCGGGCGTAGCGCTGCGCCTCTAGCATTTCTTTGGGATCAATCCAGTAGCGACGGTCTTTGGTGAGGGGATGAGTAGCGGTTTCAGGGGCAATCGCCCGCATTTCAGCTTCCGCCTCAGCATTCCAGGTGTTCTCGGTCGCCCAAACTTCTACCAGCCTATGAGTTTCAGTTTGACTCGCCGAAGCTTGAGGCTCAACCTGACCCAACAGCAACCCACAGCACTCTTCAGGGTAAGTGCGTTCGGCGTGAGCAAAGATAGTTTGCAAGTGGTCAGAGTTGATCTGAAGCACGGTACGCGACATTAATGGAATTTAATGAGCAGTCGTTGCGCCCAGGTAGAGTTCACCGACTTTTGGATCATTGAGCAGGTCAGGACCAGGTCCTTCAAAGCGATCGCGCCCTGTATCAAGGACATAACCTCGATCTGCCATTGCCAAAGCTTTTCGAGCGTTCTGCTCAACCAGTACGATCGCCGTTCCTGTCTGGTTAATCTGCTGAATCCGCTCAAACACGCTGTTAACCAGCAGGGGAGAAAGAGCCGCAGACGGTTCATCTAGCAATAGTAGATCTGGTTGCAGCATCAATGCCCGCCCCATTGCAAGCTGCTGCCGTTCGCCACCAGAAAGGGTGCCAGCTCGCTGTCGCCGCCGCTCAGCCAAAATTGGAAACGTGTCAAAAATTTGCTGTTTCAACGGTTTTAGCGATGTGCTACGAGTGAATGCCCCCATTTCCAGGTTTTCTTCAACCGTCAGCGAGGGGAACACATTGGCGATCTGGGGCACGTAGCACATGCCGCGTTGCACAATTTGGTTAGACTTCAAACCCGCAATATTTTCGCTTTTGAAGTTGATCTTGCCTCGGTGCGGAGTCAGTAAGCCAAAAATCGTTTTCGCCAGCGTAGACTTTCCTGCCCCGTTGGGTCCAATCACCGCGACCAATTCACCTGGATAAATTTTGAAATTCACACCCTGAAGGATGTCGAGATCCTGAATGTATCCGGCGTAGACATCCTCAACCTGAAGCAGGGGTTCGGCACTCGTCATACTGGCTAGGGGTTAGAGAAATAGTTGGGCTAATCTTTCAAGATTACTGTTTGACAGCCAGCTTTTAAGGTTTATGGCTTACAGCTTTGCCGTTCTATTTTAAGAAGTCTCACCGCCCTCTGGTGCTAGAAGCCTCATAATGAGAGCAGATGCTTTACATTGCTTCATCATGGCGAGAGACTTACGAGAATTCCTCAAACAGATTGAACAGCGGGGGCAACTGCGCCGGATCAAGGCGTCGGTTGATCCTGATTTAGAAATTGCTGAAATTGCCAACCGCATGTTGCAGCGGGGCGGCCCAGCACTGCTGTTTGAGAATGTGAAAGGCTCTCCCTACTCCGTTGCGGTCAATGTGATGGGCACGGTCGAGCGCATCTGCTGGGCTATGAAGATGGAGCGTCCTGAAGAGTTGGAGGATTTAGGCAAAAAGCTGGGTATGTTGCAGCAGCCTAAGCCACCCAAGAAAATTTCTCAGGCGATCGAGTTTGGCAAAGTTCTATTCGACGTGGTAAAAGCCAAGCCAGGGCGAGATCTACTGCCCCCCTGCCACCAGGTTGTGGTCAAGGGTGAAGAGTTGGATTTGAATCAGATTCCAATGATTCGTCCCTATTCTGGCGATGCGGGAAAGATCATCACGCTGGGACTGGTGATTACAAAAGACTGCGAGACAGGAATTCCTAATGTCGGTGTGTATCGACTTCAGCTCCAGTCTAAAAATACGATGACCGTCCACTGGCTATCGGTGCGGGGCGGAGCAAGGCATCTGCGAAAGGCAGCGGAACGGGGTAAAAAACTGGAAGTGGCGATCGCCCTCGGGGTTGATCCCCTAATTATCATGGCAGCCGCCACCCCGATTCCAGTAGACCTGTCGGAGTGGCTGTTTGCAGGACTCTATGGCGGCTCTGGCGTAAATTTAGCAAAATGTAAAACCGTTGATCTGGAAGTGCCAGCTGATTCAGAGTTTGTTTTGGAAGGCACGATTACACCTGGCGAAATGCTGCCAGATGGTCCGTTTGGTGATCACATGGGCTACTACGGTGGCGTTGAAGATTCGCCTTTGGTGCGGTTTCATTGCGTCACCCACCGCAAAGATCCGATTTACCTGACGACGTTTAGCGGTCGCCCGCCTAAGGAAGAAGCAATGATGGCGATCGCCCTCAACCGCATCTACACACCTATCTTGCGGCAGCAAGTCTCCGAAATCGTAGATTTCTTCCTACCAATGGAAGCATTGAGCTACAAAGCAGCAATCATCTCCATTGACAAAGCCTATCCGGGGCAGGCTCGTCGCGCTGCACTCGCCTTCTGGAGCGCTTTGCCCCAATTCACTTACACCAAATTCGTGATCGTGGTGGATAAAGACATCAATATCCGCGATCCCCGACAGGTGGTATGGGCAATTACCTCAAAAGTCGATCCGGTGCGAGACGTATTCATTTTGCCTGAAACGCCCTTTGATACTCTAGACTTTGCCAGCGAAAAGATTGGACTGGGCGGACGCATGGGCATTGATGCAACAACCAAAATTCCGCCAGAAACCGATCATGCATGGGGTGCTCCACTGGAATCTGACGCTGACACAGCGGCAATGGTTGAGCGGCGTTGGGCAGAATATGGACTGGCGGACTTGAAGTTAGGCGATGTTGATCCCAATCTGTTTGGCTATGACATGCACTAATGAAGCCCTAAATCTCCATGCATCCATCTCGTCTTTAAGTTCGTATTACTAGCTGAATCCATCACTTCTCAGCTAGGCAAACAATGAACAGGAAAAGACAGATTCTATTCAACTTTCTCCTTGGTGTAGTCGCTTGCGTATTGCTCATCAACCTTTCCTCAACGCCATCTTTTAGCAATTCTGCTATTAGCACGCCTCAAGCATTCCAGGCTTCAAATCTTGATTTGATCAATCAGCAGCTAGTGGCAAATCTGCGTGAAACCGACGATATCCTTATGGCTCAAAATACAACCGCTGGCCCAATTATGCGCTACGTTGCTGTTCTGAATAAAAACAATGTGATTGCGCCAACAGCTCCATCTTCTTCGGCTTTTGGTGCAGCAGGGGCAGTTTTGGTAGGCGATCGCCTAATCGTAAAAGGAGACTTTAGCAACCTGTCCAGCGCTTTAAGGGATTATGCAACAGATCCCCTCGATCCACCCAATCCAAACATCACTTCTGGAGTCCACATTCACCAGGGCGAATCTACTACCAACGGAGCATTTCAGTACGCTCTAGATGTTACTCCTGATGCGAGTCAGCTAAAGGGTAGATTCTCCGGTGAATATACGCTCACTCAGGAACAACTACAGGCTTTATCAAGCGGCAACTTATACGTAGACCTCCACACTCAGATGAACCGGGCAGGTGAATTGCGCGGAGTCTTCCAGGCGTATTAAAGCTTATACCCGTTCTCTTTAAGGCTGCGCAATTTGAAGTATGTCTCGCTTACACGAGACATACTTCAAATTGCGCAGCTTCATGTGGAAACCAGCACCAAACAGTAGAATCAAGCAGGCGCTTGATTTTGGCGTAAGGCTCTAATAGCTGTTAACAGCCTTCTGGTTTGGTATTGAGGCAGCAGGGTAGCTACCATGATTTTGAATAGAATAATTGCCATTAGTTTGGGTCTTTTTAACCAGGTAGGATCGTTGGCGATCGCCATCCCAAAAAATCTCACCGAAGTTAACCCTTTGCGTCGCTCTAAATTGCCTTCTAAAGCTTTCAAAGTCAAGTATTGATAGCGACTCCCTAAAACTTTTCGCTTTAAGGCAGTTGAAGAATCCAGTTCTGAAGATTGACTTGCTTCAGCAAAAGCTTTTTCAATCACCCGCAAACTCGATTTCTCCATTTTCCACACGTTTGTAGACATGGAATTTGCAGAAATTCGATACAGAATTTGAGGAGACGGAACTGCGACGAACTCATAACGTGCAGCCAAACGAAGCCACATATCCCAATCTTCAACGCCAGGAACGGAGCCATCAAACCCGCCTACCGTGTCTAAAGCCTGCTTACGAATTAATGGATTGGAGCCGCTTTCAACAAAGTCTCTAATTAATAATTTTGTATAAACCTGACCGCTTGCCAGAATGTGTCCGCCCGATCGCAGAAATTGATTTGATTCATCAATCCAGTTTGTCCAGCTGTAGGCAACACTCGCTTGAGGATTTGCTTGTAGTGCCTTGAGTTGAGCCTCTAGCTTGTCTGCTGTCCAGAGATCGTCTGCATCAATAAAAGAAATATATTCGCCAGAAGCCTGTTCAATGCCACGATTTCTACTAGCCGCTAACCCAGCATTGGAATAGGAGAGAACTTTGAGGCGTGAATCTGAAATATTGGAAAGAATTTCTAAAGTTAAATCTTGAGAACCGTCATTAATGACAATTAGTTCAAAGTTTGAGAAGGTCTGATTTAAAACCGACCCTACGGTTTCTTTAATCGTTTTCTCGCCGTTGTACACTGGAATCACTACGGATATAAGCGGCATCTGATGCTAACTCCTCAGACATTTTTCCCTGATTTAAGACGGATCTAATCGCAAATACCCGTGCAGCGCTTTCACATCAGAAAGGTTGCCTAATTTATTGAACAAAGCTTGTGCTTGGCGATCGGACAGTACTCCTACCAAGGCAGTTTTCAAAACGACTTTAGCTAAAACTCTTGCACGAAGTAAAGACGGATCATTCTTTAGAGCAATCCAAAGAAATCTAGCGGTTGTTAGAGCACGTTTTCTGCCCGCGGGTCTTTCTAAAGCATCCACAATCAGGCATTTGTAGCGATTAGAAATGATATCTTTCTGATAGCGCTTTACCGAATCAGGAGCTTCGGAAAGTGCTTTCTCGATAACTCGCTTGAAACCGATTTCTTGTCTCTCTACGTTGTTGGACCATGAGTTGGAGTTGGGATATTTACGATACAAAATTTGAGGCGATGAGACAACGGTGAAAGAAAATTTAGCTGATAGACGCAGCCACATGTCCCAGTCTTGCCCCCCAACAAGAGCTTCATCGAAACTACCAACCGCCTCTAAAGCATGGCGGCGAATGAGAGGATTGGAACCACTTTCTACAAAGTCAATGAGCAGTAATTTGGCAAATACATCGCCTGTAGCACTGATATGAGTGCCTCGACGGAGGAAGCGATCGCTCTCATCTATCCAGTCTGTCCAGCTATAGGCAACAGCCGCTTCGAGGTTAGCCTGAAGTGCGTTGAATTGAGACTCAAGCTTATCGGGTGTCCATAAGTCATCCGCATCCAGGAAGGAAATATATTCACCAGTAGCTTCCTTGATGCCGCGATTACGGCTGATTTGGGGACCAGAATTTGAATGAGAAAAAACTTTAAGGCGAGAATCATTAATATTAGAAAGAATATCAAGCGTTGAGTCTTTAGACCCATCGTTAATCACAATCAGCTCAAGATATGAGAAGCTCTGATTTAGAACTGATTCAACGGTGCTTTTAATGGTTTTCTCAGCGTTATAGGCTGGAATAACAACGGATATTAAAGGCATGTCATATAGCTATTTATTTTGAGGTTTTCTGAAAGAGAAGAACGTACTTTCTAAACTGCCTCGGTAGAATGCCATTTCAAATGCTGGAATGAGCTCAGTTTTAAGTTTCCCCCGATATTTAAGCAGGTGCATGAGCATTCGCCGCAGATTTCCAATCAAAGTTTTGGTGAAAATTAGCGGTGCCTGCTGGGGCGTAGCATTGATCATTCGCAATTGATAAGTAGCCAAACCGCACCCACGAGCCAGCATCAGCAGATAGCTTCTTTCAAAGCGCTGACGCGGGATTTGGTGATAGGTGTGCATGTCGGGGTTATACCAAATTTCCCAGCCAGCTTTGTGCATGTAAAGCAACGGCTCATAATCGTCACCCTGGATAAATAAGCCAGGTAGCTTGCCGGTTAAGTTTGGGCGGGGTGGAACGTCGTTCCAGGCTTGCTTACGGACGACTAACGAGGCCGCCGGAGGGAGTTGAAGTTTATCGGGATCAAAACGGCTAGGGTTCGGACCATGCTCTCGAATTGCCAGAAAAGCCTGAATCTGGTTGAAATCTGCGGGTGGCTCCACTTCAAAGTCACCGTGAATTTGACCGCTGTAAGCTCCTGCTTTCGGGTATTTTCGGCTAAAGGAATAGGAGGCTGAAAGCCAATTAGAATCAGGTAAATTGTCGTCATCCAGGAAGCCAATTAGGTCTGCTTTTGCTTCGTGTACAGCGCGGTGTCTGGCAAAAGCGGCTCCCTGCTCCGGTTCAAAGGAATATCTGAGGGGGAAATTTTGGTTCCAGTTTGATTGATAGTTTTGAATAATTTGCGCGGTTTCGTCGGTGCTGTTGTTGTCAACGATCAGGATTTCCCAGTGGATTTGGTCGGGGTTGATTTGCGATCGCAATCTTTCCAACAAGATAGGCAACCGCTTTGCGCCATTGTAGGTTGGTATAGCCACCGTAAAATCGACTTGCATCCCCATCCCCGCCTACCTTCGTAGTTATATTAACTTAGTAACTCTCGTAATACAAACTGCCTATTCTTGCTAAATTTTATGTTTTCTTAGAGCTTAAATAGCCTTTTCTCCACAAATAAAGAGGACTGATTAAGCTGCTAGTAAATAGCTCTAATTCGCAGGCTGCAACGAGGTCAGTTTTGACTTTCGTGCGGTGTTTGAGCAGATGTAAGGTGATTTTGCGAATATCGTTGAGTGTGTAGGCAATCAGGGCGGGCGATCGCTGCCAGGGTTTAACGCTGAGCATTCGAGTAACGTAGCGGCTCAAGCCAATGCCGCGAAAGAATGGAATTAAGTATTCCCGCTCTAGTCGCTGCTTAGGAATTTTGTGGCGCACCTGCATTGCTGGGTTGTACCAAATTTCCCAGCCCGATCGCTGGATGTAGGAAAGCATCTCCAAATCTTCGGCAGTCAGCATGTTGCCATCAACTCTACCGTTTAGGATCAGGCGATCGGGCACGTTTTCTATCCATGCCTGTTTGCGGATAACTAGCCCAGCCGAGGGGGGCAGCACTTTTTTGGCAGGTTCATAAATTAGCGGATCAGGTCCGCGTTCGGTTAGCGCCAAGAAGGACAAAAGGCGGTTGAACTCTTCGGGTGGTTCGACCTCAAACTCTCCTTGAATTCGACTGGCGATCGCTCCTGCGGTTGGATGTTCTTGAGCGAAAGCGTAGGCGGCAGCAATCCAGTTTGCCTGGGGAATATTATCGTCATCCAGGAAGCCGATTAGTTCACTTTGAGCTTCCTGAATGGCGCGTTTGCGGGCGAAGCCAGCTCCCTGCATGGCTTCAAGACAGTAGCGGACTGGGTAAGGGCTGTCTTGTTGATAGACTTTGACGACTTCGGCTGTTGTGTCGCGACTGTTGTTGTCAACGACGAGGACTTCCCAGGTAAAAGCCTCAGTGCCCGTTTGGGATTTCAGTGCTTCTAGTACATCTGGCAAACGCTGGGCACCGTTGTAGGTGGGAATGGCTACTGTCAAATCGACCATGCTTTTAGACCTGGCAAGCACCACGTAGAAAATATCAACCTCGAACAAGATATCAATTTCAGTCGGGAGTGGCTTCAGTGTTTGCCCAAGAGTTTATCGCGCAGGTGCTTGATGCGATCGCGCAACTTAGCTGCTTCTTCAAACTCCAGCCGCTTGGCTGCATCTTTCATCTGACTTTCAAGCTGGGTAATCAGTTCCGGAATGTTTTCTAGCGGCAGATCGTCAGCATGTTCGTAGGCAACCTCTAGCTCTTGAGCATTCAGCCGTCGGGAGACTTCTAGAAAAGAGAGGATCGAATTTCGCTGCCTTTTGACGATGGGCTGCGGCGTGATGTTGTGCTTGATGTTGTACTCTATCTGGATTTCGCGGCGACGTTCTGTCGTGCTAATTGCCTTGGCCATGCTGTCTGTAAGATTGTCAGCGTAAAGAATAGCCTGCCCTTGAACGTGACGAGCGGCGCGACCGATGGTTTGAATAAGCGATCGCTCTGCCCGCAAAAATCCTTCCTTATCAGCATCAAGGATCGCTACCAGCGACACCTCCGGTAAGTCCAGACCTTCCCGCAGCAGGTTCACTCCGATGAGCACGTCAAAGACTCCCTCGCGCAAGTCTTGCAGAATCTCGATGCGCTCAATCGAGTTGATTTCAGAATGCAGATAGCGAACTCGAATGCCCCGTTCCTGGAGGTATTCGGTTAGGTCTTCCGCCATTCGCTTAGTCAGAGTCGTCACCAGGGTGCGCTCTGAGCGGCTGATGCGCGTCTGGATTTCACCCAGCAGATCGTCAATTTGCCCTTCGCTAGGGCGTACAAATATTTCGGGATCGACTACTCCAGTTGGGCGAATTACCTGCTCGATCACGCGATCTTCAGAGATTTCTACTTCCCAATCGCCAGGAGTCGCGGAAACGAATACGCACTGCTTGACCTTGTCCCAGAATTCCTCAGCTTTGAGTGGACGGTTATCGGCGGCACTAGGCAGGCGAAATCCGTGTTCAATCAGGACGAGTTTGCGGGCGCGATCGCCATTGTACATCGCTCGAATTTGCGGAATTGAGACGTGAGACTCGTCGATCACCAGCAACCAATCATCAGGAAAATAGTCGAGCAAACACTCTGGCGGCGACCCCGGAATGCGTCCTGCCAAATGACGAGCGTAGTTCTCAACGCCGTTGCAGTAGCCGACCTCACGCAGCATCTCCAGGTCGTAGCGAGTGCGCTGTTCGAGCCGCTGTGCTTCTAGCAACTTGTTGTCTTTTTCTAGTTCTTCCAAGCGATCGCGCAATTCCTGCTGAATCGCGTCACAGGCCACTTCCAGCCGCTCATCCGGCGTGACAAAGTGACGAGCCGGATAGACGTTCAGCGCTTCCATGCTTTGCAACGTTTCGCCCGTGATGGGGTCGATGTAGCGAATTGCGTCAATTTCGTCGCCAAAAAACTCAATCCGGATCAGGCGATCTTCATAGGCTGGGCCAATTTCTAGCACATCGCCCTTGACCCGAAACTTGCCGCGCCCCACGTCCAAGTCATTTCGCTCGTACTGCACTGATGCCAGATCGCGCAAAACCTGCCGCTGATCAACCTCCATGCCCACTCGAAACGGAATCGAGGCTTTGAGGTATTCCGAGGGAATTCCCAAACCATAAATGCAGCTAATCGAAGCGACGACAATCACATCTTGCCGTTCAAACAGCGATCGCGTTGCCGAGTGCCGCAGCATGTCAATCTCGTCGTTGATTGAAGCAGTCTTGGCAATGTAGGTGTCAGTAACGGGAATGTAGGCTTCGGGCTGATAGTAGTCGTAATAGCTGATGAAGTACTCAACTGCGTTGTCTGGGAAAAACTCGCGTAGCTCATTACAAAGTTGCGCTGCTAGCGTTTTATTGTGCGCCAACACGAGCGTCGGGCGACCCACTTTTTCAATCACCCGTGCCATTGTATGGGTTTTGCCTGTTCCAGTTGCGCCACGCAGGGTTTGGAAGCGGTGCCCTGCATTGATGCTTGATACGAGTTGAGCGATCGCCGTCGGTTGGTCGCCTGTCGGTTCAAACGGAGCCTTAATTTGAAATTCCATAAAGAGTTTCAGCAGCCATTCCTAAAGAAACACCAGCCAACTGAGAAATTATTGAGTTCTTGCGAATATCTACTGATGGCATCCTAACGAATTTTGATTAAAGCAGCTATTAAAACGGGGTGCTGGAATCCGTAAAGGTCATTCCAACACCCCGTTTTAGATAGATTCTGGCTCGTCTAGAACGCTCTATTCAGCCACTGGGAAAATGCTAACAATCTGATTTTGGCCCGTGAAGTTTACGAGAAAATCAACCGTGCCGTTCTCAAATTCGGTCGTGACGATCGCAATGTAAGAACCGTCTGCGGACTCTTCTAGTGCCTGGGTTTCAACACCAACAACGCGCTGGAATGCTCCATTTGCAGCAATGGCTTCTTCCCAACCCTGACGCAGAGTGTCGGTGGTGATGCTCGTTCTCACAGCAGGGTCATACATCTGAAGCGCAGCGTTGTAGTCACCTGCTACCAGGTTATCGACAAAATCCTGCGCAGTCGTTGTCAAATCTTGCGATTGTTCAACAGACAGAGGTGCAGCAGGCACAGCATCCTGAGCCTGAGCAGGAAGAGCACCAGCCGCAAGGGCGACACCGAGCAATAGAACTGGGATGCACTTTTTCATTTAAGTTTCCTTGGTTGTTTTAATTTAGGTGAATTGAGTGAGGGGAGAACCAAAGCCCGATCTATCAGAATGACGACATCCAGGTAGATTTTGTGCCTTTGCTAAGCAGAAGGTTGAGGGACATCGTCTGGATGCTGAGAACCAATGCAGATTAGGAGACAGGACTTACACAAGTAAAAGTTAAGCGATCGCCATACTAACAAGAGTTTTAAGCCCTTGTTCTATGGAGGATTGCGTAAGTTTTAAGAGAATCAGAGGGGCAAAATGCTTTGCCCCTAATTTTTCCTTTTCCTGGACTCGACTCTGCCATCCGGAGCAATTTGAACTCTGCAAGGTAGCATTTAGAGGACGCTACCTAACGCCAGCTCACTTACTGTCGGGTTCCGCCTGGGGTCGGCGTCGGCTGGGTTTGCTGTCCAGTTCCACCTGGGGTCGGCGTCGGCTGGGTTTGCTGTCCAGTTCCGCCTTGAGGTGGCTGTGTTTGAGGCTGCTGTCCAGAGAGACAGTTGTACATCCGCAAGGTGGCAGCAGCAGCGTAGTTACGCAGTGCTTGACTATTGGGACTAAAGGCAGTTCCCGTCTCATTCACTGGAGAGGCAACGCCGCAGTAACCCGACATCTGGCTGATCACTTGAGCAGCCCAGTGTCCAGAAGTATCAGAGAAGGTTCTGGGTTGCTGCGATTGGAGCTGAGTACCGCGTCCTTGCAGGTTTTGACCGTATTGAGCGGCTCTGCTCAGTACTGCAATCATTTCAGCCCGTGTAACAGGTTGGGTAGGACGGAAAGTACCGTCTTCGTAGCCGCTGATGATGTTGTTAGCACGAGCAAACTGAATCTTAGCGGCACTCCAACGAGACGCATCTACATCTGGATAAGGTCTGCTGCTGGTTTGGGTAGGAATGGTCAGATTAAGATTAGGTACTCGATCCAGCGATTCTAGAACCAGTGAGACAAGCTGCTCACGGGTCAGAGGAGAACGTGGCCGGAAGGTGTTGTCTTCAGAGAAACCTGAGATGAAACCAACGTTGACAGCTCGCTGAATTTCGTTCGCATAGGTGTCGCCCGCAACATCACGGAAGGTTGTACCCGTGCCAGGAGTGCCCGTGCCTGGGGTACCTGTACCAGGAGTGCCTGTGCCGGGAGTGCCCGTGCCAGGAGTGCCTGTGCCGGGAGTGCCCGTGCCAGGAGTGCCCGTGCCTGGGGTACCTGTACCAGGAGTGCCTGTGCCGGGAGTGCCTGTACCCGGAGTAGTCAGCTGAGCAAGTGGGGTATCTGTGGCAATGTAGATGTGTCCTGTGCCTCTTCCCTGGAACGAGCGCTCAGCAAAGCGCCAGCCTGGGTTGAGGTTAAGCTTGGCAAAGCCAGTAGTTGTGCCGTTTGCTTTAGCGATTTCGATTTGCTGTCCACCTGGGCGGTTGGGTGCAGCGACCAAGGTCAGATCACCGCTTCGGTTGACGACGCGAAGGCTGTACTGCAAGCCCAAATCTTCACCTGCGGCACGAAGAGAGTAGCCGTTGCTATCTAGGCTACGACCGCAGATTCCGGTGAAGTCAAAGTTAAGCCAGAGTGGGTCAACAATGGTTGGGTTTGAGCCTGACACACCCCAGCAGGGACGGGCATTGCTTCTCTGCCGCATGACGACGAGGTAGTGGGAAGTGCCAGCAGAAGTGCGGGGGGCGGCGACTGCGAGGAATTCTGTTTGGTTAACTTCTTGCTGCTCAAAGGTGACGGCGATCGCTGGGCTAGAGGGAATCGCAATGCTACCCATTGCAGTAGATGCAGCAATGGCAAGGGCAGCAATAGAACGGCGGATAGAGGATTTCATGAATTACCTACGAGGATTCTGATTAGCTTGGAATCTCCAGAGAGACTGTGCAAACTCCCTGTTGGGTATAAAACTATTATTCTTCGGAAACCTCAGTTCTGAGGAGAAGGTGGTTGAAGTTCTGTGATTGTGCCAGTGAGCTTTATCCCACCTGATTCTAATAGATAGACCGGAGATCGGGTGATAACAATCATTTCAGCGTTTTGGAGAACTGGAAAAATAGCTTAATCAAATGGCTAAGTGTGGGACAGTTTGAGATGTGTCCTGTGGGAAGAGCGAATCGCATTTAGCGACATTTATTACCGTCTCACTGAATGCTCTCTTTGCCCTCCTCCATACGGGTTAGCGAGATTGTGTGGTACAACACATCCAAACCGACGCGCTTGCGTATGAAGTAGAAGAATTCAGGATTTAGTGCCATTAGCTCAGAAAGAAGAACCAGGTTCTTTCAGAAACTCTGCTTCTTCGGGTGTGGTTTCTCGTCCCAAAATTTCGTTGCGGTGGGGAAACCGTCCAAAGCGTTCGACTATTGCCTGATGCCGGACTGCGTAAGAATAGGTATCTTCAAACTCTTTGCCCAACTCTGGATGGTCTGTGACGAGTTTGTGAAACAGAGCAACGCAATGGTTTTGGGGATCTAAGTTTTCGCTGTGTTCTAGCGGCAGGTAGAGAAAAAGCTGCTGGAGCGGTTTTAGCTGCTGGTGAAATTCTCTGGCGATCGCCCTTTGCGTTGTCTCCACAGCTTTTGAATCAGTCGCAAAAGCCCTGGGATCGCGGCGAAACATATTTCGGGGAAACTGATCTAGCACCAGGATTAATGCTAGACAGCCAGTGGGGGAATCTTGCCAGTGGTCAAGTTGATCTACTGCTGCTTGTTCGTAGGTGGTGAGGAAGCGATCGCGCACCTGCTGATCAAACGCCGCATTCTTAATAAACCAGACCTTGCGCCATTGATCATAGTTAGCCAGTCCCGTTTGAGGGTCGGCAAACCAAAAGTTCAGCACGTCGTCTATCTGTGCCATAGAAGGGGAGATGCAAGGGTGGAAGGTGGGAGACGGCGACAGTAAGTGTATAGGAGCGTTGAGCCCTAGTTGCTTTCCGCTGGAGTCTCGCTAGATTCTTGGGTTCCAGGCTGATTTTGGTTTTGCTGGCGCAAAAGTTCTAGTTGTCGAGTGCGAAAGTCTGTAGCTGCAGTCCCCAGGTTTTCTTGCTGCGTCGAGTTGTATTCAGACGGAGTGCGATCATTCCCTAGGGTGACCCGGTGGATCAGGTCAAGCAGACTACCAGACTGGTTGCCCCTGCCTGAGAAAGGATCAGAACTGTCGCCATCTCCACTCAGAGAGTTGTCTAACTGGTCAACCGTTTGAGCCACAGTCGGTTGGAGGGATGCTGTAGCCACAATTCCCACAGCCATCAGCACAGCAGAAGTAGAACGCAGGAGTGTCATCAGAAATGCAGTCTTCATAGAACTAAGCTCAAATACCAAATTGTTTGGTCAACACTATTCAAGACGGAAATTGATGAGAACTTGCTCCCAATTGGATGATTCACTCTGGCAACTTGCTCAAATTCGATCGCCCAATTTGAGAAAGTCAGGAAAATCAAGCAAAAGAACGGCGAAGCAGGGAACGGATGCTGAGGAGGGCGATCGCATCAAAACCCAGCAGCACAATCAGCGCCATTCCCAAGGTCACCTCTGCAAATGGAGCATGAAGAATGATGCTATTTAACGACCAATCGCTGTGGACATAGATATAGCGGATTGGTTCAATCGCGTAAGTGAGTGGATTCAGGCTAGCCACCGTCTGTAACCAACCTGGCATAAACTCTATCGGTGCTAAAGCAGTACTGGCAAACAGTAGCGGCAAGTTCGTGACAAAAATCACGGCAATGAGCTCAATGTGCCCCGGTAGCGCAAACGCTAGCCCCAGGCTCAATGCCGTTACACCCAGCACCAGCATCAGCACGATCGCCACTACCAGTCCTAGACCCAGCGGATTTGGCAAGCCTGCACCGAGAAATGCGCTAAGGGCAACGATCGAAACCGTCTGCACCATGCTTAGCGTCGCAATAAAAATTGCCGATGCCAAAACGATGGAAAAACGCGAAGCCAAGGGAGCGACCAGCAGCCGATTAAGGAAACCAAACTCGCGGTCGAACATGACTGGCAGTCCGGCGTTTAGCGCTCCACCAAAGGCGGTAAAGACAATGATTCCTGCGCCCAAGAACTGCCCATAATTGGCACTTTCACCAAATAATCCCTGAGGAACGTTTTGGAACAGTGCGCCAAATAGCACTAGCCACATCAAAGGTTGAATGATTCCGGCAATCAGGGTGCTGGGTCGTCGCTGAAGTTGAATAAATAGCCGCCGCGTGAGTGCCAGCGTTTCCTGCACAAACTCGCCAGAGAAAAAACCAGGAGGAGGGGCGATCGCCACTTTCGCACTCGACGGGCGAAGCTCAGGATTACTCAGTTCTGTGGGAGGTGGGGTAATCGTCTGACTCATGGGACTCCTCTATATCGTTCAAGGCTTTTTATCTATGATTCAAAGCTTCTAGTGTGAGGCTCTGTTTTTACACTAGCGCATCTGACGTTGGGTTTTGCGTTGTCCCAGTCTTCAAGGTTTAAGTCCCTCAAAGTTCAAGTCTCTCAAGTTCTGCATTTGCATAACCTTTCCCTAAAGTTCTTTGGCTATGACTAAATAGGAGTCATGCAGCTTGTCATATGGCTTTAGGAGGTCAAATGCGCCCACAGGCTTTTCTAATTGCTTTTTTATCTACTTTGGTGATCAGTTTGGGACTGTGGGCAGTTGCTCACCCATCGCTTAGTCAGAAAGGTGAGGGATTTTCTTTTGCGTTGATTGGCGATTTGCCTTATGACAATGACCAGATTGAGAAATTTGGCAATTTGACTGACCAGATTAACCAATCAGATTCCAGATTTGTGGTGCATGATGGCGACTTCAAGAGCGGTACTGATTTGTGTAGTGATGAAGTATTTGCCCAACGTAAGCAACTATTTGATCGGTTTGAACTGCCTTTGATTTACGTCCCTGGGGATAACGAATGGACGGACTGCTACCGCGAAAGCAATGGCAGCTATGACCCGCTTGAACGACTGGAAAAATTTCGTGACCTGTTTACTCAAGGCAACCAGAGTTTGGGCAAACGAACGCTGCATCTGACTCGACAAAGCGAAAATTCCCAATTTGCGAAGTTCCGAGAGAATGTGCGCTGGAGCTATGGTGACGTGCTGTTTGTCGGGCTAAATGTGACAGGAAGCAACAACGGCTTTGGACGCACACCAGAGGGCGATGCTGAATATTGGGAACGGAATACAGCCAATTTAGCTTGGATGCAGGAGGCTTTTACGTTGTCCAAGCAAAATGGCGATCGCGGCATTATGTTAATCATCCAGGCAAACCCAAACTTTGAGCTAGAGCCAGCTAAACGCACCGGCTTCAACGATTTCCTTAGCGCTTTAGAAACTGAAACCTTTAACTTTCGGGGGCAAGTGGTTCTGGTTCACGGAGACAGCCACTACTTTCGAATTGACAAACCGCTGCTGCACTTCACCCATGAAGGAATTCCGCCATTGGAGAACTTCACCCGTGTTGAAACCTTCGGCTCCCCCAACGTTCACTGGCTACGCGCCACCGTAAACGCCTCCAACCCCAATCTATTCGAGTTTGAGCAAATGATCGTTGACGCAAATCGAAGCCGTTTCTCAATTTAGAGACGACTATTCTTCTGCTTTGACAATGTTAGGCGCAACACGGGTTGGGAACCATAAGCTTACGTTTTTGATTTGTCATGGGTTTTCTCTCTAGACCTGGCAGCAATGTCAGGTTTTTTTGTGGGCGCTCGCTGTGAGTTAGCCTTGCAGTCTGGGAACCATAAACTCACGTTTTCGATGTGTCATTGGAAATTCCTTGCAAGAACTACACTCTCGACCTGGCAGCGATGCTAGGTCTTTTTGTTGTCAAAGAATATGATCAGGGCAATTCAGTTACCTGCCGCCCAAACTCATGAACATTGACCCCAATTTTTGGATTGGTTGCGTTGGGGCAGCCGCTCCAGAAGCTTTGAGGCTCTATAATCTGGATCGCAGCCCGTATTTCGCTGGTCGTGGGGCTATCTGATCTTTTCCATCCCTTTTCTGATCGTGGGCGGATTCATCGCCTGGGTGCTGGAGCCATCGACTCGATGGGCTGCCTTCTACTCTGGGTTAACTGCCCCGGTGCTGCTCACCACCGTCCTGAAGGACACCGCCAAGGCGCAAAAGGAATTGGAGGAAGTCGAGAAGGAACGAGATCAAATTCAGCGGGAGCGGGAAGAACTTCAGGCTAGTAATCAGGAGTTCAAGCAAACCATAGAGGAGCTGAAACAGAAGTTGGAGCGATCGCAGCAAGAGACGACTTTACCATCAGAACGCATTCCTCCAGTTCCTTTGCCACCATCAGTCAGTCCTTCGATTCCACCACTCCCCAGTCAAATACCTACTGAGCCTGTTCCATTAATATCCTCCCAGGCACCCCAGCGATCGCCCCGAAAAACATCGGCTTCATTCTCGTTTGCGGTTTCGCTCCTGATTGGATTCCTCTCTATTCTGTTTATCAGACCTTTTATCCTAAACGAGCAGAACAGCAGTTACTCCACCGCTGAGCAACTCCAACCTGACTGGTAACCCATTATTTTGATTGTTGTTTTGGGAGCGGCGATCGCTCTATTCCTCTACCTCCGACGAAATCGCTGGTTCAAGGAATTCCTCAAAGGAATATAGGACTGCGGTATATGGAGCTGCTCTCTTCTCTAATTGACTGACAAAAATCATCGCGTAGGTTGGGTGGAGCAAAGCGTAACCCAACGCTTGAGATTCGCTGTGCGTACTACTAGCTGCTCAACTGCAAGAGGTTAGAGCCTCGAAAACACGATCTCTTCAACCTCCTGCCAAACCTTGTAGGGAACAGCGCCAAATAAAAAAGCGGGCATCTTGCCCGCTTCACAAAGTCTATCGACTGATTTTTAGCGCTTCGCTAGCTTCTTAGACATCTTCCGCAGACGAATTGACTCTGGAGTGACTTCCAGCAGTTCGTCGGGACCGATATATTCCAGCGCGCGTTCCAGGCTCATGTCGACCGGAGTCTGAAGCTGCACCAGTTCTTCACCGCCAGAGGCGCGATGGTTAGTCAGCTGTTTGGTTTTGCAAACGTTGATTTCCAGGTCTTGAGGACGGTTGTTCTCACCGATAATCATGCCTTTGTAGACCTTGGTTCCAGGTGAGATAAAGAATACGCCCCGATCCTCAGCGTTTTTCATCGCGTAGAAAGTGGAAACGCCTTCCTCGAAGGAAATCAGCACGCCGTTGCGGCGAGTATCCACATCGCCAGAGAGCGGACGATAGTCGAGGAAGCTGTGGCTCATGATGCCGTCGCCACGAGTCAGGCGCATAAATTCGCCCCGGAAGCCAATCAAGCCTCGCGCCGGGATGACAAACTCTAGCTGAGTGCGACCGTTGCCGCCCACCTGCATGTCCTGCATTTCGCCTCGACGCTGACCCAGACGCTCGATACAGCCACCAACTCCATCTTCAGGAACGTCTAGCACAAGTAGCTCAAATGGCTCACAGGGCTGACCGTTGACCTCGCGGTAAATGACCTGTGGCTGAGAAACCTGAAACTCGTAGCCTTCTCGCCGCATGGTTTCGATCAAGATACCTAAGTGAAGTTCACCTCGACCCGCAACCGCAATTTTGTCTGGAGAGTCAGTTTCTTCAACCCGCAGGGCAACGTTAGTTTCAAGCTCACGGAAGAGGCGATCGCGCACCTGACGAGACGTAACGTAAGTTCCCTCTTGTCCCGCAAACGGCGAATCGTTCACTGAGAAGGTCATTTGCAGAGTTGGCTCATCCACTTTGATCAGCGGCAAAGCCTGTGGCTCATTCGGGCAGGTAATTGTTTCGCCGATGTTGGCATTGGCAAACCCAGCGACCGCAACGATGTTGCCTGCCGAAGCTTCTTGCAATTCAATTCGCTTGAGTCCATCAAAGCCCAGTAGCTTCGTCACTTTTGCCTTGACGACTTCACCCGTTTCAGTCACGAGTGCCGCCTGCTGACCTGCCTGGATGGTGCCGTTGTGAATTTTGCCGATGATGATCCGACCCAGATATTCTGAATAGTCCAGCGTCGTCACCTGAAGCTGCAAAGGCTTCGCCGGATCGCCAACCGGAGCGGGGACGTACTGCAAAATTGCCTCAAACATGGGCTGCATGTCTACGCCTTCCTCTTCCAGAGTGTTTTTGGCGTAGCCTTCTAGCCCAGAAGCAAACAGGTAAGGGAAATCGCACTGGTCGTCATCTGCACCCAACTCCAGGAACAGATCCAGCACTTTGTCGATCGCCCCATGCGGGTCAGCTTGGGGACGGTCAATTTTATTCACCACCACAATTGGGCGCAAGCCCTTTTCCAGAGCCTTTTTCAACACAAATCGGGTTTGAGGCATTGGGCCTTCGTTGGCATCCACGATCAGGATGCAGCCGTCTACCATGCCCAACACGCGCTCCACTTCGCCACCAAAGTCAGCGTGACCAGGGGTGTCTACAATGTTGATCAGCGTTTCCTTGAAACGAACGGCTGTATTTTTTGACAGAATGGTGATGCCCCGCTCCCGTTCCAGGGTGTTGGAGTCCATGACGCAGTCTGGAACCTCTTCCCCTTCGCGAAATGTGCCAGACTGCTTGAGCAGCGCATCAACTAGAGTTGTTTTGCCATGATCAACGTGAGCAATGATGGCAACATTGCGAATCGGCAGAGTCATAAGAGAATTCCAGAGAGATTGAATAAGAGATAAGCTGCGCTTAATAGCTTCTTAACAAAGTTTTCCTAGTCGATCGGGATCGGGTGCTGTAAAGAAGCCGTAATGATCTTATCTTAATATTTCTTGGAATAACTGAGTGGATTTGGGGGCGATCGCCTTTAGCCAATCCCACGATAATCTCGATTGGCATCTGCAACGAGCAACCTTGGCTGTCAGAAGCAGGAGCTTGGCTGTCAGAAGATTGCTAAAATAATCAGCCTTCCCAACTCCTAATCCCTGACCCCATGCCCCCAGAAGTTGTTGAAATTCTCTCCGCCGACGAACTGCGTCGTACCCTGACTCGGCTAGCCTCTCAAATTGTTGAACGGGCTGGAGATTTGTCGAAACTCATGCTGTTAGGGATCCACACTAAAGGCGTACCACTGGCAGAAACGCTAGCTCGACAAATTGAAGTCCTGGAACAGGTGGAAGTTCCCGTTGGTGCAATAGATATTACCTTCTATCGGGATGACTTAGACACCATTGGAGTACGCACACCTGCAAAAACGGAGCTTCCCTTTGATTTGTCGGGCAAAACCGTTGTGTTAGTTGATGACGTGATCTTCAAAGGGCGAACCATTCGGGCGGCGTTAAATGCAGTAAATGATTACGGTAGACCAGAAGCAATTTGGCTGGCAGTACTGGTTGATCGCGGGCATCGAGAGCTACCAATTCACCCTGATTTCACTGGAAAAAAATTGCCTACCGCCAAAGAAGAACAGGTGAAAGTTTATCTACAAGAAATTGATGGGCGCGATGCAGTGGAATTAAT
Source organism: Leptolyngbya sp. FACHB-671 (assembly GCF_014695745.1). Classification (NCBI taxonomy): domain Bacteria; kingdom Bacillati; phylum Cyanobacteriota; class Cyanophyceae; order Leptolyngbyales; family Leptolyngbyaceae; genus Leptolyngbya; species Leptolyngbya sp. FACHB-671. The sequence continues at coordinate 178,037 of NZ_JACJOV010000153.1, read as the reverse complement.
CACTCGCAGCTAATTACCGCTCGAATAGGTGAGTGTGAGAAGCTATCTCGTCTGTCTAAATTAACAAGATAATTGTTCCCAAAAAACAAAAAGTTTTGGCAACTCGTTCACATCATTTTGTTGTTGAACGAATCATATCAATTAGGTAGACGAACAGAGCATCAAGAAAGTTCCTGCTAACTCTAAATATCACTCATTTTTGGCAATCCTTGACATTATTTACATGGGTAGAATATAACGTTAGACGTGTATAACGCATCTAACCTCTAAGGGTGAAATTGAATACCCATTCTTTCAATGCATCCGCCAGGTCTAGGCACAATCGTTTACCAACCAATACTTCTTGGTTAAACATGACTAATGCTCAATAGCTTTTGTGGAGATGGCATGTATCACATCTTTGCAAGTTCAAAGATTGCTTGTCCAAGAAAGATTCGAGCAAATTCTAACCAGTCCTGTACTTGAGTTCTATACTCTGAACCCAAACGGCGATTCTGCGAAAGTTTTCAGCACATTCATCACTCATCTATCAGTGGCTCCTGATGGGGAATCTACCTGAAATTAAGGTTTCAGGAGCCGGTGTTTTGCGTCTAATTCAGCTTTAGTGAGGGTGGAAATAAGGGAGGTGGCGATCGCCATTTCTCCTTGCACTTCCAAAACCTCCAATTCTGTTCAGCCCATCTACCAGAAACAGTGCTGAACCCGATATTTCACGGCTAAATTGCTGTGCTTTGTTGCAGCAGTCTGTAAAGACACATGTTTTGCAGATGTTTTGAGTACCGAACTTAACCTCAGTTGCTCAGCTTTAGCCTGCTCATTACACAACATTCCAACAATCTAATCATCAATAGGAGCTCAACATGCAATCCAGCAAAGGTTTTGGACAGAAGAACCAGCAACCTTTAGGAACTGCATCACCAGACATTACAGCATCCCCCTTGAGTACTCCAAAATACTCACCATCAATACACAGACAACGTTCCAGCGATTCTTTCATGGCTTCTACGAGCCAAACCTCATCTCAAAGATTTGCTGCTGCTGCAACCACTCCAGCCGGTAGGTCAGACTCCTCAAATGACTTTAGGGTGGTTGGCACCAAAATCTATGACCCAAACGGACGTGAGTTTATTGCCAAAGGGGTCAACATTAACGGACCAGGCTATGGATGGCCTGGCAAAACACCTGAACAGGTAGACAACATTAAACGTTGGGGATTTAACTCAATTCGATTAAATGTTCGTCAGCTCGGTTTGGACAACAAACAAACCTATGCTGAAAACGGCACCATTGATGCGATCGTCGAGAAATTCACCAGTCAGCGCATTGTGGTGATGATTGAACCGCACGAACGCACCGGGAAATGGTACAGCTCAGATGAATTGAACAAGCTGGTCAACTGGCATAAAGGATTAGCCAGCAAATACAAAGACAATCCCTACGTCTGGCTCAACGTTTCTAATGAACCTGGAGGCTCTGACAGCGGCAGCTCCAGCGCAGTGAGCAAATATGTACAGCAAAACACTACCGTGATCAAAGCAATTCGCTCTACTGGCTTTGATAACCCGATCGTTGTAGATGGTTGGTCTTGGGGGCAAGACAGCGGTTCCTGGAACAGTAGCCCTGTGAGTGAAAGCAAATCTGCCATTCTTTCTTTAGGACAAAAACTGTTATCTGTTGATCCGGACAAAAACACAGTTTTTTCCCTGCACACATACGACCAGTGGAAGACGAACACTCAAGCAAAAATGGATGATTTCATTGACCGAGTTCACGCCAAAGGACTTGCCCTGGTTGTGGGGGAATATGGTGCTGAAAACGGTAGCTCAGGCAGATTTAAGGAGACAGTGAGTGGTGTTTTGCCGGTTGTTCAAAAGCGAGAGGTGGGACGCTTTGCCTGGGCTTGGCAGGGAGGCGATGCCTTTGACCTGACCACTGGTGGTGGGGGACACAAAGCTAACTTTAGTTCTAGTGGTTCAATGCCAGATAATTTAAGCTGGTTTGGACAGCAAGTGTGGAAAGATGCTCGTCGCGCTGAGAGCCTACAGACGCGTCCTGGCAACACTCCTGCGCCTGCACCCCTGCCAACTCCTACACCAGTACCCAATCCAACACCTAGTCCAGTTCCCAGTCCTTCTCCATCAAGTAGCTTGCGCTATGAGGCTGAGAATATGTCCAAATCAGGCTACTCAGCTGAAAGCTTGTCTTCGGCTTCCGCTCAAAAACTAGTTAAACTAACCGGGACAAAAGGCAGCTTGAGCCAAACGTTTAAGGGCAGTTCTGGTACCTATGACGTTGTGATGGGCTATTTCGACGAAAATGATGGTCGTTCTACCCTCAAGCTAGACTTTGCCGCAAAGGATTTTACTCTGAGCTTTGACCAGAATTTGTCTAGCAATAAAGCAAGCTCGTCTAGCTTTGTGCGACGTAATTTAGGTTCTGTGCAACTAAAGGAGGGAGAGACATTTAAGCTGGAAGGTATTCGAGATGGGGGTGAGTATGCTCGCTTTGACTATCTTGAGTTTGTCAAAAAGCCTGCCTGAAGCAGACTTCTCCTTGCCGATCAAAGCTCAACCTTGGTTTGCATAAGCTGATGCCAGCAGACTAAACATTCAGGGCATTTCAATGGGTGTAGGGACGTTTCGCGATTCGCGAAACGTCCCTACACAAAGCCTATTGCGTTGTTAATATGGGCGATCGCCACCGCTTGTGCCGCAAATTCTTTCGATTAGCTGTACCGTTAAGCAAAGTTATGCAAATTACTAAAAGTCATGGTGCCACTTTTTAGCAAAATATCAGTGGCATATTAGCGGCTGGTTCAAGCACTGTGAGTTCAACTATAAATTCTTCAATCAATCAAACAGCAAATCACAACGGAAACATCTTAGAGGATGCAGCTTTAACTCAGGGACGCAAAGCAGACCACTTAAGGGTTTGCCTGGAAGAGGATGTGCAGTTTCACCAAACTACGACTGGGCTGGAGCGCTATCGGTTTACTCACTGTTGTTTGCCAGAGTTAGATCTGAATGAAATTGACCTGACAACTACTTTCTTAGGAAAGTCGCTGGGTGCGCCCCTACTGATCTCTTCCATGACGGGGGGAACTGAGCTTGCCCAACGGATTAACTACCGATTGGCAGAAGTGGCGCAGCATTACAAGCTGGCGATGGGAGTGGGGTCGCAACGAGTAGCGATCGAAAATCCGCAAGTGAAGCCAACTTTTGCGGTGCGATCGCTTGCCCCTGACATTCTCCTATTTGCTAACCTGGGAGCTGTTCAGCTCAACTACAGCTACGGGTTAGAGGAATGCCAGCGGGCGATCGACTGGCTAGAAGCCGATGCCCTGGTACTGCATCTCAATCCGCTTCAAGAAGCAGTCCAAACCAGTGGAGATACTAACTTTCGCGGACTGTTTGCCAAAATTGCGCAACTTTGTCAAAAGCTGCCCGTGCCTGTGATTGCGAAAGAAGTCGGCAACGGCATCTCCGCAAAAATGGCGGAAAGATTGATTGATGCAGGGATTAGTGCAATTGATGTAGCCGGAGCCGGAGGAACATCCTGGGCAAAGGTGGAAAGTGAGCGGGCAAAGGATGCTCAGCAGCGACGACTAGGAGAAACATTCGCCAATTGGGGACTGCCAACGGCAGAGTGCATTGTTGGAATTCGGGCGATCGCCCCCACCATTCCCCTGATTGCCTCTGGCGGATTGCGGAATGGACTGGATGCAGCTAAGGCGATCGCCCTTGGAGCAGACTTAGCTGGGCTAGCCCTGCCTTTTTTGCAAGCCGCCTCAGAATCAGAAGATGCACTGCATGAGCTAGTCAAGCTGTTAATTGCAGAACTTACTACCGTTCTCTTTTGCACAGGCAGTTCTACATTGAGAGATTTAGGGAATCCTGGTGTTCTGCAAAGTTTGGGAATGAGGGATTAGGTTTGGAGGTTAGGGAATTTAGTTGAATTTCCAACAGTTCTAAATCCAAACTCTAAACTAGATCTAGCCTCAATTCCGTTTTGGTTGACTACCCTCCATAGAGACGTGATGGAATTGCGTTTGTACTAACCCTCAAATACCCATTAAAATTCCAACTCCACAATCCCCAACCCCTAATCCCTAATTCCCACTCCCCTCATGCGCGACTTTCTCAAATACACCTTTGCTAGCTTCGTTGGACTAATTCTGTTTGTGACGCTGGGACTTGGAGGACTCCTATTTATCATCAGTGCGATCGCCACTGCCTCTCGAAGTGCTGGACCGACTGTAGAAAAAGATTCCATCTTAGTTCTCGACCTGTCTACGGAGATCACAGATTCCAGCCCGGTTTCTGATGCCAACACGGTTATTCAAGGGGTTTTATCAGACGGTACTCCAGAAACGGTGTCACTCCGCAATGTTTTGAATGCGTTGGAGAAGGCTGCTACAGATGACCGCATCGTCGGACTATATCTTACGGGCAATGTGAATGCCACTGGGCTTGGCTCTGGGTTCGCCACATTGCGAGAAGTGCGAGAGGCACTGCAAACATTTCACGAGTCTGGAAAACCAATTTTTGCCTATTCAGAAGCTTGGGCAGAACAAGACTATTATCTTGGCTCTGTAGCAGATACGGTTGCCCTTAGTCCCAGTGGACTGATGGAGCTAAACGGGTTCAGGGCAGAAACTACATTTTTTGCAGGAGCTTTGGAAAAATACGGTGTTGGCATTCAGGTCTTGCGCGTGGGGCGCTATAAGTCGGCAGTGGAGCCGTTTATCCGCACTAGCAGAAGCCCTGAAGAGCGGGAACAAACCCAACAACTGCTGGCTGATTTGTGGAGTGAGTTTCTTGCTGCTACCTCCGAAAGTCAGGGAATTACTTCTCAACAGCTTCAGGCGATCGCCAACAATCAAGGGCTACTGCTAGCCGATGAGGCTCAAGAGGCAGGCTTGGTTGACCGGGTCAGCTATTTCGATGAAATTGTGACAGAGTTACGAAAACTAACGGGTGAATCAGAGGGAGAAGGGGAAGGGGAAGGAGAAACATTCCGCCACATTGCTCTACCCACTTATGCTGATGTGCTTGCGGCCGACGAGGATGCTGGAGGCGACAACCAAGTGGCGCTTGTAGTTGCAGAGGGCGATATCGTCAGCGGTGAAGGGAGTGCAGGTCAGGTGGGGGGCGATCGCCTTTCCAGACAGCTTCGAGAACTGCGTAAAGACGACGAAGTAAAAGCGATCGTATTGCGGATTAACAGTCCGGGTGGAAGTGCCACTGCCTCTGAACAGATTGCGCGAGAAGTATTTTTGGCGCAAGAAGCAAAACCCGTCATTGTCTCAATGGGTAGCTTTGCTGCCTCTGGTGGCTACATGATTGCTACCTATGGCGGTCAAATTTTTGCCTCACCCAATACGATTACCGGCTCGATCGGCGTGTTTGGACTATTGCCTAACGTGCAGGAACTTGCTAACCAAAACGGTATCACCTGGGACGTAGTGAAGACCGGACAGTATGCCGATTACGAGACGATCGCCCGTCCTAAAACAGAAGCAGAACTGGCGATCGGGCAGCAAATTGTCGATCGGCTCTACGATCGCTTCCTCGACAAAATTGAAGAATCTCGTCCCATTCCTCGACAGCAGCTTGCCGAAATTGCTCAGGGACGAGTCTGGTCTGGTGTTGCCGCAGAGCGGTTAGGACTGGTAGATGAATTGGGTGGGCTAGATGCCGCAATTCAGGCGGCCGTTGAAGAAGCCGACTTGGGAGATGACTGGCGGCTAGAGGAATATCCCAAATATCCCAGCTTTGGTGAGCAATTCTTTGGTCAACTGTTCAGCAGTCGAATCAACGACCAGATAACTCGTGCTGCAACACCAAGCGACCCGCTTTCTCTAGAACTTCAAAAGCTAAGAGCCGACCTGGAAACCCTAAAAGCGCTCAACGATCCGCTAGGAGCGTATATGCGTCTGCCGTTTTTACCAAGGGTGAACTGATGAGGGGCTAAGGATTAGGGAAAGAGGTATTTCCTCGTCCTTGATCCCTCAGCCCTACCCAATAGGCACAGCGGCGATCGCCCTGCAAAATATGCTCAACTCGCTCAATGGCGATTGCCTCTCCCAAAATTGCCTTAAATACCTCTAATTCTGCTCCACACAGCTTTTGGCAGGTTTGGGCAGCAGTGCAGATGGGACAATGGTTTTCAACTAGCAAAAGGCTGCCATCGGGCTGATCGATCACTTCTGCCATGTAGCCTTCCTGGGTGCGAAGCTGGGCGATCGCTTTCACCTGGTGTTGCCAATTCTGCTCAGCCACCAAATCAGTCAGCTTAGATTGGTAAGTTTGAATTTGCCGCTGGCTGCGCTCCGTCACTAACCTATCCACCCCATCAGAGCCAAACACCGTTTGAATGCTGCGGAGCAAATCTACCATCAGGTCAGCGTGCCGATTGGGAAAGCGATCGGCTGACTGCTCGGTTAATTGCCATAGCTTGACGGGTCGCCCCATTGGACGACGTTCCTCGCGATAAGTCACCCACTGTTCTGCTTTTAAGGTCTGAAGGTGCTGCCGAATTGCCATCGGTGATACCTGTAGCTCATCAGCCAGAGCAGTCGCTGTTTGTGCGCCCTGTAGCTTCAGCACATGCAGAATTTGGTCCTTCGCTTTTTTAGCGTCCTCCATTAACCAATCCTCCCCATTGGGAGAGATAAAAGAAGATTAATGATAGCAAACCCACTGCGTAGACCGTTAGAAGCAGAGTAGCTAGAAGCAAAGCAAAGAGAGTGGTTTTGAGTTTTGAATGATCAGCTTTGGGTGAGGAAGACTCAAAACTTATAATTCTGATCGCCTACCCACACGCTGATGGGCACTGCTTGCCCCTGGGCATCTACTTTTACCTCTACGACAAAGGCTTGTGCTTCGCCTGGTTGCCCAGACTGGTTGATTCGTTCATTAATCTCAATCCGCTGATCTTCAGGAATATAGTACGCTTCTAGTCCATAGGAAATGCTGCCGCGTCGATAGTTTCCCTGTAGGGCAATTTGGTTGGAGGGTAAGTTGGTGGGGCGATCGCCACTAATCCGCACAGGCTGCCAGGGTTGGGGCAATGAACTGGTTGCCGCAGATTGCGAATCGGAGTCTGGAGCAGGCTGCAACACGACATAAAAGGGCAACCCAGATTCAAATAAAGAGGGAGTTTGGGCTGACCAATTTGGAGTAGCTAAAATTTCTCCACCAGGCAAGTTTTGTAGGGTTTCAAGCCTGGAGATGTCGTAGCTCAGCGTTACATAATATCCACGTAGCAAATCATAAGGATCAACCGGAACCGTTTGTAGAATTGCCGTTCTGCCTGCGAACTGCGTGTAAACTGCCTGCGCTGGAACTGCCAAAATCAGAGCGACCTGAGCCGCTAATGGCAACCAAAACCGCCAACCTGGAACGTTGTGAGTAGTCATGACGCTTGCTCCGATGATGAAGTGTCGGGGAGGATTGGACGTTTCAACACACGCATATGCCGCTCAAACCACAGCCCAACCAGGATGACGGCAACGCCGCAGAGCAAAAATACCAGCGATTTCAGCAATAGCCCGGTGTTGTATTCCAATGTGCGGCTAAGAACTTGCAGTGTCAGCAGCACGATGCCGCTCCAAAATAGGCGACGTTGCCCCTCCGCTAAGCCTTCGCGCAGGCATCCGGCAGCTAGCAAAAACAGTAGGAGGTTAAAGGCGAGGGTAGCGATCGCCATGATCGGCGAAACATTCCAATGCCATAACGATATACAAGCAATGACGAGCAAAAATACCAGCATCACCCCGTCATTCTGAGTCAGCCGCCAGTAGTTAGTACGTTGCTCTGGCTTGCCTCGGTAGAACCACTGCACCAGTGTTAGTCCAATTAGAAAGAGCAGATTAGGGTTAAGCAATAGCGGTAGTCCATTACCAGTTAGTTGAGACTGGGGCGAGGCAGCAGCCTGATTGCCACCTTCAGTCCACCAGAAGTGGTAAGACATCAGGTAAACCAAGCCACTCAGATAAATCAGCGCCATGGGTTGGGCGATCGCTCGAAACGGCTTAGGACGTGGCAAGGAAGCTAGTCTTTGCCAGGGACGCTGCCAGATTGCGTCGTCATAGCTCCACAGCAACGCAGCCGGTAAAGTGAAGGCAATCGCTCCCATAGCACCCTGTGCATTAGGAAACAGCCAACTCAGATCCATAAGGATGACTAGAAAAGAAGAGATGACGGCGATCGCTGCCAACCCAAATAAGACTCCAGAGCGGCACCGATAAGCCAGCGGCACAAACAGCACCCCAGCAATGATCGGCATGTTTTGCATCACCAATCCCAAGGCAGGTAGCACACCTACACTAAACAATTCCTGGATGCCCAGCCAGTAGCCAATTCCCATCAGCAAAATTGCCAGAGTTCCAAGGGAAACAAGGCGCAGACTATAGGCCATCGCGACTACACCCAATCCCCAAATCAGGCATAGGGCGTAGGCTGAACCGCTATGATGAAAAATTTGTCCCATCAGCGCCATATTCGCGCCCAAAATCAGCGCCCCCAGGAGCAATAGCCCCTGCCCAACACGCTGCTGTGCCTGTTCTCTACCAGGGGACAGGCTCAAAGGCTGCTTCCACAGATAAAATCCCAGCGCATTGATGCCAACAAATAGAACCAACAGCATTGCTACTTTCAGTTCACGTGGAATGGCTTGCCAGTTTGCTGCCACAAAGGTGATGATCCCTAGCCCCAGCAAGATGCTGCCCAGACCAACCAGGATGACAATGAAGCGATCGCGGGCGGCTGTATCCAGACGGTCAAATTCGTAAAGCTCTGACAACCGCTGATGCTGAGCTTGATCAATCACGCCATTCGCCAGCCAACCTACCGCTTCTTGCCGAAGCTGCCGCCGAAACTTATCTGACACCATCTTGCACCGCCCCCAAGGATGATTTGAGCCGATGTTTCTGGTATCCCATTAATTAAATTATTTGCCACAAAGGAATATGCCAGATACACAACTGGCTCCACGCAATCAATTGAGTCCTTTGTCTTGACTTCCAAAGTCTTTATCTTAACTTGACGATTCGTAGATTCTATTACTAAGTTGATCAAGAGTTCTCTGTTAATGAATTGAGCCTGAAGCATTTTTTTGAGGGCATTCATCCATAAAGCAACTTCAAACTCTTCGTTAGATCAGGTCTTTACCATGCAAATTAAGCTGCAGCTTAAAAAAGTTTTCTTAGCCTTATTATTTATTGCAATTGTCTATGCTTTGATGGCTTTGGCTCTACGAGCAATAGGCTTAGAAAACGCCCAACATTTTATTAAAGAAACAGGAGCCTGGGCACCTTTAATTTTTATTGTTCTATGTTCACTGAGTTTAATTCTTGCCCCTTTTAGTGGAAGCTCTCTCTTTGTTGTAGGGGGAGCTTTATTTGGCAAGGAAACTGGCTTTATTCTAAGTTATGTCGCTACTCTGATTGGGTGCAGCATTAATTATTGGATCTCTAGAAAACTCGGTCGTGGAGTTGCAAGCCGTTTCATTGGTAAGAAGAATCTAGAGGAACTGGATAAATTTATGAGGCGACTTAAAAGTCGCCAAAGCATCTTCTACATAATTTTAATCATGCCTCTCTCACAAGATATTGTGAGCTATGCTGTAGGTTTAACTAAAGTCAGATATAGATATTTTTTAATTGCATTACTGATAAGTGGTGCGGCGATCGTTGCAGCTTACATCTATTTAGGGAGCAGCCTATTAGAAGCTTTAATTTAGATTGGTTTTAGAGAAAGCTAATATTTTCATATTCACCAACAATTATGCTAATTCAAAATTCATTCAAACATTTGCAGAATTAGTTTGCAGAATTAGTTCATTAAGTTGGGAAATGGCACTGCTTCAAGCTCAATATCTGCACGTTAACAGCATTCTTATTATCACGATGAGGAGTATGTTTGAGATGCAGGGCGGAGGGCTAGAGCGATTTTTGGGGCGATCGCCATAGAACTCCGAGAGACGCGATACATCGCGTCTCAGCAGATTCATTTCAGCGGATCATGTCCCCAGTTCATCAAGGAATAGCGCCAGCGTGTATCCGTAACATCACCGGACGGTCGCTGAGCGGAATGGCGGTGAACATAGCTAATCACCCGCTTCATTTGTGCTAGATCGTCCTCTGTGTAGTCATCCCCCTCTACTTGCAGCAGTTCAATGATGTGCCGACCCGATTTGTGTCCAGTTGACTCTTTGTTGCCATCTTTTTGCCCTACTGCCTTGGAGTCCTCTGTTTTAAGCCAGGACTCCAGCTCCTTGGGGGACATATTTACGACGGATTGAAACTCGTCGATGGTTGCTTTGCGATCGCCTGCCATCACTCTGCTCCTAGTCATCAATCTTTTTCAGTGATTCGGGTTTATGAGCCGCCTCTTTGCCAGATTTATCGCTCTCAACCAGATACTCAGGATTATCTTTAGAAGCAGCAACGTGATGCCCTTTAATATCGGTTTCCGAGGTTAGCTTCTTCTTCACCTCGCCCGTTGTTTTCCCTTGAGAAGTTTTCCACTCGACGTGATCGCCCTTCTTAAAATTCTCTGTCATGAATTGGCTCCAATTAATACTTCTTAACTGTTTTCCTTATTGTCTGGATAGAAGTTCTCACAGCAATCGGTCTTATTGAAGATTGCTGATTTAGAATTGCTTGACGTAAATCTTTCTGGGGTAAGTTGTTATATCAATCTCAGAAATTGAGCCGACAGATAGAGGGGTATCCTGCGTCTGTAGCCCCTTTGTGATGTAGCTCTTTGTTAGAAAAACGTTATTATTTCAAGCCACAAATTCTCGAAGAGCGGCTAGTTAACGGTGTATCGTCAGACAGTGCAGTGCGAATTTTTGCGATGTGCAGCAGTGTTACTCACTAAGGAGACTTAGCTTTGAGCAGAAAAATGGCCCCCTCACCGCTAGTATCAATGGCGATCGCCACCCTCACCTGGATTGCAGCACCTTCTCTTAGCCAGGCTGCTACCCAATCGTTGTCACCCAACGTGGAACAAGAACCTGGGGCAGTAGATGACCAAGTAGCCCAGCTTTTCTACCCTCCTGTGAACGAAGACCAGCAGGCGCTCATGGTTTTAGGTCAGGGAGAGGCAAGCGCTCCAGCAGATATTGCTGAAGTTGAGTTTTCTTTCACAAACTATGATCCCTATGCTGTTCCAGAGGAAGGATTACTGCTGTTTAACGATACCTCTGCTCAAGCACCCCCTTCACTGCAAGCACAGGCTACACCGGGAGACCCACCTACCCTTACCGAGACCCAACTCCAACCCGTTGTAGATGCGTTGGTTGCAGCAGGCATTCCATCTGAATCTATTGAGGTCTCGATCGTACCTGGTAGCCCGAATGTTTATCCTTACACCACCGATCGAGGCTCTGTATCTTTTGATTTGGACGCGCCTAGTCAAGAACAGATTAAGCAAGCGGTGGATGGGGTAAATGAGGCGATCGCTGACAGTGAAGAAATCTTCCTGCAAAATCTGAGTGTTCAATATTCCGTCAACGACTGCACGGAACTGGAGCAGGATGTTTATCAAGACGCCATTAGTGATGCTCGAAATCGAGCGACGGCGATCGCTACAGCTATGGGAGTAGAACTTGCGGCAGTACCCTCTGTCGCAGAATCACCGTTCAATTTCTTTTCCCCTGCCTGCGGCTCGACCGCTCAGCCATCTCCCTACAATCCGTTTGGGCTCGGCGCATCCTACTACGACCCCGAAGCACCCGCAGAAGTGCTGGTGAGACGAGATATTTTTGTGACTTTCCCAATTCGCTAAATCTTAAGGGCTTGGCAACCCCAAGCCCTTTTGCTCAAGAACTGAACTGTGAGCGCGTATCTTCTAGCTCACCACTTCAAAACTTTTCACTTCTAAAACAGGTCCAATCATGGCGGTCGTCATGACATCATTCCGCACCTGCCCTTCGACTTTGACCTGTAAGCCAGGTTGCAAGAGGTCTTTGGGTGCGCCTTGGTGAATTTCGTAAGAGTCTCCATCTCCTGTCACTAAAGCCCAGGTGCCTGTGCCCATTTCTGACTTTTGCATAATCCCTTCTACTGTAATGCTCATGCTGACTGCGTCTCCGCTTTTGATCCCAGGTATGCCAGTCCAAAGCAGAGGAGAGCATTCACGATCAGATAGCTACGGGCGATCGCTCCACTTCCCAGCCAAAGGACTTCTGGCGAAACAATAGCACTGATAGCAAGACAAGAGGCCACCCCAAGGGCAGAACCTACAGCAAACCATTTCCACTGTGCGCTACCCAACAACAGAGCTACCAGCACCAGCGGAATTAGCACACTGGCAAAGATCGGGTTTAGCAAACTGCTACCCTGAATTGCTCCGCCCAGTTCCGGAATCGAGCTACCCAGAATGCGGAAGGGGAACTGCGGCGCGTCAAACACATACAGTCCGCGTAAAAAGAACAGTCCAGCACTACCGGCAACCAGTCCACTTCCTAGCGAGAAGCTAAAAATCGGCAGATAGTTTCTCAGGAACCATGCCAGCAGGTAAGACCCCAACACCATACCAATCTTGGGCAACAGCGTCACTACACCGCCGTCAAACCAGAAGCGCAGGTTGAGGTAGCCATTCTCACGTAGCCAACGGAAAAAGTCGCGGAAGTTAATTTGTCCTTTTTGCGCCAGCTTTACAGCAGCAGCAGCATCAAGCTGTCCCGCACCAAAGTGGTTTAGCTCATCTCCCTGAATCACTCTGGCAGACTGCTTCAACACTTGAGCAATCTCATCGGGACTTTCAACCCCAGATGCTTTCACCAGTGCCGCAACGCCAGCGACGTGAGGGGAAGCCATGCTAGTGCCCTGGAAGGCGCGAAAAACAGCTTCTCCAGTTTCGGGATCAATGGTTTGTTGAAGCACTCCACCCGCCGGGTTAGTGCCGCCTGTGGAACCACCGGGAGCAGCAATGTCTACCCCAGCTCCGAAGTTAGAATAGGGTGCTTTGACTCCGGTAGAATCCAGCGCCGAAACGGCAATTACATTGGGATAACGGGCTGGATACGAGGCAGAGTTACTGCTTGCATTACCTGCGGCAGCAACAACCACAACGCCCTTGCCGTGTGCATAGTCGATCGCCTCTCGCATCAGGTCAGTGTCACCGCCGCCGCCCAGGCTCATATTAATCACGTCGGCGTTGTGATCTGCGGCAAATCGAATCGCTTCGGCAATGTCGGCAACCGTGCCACCGCCAGAGGCAGCCAATACTTTTAGCGGCATGATGCTGGCTTCGTAAGCGATCCCGGCTACGCCATAGCCATTATTGGTGGACTGGGCGATCGTGCCAGCAACGTGAGTGCCATGACCGTTGTCATCTGCGGCTTCTGCTCTGTCGTTGACAAAATCGTAACCTGCGACAAACTTAGTGCTGCGGAGGTCGGGAACCTGGCTGACTCCGGTGTCAATTACAGCCACCGTTACGCCAGCCCCCTTAGTCTCATCCCAAGCGGATTCGATGTTGATATTAAGGAAATTCCACTGCTTGGCGTAATCGGGATCGTTGGGAATGTCTTGAGTGGAGTAGATATAGTTTGGCTCAATCGATTCGGTATACTGCTTTAGATCTGAGCGTCTCAGCCGTTTTAGCAGTTGGCGATCGCCCTCCACGACATAGACGTTATCCTGCTCTGAGAAAATGCTGTTGAGTTGAGGGGTGGCGTTGAACTGCTGGGCGATCGCCCCCAACTCACGCTCAATTTGCCCTGCCTGCAAATCATCCCGAAAATCCAGCACAATGGACTCGTATTCACCCTTGTTTGCCAGACCGGGAAAACTCGCCAGCGCAAAAAACAGCCCCACCAAAAACAAGCCAGTTAGAAAAAGCCTTTTCATAGAATCCGCTTCGCCGCAGCATCAGTTATCCACCAAGATAGCTCAAGCCCCCTCTAATAGAGGTTGAACATTGCTAAAAAACGTTGCTAAAAGTTGCTTTCAATATCGTGTTGAATCAGGTAAAAAGTTATGACAAGAGGACTTCTTTGGCTGCCCTTACTGGCGGTTTTTATCGGGTTAGCCTGGGCGGGCTGGAATGAATATCAGAAATTAGAAGCTTACCGAGTTTGGGCAGAGCAGTTTGAACGTGCCAAATACGATATCTATTCAGTGCTAGGGCAAAATGGCAGCACCTTGACCTGGGGCAAGCCGACTCGCAAAGCTCCTGTTAACCTGCAAACCTTTTCGCTGAAGCAGATTCGCGCCATTCGCCTCTGGGTAGACAATCAGTCTGTCGATTTAGAAACACCGCCTCAAAAGAGCCGCAAAGTTGCTTTGGAATTTGAGCGATCGGATAGCGCTGAGCCAATTCGCATTCCTTTCACCGATTTGTCCCTGGCAATTCAATGGGGAAATCACCTTCAGCAGAACTTACGCCAGCTTCAAGCCGAACCAATCGACGGGAATTGATTCTTCAGAAGGAGTTGGTATCATGCATTCATAAAAAATTGGTCTTCTACTTTATCCCCCTGCCCGATAGCGATGACTAACATTGCATCCGTTTCTCGAACAGAATTAACAGAACGACGGCAAAAACTACGCCGTCAGCGCCGTTTGAAGGTTGTGCAGGCTGGCTGGCGAACACTGGCAGTCAGCGGATTGGCAAGCGGATTAGTTTGGGGAGTCACCTTACCTACCTGGACAATTCGGGTGCCTGAACAAATTGCGATCGATGGTAACGAGTTTCTCTCTGAAGAGGCAGTTCAGGCGCTCTTACCGGTTGCCTATCCTCAACATCTCTTGCAGTTACAGCCACAGGCACTAGCAGCTCAGCTAAAGTCTCAGGCATTCATTGCCGATGCGACGATAACTCGCCATCTGTTTCCTCCCGGACTGACTGTGCAAGTTCAGGAGCGTCGTCCTGTTGCAGTTTTGTTAGAACCCGATTCGGATACTGCTGGTTTAGCCAACTCCCCTGAGCAATCCGCACAGTCAACCGTTTTGCCAGGGGCAACCCAGATCAAACTACTCGATGAAACGGGGGTATCTATGCCCCTAGCAAACTACAGCGGATCAAACCAATCACCGCTGCCAAGCTTGAGAGTTGTAGGAATGCCCCGCCAGTATCTTGCTGAGTGGTCAAAACTTTATCAGCAGGTCAGCCGTAGCCCAGTTGCAGTTCTTGAAATTGATTGGCGAGATCCAGCTAACTTGATTCTCAAGACAGATCTAGGAATGGTGCATTTGGGTTCATACAGTTCCCAGTTTCCAAAGCAACTGAATGCCTTAAACCAAATGCGTGAACTTCCAGAAACTGTAAATACTAGTCAGATTGATTATATTGACCTGAGAAATCCTGATAATCCTTCTCTCCACATGATTGAAACTAGCGCTGTGCCAGAGGACACAACAGCATCTAGTTCTCCCTAATTTTTGTGGTTGCTCATTCTGAGATTATTGCTATTTTGGCAGCGTTTGATTCATTCAACAGCTTGAGCTTTGGGCGATCGCGCTTCCCCTCAACCTATTCTTGTAAAGCAGTAATCTCAAACTTTTCGCTAGAGCAATTTCACAACGGGTTGAAATGAATGGACGGACCCATTGATGCTTGCATATTCCTCTGGGGAATGCACCCAGAAGTAGATTTCTAACTTTTGGATTTAGTTAAACTCCTATTTACTCCAGCTATTGTGTATTATTGGTTTTTCAAGCAACTTACCCTATAGTTGACTAGAGTTGGCGAGTAGGTAAAGTTGAGCCTCAGCTATACACGGTTGAAGCGCTTCTCAAATAGATTAAATTACTGAGTCTTTTGAGTTCTGCCCATCTAGGCTCATAAGTTTACGGGTAGAAGGTCACTGAATTGCTTATTCTTAAGCCCTATCGCTTTAGCAGTTAGTGATTTGTCACCCATGCAGTTTTTAGTAAATGAAATCAATTTACTCTTCCAGTATCAATGAACACTTCAAATCCTTTTACCAACTCTGGGCTACACTTAAGTCAGGTCCGCGATGCCAGAGCCGTGCTGGGAGAGGAATCCAGGAGCGATGAGATCGTGCCGAGCAGCATAGCCAGAATCAAAGTGATCGGGGTCGGCGGTGGTGGTTGCAACGCCGTAAACCGAATGATTGCCAGTGAGGTCGCGGGTGTAGAGTTTTGGTCGATTAATACAGATGCTCAGGCATTGGTTAATGCATCTACCCACAATCGACTTCAAGTTGGGCAAAAGCTAACTCGTGGATTGGGTGCTGGCGGCAATCCGGCAATTGGGCAAAAGGCAGCCGAAGAATCACGAGATGAGGTTGCTTCGGCGCTAGAACATGCTGACTTGGTGTTTATTACGGCTGGCATGGGTGGCGGAACAGGCACCGGCGCAGCCCCCATTGTTGCAGAAGTCGCAAAAGAGATTGGAGCTTTGACCGTCGGCGTGGTGACCCGTCCCTTTACTTTTGAGGGTAGACGGCGTACCAGTCAAGCAGACGAAGGGATTGCAGCTCTGCAGAGCAGAGTCGATACGCTGATTATGATCCCCAACGATAAGCTGCTGTCGGTGATCTCAGAGCAGACCCCCGTGCAGGAAGCATTTCGGGTTGCAGATGACATTTTGCGTCAGGGTGTTCAAGGCATCTCAGACATCATCACGGTTCCAGGGTTAGTCAACGTTGACTTTGCCGATGTGCGGGCAGTGATGGCGGATGCAGGCTCTGCGCTAATGGGCATTGGGGTTGGCTCCGGCAAGTCTAGGGCTAGAGAAGCCGCAATGACCGCAATTTCCTCGCCACTGCTCGAATCCTCAATTGATGGGGCGCGAGGGGTCGTGTTCAATATCACGGGCGGCTCTGATTTGACGCTGCACGAGGTCAATTCGGCAGCGGAGATCATTTACGAGGCAGTTGATCCCAATGCAAACATCATTTTCGGGGCGGTGATTGACGATCGCCTTCAGGGTGAAGTTCGGATTACGGTGATTGCAACGGGTTTCTCGGCTGAGCCCCAGGCTGCACCTACCTCTAGAGTGACAACTCTAAAACGGAGTGTTAGCGCTCCCCCCATCACCCCTGCACCTCCAACCACGCTTTCTGAACCCAAGAACAAACCTGGTTTGGATATTCCTGAGTTTTTGCAGAGACGACGACCCACTCGGTAGAGAAATTGCTCTTAACCTCTTTATGCTCATCGAACTGTGAAAAAAAAATCATAGTTCGATAGCTGCTCTTAAAGAGATAGCGCTTGGCAATCACTCAATCTGTTAGAACTTTAATCTACGGTTTGCACGTCGGGATAGGTGGTAATTTAGAATTTGCTCTGTTACAATCACAGGTTAAAAGTGGTTAACCCATGAGATTTGTAACCATGACAGGAGTACCTGCTCAGCCCCGTTTTGTTCAGGCAATGATTTCAGAACCATTCCGAGAGCCAATGTTCTATTATTTTGCCTACGGCTCCTGCATGTGTCCGGTAGATTTGAAGCGATCGCTCGGTGAAAATGTTCACGCTCATGTGATTGGGGCTGCTACGCTAAGAGGCTATCGGTTGGGCTTTTTTCGCCAATCACGTTTAAGAAACTGCGGCGTTTTAGATGTGGTTAAAGACCCAACTGCATTTGTGGAAGGCGTTTTGTACCGATTGCCGCAGCGGTTGAGCGATCGCCTAGATTTACGTGAAGAAGGCTATCAGCACGAAATTGTGACCATTCATCATCAAGGTCAGCAATATGAGAATGTTCGCACCTACGTTGTTTTAGAGAAGCTAACTGAAGAGCTTGCTCCAAATGACTGGTATTTCAACGTGGTGCTACGGGGCGCTGTCACTTGCGGTCTGCCAGAGCAATATTGCTGGCAGTTGTTTAACCACATGCATCAGCTTCAGCAACGCCACGGGCTACAAGCTCCGCTACTACGCTCAGCCTAAAAGCAAGTTTCATCTTGCTCGTGGTAAAGGTCAGCACTACAGCAACCAATAAATTGATATAGGTCGGATGCGCTTGTTTCTGTCTCACCTTTTTTTGCAACAGCTAGTTTGGACTAAAAGATAAACTGGGTGCAGAACGACGCTTCTATACTTTATGCAAGCGAAAGAACAGCCTCACTATTCGCCGGAAGAATATTTAGCGCTTGAGGAAACTGCTGAGTTCAGGAGCGAATATTGTAATGGGCAAATTTTTCCGATGGCAGGGGGAACACCAAACCACAATCGCATCAAGGTTAATTTTGGTTCTGCTTTAAGCCTTGCCTTAACTGAGCAAGACTATGACATTTTCATCAGCGATATGAGGCTCTGGATTCCTCGCAAGGGGATGTATACCTATCCAGATGTCATCGTTGTTGAAGGAGAATTGTCCTTTGTAGAAGGACGCAAAGACACTATTACAAATCCCTTGCTAATTGTCGAAGTTTTGTCCGATTCCACGAAAAATTACGATCGAGGCGAAAAATTTGAGTTTTACAGGACTTTAGCTAGCTTTCGAGAGTACGTCTTGGTGGATCAGTACAAAGTGCATGTGGAACATTGCTCAAAAACTGCAAACAATCAATGGCTGATGACTGAGTATGAGCAACTGGATGCAGTACTGTATCTGGTTACAGTTCCATTGCAGATTCCGCTATCCAATGTCTATAGAAGGGTAGTTTTCTGAGCGATCGCCCTCCTCAAAATTATTTTCTTTAAGACTCTTCAGACTTGCAGTAGCAGAAAATAGGTATTGTTGATTTCACCTTGATAGGTGATGTTAACTAACCTGTTTTTTGTGATTCTTGTTTTAGCGAAGAGTGAACGTAACCCCTGAATAGCATAGCTTTTCTAAACAGTAGCTAGGAGGAGTATGTTTGTATGTTTAAGCTCAGCAGCATTTCGGCGATCGCACTATTAGCTCCAGTTTTATGCCTGTTTGGAGTTTCTCCAGCCAAATCTCAAGACGTAACCTGTAGAAACTTTTTGACTCAAGAAGCGGCTCAATCTTATTTCGTGTTAACAGGATTGCAAGCCCTAGACTTTGATGGGAATGATATTGCCTGCGAGTCTCTGCCTAACCTGCAAACTACAGAAGATTTTCAGGTTGCAAATGGGCGGGAAGATAATTATGTTTATGAACTCTGGAGAACTTTGAACAATGATGACGAAATCAGGTATTACCTGACAGTTCGAGAGTTGCGACAAAGAGTTCGCCCTGAAGGGTGGACAGTGAGGTTAGGCGGCTTTCAAACAGGTTCAGACGCTCTAGTCTTTTTTGACTGCATTTATACCGATCGGGCATCTTCAACCTGTCCTGATTTATCCTCTCTTTCCTTACGATGAACCCTATGTTTTGTCCCCCACGTAACGGAGTTATTCATAAGAGTTAAGAGAGAAGGCAGGGTGAAGCCTTGCCTTCTCGCCTAATTTTGGTAACTAGCCCAATAGTTGAACCCAATGGTTGAAAACTGCGATCGGGCTACTCGGGTAGAAAGCCGACTGTCTCGGCGTGTTCTTCAGAATACTGAGCCAAACGTTGGGAAACCTCTGGGTTATAGAGGCGTAAATAGTTCCAGTAGTTTTCAAATACGGATTCGACGTAACCCTTCGTTTCGGGGAAGGGAATCTGTTCAACAAATACATCAGGGTCGCTAAAGCCAAAGCGATCGATCCAATCGGCAACACTTCCCGGTCCAGCATTGTAGCTGGCGACCGCAAATAGGGAATTGTTGTCGTACTCCCGATGGGTATAGTCCAGATACCAGGTGCCCAGAGAGATGTTGTCGTTGGGGTCACTCATCGTGTAATCTTGCAAGCCAATTTGCGAAGCAACCCAGTCTGCCGTATCTGGCATCACCTGCATTAGCCCAACTGCACCCGCCACGGATTCAATTTTGGGCTCAAATCGAGACTCTTGCCGAATTAAAGCGGTCACCAGCATCGGATTAAGCTGCCGCTGCTGTGACCACGAATTGATCGGTTCTAAAAATGGAAAAGGGTAAAGTGCTTGCCAGTAGCCTGTCTGACGCTTGAGTGCCTGATATTCAAGCTCTTCCTCTGGCTTTTCGCGCCACTCTAGGCTAGAAACCATGAAAATGCCGTCTAGATTGTCTCCCACGCCAAGACGCATTAACCCATCAGTGAATTGTTGAGCAACGGTAGGCTGTACTGGGTTGTCAAATTCAACTTGCCAAATTGACCAGGCATCGCGGTATTGTCCCAGACGATAAAGCTCTTGCAGCGCGGCTGACCCGGCAGGTGGGACAGGTTGGCTAATCGGTTTGACCACCTGCGGAATCTGTTGCCGCACGGTGGTGAAGTCGCCTACATCCCAACCCAGTGTGGATGCCGATCGCCATGCATAATAAGACCCAGGATAGTGCGTCAGGACATACTCAAAAGCTTTGTTTGCTTCTGCCTGCTGACCCATCTGAATTGCCCATTTGCCTACCCAGTAAGCAGCTTCAGGGGCTAATTCGCTGTCGCCATTTTCGGTGACGATTTGCCGTGCCCATTCCCATGCTGTTCGGGCATCGCCTGCTGTCGCTGCTCGTTCTGCCTGCTTCCAGCGCAGTTCTGCGGCTGCCTCAGAATTGCTGTACTGAGTCAAGATAGACTGCCGTGCCTGACTTGCAGACTCAGGGCTTTGCATTGCCTCCAACACGTCTGCCCTTTCTGCGAGTGCTTCGGCAGCGCGGTCAGGAAAACGCTCAATCACAGTATCCAGGTAAATTAAGGCATCCTGTGGCTTGTCAGTTAGCTCTGCCATTTTAATCAGAGCGGTTGCGGTTTCGTCAGCATCAGGAAATTCTTGCGTTAGCTGGTAGTAAGCTTTGAGTGCATCAGAGTAGCGTTCTCCTAACTGGGCACCGCGCCCAGTCCGGTAGGCATTTAGGGAAGTGCGAGGCGCTTTGGCGTAGGCTGAGCCAGCGCTGCCGTAGTAACCATTTTCCCAATAGGCAAAGGCGATCGCCTCCCAGTCTTCCGGTTGAAGCTGGCTACCGTACTCATTCACCAACCGATCCAAAATGGAAGTAATTTCGGGTAAGTAATGCCCATGCTTCGCCAGAACCAACAGCATTGAAAGCTGGTTTGGGTTTTGGCTGAGGCGAGTTTTAGCAATTTCAATGCTGCGGGGGTGAGCAGGGAATTTGGCGATCGCCTGATCCCAGTACTGCGGGTCACTCTGCCCCAGCGCAAATAACGCCTCCGCTGTAACCGGATCATCAGGATATTCCGTCCAAAGCTGCTGCCACATTGCTGTTGCTGCTGCCGGATTGCCGCTTGCCGTGTGTGCTTGCGCCCGCTTGTAGAGAATCTGCGGTGCCAGAGCAGCATAGTCTTGCTCCAGATCTTCTAGCCAAGGAAGCGCAGACCCTGCCTGTCCCTGCTGAATCAAGTCACTGGCGAGAAGATACCGTGCTCGATTGCGATCGGGCGAAGGGGAACCGCTCGCGATTTTCTCTAGCTGAGCAGCCCGTTCTGTCACTGATACTGACACCAGGGGCAACACAGCGGAGGTTGTATCCTGGCTCAAATCCAGTTCACCGGTTGCCTGCTCGGTGACAAACCATTGCTTGACCAGGGGTTGCTCTAAGACTAAATCGCTCAATCTGGATGCAGAGAAAGTGGCACCCATAGTTAAAGCTGCCAGCCCTGCGCCAACAGCTAAGAAAACCTGATTCTTACGTTGCTTTAGCATGAAGTCTGGCTAAACCTGCAATTCCTAGATTGAATGACTGCTAGCGTCTCAAGGATCTTTCTGTCTTTCACAGCATGATAACAATCCTTAATTGATTGTGACCGTCTTTAGGCAGCGATCGTCCTCCTCCTGATGCAGCCCAAACTCAGGTCAAATCAAAATTGAGCAATACTGGACGTATTGATGCTTTCAGGTAGCGGGAGAAATGAATCTTCTAGGGACAGATAGGCCACGCTTAAGTTGGTCTGGAGATTTGCTGGTCATTGGTTTGTTTGAGGATGCTGTAGATTTGACGGGCGATCTGGCAGAGCTAGATACCAAGCTGTCCGGCACCTTAACCGAACTGATTGGAGAAGCCGAGTTTAAAGGAAAAGAAGGCAGCAGCGCAGTGACCCGAGTCGGCGCAGGTAGCCCCATTCGCAAGGTTGCAGTATTAGGTTTAGGTAAACCCGAATCGTTGAAGCTGGAAAGTCTGCGTCGAGCTGCCGCAGCTACCGTTCGCTTGGCGAAGAAAGAAAAAAGCAAAACAGTGGGGTTAAGTCTGCCTCTGTGGAATAGCGATGCGGCAGTAAGTGCCCAGGCGATCGCCGAGGGAATCGAGCTCACCCTGCACCAGGACAATCGCTTTAAGTCAGACGAAGATAAAGACAAAGCTCCTCCGCTTGAGCAAATCGATCTGCTTGGCTTTAACGGTCAGGATGAGGCGATTACCCGTGCCCGCCAGATAGCCTTAGGTGTCATTCTCGCTAGGGAACTGGTGGCAGCCCCAGCCAACATCGTTAACCCCATTGTCATGGCAGAAACCGCAGCGGCGATCGCTAACGAATTTGGCTTAGAGCTACAGATTCTTGAGCGAGAAGACTGCGAGAAGTTAGGGATGGGTTCTTTTTTGGGCGTTGCTCAAGCTTCTGACCTGCCGCCTAAATTTATCCACCTCACCTATCGCCCTGAGGGAACACCCCGCCGCAAACTGGCGATCGTCGGCAAAGGGCTGACCTTTGACTCTGGTGGGCTCAACATCAAAGGACCAGGCAGCGGTGTAGAAATGATGAAGACCGACATGGGTGGGGCCGCCGCAACGCTCGGTGCTGCAAAGGCGATCGGGCAGATTAAGCCCGATGTTGAAGTTCACTTCATTAGTGCTGTAACCGAGAACATGATCAGTGGTCGGGCTATGCGCCCCGGCGACATTCTCACTGCCTCTAATGGCAAAACCATTGAAGTCAATAACACTGACGCTGAGGGCCGTTTGACCCTGGCAGATGCGCTGGTGTTTGCCGAAAAGCTAGGCGTAGATGCCATTATCGATCTGGCAACCCTAACCGGAGCCTGCATTGTTGCACTCGGTGATGATATTGGCGGGTTGTGGAGCGAAGATGAGGCGATCGCCACCCAGCTTACCCAAGCCGCCGAACGTTCTGGCGAAAAGTTTTGGCGAATGCCTATGGAAGAAAAATACTTCGACGGCTTAAAGTCTGTTGTAGCCGATATGAAAAATACTGGCCCGCGTGCTGGAGGCGCAATCACAGCCGCCCTCTTCCTCAAACAATTCGTTAAAGAAACCCCCTGGGCCCATCTAGACATCGCTGGGCCTGTGTGGAAGGAAAAGGAAAATGGCTACAACAACCCCGGAGCTACGGGTTTCCCGGTTCGGACGTTGGTGAATTGGGTGTTGAGCTAAGGGGTTAGGGGGCAGGGGCTAGGGGCTAGGGGAGCGCTAAAGCCCCTTCTGAAGACTCTGCCTCCGTAGTTCCCAAGCCCAGCTTAGGAACAGGTAAAAACTTGCAAAGACTCGGCAACAAAGGTAAGTAGAAGGAAATATGCCCTAGCCCCCAGTCCCTAGCCCCTTACTTAACAATCCCTTTTGTAAAGAAATATTGCAACTCCAAGAACTTCCGTGTTAACTTCTATTTACAAGAGTTGACTTAACTGAGGATTGCTGTCATGGAAGCTCAAGAGCCTAAGTTTGGATTTACCCGGTTTGCTGAAACTTGGAACGGTCGCTTGGCAATGATTGGTTTCGTCGTGGGTTTGGCTACCGAATATGTGACTGGTCAGGGCATCCTCTCTCAACTGGGCTTGATGTAATTATTCCTGCCAAGTTTAGTTAACAATTCATCAATAGCAAAGGGGCGCACACTGTGCGCCCCTTTGCTATTGGGTATCACGAGAGTTAGAAAAAAATGGGAGAGGGTTAAGCCTTTTTTTGCTAACTTGAGTACCAGCGGAATGTGTCTAAAATTCGGCGCTAAGCGGAGTTCTGGGAAAAGGAATCACGTCACGGATGTTGCTCATCCCCGTCATGAACTGCACAACCCGCTCAAAGCCTAAGCCAAATCCGGCATGGGGCACTGTGCCATAGCGGCGTAGGTCAAGATACCACCAGAGGTCTTCAGGATTCATGCCCTGCGCTTGAATCCTCCGTTCCAGCACGTCAAAACGCTCTTCCCGTTGAGAGCCGCCAATGATTTCGCCGATCTTAGGAGCTAACACGTCCATTGCTCTGACGGTCTTCTCATCGTCGCTGAGGCGCATGTAAAAAGCTTTGATTTCCGTAGGGTAGTCCGTCACGATGAGCGGCTTTTTGAATAGCTCTTCTGCCAGGTAGCGCTCGTGTTCGGACTGCAAGTCCAAACCCCAGGAAACGGGATACTCAAAGGTACGATCGCTTTTTTCTAGTAGGGCGATCGCCTCTGTATAAGTAATTCGCTCAAACTCGTTGTTGATAATATTGTCTGCTGTCGCCAGCACTGAGTCATCAATCCGCTGGTTAAAGAACTCCATATCTTCTGGGCAAGCTTCCAGCACATACTTAAAGATGTGTTTGAGAAAGTCTTCTGCCAGGTTCATGTTGCCTTCCAAGTCGCAGAAAGCCATCTCTGGCTCGACCATCCAAAACTCTGCCAGGTGGCGTGATGTATTCGAGTTTTCGGCTCGGAAAGTTGGGCCAAACGTGTAAACATTGGAGAACGCCAGCGCCATTGCCTCGACCTGAAGCTGTCCGCTAACGGTGAGATAAGCCTGTCTGCCAAAGAAGTCCTGGCTAAAGTCTACTTTCTGATCCTTGGTCAGAGGCACTTTCTGTAAATCCAAGCTTGTGACGGTGAACAGTTCTCCTGCTCCTTCACAGTCATTTGCAGTAATGATTGGCGTGTGAATCCACAGAAAGCCTCGCTCTTGAAAGAACTGGTGAATGGCGGCAGCACAGGCATTGCGAACCCGCAGTACAGCTCCAATCGTGTTGGTGCGCGATCGCAAATGTCCCATTGTTCGCAAAAACTCAAACGAATGGCGCTTTTTCTGCAACGGATAGGTTTCTGGATCGGCTTCCCCTTGAACGGTGACGCTTTCTGCCTTCATCTCAATCCGTTGACCTTTGCCCGGAGATGGCACCAACACTCCCGATACTTCTAAAGCAGCGCCCGTATTCAACCGCCGAACCACTTCGGCATAATCCGGCAAATCTTGATTGATCACGACCTGAAGGCTAGCCAGAGAGGAGCCATCATTCACCTCAACAAAGGAAAACCCTTTCAATTCCCGCTTAGTTCGCACCCAGCCCTGAATTTTGACCGCTTCGTCAGGCTGCCCGGTTTTTAAGAGTGTTGCAATGCGTTGAGTCGTCATGGCGGAAATCACAAGGTTAGAAGAATGGTGAATTTGGAAAAGAACGCAAATTCCTTTTCTCATATTGCCTCAGAGAGCTAAAGTTCTGTGGCAAATGCAAGAACTGCTTCCTGGGAGGAGCGGCAGGTGTGAAAAATGAAAAAGCTAGAAAATGCAAGCATTCTTTCGTTAAAGAGCGATTTTACTCCGAGTTTCAGAGTACGTTACCGAACAGACAGGTTTACGCCCCTAATCAATAATCTGTGTACAGAATTAGTGTGGTAATTCTCTGTTTAGCTGAGCGGAAGTGACTGAAAAATGATCCTTAACCTTGAGAGATGGAAAAACGGTAATGTTTTTCATAGTATGTTTCTCCCTGTATACTGCCTGCCATTCTCTTTTTAAGTAAGGCTTAGTTTAGAAACGCCCAATGTCTGAGCCTGAAATTTTCAATAAACCCAAGAATCACTTACTGGCTGCCCTGCCTGATGAAGACTATCAGCGCCTCTTACCTCACCTGGAGCAGGTTCAGCTTCCGTTGAGAAAAATCCTCTATGAGCCAGGTGAAACTCCTAGCGCAGTTTACTTTCCCAATAATGCGATGGTTTCCCTCGTTGCGACGATGGAAGATGGAGCAACCGTTGAAGTTGGGCTGGTAGGTGCTGAGGGCGTAATTGGTTTGCCTATTGTTTTGGGCGGTAAAGCAACTGTCTACCAAGCAATCGTGCAGCTTCCTGGCACTGGAACGAGGCTAGATGCCGATATCTTTAAACCTGAATTTGAACGGGGCGAATATCTGCAAAGGCTGGTGTTGCTCTACACCCAGGCATTGCTCACTCAGGTTTCACAGAATGCGGTTTGCAACCGTTTACACACTATCGACGAACGGTTGGGACGCTGGTTGCTATCTGTTCAAGATTCCTTGGAAGCAGATGAGCTACCGCTGACCCAGGAGTTTATTTCGCAAATGCTGGGAACCCGCCGAGCTAGCGTTACCGTGGCTGCGGGAAGTTTGCAAGAGCAGGGAATCATCAGCTATAGCCGAGGCAAGATCACGATTCTCAATCGGGAACGGCTTAGAGAGAAGTCCTGCGAGTGCTACAACGTGATTAGCGGTGAGTTTAATCGGCTATTAGGACTTAAGAGGAATTCGTCTTAAATAAGCTCGTCTAGTTGGGGCGATCGCCCCATGCTTGAGCTGCTATATGTACGCAGATGAACAGACAAGTGCACAGTCGACTGGTATCGTATTACCGATGTTAGGTTTGAAAAAGTTGCTCAGGCTTACTAGTACTCATTTCTGCTTATTCCGGTTTGTGACTGTATGAATATAAAGAGCGGTTCTGTTGTTCTCTCTCATCCAGGTTCATCCAAGCCAGCAGATATGAGTGTAGGGTTAGTCTTTTAGAAAGCATTTTGTTTGCTGTAAGTCTTATTACACCTTGTCTTAAATAAGTTTTAGCTGAAAGTTCGTTAATGCATCAGGTGGGAGATTTTTGAGTCAACTTGAATGAGTAGAGCCGTCATAGAAAACTGGTGCAAAGGTTCTGCATGGATATCGTGCAGTTTCTAAGCCTAAGTACAGATAAAAGTTCTACCTGAATCGTAGAGCTTTTTATCGGTGTATTGTTGCATGTCTCTCTAAGCAAGTTAACTCCACAATCGAGCGAGTTATTAGTGTTTGCTAATTCACGCTTTGGTTCCACCTAGCCTTTCAACCGTGTAGCTTGAAAAGGGTAGAGCAACTAATGACATTGCCTATCAGGGACGATTTCAGTGTTCGTGAACCAACCTCTCAAAATGTGCCGTTGCTGAATGGGCTGCGGTTGTTGATTGTAGACGACGATCCAGATACCCGGTGCCTGTTTGCCCTTGTCTTAGAAGAAGATGGAGCAGAGGTAATTGTGGCAGCTTCGGCAGATGAGGCGATGGATGCCGTTGAGCAGCATCAGCCAGATGTAGTGGTTAGCGATATTTTAATGCCCTGTACAACGGGCTATGACCTGCTTCGTCAGGTTAAAGATCTAGACGCACGTCGGGGCAAGCAAACTTTGGCGATCGCCGTCACAGCACTCGCAGGGCATGAAGAACGTGCCCGTGCCCTAGAAGCAGGGTTTAGTGGCTATTTGCCGAAGCCTGTAAATATCGACAACCTGTCAGCTGCTGTTGCGATTTTGGCAGGACGGGCGATCGCCGTTTAACCCCAGACTTACTCAGCAAAGTATCTAAGCAGCCAACCTACAACAATTCCCAGCCCACCAAATCGGACTGCCTGCCAAAATACCTCCTTTAGCCCGTTCCAGGAAAAGAGCTGGCTTTCTAGCGCAACTTCTAATTCCTCTAGCTGTTGTTGGATTTGCAGAAGCTCAGCTTTTAGCTCTCGTGAACGGATTTGCTTGAGTTCTCGCTGTGTTTGACTGAGCCGTTGCTGAAGCTGAAGCTGCCGCTGTTGGTCGGCTTTAACTTGAGCATAGCGGGCTTTTAGAGCTTGTAGCGATCGCTCCACCTCAGCTAATGTTTGCTCAAATTCCCGATCGTCAGTCTCATCGGGAGATGGTGAAGGAGAATCTTGGGACGGCTTCATGCTGGCGTAGTAGAGTAGGGACAGTTAGCTCATGAATAGTATGCCTGACTCACCGCTTCATTCGATTCAGTTTTCTCCCCTATCCACTGCCAAAACGGGCAACGTGTCGGAGTTGAGTACGTTAGAACTGGCGCAAGCACTAGCAGAACGGCTGGCGATCGCCCCCAATGACTGGCATCGGCTGAAGTCAAACCGCAAGGCAAGAGCCGCAGAACAGGCGGCGATCGCTCTGGTATACCTGCTCAGCGACCAGTCCGAAGAGTCCTTGCTTAGACTACAGCAAGCTGCCGGATGGCTCGATCGCAGTATCTCAGCACCTCCCTGCCCGACGCATGGGAAATAGAACCTAGCCCCTCCCCCGGGGCAACGTTCTCGTCTCTATCGTTTGCCACATTACTTTAGTTTGAATCAGCGGCGGCTGAGGTTTGTAGCTGCGATAAACAGTTACTACGCTAATGGTGGACACCAAGGCGATCGCAGGAGCCACAACGGGCACCCAGCCACCAATGACAAAGATAAACAGTGCCGTTCCGGTGAGCACGATCAGCATCCCGACGCTGCTTACGCCTAAACTCACGGGATGGCGAACCATCCAGGCAACACAGCCACCCGCGATCGCCCAACCTGCTACCCAGATCATCTCCAGCCAATCCGGCCAGTACCAAAAAGGCTGTTGCCCGTCCATCGCAGCACTAAGAATTTGACTGACCATTTGAGCATGAACGATGACTCCTGGCATTCGATAGTCAGTCTGACGCACGGCACTGTAGGGCGTATTAAACAAATCTTTGCCGCTGGGAGCAGTTGTGCCGATCAACACAATTTTGCCGCGAACCCAGTCCGGCTCGATTTTGCCGTTCATCACATCAGTGAAAGAAACTTGTCTAGCTACATTTGTCGCAGCACGGTAGTTCAGCATCACCTGATAGCCACCCCAGTCCGCTTTCTGATAGCCACCTGCCGTCGGTTCTAGGGGCAGAAATACTGTATTGCCCAACTGCATATTGTCAGAGTTAGCTTCACTTGGACGAGGCTCGATATTTTCTGCTGCCAAATACTTAAAGGCTAATCGCAGTCCAAAAGAGTAATATACTCCTTGCTCGTTGCTGCCGATCAGTAAATGCCGACGGATGACATCATCGTTGTCGATCGCGAAATCATTAAATCCAACTCGCTCTTCAGGCACACCCGGCGGAGGCGGAATGTAATCTGCTTCAGAGGTGCCCAGTTTAGTAATGGCGATAATATCGTCAGACTGCTGCAGTACTTGCAATAGCTCTTGATGTCCGGGTTCTTGAGGAAGCTCCCGATATAGATCAAGCCCTATCACACGAGGTTGATAACCCTGTAGGGTTTGCAATACCTGAGTCACAGAGGCATCGGAAGGGGTAGGTCGCCCTAGCGCTTGAAGATCGGCTTCAGTAATGGCAACGACCAGCAGCCGAGGGTCTGGTGGGGCATCTTTGCGAAGCCGCGTCATCTGGTCAAAAGCCGCAATTTCTGGATTCTGGAGCCAACCCATTTCTCGGGCACCCAGAACCATACTGGTGATAGCGAGGGTAGCGATCGCCACCACTTTTAACCCCAACTTAACTCGCTGTGTCAAAGTTTCTGCTGGTGCCAGCATCGTTTGCTCACGCATCATCGCTTCTGGCATGAGCATTGATGGCAGTAAGGCTTGTGGCGTGGAAGTCAGGTCTGTAGGCAACTCAGATAGCCGATCTAGCGCCCACAGCACCTCACTCGCAGACTGGTAGCGCTTGCTAAAGTGGTGTCGCACCATTTGACTGAGAATAAACGCTAAGCCGGGGCTAATGCTGGCGTAATCTTCCCAAATCAGTTCGGAAGTTTCTGGGTCTTCGGGCAGTTGGGAAGGCTGCAAGCCCGTTACTGCCTGAATTGCAGTGACACCCAATGCGTAAATGTCGCTGCTAAAACGAGGTTTACCTAAAAGCTGTTCGCCCGGTGTGTAACCTTGAGTACCAATGCCGACCGTGAAACCTGTCTGTCCTGACTCGCCCTGAATTTGAGTGCGAATCTCTTTGACGGCTCCAAAATCGATCAAGACAATTTTGCCGTCTTGTCGTCGTCGAATCAGGTTGCCAGGTTTGATGTCGCGATGGATGACCTGATTTTTGTGGATAAACTCCAGCACGCCCAGCACATCTTTGAGTAAGGCAACGACTTCTGCTTCATTCAAACGGCTAGCACGAGAAATTTCTTCGCTCAGCGGATGTCCATCAATGAATTCTTGAACCAGGTAGAATTCTCGATTTTCCTCGAAAAAGCCCAACAGCTCAGGAATCTGGTCGTGTTGTCCCAGTTTGCCAAGGGCCCCAACTTCGGTATCAAACAGGCGACGAGCTACTTCAAGAAACTTGCTGTCTCGACTAGCGGGCTTAAAATGCTTAATGACGCAGCGCAAACCACCGGGATGCTGAATGTCCTCTGCGAGATAAGTTTGACCAAATCCGCCAGCTCCCAATGCGGTGATGAGTTTGTATCGCCCACCCAGTAACGTCCCTAGCATGGTAGCTCAACGTGCATGTTTAATGATTCTTACACAGAATCTTAGATCGGCATCAAGACCCTAAACTTTTAGGTTAATCTTCCTATGGCTAAAAATACAAGGATCACGGCAACAACGAAATTGTTAGGGGTAATTGGCTACCCGATCGCTCACTCGCTATCCCCGGTCATGCACAATGCCGCGATCGCCCATTTGGAAGCTGACTATGCTTATTTGCCCTTTCCGGTGCCGCCCGAATATCTAGAGCAGGCGATCGCAGGCTTTGCTGCAACTGGAGTGCAGGGCTTTAACGTCACTATTCCCCACAAGCAGGCAGTCATACCATTTCTGTCAGAAATTTCTGAGATTGCTCAAGCAGTCGGAGCCGTTAACACGGTCTACCGCACTGAGCGAGGCTGGGGCGGCACTAACACCGACGTAACCGGATTTCTAGCTCCCCTCTACATCCACCAGCGGCACTGGAACCAAAATATCGCCGTTGTTTTGGGAAATGGTGGAGCCGCCAGAGCCGTTGTCGCAGGCTGTGCCCAACTTGGCTGTACCCAAATGCAGGTGGTGGGACGCGATCGCCAAAAGCTCGAGGCCTTTCATCGTGATTGGGCGAATTCTCCCCTTTCTCCTACGCTTTCTGTTCATCTCTGGGAGGAACTGCCCCAACTGCTGCCCCAGGCAGATCTGCTGATCAACACAACGCCGATTGGAATGCACCCTCACAACGATGCCTCTCCGTTAACGCTGGATGAGATGAAGTTGCTAAGAGTAGAGACGATCGCCTATGACCTGATTTATACACCACGCCCTACAACCTTCTTGCAGCTCGCTGAGAAACAAGGAGCGATCGCCATTGATGGTTTGGAAATGCTGATACAGCAAGGGGCTGCTGCTCTCCAACTTTGGCTCGGTCAACCTGTTCCTGTGGAGGTGATGCGGCGAGCATTGAAAGAAGTTTTGAGTTTTGAGGTCTGAGTTTATCCTCGTCTTTCCTATTTCAGCCAGCGCCAGTTATATCGATTCCATTCGTAAACACCCTGGATTTCGTATTCCATGCCGTTGTCAAAGCGAATCATGCAGTTTGTGTAGGTGCTATAGCTTGCAGGCATGATGCCGTTGCTATCAGAAGCTTGGCTGACGTGAATCACTGTGCAGCCAAACCACTCTCGGCTGCAGGGGCCCTCTTCCTGCACCCATTCCCAGAGATTGTTAGACACTTCGATGCGATCGCCCAGTTTCAGCGATACAGCGGTTTCTGCATACTCCGCGACGTGGAAAGGCTGCACTTGCTCTAACCATTGCGGTCCATACAAATCGCGAATAAATTGAATTGCCCCTGACTCACGCCCCTCCAGCCAATCGTTTAGCAGTTGCACCTTCCAGGGAATTCCCTCTTGCTCTTGCATCTGGATAAATTGCAACAAAGCTGTTCGCTGCTCAGGCGTTAGCTCATTCAGCGGATTCTCGGGCTCAATTGGGGGGGAGTCTGTTTCGCTACTACCGTTCTGTGAAGCTGTCCCTGCCGACTGACTTTGGCTCAGGGCGATCGCCGCCGCCAAAAGAATTTGCTTTTGTTCAGCCTCAAGTGGATATCCGGCAGCCTCACACTTGCCAAAAGCTGCTTTTAAGACGGCTTCAATTTCGGCTTTGGTCATAGCAAATACTAGACACAAATATTGAGTAGATGCAAATGTTAGGCACAGTGCCTATGACTTTTCCTTGGGCTGACTTCAATGTAAAAAAACAAACATCCAGCGTTCATCTCAAATTAGGATGATTAACTCTAACTTAACGAATTTATAAACTGCAAAGTCTTCCAGTATGCTCCTCTTTAGGATGATTTATTGCTGCCCTTCCAGCGTTTCTCAAATCAATTCACGCTAAGCTGAGAAATGTTAGATCACTTCATATATTTGAACTTTAAGGTTAAGTCTATGCAGTCCCGAGTACTAATTGTTGCTATTGTATCTTGCTGTATTTGGCTGCTGAGCTGGGTTTCAACTCCTGCTGCGTGGGCACTTACTCAGATTAAATTGTCTGATTTGTCTTATCACGAATGCCCCGCCGATATCGCAGAAGGAACCGTCACGCCAGGAGGCGCGAGTCGAGCAGCAAATTGCTTTATCATCACTGGCAAGGCTCAGAACGACTCAGGTAAGCCCGTTCTCAATGCCGATATTTTCGGGCGTATCTATGATGCCAATAACAACCCCGTAATGCAGAACCGCACGCGGCTTGGCTCCATTGAGGAGGTCCCTCCAGGAGCGAGTGACTTTGAACTGCGTGTCACCGTTGCGGCCAATCAGCCCACACCGCTGAAGCTAGAGCAGTTCAAAGCATCTGGCTTTGTTGGCAAGGTTCGACGATAGTTTTTAGTACCTAATCTTCAAGCGGGAAGGGAGTAATAAATAGCAAACAGGGGTTTGGCACTGCCAGACCCCTGTTCGCGTTTGCTGTGAATTGTTTGCTCTGAAGCGTTAACTAGTACATTGCTAGTTGTCCGCCACCTGCCAATCCTGTGACTGCTTGAGCAACAAAACCAAGCAGAAAAATAGCAAGCATTGGGGACAGATCGATGCCACCCAGCGGGGGAATAAAAGAGCGAAAGACGTTGAGGTAAGGGTCGGTCAATTGACTGAGAATAGAAAATGGAGGATTCATCCAGTTGATGGTAGGAAACCAACTCAACAGGATGCGAATGAACAGTAGAGCGATATAGATTCTCAAGAAGATACTTATCGGCTCGGCAATCAGAGTAATTGGGTCAGTCATGGATACTGCGCTTTCCTAAGCTATAGGAACTTGTTGGCTAAAGGTATGAATAACCTAGACATGAATTCAGTCTAACGGATACCTGTAGCCTCAGGATGAATCAATCAGTACAACTCTGAAGTTCAAGTAGCTTGGCAGGAAGGGTTAGAGCGGGGGTTAGGGGCGAGGGGAGAAAAGTATTTCACCTCATCCTTCATCTCTTCTTGTTGCTCCTAATCTCTGGCGATCGCCCGCTCTCCTCCCTCATGCTTAGGCATACCGTTGGTGCTACTGAGTTGCTGACGCACATCATCAATTGCCTCATTCAGTTCAGCAATTTTGCCTTCTAATCCACGGCGGGCCGCTTCAATGCTCTGCTCAGTGGGAGGGCTAAATGGACGCCTGCGGACTGCTTTATTTTTAAGCTTAGGAAAATCCTCAGATGAGGTTTCGTCCTGGGTGAGCTTAGAGCTAACCACTGCGCCTAAGACGCCACCTACTACACCGCCGACAACAGTTCCTAGTAAAAACCCGCCAAGAAAACTATCACGCTGACTCATAATTAACCACTGAAAGAAACTCGGAGTGATCTCTGATGACTCCCTCACAGCTTACTCGCTAGAAGAGGAGGTTGCCCACCAAAAAGTTGCCTACAATGCTGACGTTTAGGCTCAGAAGAAAATTCTATCTTTACCTATGTTGATCTAGGTTTGAGCATGAATATTTAGGTGCCAAAGGTGCGATCGCCTGCATCTCCCAACCCGGGAACAATGTAGCCCTTGTCGTTTAGCCCTTCGTCAATTGTGGCTGCATAAATATTCAATCCTGGATAAGCAGCACCCAGTTTTTGTAAAGCTGTAGGTGCTGTGACCACCGAAATAATACGCACTAGTTCTGGGTCGGCTCCCCGTTTTACCAACTCAGCCATTGCTGCCAGACTGCTTCCGCCCGTTGCCAGCATCGGCTCGCTAACCAGAATTCGGGTTTGGGGTGCAAATTGCTCTGGGAGCTTGTTTAAATAGCAGGTTGCTTCCAGCGTTTCCTCATTCCGCACCAGACCGAGGTGATAAACCGAAGCAAGCGGCAACAACGCCTGTGCTCCCTCCAAAAGAGCTAACCCAGCACGTAGAATAGGCACCACCGCAACTGGAATTTCTGGATTAATAAACGTTGCTGGGCAGGACGCAAGCGGAGTTTGCACCGTTGTTTCCACAATAGGTAGCCAATCGCGAATTGCTTCGTAGGTCAACCAGCGCCCCAGTTCAGTCATAGCGCTGCGAAAGAGAACGGAGGGAGTCGATTCATCACGAGCAACAGCTAGCCAGTGTCTAATCAGCGGGTGAGGTGGAACGTGAACGCGCAGTTGGGGAGCCATTGCCAGAAAAAATGACGGTAGTTATGCAGAAATTTGCCCTAATCATACTCTGTTCTTGTGAGGCAATATTCAGCATTGCTCAAACTTGCTAGCTTCCACAAAGTCCATCTATCTAGTCAGCCCAGCCAGCATGCCCTTAGAAAAAGCAGGCTTATTGAAAGTCTTTTGCATTAGTGTTGACATTGATTTTCAATAAGCTTATATTGTTTTCAGTGTTCTCCTCTCAAAGGATCGGCAGGTGGGGTTGGTCAGCAGACTAATCCCCCTTTTTTTTGTCTATCATCCTGTTCCAGAATCCGACGCTAGAATCCTGGCAAATCAAGCAATCCAGAGTGGGATACACTGAAGAGTAGGATTTTTCAGCTAAACGCCTTACTCCAACTGCCTTTATGCCTGCTACTTCTGAACCTTATGAGCAATCTACTGCTGCACATCCATCCACGTCTCAAGATTCTCACGCCCCGACAACTGCAAGAGTGGACGCAAAGGTTAATTCGGCAGACAGTTTTGATGTGATCGTAATTGGCTCCGGAATTGGTGGACTAGTCACTGCAACCCAGCTAGCGGCTAAGGGTGCGAAGGTGTTAGTGCTAGAGCGCTACGTAATTCCAGGAGGTAGTGCGGGCTATTTTGAGCGCTCGGGCTATCGTTTTGATGTTGGCGCATCAATGATTTTTGGTTTTGGCAAACAGGGAACCACAAACCTCTTGACTCGCGCCTTAGAGGCAGTGGGGGTCAGCTTAGAAACAATCCCCGATCCGGTACAGATTCAGTACCATTTGCCGGATCAGCTAGAGCTAAAAGTTCACCGAGACTATGAGAAGTTTTTGCAAGAATTAACTGCTCGATTTCCCCATGAGCAGCAGGGCATTCGTCAGTTTTACGATGAATGCTGGAAGGTATTTAACTGTCTGAACGCAATGGATCTGCTGTCGCTTGAAGAGCCTCGCTACCTGACGCGGGTGTTTTTTCAGCATCCGTTTGCTTGTTTAGGCTTGGTGAAGTATTTACCCCAAAATGTGGGTGATCTTGCCCGTCGCTATATTCAAGATCCGGAGTTGCTCAAGTTTATTGACATGGAGTGTTACTGTTGGTCGGTGGTTCCGGCAGACCTAACTCCCATGATTAACGCGGGCATGGTGTTTTCCGATCGCCACTATGGCGGCATCAATTATCCCAAAGGTGGAGTCGGTCAGATTGCTCAAAAGCTGGTAGAAGGACTGGAAAAAGCCGGTAGTCAGATTCAGTACAAAGCCAGAGTGACAGAAATCATTCGCGAAAAAGGGCGGGCGATCGCCGTTCGCTTAGCGTCTGGGCAGGTCTATCGGGCAACACGAATTGTTTCCAATGCCACTCGTTGGGATACCTTTGAAAAACTGTTGCCCAAGTCAGATATGCCCCGTGCCGAGCAAAAATGGCAGCAGCGCTATCAAAAATCCCCCAGCTTCTTCAGTTTGCATTTAGGTGTAAAGGCAGATGTGCTGCCTCCTGGTACAGAGTGCCACCACATTTTGCTAGAAGATTGGAGCCGCATGGAAGATGCAGAAGGAACCATTTTTCTGTCTATTCCAACCCTGCTTGACCCCGATTTGGCTCCATCTGGGCATCACATTCTGCATACCTTTACGCCAAGCTGGATTGAAGACTGGCAGGGCTTGTCTCCCAGCGAATATCAGCAAAAAAAAGACAAGGTGGCAGACCAGATTGTCAGTCGCTTAGAAAAACTATTTCCTGGATTGTCTGCTGCGCTGGATTATCAAGAGGCGGGAACTCCACGCACTCATCGACGCTTTTTAGGACGAGATGATGGTACTTATGGCCCCATTCCTACCCGCAAGTTGCTGGGATTGTTAGGCATGCCATTTAATCGTACTGCCGTCCCCGGACTTTACTGTGTGGGTGACAGCACCTTCCCAGGGCAAGGCTTAAACGCGGTTGCTTTTTCTGGTTTTGCCTGTGCCCACCGGATCGCTGTTGACTTGGGTTTATAGTGCTATCCACTTCGGTTAGGACAAGAAAGAGAGGTAGGGCGAAACTCTGGCTCTTAGAGAAATAAACCTCCTCCAGCAATTAGCTGGAGGAGGTCGTTTATGTTATACACGCGTCCTTTTGCAGTGTGATCTAGAACTGGCTCGGAATTTCCAAAGCAACTAAACCACAGCGCGGACACATCTACTAGATTATTTAGCCAGTAGTTTTATGACTTCTATCAGGAGGTCGAAAATTCAACTGCTCTATTTGGAATCCAGATATTACTTTTGGATCAGTATCACTTAACTGATTGTCATTTCGCTGGGTTGTCGGACCGCAACGGTATTCTCCAGACAGCCAATTCCTTCAATTTCAATACGGACGCGATCGCCAATTTGCAAGGGCCCAATGCCTTCTGGTGTTCCAGTTAGTACCACATCTCCAGGCAGCAAAGTCATCACTTGGCTAATGTATGACACTAAAACATTAGGAGCAAATACCATTTCGCTGGTTAATGCAGACTGCACGGGGTCAGGATCTTCATTTAGAAAAGTTTGGAGCTGTGCGCCTACACTTAGCTCTCGCACGATCCACGGTCCTAGCGGACAGAAAGTATCAAAGCCTTTAGCTCTTGTCCATTGCCCGTCCCGCTTCTGCAAGTCTCGTGCGGTCACATCATTGGCGATAGTGTAGCCCCAAATTTTGGACTGAGCCGCTTCAGCCGTGCAATCTACACAGCGATCGCCAATCACCAGCGCCAATTCTCCTTCATAGTCTACCCGTTGGGACTGAGGAGGATAGTGAATCAGGGATTCTGGTGCCGTGATAGCGGTAGATGGCTTCATAAATAACAGCGGCTCTTTGGGTACTTCTCCTCCCATTTCGGCAGCGTGCTTCATGTAGTTCTTGCCAACTGCGACAATCTTTGAGGGCGCACAGGGAGCTAAAAGCTGATAGTCCTCTGGCGCTATCTCCTGGTCTGTTGGCTGTCCTTTCAGCCAAGGGGGAGCATCTAACACTTGCACCCGTCGATCGAGGTGCAATAAGCCATAGTAAAGTTTCCCTGCTAAAGTCTGAATTCGGACGTAGCGCTGCGCCATAGTCAGTAAATTAATGAATATCTAAAAATTTTGACGAGTTAATCAGTCGATCAATAAAGCAGATGTGGGTAGATTGGTAACAACTAGGATATGATCGTAATTCCTTGCTTCTGGTCGAAAAGCCTAATGGAACGAGGTAAATGTGACGAGGTAAGTAAGCTTACCTACTCCTCCATTTTCCCCAGCCGGGTCAATTTTGCAACCAGAAGCCACTAGTCCACAAGGAGATTATCGACATGAACTATATCTATGAAACCATGTATATTCTGCGTTCTGATCTGGGAGATGAGCTAACCGATCAGGCGATTGAGAAGTACCAAAGCCTGCTGCGGGAGCAGGGAGCGCAGGATGTTGAAACCCAGCATCGAGGTAGACGGCGTTTGGCTTACGAAATCCAAAAGCAGCGGGAAGGAGTCTATATTCAAATGAATTACAAAGCTCCTGGCGAAGCAGTTGCGATTTTGGAACGAGCAATGCGTTTGAGTGATGAAGTGATTCGCTATCTCACCACCAAGCATGAAGTGCCTGCTGCGGAAGTTGAAGAGGCGATCGCCGCCGAAGTTTAATCACTTAACTCGCTGCTTCTAGCTACCTACAAGCCCACTCGAAGATATAGTCAGGTCATCTGAATCCTTCCCAGATCAAGAGTGATTAAGTTTCAAGCGCTAGGCTGGAGGAAGGATACCCTTCCTCC
Organism: Leptolyngbya sp. FACHB-671; assembly: GCF_014695745.1. Classification (NCBI taxonomy): domain Bacteria; kingdom Bacillati; phylum Cyanobacteriota; class Cyanophyceae; order Leptolyngbyales; family Leptolyngbyaceae; genus Leptolyngbya; species Leptolyngbya sp. FACHB-671. The sequence continues at coordinate 139,818 of NZ_JACJOV010000153.1, read as the reverse complement.
GTTTTAGTGTTCAGCGAATCAGGTGAGCCATGAAACTTTCTAAAAAGAACCTGGATGAGCGGTCAAACCATCTCTACGACGTGATTATCGTAGGCGGCGGGGCGGGTGGGCTGTCCGCTGCAATCTACCTTCAGCGCTATCGGCTTTCTTGTCTTGTCATCGAAAAAGGGCGAGGACGTTCTTTCTGGATGCAGGAATTGCGAAATTATCTGGGCTTACCGCCAACTACACCTGGACGGGATCTTTTGCAGCAAGGGCAAGACCATCTGCTCTCATTGGGGGGCGACCACCTGCGAGGCTTCGTCGAAGATGTACAGGATGAAGGAGATACCTTTGCCGTCAAGGTCAAACTGGGTAAGCAAGACAGCATTTATCCTGTGTTTCGTTCCAAATATTTAATTGCGGCTAGCGGACTGATCGACCACCTGCCGCAGCTTGAAGACATGCAAAACGTGTACGACTATGCAGGCTATAACCTGCACGTTTGCATGATTTGCGATGGGTATGAAATTGCCGATCTCAAATGTGGCTTGTTTGTAAACACTGAAGCTGCCATTAACACTGCCTTCGTGCTGAATTGGTTTACCCCTTACATCACCGTGTTCACGCAGGGTTTGACAGAGGTGAATCCTGAAATGCGGCAAAAGCTCAAGGATTACGGCTATCCGCTGGTTGAAACGCCAATTCGCCGCTTCTTAGGACACGACCACGAGATGACCGGCGTAGAGCTAGCAGATAGCTCTACGGTCGAGTTACAAACTGGGCTAGTAGCGATGGGTTCTCACTTTTACAATGAGTACCTGAAAGGGCTGGAGCTTCAGTGGAAAGGCAACAATCTGGTAACAGATTCGATGTGCCGAACTTCACATTCTCGCATTTTTGCGGTTGGAGATTTAAAAGACGGTTTAAACCAGGTGTCAATTGCCGTCGCAGATGGTACATTAGCTGCAACAGCAATTTGGCGAGACATCCGCCGCGCTTCTCCCCCCCGCCGTTGGGAACAAAATTTGATTGAGCCTATCGGAGCCGTAACGTGACTTACTCCCACACTCCTAATCCCGATCTTCAAGCCGAAGCAGCTAGCCTGCGCGAAGAGTTGCAAATGCGCGATCAGCTTGTGCAACAACTTTCTCAAGAGCTGTTTCGTTTGGTTAAAGGCAATACGGGCTTTATGCCCAGTCCCGAAGTTTCTGAACGCCATCAAGCAGAAATGCGAGCGCTGCGAGAACAGCTTCAGGGCGTTGAGCAACAGGTGACGTTTTATCAGGAGCAAATCTCGGATCGAGATAGCGAGATTTATCAACTGCGACAGTCTGTTCAGGAGTTAAACGATCGCTCTCGAATGCTCGAACAGGTGGTGCAAGAGCTACCGAATATCTATCGGCAAAAGTTTGCTGAACGGATGATTCCAGTGAGAGAAAAGGTGGCTCGAATCCAGCGAGAAAATCGCCAGCTTCATGCTGAACTGCAAAGTGTTAGCTATCGCCTGGCGGTGAGAAGCCGTCGTTCTAGCCAGATTGATCTGCCTAGCTTTCCTCGGATTGGTGCTAGCGCTAAGTCAATTCCCTCCTTTGGCAATGTCTAGTGGCGCGAGTTCTAATTCTGGTTGACGCTGCAGATCAACAGGAATGGATTGAGACTTCTATAGAACTGGGTCAAGGGATAGCTGCGCTGAAGCAGGCGATCGCCGCCTTTCCAGCTGATCCCTCTAGCTCAGTTCGTGTTACGGTAGAAACTCTCTCAGCAGCGTCTTTACAGAATTTCTCTTTAGATCAAGCTGATCGGATTTGTCCACTGACTTTGAAACTGCCTGACTCCGTCGCATTTGCGGGACGCGAGATATATCGTGCTTGCCGAAACATTTCAGATATGCGACAGCATGTTGAGCAGTTGGGTTATTCAACAGGCACAGGGCAGTTTTGGCTGCCTATCGTGTTGACGGCAAAGGGAACGCTCTATGCAGAAGCGATCGGTACTGAATCTGGAGGGGCTGAAGTAGCTTCATCATCTGCCTTTTTTCAACCACTGCATTTATCAGACCGTTGGCGGCAGTCGCTTTACCGGTTGGGTCAGCGGCTGTTGCGATCGCTCTCTGCTCCACCTGCGACCTATCTCATTCAGTTTGGCTTTCGAGGAGAAGCAATCTGCTTTGACCGCTTGTTGCCGTTTCCGGCGGCTCCAGCGATTGCCAGTCTGGGCGTTCAATCTCCTGATTTGTTTGCCTGCCACTGGCTTTGTTTGACCAATCAGCCCATTATGGATTTAACGATTTCGTCCAACGCTGCTCATCGGATTTACGAACCTGAATCTGAAGCAGTCAAAATGGCGTGAAATTCCTGTAATTCGGTTGATTGACACAATCCTCTGGCATAAGCCAAGATCATGAGAGAGGTTCATAAAACTTTGTGAAGGCTGTATTGCATGTCTTTTGAGCTGATATCGCTGGAAACCGTAAAGGAAATCGCACATCAATACGGCTATTGGTCAGTTTTTCTCGGGATTATGCTGGAAAATGCCGGAATTCCGATCCCTGGGGAAACAATTACCCTGGTTGGTGGATTTTTGGCTGGCAGTGGCGAACTAAATTATTGGCTTGTGTTGGGGAGTGCGATCGCTGGAGCTGTAATTGGAGATAGCTGTGGCTATTGGCTGGGCTTTTATGGCGGTTGGTCGCTCATCACCCGTTTAGGACGTATCTTTCGGATCGAAGAAGCGCAACTGGAAGAAGTCCGCAATCAGTTCAGCCAGAACGCAGGCAAAGCTGTCTTTTTAGGGCGATTTATTGCAATCTTGAGAATTTTTGCTGGACCGCTAGCCGGTATTGCCCGAATGCCTTACTACCAGTTCTTTCTCTGCAACTTTGCTGGTGCAGCAACTTGGGCTTCTGTCACTGTCAGCCTCTCCTACTTTGCAGGTCGTTTGATTCCACTTGACCAGTTAGTAGGTTGGGCGGCTCAGTTTACGATTGTTGCGCTGTTGGTTCTGGTCGCGTGGATTGCAATTCCTCTGGTGCTAGAGTCTCGTAGAAATAAGCTAAGCGCTAGAGACTAGAGCGGTTAATTTTTTAGTCTTCCTCACAACATCTCCAACTTGTTCTCCTATAACGAAAGTATCGGGACGTTGGAGGAAACGATATGTTTCACAAGATTCTGGTTGCGCTAGACAAGTCTGACATGAGTGCATCGGTGCTTGAAAAGGCAGTGTCTCTGGCAAAACAGGCTAACGCTTGTCTGATGTTGCTCCACGTTTTGTCTAGCGATGAGGATGGCAGCCCCGTTTTCCCTGGTTTCTACGGTTTAGAGTACTACCCAGGAATTCATAGTGAGGCGTTGGATGTTTACCAACATCAGTGGGAAGCTTATAAGCAAGAGGGAATTGACTTCCTGAAGCTACGAGCAGAGGAGGCGATCTCCCAAGGCGTTCCCACAGAGTTCACTCAGAATGCTGGTAACCCTGGTGTCACGATCTGTACTCTGGCAAGAAATTGGGATGCTGACTTAATCGTATTGGGACGGCGAGGGCGATCGGGTTTAACTGAGTTGCTCATGGGTAGCGTCAGCAACTACGTTTTGCATCATGCGCCTTGTTCTGTTTTGACGGTGCATCGCTCATCTTGTACGACTTCTGATTCTGTCCATTCTGAAGCGGTTCAGGTTGCAGGTCGGTGACAATGAATATTTGCTGAAGATGTGATGTGCAACTGTTTCAAAGCTTATGCAAAAAAGCGGGGTGCGTTACAAACGCACCCCGCTTTTCATTTAGCACTGAAGTAATGCTATCTCGTTAGATGCTAGAGCTTATCTAGGCGATCGCTGCTACTTTCACATCGCTGGTTGCTAATAGATCCTGAAGTTCTTCAGCATCTACAGTTTCCCGCTCGATCAGCATTTCTGCCAAGCTATTTAGCACATGTCGGTTGTCAACTAGAACCGCTTTGGATCGGCGGTAAGCTTGATCGACCAGGTTCCGCACTTCGTCATCGACAGCGGCGGCTGTTTCTTCAGAGAAGTCACGCTCAGAGGCGATATCTCTTCCCAGGAACATGTTGCCTTGCTGACGACCTAGAGCGACAGGTCCGAGGCGATCGCTCATACCAAAGCGCATGACCATTTGACGGGCTACTCGTGCTACCTGCTGGAGGTCATTAGAAGCACCTGTCGTCACTTCTTCTTCACCGAAGATGATTTCTTCAGCGATCCGACCGCCTAGAGCCACTGCCATCTGGTTTTGCAGATAGGAGCGAGAATACAAGCCAGAGTCCATCCGGTCTTCGCTAGGTGTGAACCAGGTCAAACCACCAGCACGACCACGAGGAATAATGCTGATTTTCTGTACCGGATCGTAGTCAGGCATCAGTGCGCCGACTAGTGCGTGTCCGGCTTCGTGGTAAGCCACTAAGGACTTGCGCTTTTCGCTCATCACGCGATCCTTCTTCTCTGGACCAGCCAGAACACGATCGATTGCGTCGTTGACCTCATCCATTGAGATCTCGGTCAGGTTGCGGCGGGCTGCCAAGATTGCAGCCTCGTTTAACAGGTTTGCCAAGTCAGCTCCAGTAAAGCCAGGAGTCCGACGAGCAATTTTCTCTAAATCCACGTCCTTAGAAAGGGTCTTGCCACGAGCGTGAACGTTGAGAATTTCCAAACGTCCGGCATAGTCAGGGCGATCGACCACAACTTGGCGGTCAAAGCGTCCTGGACGCAGCAGAGCAGAATCCAATACGTCAGGGCGGTTTGTTGCAGCAATGATGATGATGCCAGTGTTACCTTCAAAGCCATCCATCTCAGTTAGCAACTGGTTGAGGGTCTGTTCCCGCTCATCGTTGCCGCCACCCAAACCAGCACCACGCTGACGACCGACTGCATCAATTTCATCAATGAATACGATACAGGGTGCGTTCGCTTTGGCTTGTTCAAATAGGTCACGTACGCGGGAAGCACCAACACCCACGAACATTTCTACGAACTCAGAACCAGAGATCGAGAAGAAAGGAACGCCTGCCTCTCCAGCCACAGCTTTTGCTAGAAGGGTTTTACCTGTTCCAGGGGGTCCGACTAGCAGTACACCTTTAGGAATTTTTGCGCCAACAGCGGTAAAGCGGTCAGCATTCTTCAAGAAGTCCACAACTTCACTGAGTTCTAGCTTTGCCTGCTCAATGCCAGCTACGTCACCGAAGGTAACCTGGGTCTGCGGCTCCATTTGAACTCTGGCTTTGGATTTACCAAAGTTCATTGCCTGACTGCCAGGGCCGTTTTGGGCACGTCGCAACACAAAGAACAGTACAACTAGCAGCAAGAACGGAATCAGCAGCGTACTCAGTACTCTTACCCAAACGCGATCGTCTGTTTGGGGGGAGACTGAAATGTCTACATCGTTCTCGGTCAAAATGTTGAGCAACTCTGGATCGTTAGGCAAGTTCACCATGATCTTGCTACCGTCTTGAGCAGTCACTTGCGCCTTGGACCGATCAGAACTGATAATCACCTTCTCAACGCGGCCTGCCTGGACTTCGTTGATGAATTGGGGGCTGTAGCGCCACGTTTCTCTAGTTTGGGGCTGCCGGTCAAACAATGCTGTTGCCAGGAAAAGCACCACTACTACTAAAAGTGCGTACAGTCCCGCGTTTCTCCACCGCTTATTCACTGAGGCGTATCCTCCTACTAATTTGTGATTGTGATGCGAAAACGATTTTTAGATTTAATTATTGTTAACTAATATTAACGTATATCAGGAATCTGCGCGTTGCTCGCTGAAAATAGCTGTTGCAACTGCTGAAGTGCCTGATGTTTGGGGTCATAGGTCAGATTACCTGTAGAAGAGAGAACGGTGTGGATTGGGACAACCTGTACTACGCTGTTGCTGTAGGCGATCGCCTCAAAACTTGACACCAACTCTTCACCCCAAGGTTCCTCTCTAATATTCTCATTTTGGCACTTGAGCCAGGAAATGAGTTGCGATCGCATCAATCCTGGCAAAATTCCTGACTCCAGAGGCGGGGTCCACCAGCAGCCTTGCCCCCATCCCCAAAGATTTCCAGTGCTAGATTCGAGCCAATTTCCGTTGAAATCAACCAAAATGGCTTCCTGTGCTCCATGATGCTGTGCTGCCTGCCGCGCTAACCAAGGAGCAAGATAGTTACCCGTTTTGTGACGTGTAAGAGAGCGGTTCGTTTCTGGCGGAGACAGCCAAGCAATCGCTCCGTTCTTTTGCAAAAGCGCCAAGTTTTCAGGCAAAGTGCGTCCGGTAATCCATTCGCGTCCATCTAGGAACAGAGTAATTCGCAGCACCGGAAAAGATGAGAGCAAGATTTCTGCTCCGTAACGGACTCGCTGCCAGTTGGGAGACTTCCAGCCAAAAGCTTGGAGGGTTGATTGGAGGCGATCGCAGTGTCCTTTCCAGCTCGTTAACGGATCATCTAGAGACTGCCGATAAACTCGCAGCGTTGTAAAGGCAGTAGCACCATACAGCAGCCCTGGATCATCGATCGCTAATTCCACCTTGCCGCTGTGAATTAGCTTGCCATCATACCAGCAGGTTTTAGAGGAACGCGCCTCTGGCTGGTTGTGCTGGGACTGTTTAGGGAAGCTTGAGTTAGAATCATGAGAGTAATACACAAAACTTAACAATGAAGCGGTTAAGGACAGATTTGGAGGGGAGAGAGGCGATCGCAGATTATCTGCAAGCTGAGTTCTCTTTCCTTGAGAATACGGGTGTTTTAGCTCCTCACCCGGGTGGGCGATCGGCGGGTCTAGAAAGATTAGAGCAGTTTCAGCTTGAGAAATACGGCAAGCAGCGGAACTTTTTAGACGGAGAGGTGGGACGGCTCTCTCCTTACATTAGTCGGGGCTGCATAGAACTGGAAGAAGTACGGCAATGGGCACTGAGGCACGGCAAATCTAACTCAGTGGAAAAATTCGTCTCAGAATTAGCGTGGCGGGCATTTTTTCATCTGGTTTATGAGGAGGAGGGCGATCGTATCCTCAAGGACATGGAAAAGCCCAAGGTCTCCATGCGCCATCACCAAACCACGCTACCCGAAGACATTGCCAGCGGTGAAACAGGCATTCCTTCAATGGATACCTTCATCGCCATGCTGAAGGAAACGGGATATTTGCACAACCATGCTCGGATGTATCTGGCAAGCTACATCGTCCACTTTCGCCGTGTTTCCTGGCGGGTAGGTGCAGACTGGATGTATGGTCTGCTGATTGACGGTGATTTTGCCAGCAACCATCTTTCCTGGCAGTGGGTCGCTTCCACTTTTTCTCACAAGCCCTACATCTTCAACCGAGAAAACCTGGAGCGCTACGCCGGATCTGTGCTGTCTGGTGACCCACGTAAAGGCGATCCATTCAACTATTCCTACGAGGAACTTTCGGAACAGCTATTTGGTAGTGAATATCAGCCGGAACGGAGCCGCACTTCTGGGAGCTATCGATAATCTATGCCTGCTTTAATTTGGTTTAACGAAGACGGCTTGAATCCCCAGCATCAGATGGTACAAGACTACGCTGATGCCCCGAAGGTGTATGTGTTTGATGTGAATTACTTGAAGCAGTGGGCGATCGCCAAACATCGGGTGCAATTCATCTACGAATCGCTTCTAGAAATTCCCAACATCGAAATCTACAAAGGAGAAACCGTAGCGACTTTGCGGCAACTCGTCACTGACCATCAAGCCAATGAAATTGTCACCACTGAAACACCAAACCACCTGATCAAGTCCTGGCAGGATGAGTTGCTGAAATACACCAATCTGATTACCTATCCTGAAGTTTATCCAGCCACAGACAGCCGTTCTCCTAGACGTTTTTCTCACTACTGGCGAAAGAGCGATCGCGCTTGGTTGAGCTTAACTTAACCGGATTTATCCCTATTCCCATTACAAGATCAGGGATGCACCCCGCGTCGCGGCGTGCATCCCTGATTTTTAGTACCTAACTTTTGACTGGGAAGGAAATAGGTGGAGTAAGAAAAAACAAGAGCTGGTTAGGTGTATTTTGCGTGAACCACAGCAATCTTTCGTAAAAAATGTTACCTGGGCGGGAATCCTAATAGCAAAACCCATCTAGCTTAGGGCAACGCCAAAGGAGCAACCGTGATAACACAGCAGCGTCGCCGTCGCATTGGAGGTTATCGCGCTGGACAGCGCCCTCAGGATGCAAAATATCATCACACTGGGCGCTTTGAGCAGGAGCAGCTACCACCCAGGGTCGATCTCCGCAAACATATGACCGATGTTGAAGAACAGATTGGCAATAGCTGTGTTGCCAATGCTTTCGTTGGAGCATACGAATATCTCGCCAAACGAGATTTGGGTGATTCGGGAGATGTGAGCCGCTTGTTTGTTTACTACAACGCTAGGGTGCAGATGGGTGGCGATATCGAAGATGCTGGAACCCAGATGTACTGCGCCATTAATAGTTTGATTGAGCATGGCGCTTGTTCAGAGGAGATTTGGCCCAACGACGAGAGCTTACTCTGCGAAAAACCTAGCTCGGAAGCTTATGAACATGCAGCCTACTTCACAATCACTGAGTCGGAGTTTATTGAAACCGACCTGGATTTGTGGCGACATACTTTGGCAGAGGGCTATCCTATCGTTTTTGCCCTCAATACCTTTGAGTCATTTGATGGTGCTACGACCAATCGGGGACGCGTGCCACTACCCAAGCAGTCAGACAATGTGCGCGAAACACATGGATGGCACGCCATGCTCTGTGTTGGCTATTCCGATAAAGACCAAATGTTTATTATCCGTAACTCTTGGGGACCGGAATGGGGCGATCGCGGCTATTGCTATATTCCCTATCGTTACATCATTCATCAAGACTACAATGCTCACGATTCATGGATTATCAAATCTGTCAGCGACCTAGACTTTAGTACTGAGTGGGAAGACGAAGAATCGGTTTTTGCAGATGAAAATTCATTGCTGCTCCAGGACTTTTACATTCGCACTGGTGACTCAGAGGGATTTATTGAAGACCTGGACCAGCTTTGTCAGAGCTATGTAGAGAGCGAGGAAGACTATTACTTTGACTATGAGGAAGAGGAAGACGAAGAAGCCTACACCGTTAGCATCCTCAACTTTGACCTAACCATTGAAGAATCCGACGAATTCCTTGAAGAGCTAGATTCCCTCTGCCAAAACTACGCAATCGACGAAGACTATAACTTCACCATTGACAGCGAAAGCGAAGAAGGGGAAGGCGAGGAGGAAGAAAGCGAAGAAGAATACGAGGAAGAGGACAGCGAGGAAGAAGACAGCGAAGAAGAATCTGAGGAAGAAGAGGAATACGAAGAGGACAGCGAGGAAGAAGAGGAATACGAGGAAGAGGAATACGAAGAGGAGGACAGTGAGGAAGAGGAATACGAAGAGGAGTAGTTTCTCTCTGAAAGTGCGATCGCTTATTCCAACTTGAGACGTTATCTGTGGGAATAGCGATCGCTGTATGTAGCTAACAATTGCAGCTGGATTATTCTAGGTTTACTGGTTCAGGAATGACCTTGAAAACTAGCTTCACCCAGTGCGGCATCACTAGATACAAAAGTTCAAATTTTTAGAGAGACTATAATTGCCGGAACAATATTCATCCAAATGTTTTGCTAGTTCATCCAGTCAGTATTAGCACTCTAGCTAGGACAACTCTGCAGTTAGAGCAGATGTCCAGACTCGCTCAAAGTTGGCTTGTTTTAGGGCATTGACGGTTGCACTGGGGTCTTGGACGCGGAATCGGGAACCGAGGCGGACGAATTGGCGCTGGTGGTTATCGGTGACGATCGCCACCACCGGGACTTTTGCCTTAGATTCCTCAGGTGCCTGGTCTAGCAAAATGGACTTGAGGCGATACTGTTCTTGCCCGTCTCTAGCTTGCTGGCAGTCTAGCTCGACCATTACCATTTGCACGGCTTCGACTGGTTCTGCGTCTTCGATGATCAGTTGGGCACGGTCGTCACGGCGATCGACTTTGCCCCAGACCATCAGGCGAGCATCAACGATCAGGTAGTTGCCAATGCGCTCAAAGGATTTGGGGAAGACCACGGCTTCGGCTTGCCCAGTCAGGTCTTCCAGCACGAGAATAGCCATGCGATCGCCCTTCTTGGTTGTCACGGGCTTAATCGAGGAAATCATGGCGATCGCACTCAGCATCACGTTATCAGGCAGTTCGCCCAGATCGCTCAGGTTGATCGGAGCCAGAACTTTAGCCGCTTGCTGAACCGACTTGAGTGGATGATCGGAAATGTAGAATCCCAATAGCTCTTTTTCTAGCTTTAACTTTTCCTGGGGCGGGAAGTCCTCGACGGGTGAGGCTTTGGGAACTGCTTCAAAATTGATGCCGCTGGCTGAGGTGTCGCCCAGCATGTCAAACAAATTGCCTTGACCGATCGCTCGATCTTTGGCACGGGATTGGGCCCAGTCCAACACATAGTCGAGGTCGTGGGTCAACTGGTTGCGGTTGGGGGTGAAGCAGTCCAGCGCTCCACATTGAATCAAGGCTTCTAGGGCGCGGCGGTTGACTGCACGAGGGTCGATATTGGGGTCTTCGGGGCAGGTGATGCGATCGCACAAATCCGCTAACGACTCAAATGGGCCGCCCTGCTCTCGTACCGCTAAGATGCATTCGATCGCCCCCTGTCCGACATTTCGCACTGCCGATAGTCCAAACAAAATGCTGTTTGCTAAGGGAGTAAAGTCCACTCCAGAGCGGTTGATGTGGGGTGGCTCCACTTCAATGCCCATTGAAATGCAGGTGCTAAGGTACTTCTGCACTTTATCCTGGTCGCCGCTGTTACAAGTCAGCAGCGCTGCCATGTATTCGACCGGATAGTTTGCCTTCAGGTACGCTGTTTGGAAGGTGACGTAGCCATAGGCGGTTGAGTGGCTTTTGTTAAAGCAATACTCCGCAAACAGCACCATTTGGTCAAACAGTTCTTCCGCGATTTTGGGTTTGACTCCGTTCTTGGCTGACCCATCAACAAAAATCTCGCGGTGTTTTTGCATCTCCGAGACTTTCTTTTTCCCCATTGCTCGACGCAACAGGTCAGCTTGCCCCAGTGAATATCCCCCCATATCCTGAGCAATTTTCATGATCTGTTCCTGGTAGACCATGATTCCGTAGGTTTCGTTCAGAATGGGTTCCAGGATGTGGTGCGGGTAGTCAATTTTTTCACGCCCGTGTTTGCGATTGATAAACCGGGGAATTAGTCCTGCATCAAGTGGTCCTGGACGATAGAGTGCCAGTACTGAGGAAATATCTTCTAAGCCAGAAGGCTTCAGATCTCGGACAATTTGCCGCATTCCAGACGATTCAAGCTGAAATATCCCTTCTAATGCACCCTTCGCCAGCAGTTGATAGCTTGCGGGGTCACTCATGGGTAGATTGTCCAGGTCGATCGCCTTTTTGTGGGTCTGTTCAATTAAGTCCACCGCCTTCTGGATCATGGTCAGGTTTTTGAGTCCCAGAAAGTCCATTTTGAGTAGACCCAGAGATTCAATATCTTCCATGAAATATTGGGTGAACACCGCTCCATCGGCATTGCGCTGGAGGGGCACAATTTCATCTAGCGGGTCTGCTGAGATGACGACTCCGGCTGCGTGAATGCCGACGCTCTTGTTGGTGCCCTCAATCCGCATCGCCATGTCCAGCCAGTGACGTACCTGGGGATCTTTTTCGTATTTCTCTTTGAATTCCGGGGCGGGTGTTTGCTCGGACACCATCACCGCTAACTTGGTGGGTTTCCCGCGCACAACCGGGATCATTTTTGCCATTCGGTCTGCATCACCGTAGGGAATGTCCAGCACCCGCGCTACGTCCTTTAGCACGGCTTTGGAGGTCATGCGGTTGTAGGTGATGATTTGAGCAACCCGCTCTGTGCCGTATTTTTCGGTGACGTAGCGGATTACTTCATCCCGGCGATCGATGCAGAAGTCGGTGTCAATATCAGGCATAGACTTCCGCTCTGGATTGAGGAATCGCTCGAACAGCAAGCCGTGATGTACAGGGTCAATGTTGGTGATTCGCAACGCATAGGCGACCAGAGAGCCAGCGGCAGAACCCCGTCCCGGACCAACGGGAATGCGGTGATCTCGGGCGAATTTGATGTAGTCCCACACCACCAAAAAGTAGGTGGAAAATCCCATTTGCTGCATCATTTTCAGCTCATATTCCAGCCGCTCCCGGTAGACAGGATCGATCTCGTCACGAGAGGTGCAGTTGCGGCGTTCGAGCAGTCCTTTCCAGGTGACTTCTTCGAGATATGTGTCGGCTGTGTGTCCTGATGGAACGGGATAGTCGGGAATGCGCGGTTCGCCTAACAGCCCTTCGTAAGGTTCGATCTTTTCGGCAACTTCTAAGGTGGTGGCGATCGCCTCTTCAATCACCTCATCGGGCAGGTGATCGCGAAATAGCTGCCGCATCTCATCGGCTGACTTGAGGTATTCCGTGCCGCTATAGCGCAACCGCTTATCTTCGGTAATCAGCTTGCCTGTTTGGATGCAGAGCAGCGCATCGTGTGCCTCTACGTCAAAGCAGGAGATGTAGTGAGAATCATTTGTAGCAATGATTTTGATATCTAGCTCACGGGCAATTTTAATAATCTCAACGTTAACGATGCGATCTTCCTGGGAGCCGTGATCCTGAATTTCCAGGTAGTAGTCTTCGCCAAACAGATCCTTGTACCACTGCGCTACTCGGCGGGCGATTTCTGGTCTGCCCTGCATGATTGCCTGCGGTACTTCACCACCCAGACAAGCACTCGTAACGATCAGTCCTTCGCGATATTGCTCCAACAGTTCTTTGTTGATGCAGGGGCGAGAGAAGATGCCCTTTCCCTGAACGCCTTGCAGGTGAGAAACGGTGGTGAGTTTAACTAAGTTTTTGTAGCCCTGCGTGTTTTTTGCCAACACGACCTGATGATAACGAGGGCGGCGTTCTTGCTTGGTGATGTCGCCGTTAATCACGTACATCTCGTTGCCGACGATGGGCGTGACTCCTTTGCTGCGGCAAACTTTGATTAGCTCGATCGCCCCATACATGACACCGTGGTCAGTGAGGGCGATCGCAGGCATTCCCAGCTCCACCACCCGGTCCAGCAGTTTGGGCAACTGGCTAGCTCCATCTAGCAGGCTGTAATCGCTGTGAATATGTAAGCCAACAAAGGACATAGTTTCTCAAGCCATCAGGGTTGAGTTTAGAGTAACGGATTTTAACCGCTATATCTAGGACTTTTCATGTAGTTTATAGAGCAATTTACTCTATTTGTGGAGTAGGGGCGATCGCCACGGTTCATCAGAAATTCAGCTTGTCTGTCAGAGCAAACAGCCGCTTGCTAGACCTGAAATTCTTCGATCGAATGCTTAATTTGTACAGTCTAACCAGGGTTTGCAGTCAGGGAATGGATTCCGCAGCAAACCGCCCATCAACCTCAATGTTAGAGGTATATAGTACTAATGTATCAAATTAAGCACGCCAAAATCTAATGTTTTCCTGGAAGTTCCCCTAATCTTCAACCCCTAACCTCAACTGCCTCATGGCACCGTTATAGGCGGCTCTGGATCAGGTAATGGCGTTGGGGCGATCGCAGCGGGTGGAGGCGAAACTGAGCGAACATTAGGACCGCGATTGGAATCTACTGAAGGATAAAGGTTGGGGTCAGGCGAGGCGGAAGGTTCTGTCGGTAAAGGAGCAATGTCTAGCGGCTCGAACGATTCGACGGGTTCTCGCAGCGCCTCAACTTTTGGAGGTGGTTCGGACTCGGTTAACGTTGGCTCCTCCGTTAACGTTGGCTCTTCCACTGGCAAAGGCTCTGGTTCGGGCTCCGGATTGTATTCCGCGTCGTACTCCGGATCGTATTCTGGGTCATATTCAGGCGTGAAGTTTTCAATCCCGTAATCAGTTGGGTTGCCGCTAGCAGAGGGTCGCCTTTCCACTGGAATATCAACATCCGATTCAAAGTCGTAAGTGTCTGCACCTGGCCAGTCTTCAATGGCTGGAAAGGTTTGATCTCGACCAAACCCGGTTGTGCCACTGCTTGTGTCTCCTGGTGCGTCCAGTCGCAGGGCTAATCCAAGTCCTGCTCCGCCAATGCCTGCGATCGCCGCTGTTACTAGCATTGCAACTGGCAACCAACGCATGGGTTTATGTACGGGTTGAGGCTTCTCTGGCGCAATCGGGCGTGAAACGATCGCAGGCACTCTGGTCAAACCCGCTGCCAGATCGTCAAACTGGGGCAGGATCGGCTCTGAAGATGGGGGGCGATCGTCCTGGCTGGTTTCAGCAGGTGCGTCCACAAGAGCGTGTTCTAAAGAATGCCCATTGGTCTGAGCTACTTCCGGTAAGGAAGAGAGACTATCAACAGGTTCAAAGGCTTCAAGAATCAGCGGCTCGGGGTGCAGATTGTCAAGAATGTCTAACCACTCGCTAACGGACTGAGGACGCAGGTGGGCAGGCTGTAACCCTTTCAAAATTGCCTGTTCAACACCGGGGCTGAGTTGAGGATGTAGTTGCCGCAGTGCGATTAAAGAACTTTGGTCGAGCGTCGTCTGGTTGAATGAGACGAAATCAACCGTTCGAGTTGCAGGATGTTGACCCGTCAGCAAATAGTAGAGCGTAGTTGTCAGCGCCTGAATATCGGTGCTGGGATCAGGTGGCGGTAAAAAAGCCTCTGCTGCTCCATCAGCGGGTGTCGAGGAGGAGTTCGTTTCAGGAAATTTTATCAGGGGCGATCGCACCTGATCTACGATTCGAAAACCCGTCAGCACTGCCTCATCCGTTTCGGATTTCAGCACGATATTTTGTGGCTTTACCCGCTGGTGAACCAAACCCTGCCGATGCAATGCTTGTAGAGCAGAGGCAACTTGGCGAATGTAGCGAACAGCAACAGCTTCCGAAAGTGTTTGGTTTGACTGTAGCTGGTCTGCGAGTGTTTGTCCCAGTACACATTCCAGTACCGCAAACGGCACGGTGTCTTCTTGAAATACATCCAGCAGGCGAACTAGATGAGGATTGGTGCAATGAGCGAACTGTCTAGCAGCAGTTAGAAACTGTTGCTGTTGCTCCGGGTCTGCATTAGCTTCCTCAGACAGCGTTTGCAGGATGACGGTCTGGTCTAGCCCAGCGTGGACGGACTGATAAACCGGGTCATCGCCCTGACTTGAGACAGATTGGACAATATACTTGCCGCTCTGCAGAACTGCTCCAGCCGCCAAATTCATAAGCAAGACGAAGTGAGGATACTAGTTTAAATTCTTCAACTTATACTACCGCCTTCGGGAAAAGTAGTGCGCTTGCCGGGGATCGTAAGGACTACTGGGGAAAATGCTCTGCTAGAAAAGCAACAGCCTGGTCGCGATCGCCGACCATTCCATCTAGTGTTGCCAGCAACAGCGCTTCTAGAATTTCTTTGAACTGCTGACCCGGCTTGTAACCCAAAGCTTTAAGATCATTGCCATCTAGGGGTGCTTTCATCTGTGCCCAAGTCGTGCGATAGCGCCAGATGATTTTACGAATCGAGTGAGGACTGGCGATTGCCACCAGCAACAGCGTTGACCAATCGTACTGACGCAACTGCTGTACCACCTGACTGGGTCGCTCAAGGTTTGGCAAAGTCGCTAGCGCTGCTTCAACCTGATCCAACTGCCGGAGCCGTTGAATACTGTCTGCTGAAAGCTGCAAGTTTTCTGCGACTTTTCCCCGGTCGGCTGGATCAAGTGCCATCAGCAAAACTTCCAAAAGCACCTGCCAGTGTTCTAGCGAGGCTGCGAGATCAAACCGATTGAGCCAGCGATCTGCTAGTTGAAGCTGTTTCCAGAGGCGATCGCTTAACTGCAAATCGGGGTGAATGCACTGAAGCGCCTCTAACTCAGACAGCATTTGAATTGCGGCTTTCCAATACGGTGCTTGCAGAATGTACTTTAGCTCTTGTTTTAATCGAGTCTGTAGAGCAGGCGTTTTATCAACTTCTGTCTGAACGCGCTGGTAAATGCCGCTGGCGATCGCATGGCGAATATAGCCTTCCGTTTGGGGATCAATCTGGAAACCCAGCCGCACCGCAAACCGCACTGCCCGAAAAATCCGCGTTGGGTCTTCGATGAAACTATTAGTGTGCAGCACGCGAATTTGCTGTGCCTGCAAATCTAGCAATCCGCCAAAAAAATCGAGCAGTTCGCCAGAGCGAGGAGCCGTTAACCGGATCGCCATCGCATTGATCGTGAAGTCTCGACGGTAGAGATCCTGGCGAATCGAACTGGCTTCGACCTCTGGATTTGCTGCCGGATAGGGGTAAAATTCCGTTCGAGCGGTAGCGATATCAATCCACAGAGAGTCAAGCTGGGAATCATCGTGCCACAGCAGCGCCGCTGTCTGAAACCGACCGTGAATTTGCAGTCGCGCTTCAGGGTACGTCTGCCGCAAATCCCGAGCCAACTCCACACCAGCCGCTTCATCTGCTGTCCGATGAAAACCATCGACGACCAGATCAATGTCTTGAATCAGCAGCCCCTTCTCAGGTGCCAACAACAGATCACGCACTGCACCGCCCACTAGATAAAGCTGCCACCCCCGCTGTTCCGCCAATCTGGCTGTTGCTGCTAACACTTCCCAGAGGGATGGAGTGAGGCGATCGCGCAGCCAACCTTTTACCACCTCCGGTAGCGGACAAGACCTGACCAAACGACGACCTCGTACAGGGAACTCGGAGAGATCGCCCTTCCCCCTTTGCCCAATCCCCAACTCCCAATCCCCAACCCCTTGCTCCCCATCCTGCTGCAACTGCCGCAACACATCCGTGCGTGTCACAATGCCCACAAGCTGCTGGTGATCTAGAACGGGTAGCCGCCCTACGTCATAAGTCACCATGAGGGACTGAATTTCTGATAGAGGCGTGTCGGGGTCGATCGTTTTCAGGTTAGTCGCCATGTAGCCTTTCACGGGAGCGTGACTAAAGCCGTGATGCAGGGCAAGGTCAATGTCACGACGAGAAATAACTCCAACTAACTGGTCTTGCTCATCCACAACTGACAGCCCAGAATGCCCGTATCGCAGCAAAATCCGCTGAGCTTCAGCGATCGTCGTTTCCGGACGAATCGTGCGAACGGGCGATGACATCAGTTCTCTGGCAGTGGGCGGATGGGGAATTTCTGCCTTGATCTGCTCTATTAGGTGTGCGAGAACCACTTCAGGCCCAGAAGTTCTCAAGGTTGCAGCCGCTGCTCTGGAATGTCCACCCCCACCCAAGGGCTCGAGCAGCTTGCCTAAATTGATCCCCTCAAGTTGAGACGCTGCTGAAGGGCTGCCGTGTAATCGAGCAATAATATTCAGTCGCTTCTCACCATCCGTAATGGGAAAGCAAACTGCCAGCAGCAAAATGTTAGTTTCAGTCAGGTCTACCAGGTGGGACGCCAGTTGAGACAAACCCTGTACATATCCTTCCTGAGGCAATAGCAGTGAGGCGATCGCAATTCCTCGAATTGTTTCAACCTGAATCCGGTCCAGAGCGATGGTGAGCAAATCTTGAAGCTGGGGGGATAGACCTGGCTCAACATATTCGGCGATCGCTCTCAGATTTGCCCCCTGACCCATCAGCCAGGTCAGCGCTGCCGCATCTCGCACGGTCGTATGGTCAAAGGTCAGCGATCCGGTATCGACATGAATTCCCAGCGCCATCACCGTTGCTTCTGCTGATGTCAGGCTGATTTGAGCTGCCTGAAGCTGCTCGGCGATTAGAGTTGCGGTTGCGCCAACTGCTTCGACGTAACGCTTCTTTGTAGCAATGTCCCCTACTGCATCTTGGTGATGGTCATAAACTGTAATGTCTACGTCTGGTAGGTCAAGCCACTCAGCCGCCTTGCCCAAGCGATCGCGCCATTGCGTATCCACCACGGTCAGCGTTCGAACTTGGTCTTCCCGCACCGCTCGCCGCTCAATTAAGGCATATTCATCTCGGTGCAGTGCCAAAAACTCTCGCACTGTGGGGTGAGCGCCTCCAGTCAGCACCACCCTGGCTCCCGCCAGCAATCGAGATAAACCGATCGCTGCCCCTAATGTGTCGAAGTCTGCAGTCGTGTGGCAGAGAATGAGATCCATAGGGGGCTTGGGGCTAGGAATTGGGCACTAGGGGCGTTAGGAAGTAGAGACTCTGACCTTTCGCTACTCCCTTTCACTCCAATCTTGCCAGAGAACTGTTTCGGGGTGTCAATTTCTGATAGCTTACTACTCAGGGCTAGTTCAGCGCTGGGGGTGGGTTCACCTGAAATGCACATAGCCTCGCTTTTATTGGGAAAAAAGTTGGGAGAAAACGATGTCAATTTTATTTCAGATTGCACTAACAGCCCTAGTACTAATGTCTTTTGCAATGATTATTGGGGTTCCAGTTGCCTATGCATCCCCTCGCAACTGGGAGCAGTCTAAGCGGCTGATCTTGCTAGGTTCAATAGTTTGGGTAGTGCTGGTATTTTTGGTGGGTGGACTCAACTATCTAGTGGTTTAAGCTGGAGAAGAGTCGATTTATTCCCGTTAGCGAGAAAACATGGCAGTTTTTGAGGGTAGTTTTACCCAGGCAGAGTCTTGGCGATTTGCGATCGTCATTGGTCGCTTTAACGACTTGATCACTGGCAAATTGTTGTCAGGTTGTCAGGATTGTCTAAAGCGGCATGGCATTGACCCTGATCCGCAGGGGACGCAGGTTGATTACATTTGGGTTCCAGGTAGCTTTGAGGTGCCGTTGGTGGCACGTCAGCTTGCTTTAACTCACCGTTATGATGCTGTAATCTGCCTGGGAGCTGTGATTCGTGGGCAGACTCCTCATTTTGACTATGTTGCGGCAGAAGTGTCTAAAGGAATTGCGGCGGCTGGTTTCCAGACGGGGGTTCCGGTGATTTTTGGCATCTTGACTGCTGACACGATGCAGCAAGCGCTAGAGCGCGCTGGAATCAAGAGCAACAAGGGTTGGGATTATGCCATGAATGCGATCGAGATGGCCAGTCTCATGCATCAGGTAAAAACTGTAAACCCTGACCTCTATGGCAATGGGCTTTCGGGTAGCGCCAATCCTCAAACTCTACCTGCTTCGCTGAAGAGTGCGATCGCCCCTGAAACAGCAGAGCAAGGGTAATAGGAATGGGCTAGGAGTTGGGGGCTAGGGCAAGAAAAGCATTTTTGTTTATCCTTTCTCATCTCTTCTAATTGCCTCAACCCCTAGCCCCCTAGCTTCTACTCCCTAAGTTGCTTGACAAACTGCTTGGATTCTGGGACTATACATAAAGTCTAATTTTGCGGGTATAGCTCAGTGGTAGAGCGTCACCTTGCCAAGGTGAATGTCGCGCGTTCGAATCGCGTTACCCGCTTCAAAGAACTTTCGAGTCTGTAAGCTGCTTCCAAACTTAGTTTGTGAAGAAGGACTTACTCGTATCGAAAGATTGTGCCTACTGCAAAGTCAGATGGGTTTTGAGCTAAATTCAGGAGTGTTAGAATCGAACTGACTGAACCCAATCAGCAGTTATTATCTCTGATGAGGTCAACTTCAAGTGCCCGATAGGTTTCTGTCCCAGCCGTCAAGGATAGGTAATTAGCTACTCCTGGCAATCGATCGCTTTAGTATTCCTAATTCTAAAAACACCTCGCGCCGCCGCTGCTTGTGCAATCTCAGAAGAATCACAAGATTGACCTGAACTCTGACTATCCTTGCCCCTGCCGCCGCCGTGGTCGGCTTACCCCGATCACCCTAACTGAGGCGTTTGGCTGCAATCGCTGTCAGCAAATATTTGTAGTACAGGAAGGTGGCTATGTAATTGAGCAGCTTTCCACCAATTACCCCTATAAACGAGCTTGGCGTTGGTCTGGACACCAGTGGAGCATGGCACACTCCAGTTTGGGCAGAGGCTATTTATCGCTGACTCTGGCGATCATTTTTGGATTGGTTTTCCTTCTGCTGATCACCACCTTGCAGTCACCCCTCAGTACAAGCATCACGTTTCGAGTCATTGCAGCCCTTTTTCTCTCTGTGCTGCTTGTATTTATGCTTTGGATAGCTTGCAGGCGTTAGTTGATGGTAGTGAATTCCTTGAATTCTTCATCTGACGTAGTGACGACCGCTCTTTCCGCTTACCAGTCTTCTCTGGTCTTAGCGACGAAGAGGGGAGCAGACCGTAGCCGTGCCCTTCAGGGAATGGCAAAGGCTTTTAATGAGCGACAGGACGACATTCTAGAGGCAAACACTCTAGACCTAGAAGCCAGCCGGGAAATGGCTGTGCCAGAACTCATTTTGGATTGGTTAAAGCTGACTCCAGAGCGGCTTCAGACGGCAGTACAGATTTTGCAGCGGTTGGGAGAGCTATCTGACCCAATCCAGCAGGTGCTAAACACACCTTTTCAGGTCGATCAGTGCCAAACTTACTGTCAGCTTATGCCTTTGGGAGTGATTGCACTGATCTATGAGGCTTTTCCAGAATTGGCGGCGATCGCCGCGGGTCTATGTATTCGCACGGGAAACAGTCTGATTCTCAAGGGTGGCAGTGAGGCAAGCCACTCCAATCAGGTGATTGCTGAGATTTTACAAGATGCGATCGAAGATGCGGGTTTGCCGCGAGACGCTTTGAAGCTACTTCCTGCTGATCAGGGCGATCCCCTTCGGGAATTGGTGACGCAAGATCAGTACATCAATTTGGTTATTCCCTACGGTCGGTCTAGCCTGGTGCAGCAGGTGATTCGGCAGGCAACGGCTCCTGTCCTAAAAACTGCAATCGGCAATTGCTGTCTCTACTGGTCGCCTTCAGGCGGCATAGATATGGCCCGTTGGATGATTCTAGACAGCCATCAAAGTGACCCCGACCCGGTGAATGCGATCGAGAAGGTGCTAATTCATCGGGGACATAAAGCCTCATCTCTAACCACGCTCTGGCATAGCCTGAAAGAAAAGGGTTTCAAAATCAAGGGTGACGCAGAACTGGCTGCCCATTTCCCAGAACTAGCTCTGGTGGAACCCGCCGAGTGGGGACGAGCTTATTTGAATAGAACGATCGCCTTTAAGGTGGTGGATGGTCTGGAGACGGCGATCGCCTGGATCAATCAGCACAGTAGTGGTCATGCTGACTGCCTAGCTACTGAGTCTTACCAAGAGAGCCGCCAGTTTGCTTTGGGTATCAACAGCGCCATGACTTACATCAATGCTTCACCGCGATTTAGGCGCAATCCAAAGCCCGGCAACCCGATCTCACTAGGAGTGTCTAACCAGAAGGGACATCGCCGAGGATTAATTAGCTTAGAAACCTTAACTACCGTTAAGTACGTAGTTCAGGGCAATGGACCCTGAGTTGAGTAGGCGATCGCTCATCATTCTTGCTTAAAGGTAAACCAATCAAAAAATGCTTTATTCCTCTGGCGGCAACTCGGGTTTGGGTGGCTTTGGCTCATCTAACAGACTGCCTTTAGATTTTTTTAGTTCTTGCCAAAGCTGCTTGATTTGATTGTATGCATCTTCTGGCGGCACCTTTCCTCCCGTTTCTAAGCCACAAATAAGAGCCACCCGTTGGGCAAATTCTTGCAAATTAGCATCGAATGCTAGATGCTCAGGAGAAAATTCTCCCCGAAAACGCGCCCGGGGATAAAGAAACTGCTCGACGTTATCTTCATTTTTATCTGCCATATCATATTCCCACTTGAAATTACTTACCCGTGACAACCTGCTCACATATTACAAGTAATACCACTTCCAAAATTTAGAGCTACAGATGGAAGGGCACCCCGCTTCGCGGGGTGCCCTTCCATCTGTAGCTTGTTTTTGTAGAAACGGTGTAACTACCTGAGGACAGCCTCAAGCTAGAGGAGCCTAGATTCTTCAGTTTAATTTGCTAGCCCTGGATGTAATTAGGGTTTACACCGTAGTTGCTCACTGGACGAGGAATTTACAAGCAATCAAAGCTTTGTTTGACCGAGAGTCTTAAGCAACTCCAACCGCTTCGATCGCAGCTTCTAGAGCGATCGCCACGTGCGTCCAGTGCGTTCCGCCCTGACTAAAGACCGTGTAAGGTTCCCGCAACGGTCCATCTGCCGAGAATTCAGACGTGCTGCCGTCAATGAAGGTACCACCTGCCATCACTAACTGGCTCTCGTAACCGGGCATTTCGGCAGGAACAGGGCTGAGATAGGAACCGATAGGGGAATGCTGCTGGATTGCCGCACAAAAAGCAATCAACTTCTCTGGAGAACCCAACTGCACTGCTTGAATCACATCACGACGTGGTGCAAAGGGCAGGGGATTCACCGGATAGCCCAACTGCTCAAACACGTAGGCGGTTAGATGATTGCCCTTCATTGCCTCCCCTACCATTTGCGGTGCTAGAAATAGCCCCTGAAACAGCAGTCGATTTTGGTCAAAGGTGGCTCCCCCGGCGCTGCCGATGCCAGGAGCCGTGAGCCGACAAGTGGCAGCTTCTACCAAGTCTGCCCGTCCTGCGACGTAGCCTCCTGCGGTCACGATTGTGCCGCCTGGATTTTTAATCAGCGATCCGGCGATCAGGTCTGCCCCGACTGCTGGTGGCTCTCGGTCTTCGATAAATTCGCCGTAGCAGTTATCGACAAAGCAGACCGTGTTTGGATTTTGCTGCTTGACCAGGTGAACGATTTTTTCGATGTCGGCGATCGCTAAACTCTGCCGCCAGGAATAGCCGCACGAGCGTTGAATTAATACCAGACGGGTATTTTCCTGTACCGCATGTTCTAACTCCTGCCAGTTGAGCGTTCCCTCCGCTGTTAGCTCTAATTGACGGTAAGAGATGCCAAATTCCTTTAGAGAACCTTGACCTTGCCCCCTTAACCCAATGACTTCTTCTAAAGTGTCATAGGGGGCACCTGCTACGGCTAGCATCTCGTCTCCGGGACGGAGAACTCCATAAAGGGCAGAGGCGATCGCATGAGTGCCTGAAACAAACTGCACTCTCACAGCAGCAGCTTCAGCACCCATGACTTCGGCAAACACCTGATCCAGGATTTGCCGCCCCAGGTCGTCGTGTCCATAGCCCGTCACTCCGGCAAAGTGATGGACTCCAACCCGATGATGACGCAGGGCAGTTAGCACTCGCTTCAGGTTTTTCTTGACCTGAGCGTCAATTCCAGAAAAAATCTGGAATAGTGCCTGTTCTGCTCGTCGCAGCTGTTCAACGCTGTTCATGGTTAACCTCCTCGCAAAAATGGGTTGAATTCAGGGATTTTCTAAGCCTGCCATCTGATTTCTGCCGGAGGTTCAATGTCTTGTCCCCCCAATCTTGGGAGAAGATGTCCGTGTTCCACCTGAAGCAATGCTGGCATTACTGTTAGCACTTGCTTTCCCAAGGCTCACGGAAATTATTGTCGCGCAGATTGGGCTGCAAAATTCATACTGAGATTACTGCATGACTATTGCAACATCAACCGAACCTCGTATTACCTGGCCCGTTGTCTTTTTTATGGCAGTGATTCACTTTGGAGCGCTGTTTGCCTTCCTTCCCAGCAACTTTAGCTGGTCTGCGGTCGGTCTTGCAGTGTTTTTACACTGGGTTACCGGCGGTTTAGGAATCACGCTGGGATGGCACCGCTTGGTGACACACCGCAGCTTCCAGACTCCTAAATGGCTAGAGTATTTGCTGGTTTTTTTTGGTAGCTTATCGCTTGAAGGTGGCCCAATTGAATGGATTGGGCTGCATCGCCACCACCACATTCACTCTGACCAGGAATTGGATCACCACAATTCTAGTAAGGGGTTTTGGTGGAGCCACATGAGCTGGATGCTGCATGAAATACCCGCAAAACAAGAAGTTGCTCGATATACAAAAGATATCGCTGATGATCCGGTTTACCAGTTTTTAGATAAGTATTTTCTGCCGATTCAGATCGTTTTTGGTGCGATTCTTTACTTGATTGGAGGCTGGCCTTTTGTCGTTTGGGGAGTCTTCTTGCGGCTGGTTGTGGTCTATCACTGCACCTGGTTTGTAAATAGTGCAACTCATAAGTTTGGCTATCGCACCTATGAGTCGGGCGATCGCTCTACCAACTGCTGGTGGGTCGCTCTACTCACCTACGGTGAAGGCTGGCACAACAACCACCACGCTTTTCAATACTCTGCCCGTCATGGCTTGAAGTGGTGGGAAATTGACATGACCTGGATGACGATCCGGTTTTTACAAGCAATTGGTTTGGCAACCAAAGTAAAGCTGGCAGAAGCGGAATAATCAGTTATGGGCAGTTAGCTGACTTTAAGTACCTAAGCTGGCTAATTGCCCTACTTCTGTTTCTAATTCTTATTAGTCAAAGCCTGTTCGTGCAGGCTTTTTTATTTGCTTAGTCAAAGTAGTTTTCTACAATGTCTAAAATTCGCTCTGCTGCGTGACCGTCTCCGAAGGGGTTTACAGCGGTTGCCATCGTTTGGTAGGCATCGGAATCGCTGAGCAGTTTCATAGCAGTAGTGACGACTTGCTGGGGATCGGTGCCGACAAGTTGGGCAGTGCCAGCGGCGATCGCCTCTGGTCGTTCGGTCGTTTCCCGTAGCACCAGTACGGGCTTACCCAGGCTGGGGGCTTCTTCTTGTAATCCACCAGAGTCAGTGAGCAGCAGATAGCAGCGCTGAATCGCTCCCACCAATTCGGCATAATCAAGCGGCTCAGTCAGAAATACTCTGGGGTGACTGCCCAGCATCGCCTGTAGCGGCTCTCGCACGGTTGGATTGCGATGCAAAGGCAATAGCAAAGCCGTATCGGGAAACTTGTCGAGAATCTGCAAGAAGCTTTGGGCAATATCCTTGAGCGGTTCGCCCCAGTTTTCGCGCCGATGTACGGTTGCAAGCAGGGTGCGATATTGGCTCCAGTCCAGATTAGGAATGGGGCAGGCAGGCTGCCGTTCTGCCATTGACAGCAGCGCATCGATCACGGTGTTGCCCGTGTGGTGAATGTCGCCAACCACGCCAGATCGCTTTAGATGTTCGACGGAGAGCGTAGTCGGCGCAAAGTGAAGCTGAGTTACCTGGGAAATCAGGCGACGGTTTGCTTCCTCTGGGTATGGGTTGTATAGATCATCGGTACGTAGCCCAGCTTCGACGTGCCCTACTGGAATTTTTTGGTAGAAGGCGGCGATCGCCGCTGCAAACGCTGTCGTGGTATCGCCTTGGACTAACACGATTTGGGGCTGAATCTGCTGAAACAAAGTTTCCAGTCCGCGCAAACTGCGACAGGTGATATCGGTAAGCGTTTGCTGATGCTGCATGATGTCTAGATCGTGATCGGCAGTCAGGTCAAACAACTGCATCACCTGCTGCACCATTTCTTTGTGCTGTCCGGTGAGGACGACCTGAGTGTCAAAGGCAGGCGATCGCCGAAACTGCTGAATTACCGGGGCAAGCTTGATCGCTTCCGGGCGAGTTCCGAGGATAATGCAGACGCGGGTGGGTTTAGTTGGCATGAAAGGGATCGGGGATTAAGGGTTGGGGATTAGGCGAAGACGACAGTGCGGTTGCCGTAGACGAGGACGCGGTTTTGCAGGTGGAGTCGGACGGCTCTGGCGAGGACGATTCGTTCCAAGTCTTTGCCTTTGCGAATCAGGTCGGTGACTTCGTCACGGTGGCTGACTTGGACAACATCTTGCTCAATAATTGGACCTTCGTCTAAATCTTGGGTGACGTAGTGGGCAGTGGCTCCGATAATTTTGACTCCGCGTTCGTAAGCTCTTTGATAAGGATTTGCTCCAGCAAAGGCAGGTAAAAAGGAATGGTGAATGTTGATCACTTTGGGAAATTGAGCAATGAAGTCTGGGCTAAGAATTTGCATATATTTTGCCAGCACGACGAGGTCAATTCGATATTGGTGCAATAGTTCTAGCTGGCGGGCTTCCTGCTCGATTTTGGTTTCTTTGGTAATTGGAATGTGGTAATAGTCGATATCAAATTGCTGGGCGATCGCCTCCATCTGTGGGTGGTTGCTCATCACCAGCGGAATTTCAGCTGTCAGTTCTCCTGATCGCTGTCGCCAAATCAGGTCATACAGGCAATGATCTTGGCGGCTGACCCAAATCGCAATGCGGGGAACGGCATCGGAAAACTGAAGTTGCCAGTTTGCTTGTAACGGTTGGGCGATCGCGTTAAATGCTGGACCGATCAGGTCACGCGGCAAATTAAACCCTTCTAACTGCCACTCGATCCGCGTCAGAAACAGCCCCGCTGCAAAATCGGTGTGCTGGTCAGCATGAATGATATTGCCACCGTTGGAATAGATGAAGTTCGCAATTTTTGCCACCAGTCCTTTTTGATCAGGACAGGAAATTAATAGAGTTGCAGTGGGGCTGCTCATGCCAGGAGAGTATGGGGTATGGGGTTAAGGGGTTTGAATTGTTTAAGGGCTTTCGGGACTGGGGGAAGCTGGCGGAACAGATGGGGCGGGCAATTCACTTGGGCGGTCTGTCTTGTCCAGGAGAACACGGACATCATAGCGGGTGCTGTGTCGATCTTGAATTGCAGCAGTCACGCCGATCGCCCGAATTGCTTGAATAAACGCTTCGTTGGCTGGGGGCAAATTGGGGACGGGAACAGGGCTATCTTCGCTGAGCAGGCGATTGACATTCACAAAAAAGTGTCCGTTGTTGGGATCAAACTCCAGGTCAACCGATTGCTCAAAAGGTTGGCTCGCCACCAGGGAAGCGTCTGGCTGCGGCAAGATGGTCTGAGCCAAGTTTGCCCCAAATGCCAGAAATGCTACATCTCCTTCGAGCCAACCACGGGTAATGGTCAGTCCGCTCAGGGGAGAAGTCCACTGCACCACGGGCTGTCCCTCAATGTCTGTTTCCTGGACTTGAAAACGATAGCGATCGCCTACTACTTCGTCAAGTTCGGCTAGCGTTGCATCGGCAGCAGCGCGATCGCTCGCTTTCACCATGATTAGCACCCCTGCTCTGGTGCCCACGGTTCCGGGCTCAGCGGGCGGTTCTGTGCTATTTGGTATTTCTATCACGGACAGAGAAAATTCTCCCCCCATCCAGGAAATTAAGTCTTCTTCCAGATCTAACCCGGTCAGATTGTTTAACCCTGTCCGCAGATTTTCTGGACTGAGGGGGCTAATTGGATTCATCTCAGCCCGCTGGCTGTAGTCTTGCCAAAACCGCTGCAAATTTCCACCTGATGCCATCAGCAGCGTTTCTGCTGGGAGCAAGTCCGGTAACTTGTCGTCTCCATTTTTCACCTCGTAGACCGTCTCACTGTCCGGATCTAACCAGGCAATTCCCTGAAAGCGCAGTCCCTCTGACTCAAGGGTGACGGTTGCGGCAATACCTCGGTTGTTTTGTAGCGGAGTCAGGTTTTGAGGTGGCAATGCCTGCGGTGAACCCGCAGAGGCGATCGCCCTGGCAGCGGGTGCATTCACATAAATCCGTGCAAACGGCTGCGGGGCTACAATCTGCCGCAACGCCTGGTTAAATCCAGGAGTCTGAGCGACAGAGGCTCCTCCCTTTGAGGTGTCGATCACCTGCTCGATTGCGTCACCTGCTGTGGTAATCACCAGTAGCCGATTGTCTAACACAGCAGCAGAATAGGTTTCACCTGCGCTCTCAAACTCCCGAACTTGCACGCCCTGATAGTCGCGTTCACTCAGGGTTGCGCCTTGTTCAGATTTGGGTTCCGTGAGAATTTGCTGAGCCCGCGCCGGATCTTCGATCGGTAGAATCATCACAGCAGTTTGAGGATCTTCCTGGGGCTGTAGAATTGGTGGTTCCGATTCCTCCGATTCCTCCGACTCCTCCCCCTCAACGACTGGACTTTGCGCTGACAAAAATGCGACGGTGATTTCGTCTCCTACCCAGGGTTGGATGTCGCGCTCATAGTCATAGCCGTTAGCGGTTAGCAGGCGATCGCGCAGGTCTGCCAGAGTTTGGTTGAGCGAAGTCTGAGTTTCGTCCGTGCCAAACTGTCGCAGGGTGCGCCACTGCGATTCATCGGTGGAAAAGGAAAGCGTCATTAAGGCGGTTTGTGGCAACACATCCATGCCCACGGGTAGCCCTCCCGCAGGTAAGCGACGAGCTAATAGCCAGTAGGCACCAATTCCTCCTGCAACTAGGGCGATCGCTGCTCCCGACAACAGCAGCAGGGTAGACTTTCTTTTCTTAGTCACGATCTAAAACTCCATTGAGAGGAAATGAGGAGAGGGCACCTAATTCAGGAACGAAATGTCCTTATCCTCAGCCTTCCAACCGTGAAGCTACCGGAAAAGGACTCAGGAGTAGCTAACAGCATCCTACCCCTACGATATGTTACCTGCTTCACGCCCGGATGTAGCCAGAGCTTTGAACTTCAGCAATTGATAATCTGACCGTTTGGGAGTATATTTTCTAAGCGCTGGCACAATTCAAAAAGTGACCAAATCATCAAACATTTTTCTCGAAAAATAGTTCCAAATAAATTCTATTTGATGCCATCAAAATCCATTAAAACCATCAGCAAGCTCTGTTCAAATCCATGAAACTCAGTGTTGTTATTCCTTGCTTTAACGAAGTAAAAACAATTCAAACGGTTGTTAAAGCAGTCAAAGCATCTCCCATACAAAACTGCGAAATCATTATCGTTGATGATTATTCAACTGATGGCACGAGAGAACTATTGATTTCTGAAATTGAATCCCAGGTCAATAAAGTTATCTACCACCCAGCAAACTTTGGCAAAGGGGCTGCATTACGCAGCGGATTTAGCGTGGCAACAGGGGATATCGTTATCATTCAAGATGCAGACTTAGAGTACGATCCTCAAGAATATCCTCTGCTGATCAATCCTATTCTGGAAGATAAAGCAGATGTGGTGTATGGCTCTCGTTTTGCTGGAGGCGGACCTCACCGGGTTCTCTACTATTGGCATATGGTCGGCAACAAATTTTTGACCACGCTGTCCAACATGTTTACCAATATCAACCTGACCGATATGGAAACGTGTTACAAGGCTTTTCGCCGTGAAATCATTCAATCTGTGAAAATTGAAGAAGATCGGTTTGGATTTGAGCCTGAGATTACAGCAAAAATTGCCAAAAAAGGATGCCGAATTTACGAAGTGGGAATTTCTTACTATGGTCGGATGTATAAAGACGGTAAGAAAATTGGTTGGCGGGACGGCTTTCGGGCAATCTATTGCATTCTTAAATACAATTTATTTCGTTAGCTTCTTTAATGGCGGCGATTGTCTTTTATTAGCAGCAACACAGTCAGGCATCAATTTAAGCAAACTAAGATGAAATCACAGCCCATCGACTCACTCAAAAGAATTTGCATTGTGGGTCTGACGCTATTGCTTCTAGTATTCTATATCTACAGTGCAGTAGAGCATTCAAAGCGAATCAATTTAGACATTACGCGTGTCGATCAGGAGGCTTATTTAAGCTATACCCGAAGTCTATATGAAACCAACTATAACTTTGTAGGTGGACGCAATCGAATGCCAGTCTACCCTTTTTTGCAGTCACTTGTTTACGACCCCAACCTCACAGAAAACGAAGCTTTTACCCGTGGTAAATATTTCAATATTGCCCTGTCTGTTGCAATTCTGCCGTGCCTTTTTCTGATCTTTCAGAGATTTTTTTCACGCTTACAAGCAATAAATTTGCTGTTGATCACCGCTTTCACAGTATTTCTGTTTAGAGCAGCCTACTTTCAAGCTGAAATTTTGTTTTATTTTCTTAGCTTTTGCGGATTCCTACTTATGGCTTGGATGCTAAAGAAACCAAGCTGGAAATTGGGAATAGCAACCGGAGTTTTAATGGGCATTACCCACCTTACCAAAGCTTCAATTCTACCCGGACTGGCATTATTTGTATTGGCTTTTCTAGCGCAATCTATTTATTTGTTTTATAGCAATTTAAGAAATAAAACTTTTAGCTTTAATGAGGTCAAAAATAATTTCCTGCTACGTATTCTCAGTCTTGCCTTAGTAATTTTTTGTTTTTTACTGACTATTTATCCTTATATCAGCACCAGCCAAAGAGTTTTTGGACATTACTTTTATAACGTCAATTCGACTTTTTATATTTGGTACGATTCTTGGAATGAGGCAAAGCAGGGAACCAGAGCTTATGGAGATGGAAAAGGCTGGCCCGAAATGCCGCCTGAGCAAATTCCTAGTCTAGAGAAGTATTTACAGGAACATACCGCTTCAGACATTTTTGAACGGCTTTTTGACGGTTTGAATAAAGTTATAGTAGTTGCTAAGGATTCCTACGGATACTTTAAGTATTTAGTCATTTATTTGGCGATCGCCCTACTTACCACTCTGGCAAATCTCCGCAGCCTAAAAATCACTAAAAGCCAAGTATTTCTTCTCTTCTTTTACTTTAGCTACTTCACTGCTTACACATTGCTCTATGCTTGGTATATTCCCATTGCTAGCGGCAATCGATTTACCCTGGCACTTTTCTTACCTTTAATGTTTTGCCTCACTGCAGCCATTAATGCTAACGCCTCAGAACGTCCTCAGATTCAATTAGCAGGCAAGCACTTTTCATGGTTCCATTTATTCAATTTATTTGTGTTAGGCATGATCTTATTTGAGCTATATCCTATCCTGACCAATCGAATTGTTACAACCTTTGCAGGCACTTAAGCCAGCCCTTCAAACCTCAATGAAAGCTCGAAATTGGTTTATGGAAATTTGGCGCAAATTAGATTTGAAGTATGACAGAAATCGATTTGTGCAATTATTGCTCCTTTTTCTACTTCTGATTGGCACTATATCCTACGCCAATCACCAGGTTAATCTCAGACGAGAACAATCAGTTTTAGCTGCGTATTTTGACCAAATTACAAATTTATTTACATCAGCAGAGCAGAACGCAGTAACCGCAAAGAACGCTCAAAACTTAGCTAGAGCTAGAGCGATCGCAACCTTGCATCAGCTTAGTGGTCAAAGCAAAGGACGACTTCTACAGTTTTTGGCTGAAGCCAATTTAATTGCTCGTAATCAAGCCTTAATTGACTTGGAAGGCATGGACTTCAGCAGAGTTGAATTAATTGCAGTCAACTTACCTAATATCGATTTAGATAGAGCTAATTTAACTGAGGCAAATCTGCAGGATTCTGTTTTAGCTAGAGCAAGTTTAGAAGAAGCAAATCTGCAACGAGCGGACCTTTCCGAAACAAATTTGAGTAGGGCTAACTTGAGTCGTGCAGCGCTGATACGAGCTAATCTCTCAGCGGCCGTATTAAAAGCAACTAACCTGTCAGAAGCAAACCTGAGAGGCGCAAATTTAAGAGGCGCAAATTTGCAACAGGCAAATTTAACAGATGCTAGTCTTGAGGCTGCTCGAATGGAAAGTGCTTTCCTGGAAAATGCACAAGCAGATAGGGCAGATCTCAATAACACCATCTTGATTCGAGCAATTCTGAACCAAATTTCTCTAAGAGATGCAAATTTGAGGTACTCAAACCTGAAGGGTGCAGAACTAGAGCGAGCAATCCTAACGAATATTGATATGAGGGCTTCTATTCTAGAAGAAGCTAGCTTGACTGATGCGGATTTAAGTAATGCAAATCTGACTCGCACTGTTTTGATCAATGCAAATATGGATAACATTAACCTCAACGGTACTAATCTAAATTACGCTAACCTGCGCGGTGCAGATGTTAGCAAGAATTCCCTCAGGCAAGCCATTCTGTGTCACACCGTTATGCCGAATGGAGAAGAAGAGAATCGAGATTGTCCCTAATTAACTCTATTAACCTGCGCAGCTACTGTTTCTTCAGCCTAAAAATATCAACAAAGATAGAATCCGAAGTAGCTTTTCTCCTAGGGTCAGGTGAGTCATAAACAATTAACAGCCCGTTAGACTGACTAAAACAGGGGAGAAGTGACAGACCCTCAGCATGATCGGTTTCCAGGGTAAAAGGAAGATCAAACTCTATCTCTAGCTCTCCTGTGTCCAAGCTTGATAGGCTATCGCTGGAATGGTTCAATGCATGTTTGAGGCGATAGACTCGCATCGCTCCTTCAATGCTCATTGTTGGGCCTGCCAAGATTAGTAAATCTCTGCCCTGAAAGCACAGCTCTCGAATGCCTAAACCCTTGAGATTGATAAAGTGTTTCTTATAAAGCTGCTTATCTTTACCAATTTTTTTCAAAGTAAGGATTCCTGGTTCTGTTTCCTCAACTTCTATTTCTAAGATGATTGCCCATTGTTGCAGAACGGGGCCTCTTAATCCTAAAAAGATTTTGTGTCCATGAACTGCTAATCCTTCAATGTCAAACCCGTTTTCTTTTGAAGGGATACAGGGTGAGAAGAATGGTCCTAAATGGCTGTCTTCTTTCAACGCTTCAGTTAGGATATTGCCATCATCTGTTTTTTGAAGACAGGCAGCTGTATAAGTTTTCTTAGAATTAGTTGGGTGGGGACAAGATTTGTGTAGCTCTCCTTCGGAAAACGGAATGCGAGCAATCAAATAACGGTTTAGTTCAGTTTTAACTTTTGATAGTTTGCGGATATCTTTTTCAAGATTTTTTCCTTTCGCTTTCTTGCGCTTGGTGCTGTGGGAACCTGTGAACCAAAGGTAGGGTTCACTATAGTCTAAGCCTTCAATATCGATCTCACTATCCTGGTCAAATAGGTCAACAAAATTACTGATCGCCACTGACTGATGCTTACTAAACACATGGTGATCAATGGGAAACAAACGCTCAATCGTTGTCAGTTCATCAGAACCGACCCAAAGACTACCATCGGGTGTGAAGGCAACGGCTGACATCTGCCCCAGCAAGTTGCTGGAGTCATCTCCAAATTGCAGCAATACGCGGCTGAGCAAAAAAGGGCTGATCATTTTAGGCTCCTCCGACAAATTAAAGTAAGCGCAGGGACAATGTCCCTACGCTTAAGTCTACAGGCAGAAACAATGCCCGCGATCGCAACCTAAGTTGCTATCTATGCACGACTGTCAAGCTTGTTAGAAGCATCATCCAATGCACGCTGCGTACCTCTAACAGCTTCATTGGTTCTACCTTTTGCATCTTGAACAACATTGCCTGCGCCTTCACGGGCTTCAGCAGCATTGCGACGCAAGTTGCGGCTGCCTTCTCTAGCACCTTGTTGAAGCTCATTGGTCGTTTGTCTAGCCTGTTCGCCAAGGTTACGGCCTCCCTCTTTGACGTAGCCACCCAGCACCTCAGGAGCTTCTCTAACGTCATCAAATCCGCGCTGAATATTGCGCTCTGCATTATCGACCAGACCTTTAGCTTTTGCATCAGCTCGGGTGGTGTTAGCACGGGGATCAACGTTGCTGTACTCGTTCATGCCGCCTTCATTGGGCTGAACTCGTTTGTAAATCTCCATTTGAGGAGCATTGCCGGTGTAGGAACCTTCACCAGATACCTTGGGTATGTTGGGGCCACTGCTGCAAGCTGTGCTTAACAGCATAGAAACACCTGCTAAGACTACGACTAAAGCTCGCACCAATTGGTTACGCTTTAGCCAAGAAAATGCTTTATTCATGAAAATTGCTCCGTTCATATTGGGTTTGGGGATTTGAATTTCGATTCAAGCAATTCGAACTTCAATTTGAATTGTTTGAATTGATAGTCATCGAACTTGTAAATTCGGGCTTATCGATCAGCTTATTGGTCGGATTTATCGATTAAAAGCAGGGTTGCGCTGCATTTCAGGCTGTTCAGTTGCAGATTCACCCATGTCAGTTAGAAACTCAGAAGCATCCTTAAATGCTTCTTCCGTTCTTTCCAAAATCTTTGCGTTTGGATCACTGCGATCGATGCTGAGCTGACGACGAGCGGGAACCTGCTGAGCGTCTCTTTTCAAAATGTCTGAATCTACTGGCCCAATATCAGAATTCTTAGTTTCTGTTGCACCTGCACCGGGGTACAGCAAGTCAGAAGCGTTGCTTCCAACGCCGTTGCTTGCTAGAAGCTGATCAAAGCTAAAAGGCAAGCTGGCGCGATCGCCCTGTCTGTTTTTCTGATTAACTGCGGGATCGTTACTCATGCGATAGTTTGTATAGCCGTCTCCGCCACCCTTATGAGGGTTGTTGTTTCCGCCTAGTTGAACTGGAGGATTTTGGGGACGCGCACCTTGCATATTGCCAGTGTTGCAGGCGGTAGTCAAAAATAACGCTGCTCCCACAATGAGAACGGATACAATCTGCCGCAACCTTAACTTTTTGAAAATTGAAAATAGTCTATTCACGAAATGCTCCTTATCGCGCTAACGACACGCTGAGTGGATCAAACAAAGGGCATAATGCTTCTTTTTACAAGGTTTTCATGAGATAAAGAAGCGATCGCTTGCTCGACTCAGAATGTCTATTGCTTTAGTCAATTACTTCAACTGACAATTAAGCCACTAACCGTTAGCTAGTAGCCTTTTTGACAGATGAAGCTGCTTTACAGTTTTCCTGCTACTTTTTCAGTGCAGGAAGAACAACTTTTCTGGTTACCTGATAAAGGTTACGAATATAAGAGCGGCTGTTCCCTCTAGCAAAGGTCACATTCATATCTTGTTTTTGGTTTAATTTTCTCTGACTCTAGAGAGACTCTGACAATAATTTGTATGCTCTGTTATACCAATTCCAAAAACTAGAACTGTAGGTGGAAGGGCACCCCCGCCGAGTGGGGTGCCCTTCCATCTACAGTTCTTTTTGGAGAAATATTGTTAGCTGCTATTTATATAGGTGGCAATATATGCAATTTCTTAAACAGAAAATAAAACAAGGGGACTAAAGCCCCTTGTTTAGTAAGAGTAGACGTAGTCTAATGTGAGGAAACTGGTAAGACTAATTTCGTTAAAGCAGCGATCGCACCATGCTTAAGCTAAATAGACTTACTGGTTAATGTGCTAGGGCAGAAATAACCAGTAAATGGGCTTAATGCTTGTACGACCCTGCTTAGCTGAATTAGGTGCCTGATTGTGTAGAACTAGTTAATATCTACTTAGTCGCGGTTGGTCAGCTTCTCTAAGCCCCGCTTGAGTTTATCTTCTACCGTGTCAGCGTTCGCATTTTCAGGGGTGTACATATTTTCCTGATTCGCTGAACCCTGAACTTCGTTGATTCCCTCGTTTGCTTTCTCACGAGTTGCTTCTCCGGAAAGCACACCTCCCCGTAGGGCATCTTCTGAATCTCCGTAAATTTCATTTAGTGGCTCTTCGCCCTGGTCAGGACGGCTTGAGCTATCTAATGTTAAAGGCTTACTGTGGGCAGGATAAGCATAGGAAAACATCATCAAAACACAAGCAAAAGCGATTACCAGAAAACGAACTGGACGCAATGCAGATAAGTTAAAACGAGTCAAACGCATATAAACTCCTCGTTAATTTCAGAAGTGATAGTGTAAGAGCCATTTGAGTTGGTGAACTGCAATGAATCTGCATTTCAACAGGCACAAATAGGTCTTAGACCATTGGCTCAAATTTGACCCGTTCCTACATCTACACTCAGTTAGATCTCTGTCTGCGAAAACCCCAAGTAACCCCGTGGGGTAATCATCCAGTCGGCGTAGACGCGGCTGCTTTGATTGCCAATGAGAACAGTGGTTAGCATATCGATGGAGGCTTCCAGGAAGTGGGCGAGCGTTGTTAATGTGATGTGTTCGTCTTGTCGGTACGCGGAACGGATAAGGGCGACGGGAGTATCGGGGTCTCGATGTTTTAAAAAGATTTGTTGAGCGATCGCAATTTGCTCTGTACGAGTTTGCGATCGCGGATTGTAAAGTGCTGTAACAAAGTCTGCCTGAGCCGCAGCCGTCAAACGCTGTTCAATCACTTCCCAGGGGGTGAGTAGATCACTGAGACTGATTGCACAAAAGTCATGCATGAGCGGTGCGCCGACTCGCGAAGCTGCTGCTTGTAGGGCTGTAATTCCTGGAAAAACTTGTACGGCGGGTGTTTTGCCGTCCCAAGAGAGCGATCGCAATTCCTCTAGCACCAGTCCTGCCATGCCATAGATGCCGCAGTCGCCCGACGAAATCACTGCAACCGTCAACCCCCAGTCTGCTAAAGCGATCGCCCGCTTAGCCCGCTGTCGCTCTTGCGTAATCGGCAGTGCTTCGATAATTTGTCCTGGTCGCAGCAAAGACGACACCAACTCCACATAGAGCGTGTAGCCAATCACCACGTCTGCTTGAGCGATCGCCATTTGCGCCGCTGGAGTGATTTGGTCAAGCTGACCTGGACCTGTACCGACTAGCCAGAGCTTTCCCGTTCGCCCAATATATTCCTGCTCGGACTGGGCGATCGCCACCGTCACCGCTCCAGGTTGGTTTTCAGCGCGAACAATTTGCTTGGAGACGCGGAGAGAGGGGGAAAGAGAGGGGCTAGCCCCTAAAACCGCCGCTGCTTCCGCTACGCTCGGAGTCCCCACTTCTGCCTCAACAACGGCTGAAGGAGTCGGGACTTGGACAGTGCGAAGTTGCTCGGCGGTGAAGCAACGGAGGGGGAAGTGGCGATCGCGGCAAAGTTCTACTAACCCTACCTCATCGGCTTTCAGGTCGATGGTGGCAATTCCGGCGATCGCCCCTTCTGCCAGGTGATTTGCTTGCAATACTTGCTGAATCGCGGTTTCGATCAATTGGCGAGAGGTGCCTCGTTCACAGCCGATACCCACCCACAGCACGCGGGGATGCCACTGCACTTTGGGCAAGTCGGATTCTGAGGAAAATTTGCGTTGAATGGGACTAATCCACACTCTGGCTTTGGCTGCGGGGAGGTCTTCTTTGACTTCAGCCGTATGTTCAGGGAAGCCAAACTGGAAGGGATGAGGTTCGGGCAAATGGGACTGCCACAGGGTTGATCCAGCTTCCTGAATGACTTGAATTGGTTCCTGACGGGCGATCGCTGCACTTACCCCCGTCCAGTCACCCTCGCCCCGGTGCCAGCCCCAGGGAATTCCTAATACGTCGATTCCAGGCAACCCAGCGCCGTTTGCCGCCCCAGTCAACACAGGAGTTGCACCTATCTGTAAGGCAATTAATTGGGTGAGGCGATCGGCACCACCCTGATGTCCACTGCATAGGCTAATGACAAATTTGCCCGTTTCGTCAACCACGACCACAGCCGGATCAGTCGATTTGTGCTGCAATAGCGGCGCAATCAGACGTACAACTGCCCCTGTCGCTAAACCAAAAACAAAGCTGCGATGCTCTGACCACAACGTTTCTAAATGAGCGCTCAGGGAACCGCTGTAAACCTGTACCGCTTCCAGATGTTGCAGAGAATCTGGCACCCAAAGGACTGCATTGGTCACCTGACAGATTGGGCGCAGTCGCTTAACCGAAGCAGGGGTGGTGGCGATCGCCACCAAAGGCTGAAAGTCTTGAAACAACAATGGCAAATCCACCTAATCTAATCAACAAGTCAAACTCTCAACAGGAAATTATTAGCATTTCTGATGTGCTGCTGATTGTTTTGCGCCTCGACCATCAAGATTATCAGGGAACGGCCGTCGCAGTTTGGGTGGCTCAACAGTAATAGAAAGAATGCTTAAGCGTTGGAGCTAAGTCCGGGGCAATGGGGAAGGGGACTATACACTAAAGAAGGATTTATCCAATACCCTGAGCGGCTTAGAACAAAACAATGGAGCAATATTACAAACCGGAGCATCTGCCCCACTTTGGTCAAATTGGCGAAGGCAGTCCAGAGCTAGCAGAAAAGTTTTTTGCCTACTATGGTGCCGTTTTTGCAGATGGGGCTTTGTCTGTTAGAGAGAAAGCGCTGATTGCCTTAGCAGTTGCTCACACGGTGCAATGTCCTTACTGCATTGATGCCTACAGCAAGGAATGCTTGCAGCAGGGGTCAGATTTGGAGCAAATGACCGAGGCGGTGCATGTTGCTACGGCAATTCGGGGCGGCGCATCTCTAATTCATGGGTTACAGATGCTTGACCATGTGAAGCAGGCGGCGATGTAAGGGTTAGGGGCTGGGGACTAGGGGCTAGGGTGGGCTTGCTAGTCACCGTAATTCCAGGGAATTTCGATGAAATTGAAGTGGGAGCGGTTTTTGATGGTTGAGGTGCAATCTGAATCAGTAGAGGAGTTGGAAGGCGTAGAAGCGGGGGCTAAACCGACTACTTCGCTGTATCGGCGGCGATCGCCCCTCTCCAGTCCCCAATACCAAATCGAGCGGTTAGCAGCCGTTGATTTGTCTCACACACCGCATCATGGAGATTTTGCAAAAACGCTAGCCAGCCAAGGAATTCGGTCATTTCGTCCGGCTCGGCTGGAAATTTTTCAGATCAACGTTGGCAAGCTGTGCAACATGACCTGTCGCCACTGCCACGTTGATGCTGGGCCAGACCGAGTTCAGGAAAACATGGATCGAGACACGGTAGACGCTTGCCTGCGGGCGCTTGACCAAACTGAGGCTCACACCGTTGACCTTACGGGCGGCGCACCGGAGCTAAATCCTCACTTTCGCTATCTAGTTGAGGAATGTGTTGCCCGTGGTAAGCACGTCATCGATCGCTGTAACCTCACGGTGCTACTTCTGCCCCGAATGCACGACCTACCAGAATGGTTTGCTGAACGAGGCGTTGAAATTGTTTGCTCGTTGCCGCACTACCGCAAGTTCAACACAGATGCTCAGCGAGGAGACGGCACGTTTGAGAAATCAATCGAAGCATTGCGGCGGCTCAATGCAGTCGGTTATGGCAATGGCGATCCACAGCGACGGCTGACTTTGATGTCTAACCCTGCGGGGGCATTTTTGACAGGCAACCAGGCAAAGATGGAACAGGAGTGGAAAGCTGGACTAGAGAAAAATCACGGCGTTCGGTTCGATCGCTTGATTGCCCTCAACAATATGCCAATCTCCCGTTTCCTGGAATGGCTGGAGCAGTCCGGCAATTTGCAGCGCTATATGGAAGTGCTAGTGAATGCTTACAACCCCGCGACTGTTGCAGGTTTGATGTGCCGCAATACTCTCTCGGTTTCCTGGGATGGCAGGCTGTTTGACTGCGACTTTAACCAAATGCTGGATTTAG
Organism: Leptolyngbya sp. FACHB-671; assembly: GCF_014695745.1. Classification (NCBI taxonomy): domain Bacteria; kingdom Bacillati; phylum Cyanobacteriota; class Cyanophyceae; order Leptolyngbyales; family Leptolyngbyaceae; genus Leptolyngbya; species Leptolyngbya sp. FACHB-671. The sequence continues at coordinate 100,867 of NZ_JACJOV010000153.1, read as the reverse complement.
AGTGCCAGCCGCCCGGACAACGACCCCACATTCGCGATTTTGACCTCAAGCTTTTAGCCCAGCGCGAAATTGTCACGGGTTCTCACTGCTTTGGTTGCACTGCCGGAGCCGGAAGTTCCTGTGGTGGGGCGATTGATGCCTGAGGTATTGCTCTATAGCAAGGGAGGCAGAGCTTTGCCCTGCCTCCCCTGTTTCCCTAGATGAATTAACGCCATGAAAACGGCAATGAGCCGCCGGCTTCGTAGAAGTTGAACCGTCCATAGCCCAGGAATTGTCCATAAGCGGCCTCACCTGACGGAAAGGCCGTTACACCAAATAGGTAAACGCCTTCACTGCGAGGATTTCTTTCTACCTTCAAGCCAAGTGTGACTACAGTTCCAGGAGGCACAGGCGGGTCAAAGGTAATGGAGACTGTTTGGTTTCCCTCGTCTGCTGTTACATTGCCCAAGGTCAAGGCTTCGCCGCGATCGCCCCGTGTTCCAATGAAGGCGCGGCTATCTTCCGGCTCAAATTCAACCCTGCGGACAAAGTTGCTGGCATCTTGTTGAGCAATTTCTATTCGTCCTAGAGGCTCACCCGCATCCTGGGGCACTTCCAAGGTGAAGTAGTAGGTGGGGTTATAGGCAGAAACGCGATTTCGAGTCGTCCCTGAATCGACCAGGCTGGGGGGGCGCTCAAAATAAACTCTGCCATCTGAAAGTTGGACTGCCTGAGCAGTAGGGCTGAGGATTGCAGCGAACCCTATCGTTGCGGCGAGGGTTGCGCCTAACCAGGTTGGAGTACGCATTTTTAATTGAAACTATTTGTTATGGAGGGCTTCCTCCATTCTAATTTTGGCGATTAGGATTGAGGCGATCGCCAGCCTAAGCGAAGCTTCAAAAAAGAGGGAGGCGATCGCCAGGATCACCTCCCTTCCCTAAACTACTTACCTAAGCAACGTGCAACTTTTTTAAACTTCTTGTGAGATTGGATATCTTGCCGTCCAATTAAGCAGGCAAGATGCCCACTCCACAACAAGCTCTGGCTTCCAGTTTGGCTTCCAGAGCGAGTTACCCATCGCTTTACTTGCGACAGAGCGTCGTAAGGCAGATGCGTTAAGCTCAAGCCTGCTTGTCAAAAAAGCCCTGAAACTGTTTGAGAGCCGCTTGCCCAATGTTAAAAACAGCCCAGCCAGCAGCTAGCAGAACTGGAGAAAAAACAACTAGAACGCGCCAATCAATATCCATGTTCGAGATCCTCCCCTAAAGATTTATAAACAAATCTCATCTTTAACATTATTCTGCGCTGAATTGGCTCAATTTTCCAGTTCTTTTTTCATATTTGTTTGCAATACGAATCCCAGATTTGTTCCTTTGCCTGCGTGAACCAGCGCTAGCTGCTCGTATTTCCGGGCATGTTCGATTAAATCGGCGGCTTCTTCCTCGGAAACTGGGCGAAAAATTTTTGCAGGAACCCCGACGACGAGCGATCGCGGCGGCACATCTTTTGTCACTACTGAACCTGCCCCGATAATGCTACCTGCTCCCACTCGCACCCCATTCAGCAAGATTGCTCCAATGCCAATCAAACAGCCCTGCTCGATCTCAGCCCCATGAATTACTGCCCGATGCCCAACCGTCACATAGTCGTGCAAAATCGTCGGTTGCCCCGGATCGTTATGCAAAACGGCTCCGTCCTGCACATTCGTGCATTTGCCAATCACAATTCGTTCCACATCCCCACGCAGCACCGCCCCATACCAAATGCTTGCGCCAGCAGCTATCTCTACATTCCCCACAACTGTTGCAGTGGGGGCAACGAAAGCCGCTTGAGATAAATCAGGAGGTGCCCAAAAGGGTATCGATGAAGTCATATCATGCAGAAGGATTAGTAACTTTTGAGTCTAATGCCCCTAGAATGGGCATTGAGGGCGCAACCCCCCAGTTATAATAAGGCCACTGGCACTGGTACATAGCGAACATGCTGCCTACAATTTCATGATCAATCCGGCCCTACAGTACCCAATCTTCGGACCTGAAATTCAGTGCCCTCACTGTAGACAGACGATTCCGGCATTGACGTTGACCGATACCTACTTGTGTCAGCGACACGGCGCATTTGAGGCAGATCCTAAGACGACAGAGCTAGTTCATCTTCAGTCTGGACGGCACTGGCGACAGTGGAACAACGAATGGTATCGGCAACACACCCACCCCGATGGCATCCGCTTTGAAATTCACGAAGCGCTCGATCGCCTCTACACGCAGGGCTACCGAGCCACCAAAGTAATCATCGCCCAACGCTATCAAGACTTGATTAGCACCTACCTGGAGCGCAGCGCTCCCTGGCGGGGGCAGTCTGACTCGTCTCGTCCACGGCTCTATGGTCTGCCCGTAGAATTCAGTCCTGACCCTAAGGAAAACCCCTGCTGGGATGTGATCAACTTTGACCTGGAAAAAGAACCTGGCGCGCCTGTAAGGTATCCCTATTTCCGTTTGTTTGAGTGAATGCACCACGCTTCTATTCGCACGGCTGATATTTATAAAGCGATCGCCTTCTACGAGCTATTAGGTTTCACCGTTTGCGAACGGTTCACGGCGGGTATTACGCTGGCTTGCTGGATGGAAGGGTTGAATGGTCGCGTTGAGCTATTGCAGGTGCCTCGTCCCCGTCCTGCTGCGGATGCGTTTGAGGACGAGCATTACACAGGCTACTATCACCTTTCGTTTGACCTGACCGAAACGGTTGAGGATTTGCCTCAGTGGTTGGAGAATTTGCAAACCAAATTTTCAGGTGCAGCGCAGGAGTCTGAGCAGGTTCAGCCTTTGAAGGTTTTGCTCAAACCGACGCAGCAAATGATTGGCGATCGCGTCTATGAGGTCACGTTTATCGCAGATGCGGACGGGCTACCGCTAGAGTTTATCCGAAGGATGGGAAATGAAGGATAAAGACGTACCTCCTGCCCTGTCCCTCAACCCCTAGCTCCTAGCCCCTCTCCACTGGCTGAAATTCCGCTTTTCGGGAAAATTTGTGAATTTTCCCGAATTCCAAGATAGCGTCCTCGTAGTTTCGTTCTAAGCCCCACGCTATTCTGGAGAGCAGTATGGCGGATATTTTTATTTCCTATTCCCGTAGAGACAAAGAATTCGTTCGCACGCTTCATCAGGCTTTGAGCCAGAGCCAGCGAGATACCTGGGTCGATTGGGAAGATATTCCTGTTACGGCTGAGTGGTGGAAGGAAATTGAAGCCGGAATTGAGGGAGCTGATACCTTTATTTTTGTAATCAGTCCCGATTCAGTTGCTTCTAAGATTTGCTATCAAGAAGTTGAACATGCTGCCAAGCTGAACAAACGTCTGTTTCCGATTGTGCGGCGAGAAGGATTTGCCATTGAGCGGGTACACGAAGCGCTACAGAAGCATAACTGGCTGTTTTTTCGAGAAGAAGATGACTTCGACTACGCCTTTGAGACCCTAATCAAGGCTGTAGACACAGATTTAGATCATGTGCGGACTCATACTCGTCTCTTGGTAAAAGCGATCGAGTGGGACGACGGAGGACGCAATGATGGATTGCTGTTGCGCGGCGGCGGTCTGGCGGCAGCAGAGCAGTGGTTGAAAGAATCTGACGGCAAAGCACCACAACCGACTGAACAACACAAGAACTACATTACAAAAAGCCGTCAGGCTGAGAATGCAATTCGCAGAACAAAGCTGATGGTGGGTGTGGGGGCTGGCGTGATGGGAGTGATGCTGGCGATCGCCACCACAACCGGAATCCGCGCCCAGCAACAGATAGAAACAACCCGCTCCGAAATTTCAGCCCTGCGACAAGAGAAAGCTGACCTGGAAACCGAAACCAATCGCGCAATCAGAAACCTCCGATTAGCAGAGGCAAAACAACAGCAAGCGGTTGATGCCGCAAATCAGGCAAACCAGGACTTGCAGGCTGCGGTAGAACGCGAAACTGAAGCACAAGAAAAGGCTAAAGCTGCTCAAACTTTGGCTGCCCAGGCTCAACAAACTCAGCAACAGGCTGAAACTGCCGCCGCCGAAGCTGAGCGAAAGCAACAAGCTGCTGAAACTGCCGCTGCCGAAGCACAGCAATCCAACGTGCAATCTCGACCGCCTACGAAAAAACGCTGGAAGACTTGAGAGAGCAGTGGCAACGAGGCGATCACCAGGATGCTTTAATCCGATTAGCAATGGCTCGTATCTGTCAGCTAGAAGGTCGAGGCGAAGAGGCAGACTTGAGAGCCTGCATCCGAGAAACTCTAGATGTAACGCGATCGCAGATTAGCGAGTAAGAGGGGGCGATCGCCCTTTAAACTCGACCTGTCTTATTTTAGATAGGAGCAATCTCGTCTCAAACAGGACGTTTCTTGTTTGAAGTAGGAATGATGCTGTTTTAAGTAGGAGCAATCTCGTCTCAAACAGGACATTTCTTGTTTTAAGTAGGAACAATCCTGTTTTGAACAGAAGCGATCGCTCTTTGAACTGAAAACTTGCAGCTCAAAACCAGAAACTTGCAGCTTAGAACTAGAAATGTCGCTCTTTGAGCTGAAAACTTGCAGCTTTAAATTAGAAACGTCGCCCATCCGTCCTAATTGCTGCCGTCTTTGAGTTGAATGTCGAGTTGAATATACTGATGGCAACCCCTCCGAAATGCGACTCATGACCTCATCGGTGCCCCCGCCCCTTCAGGTGTTCATCTCTTACTCTCACAAAGATGAAGAGTTGCGAGAAGAACTGGACATTCACCTGGCTAACTTAAAACGTCAGGGCAAGATTGGAGTGTGGCACGATCGCGCTATTGAAGCCGGGGCCGAGTGGGATGCTGAAATCAAACACCAGCTCGAAACCGCAGACATTATTCTGCTGCTGATTACACCTCGCTTCGTCGCCTCAAACTATTGCTATGACCTGGAGATGCAGCGAGCAGTGCAGCGCCACGATGAGGGCAGCGCACGAGTGATTCCGATCATTCTGAAGCCCTGTGATTGGCAAGACAGCCCGTTTAGTAAGCTGCAAGTGCTGCCCAGAGATGCCAAGCCCGTCACCAAGTGGGATGACCGAGATGAAGCCTTTCTCAATGTTGTGCAAGGAATTCGTCGAGCCGTGGAGACGCTTCAGGCAAAAAAGTCTGAGGGGGTGCCTTTAGAAAAAGAGGCGATCGCCCCCACTCCTCCACTACTCACGCCTGCCATCGGTACGGGCGAACGGGCATTGGGTACGAGCGAACGAGCATTGGGTAGGGGCGAACGGCCGTTCGCCCCTACGTTTTCTACCTATAAGGCGGAAACCTGGACGGGACGAGCGGAAATTGTCGCTGACCTCACCGACGCTCTAGTTGCCGGATGCCGTCTGTTAATCATTCATGGGATGACGGGCATTGGCAAAACTGCCCTGGCTGAAAAATTAGCGGCAGATCTGATGGTGAATGGGGCTGATGGCACGAGCGATCGCCTCTTCCTACCGCCCGAAATCAAGTTTCACCGAATTTCCTTTGACATTGGTACGCCGTCTACCGACTTTACACGAGGGGCGATCGCCATTTTGCAGGCGATCGGTGACGACACTGCCCAACAGTTGCCCGACGAACAAATTTTGCCCTACCTGCTCAAAGCGTTAGAGCAGCGTCCCTACTGGCTTCAGCTTGACTCGCTAGAATATCTGCTGCGCCAGTCTAGCGATGGCTCTTACCAGTTTGCCGATGCCGTCTGGGTCGAGTTTTTTGGGCAACTGCTCAACTCGCCCCGCAGCCAGAGCCGCCTGGTTCTCACTTCCCAGGCTCTCCCCACCGACCTGGTAGACCGAATCTACCGCTACGACCAGCTTTGGCACGAATATTCCCTGCGCGGACTGGAAGCTGACCACTGGCTTGACCTGCTCCGCAACTATGGCATTACGCCATCTACTGATACTGAGTGTGACTATGTTTGTGCGATCGCCAGCTACTTTCAAGGACACCCGCTGATCCTCAAAATGATTGTAGGCGACATCCGTAGCCGCTTGTTTGGCGGCAGCATCACCAAATATTGGACGGAGTATTACAACTGCCAACCACACAACCCGCGCCAACCCTCCTCAACCCTGCGCCAAAGCCAGGAACAGCGAGCGCGTCAGTGGGTGAGTCAAACGATTCAACAACTGCCCGACCTGCCCCGCCAAATGCTTCAGCACTGCGCCGTCTTTCGTCGCCCCGTTGCCGAATCGTTTTATCTGCAAATGCTGGAAGATGTCTCAGACTCCGACCGCACCGCTGCCCTCACCACCCTCAAATCGCGCAATCTGGTCGAAGACATCGACATTCAGGCTGGACAACTCTTGATTCAACAGCACAACCTAATCCGCGACAGCGCTTACGCCCAACTCAAAGCCAATTCTTCCATCTGGGAAACCGCGGAACGCACCGCTGCCTGTCTCTGGCTCACTGCTTACATTTCACCCTCGAACACCGAACGCATCGAAACCGTGCGCGGCTACTTAGAAGCCTTCGAACACTACTGCAAAGTAAAAGACTGGAATGCCGTAACTTTAATTGCTTGGATTAAGTTAAATACACCTACTGATAATTATTTTTGCTGGCAGCTAGGAACCTGGGGCTACTATCGAGAGCAGATTCCGCTTTTCAGGAAGCTGTTAGACATCGCTCAAGCAAAAAGTAATTGCCAGGAAGAAGGATGGGCATTGGGTAATTTGGGGAATGCGTATCTTTCTCTAGGGCAGTATGAGCAGGCAATCACCCTCTACCAGCAATCTCTCACCATTTCTACAGAGATTGGCGATAGAGAGGGCGAAGGCAGTGGATTAGGCAATTTAGGGAATGCGTATCTTTCTCTAGGGCAGTATGAGCAGGCAATCACCCTCTACCAGCAATCTCTCACCATTTCTACAGAGATCGGCGATAGAGAGGGCGAAGGCATTATGTTAGGCAATCTGGGGAGTGCATATCTTTCTTTAGGGCAATATGAGCAGGCGATCGCCCTCTACCAGCAATATCTCACCATTTCTACAGAGATTGGCTATAGACAGGGCGAAGGTGTTGCGTTAGGCAATCTAGGGAATGCCTACGATTCACTAGGGCAATATGAGCAGGCGATCGCCCTCTACCAGCAATATCTCACCATTTCTACAGAGATTGGCTACAGACAGGGTAAAGGTGTTGCCTTAATGGGTTGGGGAGAAACGCAAATTAAATTACAGCAGTATCCAGAAGCACTAGAAAACTCCCTTGCAGCCTTGGCAGTTTTTAGAGAAATTGGCGATAAGGCTAACGAAGCCGAGGCTTTGAAAAATTTGACAGAACTGCATCAAAAACTGGGTGAGGCTGACGTGGCGCGAGAGTATTGTGAGCAGGCGTTGGCGTTAGCAACCGAGCTAGGCATTCCGCTGGTGAAGGAGTGTCAAAAACTGTGGGAGGAGTTAGGTTTCCTCTGAGGTATTTTGCATCAAGACTCGCTCAATGCTCAAACACTAGAATGCAAGTTGCGATCGCACAGTCCAAAGAACATCCGCAACAGTCCGAGCAAAATCGACATTTCACCAATACCATACAGCAACGATTCAGACACTTCACCCCTGGATGCTAGCTGGTAAAACTTCCACCCCTCACCATTGGTGACAATACCGTAGATATCCATATGCCGCTCCATCTGACGGTTCACCCCTTGGCAAGTGTGCATTTCTACCAAGCACTGGGCAGCGCCTTGCTCGAAGTCATCCTTCTTAGCCTCAATGACGCATCCAAAGGGAGCTTCCAGATAGGCTCGTCGCTCAGCAATCAGGTAGTCCACATTGCCGCAAACTGTTGCCCCTTCCAGATAAGCCCCCTTCCACACCTTCAATCGCTCATAGCCCTCCAATCCTTCTTCACAGATGGCATCAATGAGCAGCGTTTTAGATACTTCTAGGCTTTCAAGGTCAAACCGCTGCAGCCGCTCCAACCGCTTACGAAAGAAATCACTGATGGGGACTGGTTCTGCTGTCATTTCCCATCGCTTTAGCTCGGTTATTCCCAAATGCTTAAAAGCTTCTCGGTAAGTAAAGCTGGGAAAAGGACTCTTTCCTTGCTGAGTCGCTTGAGTCATAGGTCAATAGGAGAGAACAGGAACCTTTGATAGTAAGGTTGGCAACGAGTGTAAACTCCCTCAACTTCTAACTGATAAGGGATTAAGCCAGAGCAAAATTGCATCTCTAAGCTGGTTCAAATCCCGATAAACTTCTTGCTTAAAAAGCTGACCGATCGCATCCAATGGCGTGAATATAGAGCCAGTTTGCCAGCCAACTTCTTGCCCCAAGGGAGTCAGGTGACTGCCTTTGAGAATTTTTAGAGCAGTCATGTCAGGAAAGCGATTGAGCAAAGCTTCCGTCAAATCTTTAGTTTGATCAATGTCGTCGTTGTTGAACTTGATTAGTAAGTTACGCCGCACCTGATATTGCCGCTCAATCAATTGGTTAGTTTCCTCAGGAGAAGGAACAAACTCAACCGCAAAGGCAGGTGAGAACTGAGTAAATTGCTCAACTAACGGGATCGATCGCCTTGCTGGAAAGTTGTTAAACGAGATCAAAATATTCCCAGCTCGTTCCTGCGGATAGAGACTACCGATCAGCAAATGCAGCTTGCAGCCCATGCTGTGACCAATGCCATAAACGGGCTGATAACGCTTTTTGAAGACGTTGGTTTGCAGATAGTCCTGAGCGACGATGAAGTTTTGCAAGACCTGGCGGGCGATCGCTGTGTGATCCATCGTGTTCACAAACGGGGTCGCAACAATGGCGTAGCCCTGACGCGCCAAGTTTTCCAGCAGCCAGCGATAGGTGACTTGAGGAGCTGCCGCTACAAATGCGCCCCCCAGAAAATGCACAATCGCCGTCGGTCGAGAGGGCACCAGAATCCAATTTCCTGAAACTTCCTGCCAATCCATTGCCCCAATTATTCTCCAAGCCAATCAACCTTCTTTATCCTAAGTGCTTGGATTAGAGATGTGTAAAGGAGTGACGGGTTGAGGCTACACAACCCAAGGATCGGGAATCTCTTCAGGAATAAAAAACTCCTGGTTTCGTTCAGGTTGAGTGATTTCGAGATAGATGTGTTCTAGCTTTACTGGATAGCGGGAAACGGATTCCAGCGGAATGCCGGCAAAGCGATCGAGGATTTCTTGTAGTTCCAGTGATTCTGGTAGCCAGAAGGCGAGATCGCTGCCATAGCGTCGAGGGGTGAAGCCGGATTCACGGGCACGAGCGATCGCCTCTTCTTCCTGGTCTGTTTGCACCACCACAACTTCCTTAGCGGGAATAGACTGCTGCAACTCCTCCAGGGTGCCTTCTGCCATCAGTTGACCACCTTTAAGAATGCCAATGCGCTGACACAGCCGTTCTGCTTCGTCTAACAGGTGTGTGGTTAGTAGGACGGTGATTCCCTGTCCCTTAAGCTGGCGAATCAGTTCCCAAATTTCGTAGCGGGCTTCAATGTCTAATCCAGTTGTGGGTTCGTCTAGAATGACCAGCTTGGGGCGGTGGACGAGGGCGATCGCCATACTCAGTCTTCGCTGCATTCCGCCGCTGAGTGTTTCTGCTGGACTGTTGGCGCGATCGCTCAAATTCACCGCTTCGAGGCAATCTTGCACCTGCTGTCGCCGCTGTGTGCGAGAGAGTCCATAAATCTGAGCAAAAAAGTTGAGATTTTCGGCACAGGTAAGACTGCGATAGAGCAGATTTTCCTGAGGCGCAACGCCAATCAGTTTCTTTGTTACTTCTGAAACTGTTCGTCCGCCAACTTTAACGACTCCGCTGTCTGCCTGCAACAGATTACAGATGATGTTAATCGTGGTGGTTTTGCCTGCGCCATTGGGACCCAACAATCCATAGATTTCGCCTGCGTGGATTGATAGGTTCAGGTCTTGCAGAACGGGGCGATCGCCATAGCGTTTGTTGAGATGTTGAATTTGCAGCACAGATGCTAAAGTCTCCTTTCTCGCCAAACCATTCGCCGATAGGCTAGCCAACCACCAGCCACCATCAGCACTGCAAAAATCACCAAAAACCAGAAGTGGAAGGAAATTTCGCTTATGCCATCACCAATTGCAGAAACACCCGTCAAAGCCAAATTCATGTGGTAGATCGGATTAAATTCAGCAATTTCTAACAGTGTTTCTGGGAACAACTCCGGCGGCAAGAATGCCCCTCCCAAAATCAGCAGCGGCACGCCAAAGGTTGCAACCAGGGCATTCACATCTTCAGTGCGACGAGCAAATTGAGTACCAAGAATAAACCCGACTCCGACATAAGCGGCAATGCTAAGCAGAATGATAGCGATCGCCAATCCCCACGACCCGTTGAACTCTGCACCTAAGAGAGCGGCGATCGCGTACACCAGCAGACTTTGCCCAATTCCAATACAGCTATGAGCCAGAAAAATTCCTAGGAAATAAGACGTGCCGCTAAGAGGCGAGATGAATAGCCGCTTCAACGTGTGTTGCTCTCGCTCAGAAACAACCGTGGCGACACTTCCACCCAAACAGCTAAAAAACAGTGCCGCTCCCACCAATGTTGCCGGAGCCGCCCGCTCAAACGCATCCCCAGTTGAAAGCTGTGCCCGCTCTGCCAGAATGTAGCCGTTTAACAGCAGCACGGAGACTGGAAAAATTGCCCAGAAAATTAGCGATCGCCTCCGCCTGCCCAACTCAGTCAAAATTCGCTGCGCGACTGCCAGTGTTTCCCGCCAATACTTCAACGCCGTGTCCTTACTGACAGAACCGAAGTGATCATAACCTGAACAGCCAGAACTAATACTTGAATGGTTGAGAGTACGCTCAAACTTTCGTTTCCCTTAAGCAAGTTCTCGGCTCACTGGAGTGACAATCTAGTCTGGATTCACTCAAAAAGGAGATAAGCATGATTCACGCTTACGCAGCCCAGACAATAGGTGGAAAGCTGGAGCCATTTGAATATGATCCAGGTGTCCTGAGAGACGAAGAAGTAGAAATTGATGTTGAATATTGTGGGATCTGCCATAGCGACTTGAGTATGCTGAAGAACGATTGGGGAGTGAGTCAATATCCCCTGATTCCTGGTCATGAAGTGGTAGGAACGATCGCGGCGGTGGGCGATCGCGCCAAAACCGTTAAGGTCGGTCAGCGAGTAGGTTTAGGCTGGTTTTCCCATTCCTGTATGCACTGTGAGTGGTGCATGTCTGGCAATTACAACTTGTGCTTAACTGCAGAGCAAACCATAGTCGGTCGATATGGAGGGTTTGCCGACAAAGTCCGTGCCCATGAAGAATGGGTCACGCCATTACCAGAAGGAATTGATCCAGCAAAGGTCGGGCCGCTATTCTGTGGTGGCATTACTGTCTTTAACCCGATTGTTCAATTTGATGTGAAGCCGACTGATAAAGTTGCAGTGATTGGCATTGGCGGGTTAGGACACATAGCACTGCGATTTCTGTAAGCTTGGGGCTGTGATGTTACTGCTTTTTCAACAAATCCTGATAAGGAGGCTGAAGCTCGTGAAATGGGAGCTTCTCACTTTGTTAATTCCCGTGATCAGAAAGCGATCGAGTCGGCCGCTAATTCATTTGATTTCATTCTCTCAACGGTGAATGTGGATCTCGATTGGGGAATGTATGTCAATGTGCTACGTCCCAAAGGGCGACTGCATTTTGTTGGAGTTGTGCCCAATGCGATTCAGGCAGTTGCTTTCCCTCTAATTATGGGTCAAAAATCTCTATCGGGTAGTCCTTTGGGTAGCCCCACTACCATCGCAAGAATGCTCGATTTTGCTGCTCGTCATGGGATTGAACCTGTCACCGAGACCTTCCCTTTTAGCCAAGTGAATGAAGCAATGGAGCATTTAAAGGCTGGAAAAGCACGATATCGAATCGTGCTGAAACATTAGGGAAAAGGGGCGATCGCCACTAACTCACAACCCGCTGCAACGTCACCGTGAAGTCGGGATAGGAAATAGCAGCAGCTTCAGCACGTTGGATGGTGGTGGTGCCTGTGGCAGTGAGGGCGGCGACCGCCAGACTCATTGCAATCCGATGGTCAGTATAGCTATCCACTTCAGCCCCAACTAAAGATGTTCCGCCTGTGATTTCTAAACCGTCCGGTAACTCGGTGATTTTGGCTCCCATGCGGCTGAGTTGGGTAGCCATGACGGAGAGGCGATCGCTTTCCTTGACCCGCAGCTCTGCGGCATCGCGGATCACAGTTGTGCCCTGAGCAAATATAGCCGCGACTGCCAGAATCGGAATTTCGTCAATCAGGCGGGGGATTAGATCTCCTGCGATCGTGCAGGCTTTGAGGGAACTGTGGCGCACGCGCACGTCGGCAACGGGTTCACCTGTGACAGTACGCTGATTCTCCAGAGTGACATCGGCTTCCATCTGGCTCAGCGCTTCCAGGATTCCGGTACGGGTGGGATTGATTCCCACATTTTGAATCAGCAACTCAGAACCAGGGACGATCGCAGCAGCGACCATCCAGAAGGCAGCAGAGCTAATGTCTCCCGGCACAACCACCGTCTGCCCTTGCAGTTTTGCCTGTCCTGTCACCGTTGCGCTACAGGTTTCTAGATCAACCTTCACCGTTGCCCCAAATGCCCGCAGCATTCGTTCGCTGTGATCGCGAGATAGGGCAGGTTCGGTGACGGTTGTTTCCCCTTCTGCCATTAGTCCTGCTAGCAGAACGCAAGATTTCACCTGGGCTGAGGCGATCGGGGAATGGTAGTGAATTGGCTTCAACGCCTGTCCTTGAATTGCCAGTGGTGCTAATCCGCCAGAGCGGTGCCAGATTTGTGCGCCCATTTGCTGCAAAGGCTGAATAACGCGAGACATGGGGCGCGATCGCAGCGACGCATCCCCCGTTACCGTAAAAAATCGCTCTGCATGGGATGCCAGAATGCCCATCATCAGTCGTATTGTCGTGCCGGAATTGCCTGCATCCAGTACATCCTTTGGCTCCTGAAGCTGTCCTAGACCAATTCCCTGAACCGTCACCAGTTCAGAATTAAGCTCTGAGATTTCCGCGCCCATTGCTCGAAAACAGGCAGCAGTGCTGTGCGGGTCTTCCCCCAAGAGCAAACCCCGGATTTGAGTTTCTCCCTGAGCGATCGCCCCCAGCATCAGCGATCGATGCGAAATGGACTTATCTCCTGGGATTTGAACCTGTCCCTGGAGCGATAATCCAGAACTGGGTGGGGCGATCGTCAGAGAATGGTGATTTTCGTAATGATTCAACGTAATAGTCGCAGTTGCCATTAGATACACTGACATGGAGTGGCGCTAGCCATCCTACCGTTTTCTTGCCCCCAAAAACATGCTCAGCCACCATCCTAGACCTGTTTGTCTTTCGTTTACGGCTTTGGATTTGCCCCTCTGGTCAGTACTGGAAACGTCGGCAACCCTCTATCAGAGAGAAAACGAACAGTTTCACCTGCTGTTGACGGAGCCTTGGGTGCAGGAGCGGGCCGATATGCCACTTCCAAGAACTTCGTCTGAAATCACACCTGAAGTGGCAACTTTATCGGGCAACCAAACACCTCGGCTGCTCTGGCTAGAAATTTCTCCCTATCGCGTGATCATGACGATGCAGGGAAACGGTCAGTTTAGCTATCGCCACTTCTGGGAACAGGGGGTTTACGGCATCAGCCGCTACTGGCTGCAAGGTGACACGAGTGGCAATGAACAGTTGCGCCTGCGAAACTTTACCCGCAGTTTGAAGCTGATCGGTGGTGAACTGCCCCACCATTTGCGGGTGGAATATGAGCTGTGGTCGGGCAAGGTCCAGCTTGGACATTACGTGATGAATGTCGAAATTCGCCATTGAGAATCTCTTCTCATAATCCCGGCATTGGCGTAGAGATTCAGAAATAGCTATTCCCCGGTAGGGGCGTTTCGCGAAACGCCCGCTACGAGATTCGCGCTTCTAACCCACAGATTCTCTAAAGCAGTGATGTCTTTTCCCTGGAACTGCTCAGCCTCAAGCTAGCCCAGCAAAGCAAATAGTGAGGTGACCTGGGTGAGTAGCGAGGCTAGCTGGTGATGGGTGAGTCCAGCCTGGCGGGCAATGAAGCTAGTCCGGTGAGCAGTCAGGCTGACCTAGTAGGCAGCGAGGCTAGCCTAGTAGGCAGCGAGGCTAGCCTAGTGGCGGGGGAAGTCCGTCTAGTAAGTAGTGAGGCCAGCTTAGCGACGGACGAGGCTAGCCTAACGAGTGACGAAGCTAGCCAGATGTAACGAGGGGACTCGGCTAGTCCAAGAAGTTAGCGTCCTTCCTACGAATGACTCATGTCAGTGAACAATAGGCTAGGCTTGAAAAGTGAGTGGCTAACCTCATTTAATGGATGACTTAACGCATCTCTATTACTAAATATCCAGATATAGATATCAATACAAATCAGTTATGAACTTTAGTGCTGCTCTGCCTACCTTTGTCATTACCTTACGCGAAGGGGTGGAAGCTGCCCTGGTAATTGGTATTGTCCTGGCTTATTTAAGGAAAGCAAACCAGGAGCGGCTCAATCCCTGGGTCTATAGCGGCGTGGGATTTGGAATCGTCGCCAGCATCATAGTGGGTGTGCTGTTTACCGGACTGGTGCTGGCGGTTGAGTCTGCCAATCAATCCTATGCTCCAGTAGTGAAGCCGCTGCTAGAAGGCTTTTTTGGGCTGTGGGCGATCGCTCTCCTAAGCTGGATGCTAATCTGGATGACCCGCCAATCCGGTTCTCTGAAGGGAGAAGTCGAGCAGTCGGTAACAAAAGCACTGCAAAAGACAGATCATGCAGGTTGGGCTGTCTTTGGGTTAACGACGATCGCCGTTGTGCAAGAAGGATTTGAAGTTGCGCTGTTTATTAATGCTCAGTTTCAGCAAGGTTGGATGGCAGTGCTGGGGGCGATCGGAGGGTTAGTCACCGCAGTGGCGATCGGTGTAATGCTGTTTAGCCTGGGCATCAAAATCAACCTCCGTCGCTTCTTCCAAATTTTAGGCGTGATGTTGCTGTTAATCGTGTCTGGACTGGTTGTCTCTGTCCTCCGCCATTTAGATGCAGCAGTAGTGAATTTGGTTCAGGTCAATCCTAACTTTGTGCCGCTTTGCTTTAGCCCCGGTCCATCTTGCATTCTAGGTCCACAGATTTGGGACGCTTCACACGTCTTGCCCGATCGCCAATTTCCGGGAGTACTGCTTAAAGCATTCCTGGGCTACACCCAAAAGCTTTACTTGGCACAAGCAGTAGGCTATGTGATGTTTCTCAGCATCATTGGCAGCAGTTACGTGAAGAGTGCTTTCAACTGGCAAGGTTTGTTATTCGCTAGCAGCCAGCCTCCGCAAAACTCCACGACCTCTCGCTCCAACCAAGAGGATCTAGAAAAATCCAAAGTCTAGGGACGCAGCATTCTTGCAACAAAGGTGGCTCTATCTCAAAGATTAGTTGCTGACTGCTAGCCCATTGCTTAAAAAAATTTGGGCAAAAGCGCTGGAATACAGCGTCTCTGCCCAAAAAGCTGACCGAAGGAAGTTAGTTTCAACTAAACAGAAGGCGCTGCTCGATTCTTTAGACCACGTTGTTGAACAAGGAAGCCCACAAAATTCCAGCTGTGGCGATCGCCAGCAATAGATTGGTGAAGAATTGACCTGCCTCGGTATTGAAGCCCAATACCTTGTCCTCTTGCCCGGCCGTAAAGAACAGTGACCATGCCTGGTTGATGTCCAATACTTCCGCTTGAGCGTTGAAATCAGGTCTAAATACGACAGGTCCAACTAAATACTTGTTAGGAAAATCAAAATCGGTTTTCAGAATAGTTCTCCAAAATACTACGGTTTACCTGCCTAGTCTCAAAAATATCAGCGGCTCAACTAGAAATTAGTTAGCCAGCTAAGGACACCATGTCCTGTGGTCGCTTCTATAATCAGCGCTGAGGTAAAACCAATCATGGCTAGCCGTCCATTGAGCTTCTCTGCATATTCGTTGAAGCCAAACCGCTGCGTGTCATCGACATACATTTTGGGTTCAACTGCGTAAACGTTTGCCCGTCCGCCTTCTTCAATCACTTGTCCAGGAGCCATGTCGTATTCCCCGTTTGCTTAACCTTATGTAAAGGAATGTAACATAATGCAAACAATTGTTGCAATAACCTTGACACTAAATTTTCTCATGGCAGGCCAAAAAGCAAATTAGGGCGCAAGAGCTATGTCTTGCGCCCTAATTCGCTTAAGTTGTCATCAGAAGGTTTTATAACAGCCGCTGTTACAAAGCATCTTTGGTGAATAGTTTCTCTGCCTATACCGTTGTGTTGGCAGTATCACTCCAGCGGTGTTGATAGAAACTCCAGCATAATCCCCTTTACCTAAGAGAGAAGGGTCAGCTATAAGCCAAATTGGAGGAGCATACTAGCCAGCCCTCCGATAAATCTGATGAAACCACCGCCACCGCCGCGACCGCGATTGTTTGCTTCTTCGAGGGCTTCTTGCGCTTCTACGATGCCTTCAGCTACTTGCACGGAGGCGAGTCTGCCGCTTTCGTTGCCTTCGGTGGCAAAGAGCTGTTCGGCTCGGTTGGCATCGGCGATCGCTCCTTCTTCATCGCCTAACCGATAGCGAGCAAGGCTTCGCGCTAGATAAACTGCCGAGAAATCAGGTTCTTTGGTTAATGCCTGGTTGTAATAGTCGATCGCTCCGCTAAAGTTGCCCCGCTGAAATTCTGCAATGCCCCAGCTATAAAACTGCTGGGCCCCAATTAATTCCTCAGGCAGCCCGATCGCCCCTTGCAAAATCGCGCCTTCCAGATTGGCTCCTTCCAGGTTTGCTCCGTACAGGTAAGCTTCTCGCAGATCCGCGCCTGCCAAATTTGCCCCGCTCAGGTCAGCCCCGCTGAGATTTGCCCTGACCAAAACAGCCCCAGACAAGTCTGTATTTGCCAGATTGGAGCCGCTCAAGTTTGCCTGATTTAAGTTAGCGAGACTCAGGTTCGCTTGGCTCAAATCTACTGCTGATAGGTTAGAAAACACCAATCCGGCTCGGCTCAGGTCACAGCTTTGACACTCGCGGGTAGACATCAACTGCTGGACGTGTTGCAGATTTTCGGCTTTGGCAGGTACGACCCAAAAAAGCGCGGCAAACAGCGTCAGAGAGGCAAAGTTGTGGAATTTCATGGCGATCGCCCGATGCGTTTGCACACAAAGTTAGCATCTAGCGCAACTTATGGCTAGTTTGCTGTAACGAGCGGTAAATTGACGAGTGAATTGATATTAGAATGCCAGTGCTGCGATCGCCCTCACTTCGGTTCTTGCAATTCCCTCTCAACTTCACTCTTAAGCTATGCCAGTTTCCACCCCTCCTCAGTTGCTTAGCCAGCACACCTGTTTTGGCGGCACCGTCGGCTTTTACAGCCACCCCTCCGAAGTTTGTCAGGGGGAAATGAAATTTTCGGTCTATCAGCCGCCTCAAGCAAAAACTGAGTTTGTGCCGGTGCTGTATTTCCTGTCAGGACTTACCTGCACCGAGGAAAACTTTATGGTCAAGGCAGGCGCACAGCAATTCGCCGCCAAACATGGACTGCTCCTCGTTGCTCCCGACACCAGCCCACGTGGGGCAAACATTCCTGGTGAAGATGACGATTGGGATTTTGGCACAGGCGCAGGCTTTTATGTAGACGCAACTACGGAACCCTGGCGATCGCACTACCGCATGTATAGTTACGTCGTGGACGAACTTCCGGCTTTAATCGCCGCCCATTTTCCAGTTCAAGAAGATCGTCAGGGCATTTTTGGGCATTCGATGGGTGGACATGGCGCACTGGTTTGCGCGTTGAGGAATGGCGATCGCTACCGTTCTGTTTCTGCCTTTGCCCCAATTGCCGCGCCGATGCAGTGCCCTTGGGGACAAAAAGCATTCACCAACTACCTCGGTCCCGATCAGGAAGGCTGGCGGGTTTACGATGCCAGTGAACTTGTCCTTACTGCTGCGTCAAATCGCCCTATCCTAATCGACCAAGGCACAGCCGATCCGTTCTTGGAAAAGCAGCTTTTACCCCACGTCTTTGAGCAAGCCTGTGCCAAAGCCGGACAACCTCTAATTTTGCGGATGCAGGAAAGATACGATCACGGCTACTACTTCATCAGCACGTTTATGGAAGACCATATTCGCCACCATGCCGATATCCTATGGAAGTAAGCTAAATCTTTTTAACGTCCTTTAATGCCCTCAATATGCTGGATTCTCTAAACGCGCTTTTGGGTCGCCATCCTGAACGGGTCAAGGCTCACGTCGAAATCTACACCTGGCAGACCTGCCCCTACTGCATTCGCGCCAAAATGCTGCTCTGGTGGAAAGGAGTTAACTACACCGAATATAAAATTGACGGCAACGGAGCCGCCAGGGTCAGAATGGGGGAACGCGCCAACGGACGGCGCACCGTACCCCAAATCTTCATCAACGACCAGCATGTTGGCGGCTGTGATGACCTGTATGAGCTAGACACTCAGGGAAAGCTAGACCCGCTGCTAGTACAAAACTAAATGGCGCTTGAGATTCCGCCGCCGCTGATTGATCATCCCGAATATCAGGTTCACTATCGCTGGATGAGTCGGGCGATCGCCCTTGCTGCTGCTGCTGGAGATGCGGGTGAAGTACCCGTGGGGGCAGTGATTGTAGAGGGCGATCGCCTGATTGCCGAAGCAGAAAATCGTCGTGAACGCGATCATGACCCTACTGCCCACGCTGAAATTCTGGCTTTGCGAATTGCCGGACAGCAATTGCAAACCTGGCATCTGAACCGCTGTACTCTCTATGTCACTCTGGAGCCTTGCCCTATGTGTGCCGGGGCGATCGTGCAAGCCCGCTTAGGCAAGCTCGTTTATGGCGCAGACGATCCTAAAACGGGGGCAGTTCGCACCGTTGCAAACCTACCCGATAGTGCCTGCTCCAACCACCGATTGCCCGTACTAGGTGGAATTTTAGAATCGACCTGTCGGCAACAGCTTCAAGCCTGGTTTGCTCAACGTCGATAGAAACTGTTTAGAGAGAAAAGTACTTTTGTCATCCCTCTATAGGAGGGTATAGCCAAGATTTCTATATACTCAACGTGAGAGGTGTATTCTGCTCTGTCGGCGGTCTTATTCCAGGACAGCCTCAGAACTGTCCCTCAGCAAGAAGACAAGCCATTTTGGGCGGCTTATGGTGTACATAACGACACTTCCAGTGCCCCTGACATCCTGTTAATCTCTATGGTTTTGTTCAACTCCTTCTTGGAATCCGTCAAAAGCTCTGTAGACACCGCCGTAGATACTGCAACGCCCCAAAATGCGATTGATTCGCGCTTCTCACCCTGGCTAACCCCCCTGGTCTACCCGCTGGCGCGTCGAATTGTGCTGCCCTTCTACTTCGGCAAAATCGAGGTGACTGGGCAAGAAAACTTGCCGATAACGGGCCCTGTGATTCTAGCTCCGACCCATCGGGCGCGGTGGGACGCAATTATGGTGCCCTACGCGACGGGTCGCACTGTAACCGGACGAGATCTACGATTCATGGTGACCGCTGACGAAGTTAAAGGCATTCAGGGTTGGTTTATCCGTCGGTTAGGGGGCTTTCCAGTTAATACAAAGCGTCCAACCGTCGCCAGCTTGCGTCATGGCGTAGAGGTTTTACAGAACGGCGAAATGCTGGTGATTTTTCCAGAGGGTGGCATTTTTAGAGACGGTCAGCTTCACCCGCTGAAGCCAGGTTTAGGGAGATTAGCAATTCAGGCAGAAATGAGTCAGCCTGGGCTGGGCGTACAGGTCGTTCCGATCGCCCTGGATTACGGGGAAGCCTTTCCCACCCGGGGCTGTAATGTGAAGATTCAGATTGGCAAGCCGCTGAAGGTCGCTAATTACGTCCAGGGTGCTGCAAAGCAAGGTGCCAAGCGTTTTACGGCTGATCTGGAAGCTGCACTCAGAGCCCTTGCTGGAGAAGCAACGGAAGCCGAGGCAGAGATGCTTTCAGCTTTTGGCTAGGAAGGTAAGTTTTGGGTTTGGGCTAAGTCTTTCAATAGCATGGGTTACGCTTTGCTAGCCCATCCTACAAGAGCCAATTGTCTAAACCCTTAGTCTCTCTTCCTAGACTCCCAGCGTGATTTGCCAACTGTTCAATCGACCTGTATTGAGTTGAGCATGATCGACTACTCGGAGCTGCCAGCGGCCCGTTGCTGAGCGGTTTAGGAGTTGGCTCAAAGCTGCGGTAGTTTGAAGTGAATAAGTGGCTTGAAGGCGGGTTCTACGCCCCAGGGTGCGGTTTTGCAGTAGCACCGTTTGACCGCTGGGAGCAATTAGGCTGATTTCTAGGTCGCCCAGGAAGGTGTGCTCAACATCCACATAAACTTGGACATCTCTAACCAGACCAGACTCAGAAACCTGAATGGGACTGGCAATGCCCTGTAGGTTAAAGTCAGGAATGTTGAAAGCGTTGGAATTTTGCTGCTGAATTCGACGGGAAGCGGTGAGCGGTGCTGCTGCGCGTCGTTGGGCTGCCTGTACTGCTTTGAAAGCATTCACTTTACCGTAGCCAAACCACTGTGAATGCCCGTTGGTGTCGTAGGTACCCTTCTGCAACCCAAGCTGTGGGTCTGGATCTGGATCAACTAATTTATCAGCCGTTTCCTGTAAGATTTGCCTCACTTCTCGTGCGGTCAGGTTAGGGTTTGCAGACAGTACCAGGGCCGCTACGCCAGCGACGACAGGACAAGCGCTGGAGGTGCCGCCAAAGGTTTGGGTGAAGCCAGTAGGGTCGTAACCTGCAGAGCCAAGGCGATCGCTGGTAAATACGCCTTTACCCAGCAAATTGCCTGAGACTGGAGGGGCAGTATTGACAAATCCGGCTTCCTGGAACCAAATCACGGGAGAAGCATTGTTGCTAGGCGCAGCTACTGAGATGTTGGTGCCCCAATTGCTGTAGACGGCTTTTTTGCCTGTGCTGGTGGTGGCTGCAACTGCAATCACATCGGGATGCACTGCGAAGCCGCTGAGCCAGGGTGTAACCCCGCGCAGCAAATTTCGCGTCCAGCCCTGCTCGTTGATTTCACCGGAAACGGGGCGGTTGGCATTTCCTGCCGCAAAGACGATGACACAGCCTTTACCGTCGCGCCCTTCTGTTGCAGCTCGTGTAATTGCCGCCCGCTGACGTAGAGAAAGGGGAAAGTAGACGGCACTGGAACCCCAGCTACAGGAAATTACCGAAGCTCCGTTGTTTAAGGCCCAGTTAAACAATTGTTCGACCGCGTCGTCATCCAAAAAACCTGTTGTGCGAATGGGCATGAAGGCGCAGCCAGGAGCCACACCGACGATGCCTTCTCCGTTTTCTTCAGCGATCGCCACCCCCGCACAGGAAGTCCCATGATTTTCCTGCTGCTCTTCGGGCATAGGCAGGAAGTCTTTTCGCTTCAGGTCTCTCGGTGCAACGATTTTGCCCTTGCCCTGAAAGTCAGGATGGTTCAGGTCAAAGCCATCATCGGCAACAGCGACGACAATCGAGCGGACTCCGCGAGTGATGTCCCAGGCTGCTTCTGCTGCAATGTGGGAGCTGGCGGTGAGGTCACGGGAGCCACCGTTGTTCTGCAAGTACCACTGTTTGGGGTATTGGCTGTCGCTAGGGCGATATAGCTTTTGGGTCTTGATGACGACGTTAGGCTCTGCGGTCAGTACGTCGGCGCGGCGCATCAGTTGATTCGCTAGCTTTACCGGATTGGCTGGAGCCTGCTGCGTGACCTGAAAGACGTAAGTGTTGGGAATTCCGGCGACTGGCTGTTCTAGCTCAAGTCCTAAGGAGGTGGCGATCGCCCGTGCACCCGCCCCATCCATCTGGGTTGCAAACTGAATTGTGATTTGGTCGGTTAAATAAATTCTTGTGCTTGGGTTGTTTTGGACGTGATAGACGTGGCTGGCAAAGGAAACATCTTCTGAGGTTCGTGCGATTTGCATAGCTCGATCCAGCTGATCGGGTGCAATCTGAAGCTCAATCAGCCGACCAGATGGCACAGGTAAAGCTGCCACTGCCCCGACCTGACGCGCCAATTCTGTCAAAGAGCGGTTTGGGATGGGACGCACGGTGAAGCGATCGCCCACTTTTTCGAGCGCCAACTCTTCTCCGCCTCGCTGTAAAATCACTCCTTCACTCTCTGGCAAAACGCCACTGTCATTAAGTAACTCAGGTGAACCTGGAGGATTGACAGAGCCAGTCATACAAGTCTTGTCCTTGGTAACGTAGGTCGATAGGTTGGGACTAAAGCCATCCTATAGCAACCCAACATACCTCAGATAAGCAGTTGTGGGGCTTGTCCAGACCCAACAATCGGAAATTTCAAACAGGGTTCAGTAGACTTCCTGGATGAATCACTCTTTGAAGCATGAATGGTGGTACGGCTTAGCCGCACCACCACCATTTATGCAGGAGATTTAGTCATTCCTAACTTGCACTCGGCAAGATGGGAATCGAAACGGTGAAGGTTGTTCCTTTGCCAACCATACTGGAGACGGAAATCTTTCCTCCGTGCAGTTCAACGGCTTCCTTCACGATCGCCAGTCCAAGCCCTGTACCGGGAAGCTTGCCCGTATTGCTGCATCGGTAGAAGGCTGTAAATAGCCTTGCCTGATCTGCCTCGGGAATGCCAATGCCTTGATCTCGAATTTGAAAGATGGCGTTTCCCTGCTGATGGCTCAGTTCAAAGTCAATCTTGCCTCCCTCAGGAGAGTACTTCACCGCATTCAGCAGCAAGTTAGTCAACAGGTGATTCAGCAAGTTTTGATCCATCCAGACCTGATCCATCTGCTCCTGACAGACAAATACCAGATCGTGTTGGCCGCCTGCATTCAGTTGAATTTCCTCCGTCAAGTCGTGGCAAAACTGAACCAGATTTAGGGAAGCCGGAGCAAATCCTAACTTTCCTGCCTCAGCTCTAGCGACCAACAAAACATCATCCAGAATTTGGGTGAGCCGCTTGACAGCATTATCCATGCGATCGCAATATCGCTGTTTTTTCTCTTCGGTCATGTTTAGGCTGGGTTGCTGCAACAGGTCTAACGACATGGATATGACGGATAGAGGCGTACGCAGCTCATGGGAGGCGATCGCAATAAAGTGAGATTTCAGTTCGCTCAGTTCCCGTTCCTGCTCTAGCTGTTGGCAAGTTTCTGCGGCTCGCTTGCGCTCTGTGATATTTTCGGTAATTCCAACAACCCGGTAGACTTGGCCCTGCTCGTCATAGACCGGAAAAGCCTGATCTCGAATCCACACAACCGAACCGTCCGGGTGGATCAGTCGATATTCCTCATCGTAGTTACCCAGCGATTCACGGCTAAAGTCAGGCGTTACCTTTTCGCGATCTTCTGGATGAATGCTGTCGTACCAAATTCTGGGGTTTCGGTATGCCATTTCACAGGAGTAACCACAAATCTGTTCATAGGCAGGACTGACATAAATAACCTCACTGCCGTCAGCCGAGCAGATCCAGAAAGCTTCGTCGATATTTTCTGCAAGTTGGCTAAACTTTTCCTCACTCAGTCTCAGCGATTTTTCAACCTGTCGCCGTTCAACGAGTTCCTGCTTTAGTCGCTCATTGCTCAGTTTCAGTTCGCGTTCTTTTTGAGTCAGTTCATAGACCAATCGGTTAAGCGACTGAGAGAAATTTGCGATCTCGTCTTGCCCCCGCACAACGGGAATAAGCACTCTCGCGTCACCCCGCCGAATCCGGTTAGCGGCATGGGCGATCGCCCACATGGGTTTAGTAATGTAATCTGCTATAAACCAACCTAAAACAGCGACTAAACTACCTAGTCCCAAATTCCAAAATAGAATCTGACGCTGTAGCCGATGAGCTGGAGCGAATGCTAAGTCGGTCTTTTGCCGTACCAGCACAACCCAATTCAACCCTTCATATTCGCGATAGCCGGTGCTGGCGGTAAAGCCAGTAATGTAAGACTGATGGTCGGGCCAAACCTCGCTCAGGTAGCCTGTTTTCGCCAGAGTCGCCTCTTGAAAGCTTTTCAAATAATCCAATTTCTGGTCAACCAATTCGGTGGGGCCAAGCAAAACGACCCCATCCTCTCGGAGTACGAGTAAATCCTGCTCTTGGCTTCGCAAATTGCGGGATAGAGCATTCTTTAAATCTTCTGCCCATGCCCAATTTAGGTGAGCTGCAAGAACGCCAAGGGGTTTTCCTTGGAGATCATCAACCGGTACGGCGAAATCAACAAAACGCAACGTATCTTTAGTCGGGTTCGGCAGCAAGCTCGCTAAAAGTACGGCTTCATGCACATCGCCGACGAAAGTATCAAGTTTCCCACTGATGAACCAGGGTCGTTCTGAGACATCTGCACCCTCTAGAAGTCCACCTGTGCTGACCTCAACCGTGCCTTGAGGGTTGGTCAGTCCAATCCAGGAGTAAGCAGGATAGGTGCTTTGCAGTTTTTCTAGGAGTAACCGTTTTGCCGTGATTGGGGAATTAGAATCCCGAATCGTGTCAATCGTGGCAACGATTTGAATATCTCGATAGCGCTCAAACATGCCACTATCAAGTCGGTCTGCCATCTGGTAAGCCAAATATGCCAAATCTTGTCCAGCATCCTGTTCGATCTGCTGGGTAGCAGTTTGCCCAATGGTTAGGCTAGCCAACATCGAAAAAATTAGGGCGATCGCGGCGATTGTTAATCCGAACCTTGCTCTAACGCTACGACGAGGATTCAAAACGGCGACTAATCGGCGCGGGATTATAAAGTTTGCGAACATCCATCCCTCGTCACTGCGATCGCCCTCTGCAAAGGTCAAATTTACTGAGCTTGTTTGAGCCCAATAGATATGGGAATCGCAAATATGGTAGTAACAGATCAGCTTTCACGCCCTCGGGAAAATCACGGAAAACGCCCAAATCTCCTCCAAAAACACTCCTCTAGGGTGAAGCTATATTTCAAATTTGTTGAACTGTAAAATGCTCGATCAAACTGCAATGCCTTTGCTTGAAGCGCTGCGCGTCCAGGCTCACCGGGCTCACGCTCCCTTTTATACACCTGGACACAAACGGGGACAGGGCATCGCTCAGCCTCTTGCAGATTTACTGGGAACAGCAGTATTTCAAGCCGACTTACCTGAGCTGCCAGATTTAGACAACTTGTTTTCACCAGAAGGCGTAATCGGGCAGGCTCAAGAACTGGCTGCTGAAGCGTTTGGGGCAGACCGTACCTGGTTTTTGGCAAACGGTTCTACTTGCGGACTTGAGGCAGCCATTCTAGCTGTGTGCAAATCAGGCGAAAAGATTGTGCTACCTCGCAACGTGCATCGCTCGGCGATCGCCGCACTGGTTCTATCTGGTGCAATCCCGATTTTTGTGGAGCCAGATTATGATCCCCAACTGGGGATCGCTCATAGCATCACACCCGATTCCGTAGCTCATACACTCAAACAACATCCAGATGTAAAAGCAGTATTGGTGGTTTACCCAACGTACTACGGTGTTTGTGGAGATATTCGGGCGATCGCCCAAGTGGTTCGTCAGCATGGCATTCCGCTATTAGTTGATGAAGCACACGGTGCTCATTTTGGCTTTCACCCAGACCTGCCGATTTCAGCCCTGTCCGCCGGAGCAGACCTGGTCGTGCAGTCTACCCATAAGCTGTTGGGCGCGATGACTCAGGCGGCAATGCTGCATGTTCAGGGAACGCGGGTGGATGGCGATCGCCTCAGCCAAACGCTACAGCTTGTCCAATCCACCAGCCCCAGTTATCTCTTGCTAGCCTCACTCGATGCCGCTCGACAGCAAATGGCGACTCAGGGCAAGCAGCTGATGACTCAGACGCTAGCCCTGGCACACCAAGCCAGAACGCAACTGAGTCAAATTTCTGGATTGTCTGTTTTAGGCGCAGAATCAGCAGGACTGACTCCTGGCTTTGTTGCTCTTGATCCAACTCGCCTCACGGTGACGACTACAGGCTTAGGGCTAACCGGCTTTGCAGCAGACGAAATCTTGCATCAACAGCTGGGCGTTACCGCAGAGCTACCTTCCTTTCAGCACCTCACCTTCATTATCAGCCTGGGCAACACCGCCTCAGACATCGAGCAGTTGATAAACGCATTCAACCAACTGTCTTCTCAACACGCCTCCCCATCAGCCCAACTTGTAGGGCGTGTTTTAAAGCCGATTGAAAAGGTTGATTTTTCGTCCGTGACGCGAACGAAAAATCAACCTTTGAAGCAAAGTTTAATCCCCAATTCCCAATCCCCGATTTCTCCCCGGCAAGCCTTCTTTGCCCCAACTGAAACCCTGGCGATCGCCCATACGATCGGTCACATCAGCGCTGAAATTGTCTGCCCTTATCCTCCCGGCATCCCCGTCTTGCTGCCTGGTGAAGAGATTACAGAAGGGGCGATTGCCTATCTTCAGCAAGTGATGGCGGCGGGGGGAGTGATCACCGGATGCGCTGACCCCAATCTTGATACCCTAAAAGTCGTGAAGTTGTGATGGCTATGGCTTGAGGCACAGCAAGCTATCCTTGAAGCGTCTCAAAGTTCTTCAACCTCCCCTACTTGCATGTCCCCATCCCCCTGGCCCTACTGCACTCCTGGCATTCCAGATGATTTATTTGAACGTCTGCCAGGAATTCCGATGAGCAAGCGAGAAATTCGACTGCTGATGATTTCTCATTTGCGTCTGCGTCCCAATGCGGTGCTGTGGGACAT
The DNA here is from genome assembly GCF_014695745.1 of Leptolyngbya sp. FACHB-671. Classification (NCBI taxonomy): domain Bacteria; kingdom Bacillati; phylum Cyanobacteriota; class Cyanophyceae; order Leptolyngbyales; family Leptolyngbyaceae; genus Leptolyngbya; species Leptolyngbya sp. FACHB-671. Next base: position 74,194 of record NZ_JACJOV010000153.1, on the reverse strand, counting down.
CGGAGCAGGAACCGGGACAATTCCCATAGAGGTTGGGCTGCTGTGTCCCAAAGGGCGCATTCTTGCGATCGAGCGAGATGAGGAGGTTGCCAATTTAATTCGTCGAAATTGCGATCGCTTTGCCGTCCAAAACGTAGACGTAATCGAAGGGAGTGCCCCAGAATGCCTTAAAGATCTGGCTTATGCACCCCATTGCGTTTGCGTAGAAGGTGGTCGCCCCGTCAAAGAAATTTTGAAAGCTGCTTGGGATTATTTGCGCCCTCAGGGTCGAATCGTCGCAACAGCAACCAATTTTGAAACTCTTTACGCCATCTCAGAGAGCCTAGCAGAACTGCACGTCCGAAATATCGAAGTCGTGCAGTCTGCGGTCAATCGCCTGGAAACAAAGGGCAATCACCAGGTTTTTGCTGCGGTTGATCCAATGTTCGTCTTGAGCGGGGAGAAGTTAGAGTAGGGAATACAACCTCTACCAGTAGTTCTAGATCTCATACCAAATCCGTCTGTAGAGTAGCGGTAGCGATAGGGGCGAAGCATTCGGTCACAATCCCTGCCATTGAAGCACAATTCTTTTGCCGAATGCTTCGCCCGTACACCAAATAGTGCTTCTTTACGAAACGGATTTCGTATCGGACCCTAACCCCAACTGTTTCTCAACATCCTGGGTTGTGTCCAACCGCGTCACGTAGGGGTGTTCAGCTTCGGTAAAAGGTTCTAGCTGCTGTTGAGCTAGTAAATCGGCTGTGGCATCGGCGATATCTCCGGTGCGCTGCTGAAGGCGGGTTCGCAGCACTTCCAGGGGAGCGTCACAGTGAAAGATTTGTAGGGGAATTTGATGCGTCTCGGATTGGGCGATCGCCTCTGCCCTCAGTGTCTGACGGTCATACTTGGCATCTAAAATCACAGAATAGCCTTGAGCTGCAAGCTGAACTCCCAACTCCAGCAATCGCCCGTAGGTTTTTTGCGTCATTTCTGCGGTGTACAGGTCATCGCTACCCTTCTGGTGCAGCGGAATGCCACCTAGATGCTTTCGGACTGCATCAGAGCGAAGGTGGACCGCACCGAGTTTACGCGCCAGAAGTCGAGCTGTAGTACTCTTCCCGGAGCCTGACAGACCTGACATCAGAATTAATTTACCCTGCTGAGGGTGGGCATTCTCCCAAGCCAGATGATAGTAGAGTGCTGCGGTTTCTTTGGCTTTTTGCTTGGCTGCATCAGGAACGGCGGGGTCGTCTAGCAAAAAGCAAGTGATCTTTGCCCGCACGTAGGTCTGACGGCTGATGTAGATGGGCAACACGCGCAGTCCTTCCCAGTCGCCTGTTTGCTCAACATAGGTATTGAGGAATAGCGCGCCCAGGTCGGGACGCTGCCTGACCGCCAGGTCCATAACAATGTAAGCAACGTCATACATCACATCAACGAAGCGAAATGGCTCGTTGAATTCGATGCAGTCAAATAAGAAGAGTTTGTTTTGCCAGAAGCTGATGTTGCCCAGGTGCAAATCACCGTGACATTCGCGAATTTTGTCCTGCTGCATTCGTTTGACAAACAGATCTTGCTGCTCCTGGAAGAAGCGATCGGTGTAGGTTTTGGTTTCGTCAAACTGCTTCTGAGTTTGAGCAACGCCGATGTAGCGTTCGGTTTGCTCGTAGTTTTCGTCAAAGGCCTGCCGCACCTGAGAAACTTCACCAAATTTACGGACGTAGTCGCTGGTGGGCGAGTTGGCGTGAAAGGTGGCGATCGCCTTTGCCAACTCCACCAACAATTCCTCGGTCAGCTTGCCCTGGTCAAACATGGAGTTCAGTAGCGTCTCCTGGGGAAACTGCCGCATTTTCAAGGTGTACTCTACAGGCTGCTGTTCATTGCCTAAGTGAAGTTCTTCCCCAATCTGACTAATAGGTAGAACTTCTAGGTAGATCCCTGGTGCGCCGCGCTGGTTGAGCCGCTGTTCCTCCAAGCAAAAGTGGTGGCGCTGTTCGAGGGTAGAAAAGTCTAGAAAGCCAAAATTGATTGGTTTTTTAAGCTTGTAGGCATATTCTCCCGTCAGCAGCACATAGGAAATGTGCGTTTGGATGAGTTGAATTGGCTCCTGCACCGAATGCGGGTAAAAACTGGGCTGCATCATCTGCTGAATCACGGGCGGGAGCTTGGAATCGGACATAGGGTTGGCAGGTAGTTTAGAAGTTGAAGTTGAAAAATGGGCTGCAACTAAAAAGCCAGGGACAATTCCCTGGCTAAGTGACTAATTTAGGTCAATTGGCGATCGCTTGTCATCCTATTCGGAAGCTGAAGCAGTCTCATCTGCATCGTCATCAGACGAGGTACGTCCAGCTAACACGGAAACAACAACTCGATCTGGCTCACCCACGGCCTCAACCCCTTTGGGCAGCTTTAATTCATTCACATGGATTGAATCACCAACCTGAAAGTCAGTTACATCTACTTCAATCGTTTCTGGAATGGCCTCGGGGTCACACTGCACCTGCAATTCAGTTAAAACTGTATCCAAAGCGCCACCGCCCATTCTCACGCCAACGGCTTCGCCCACAAAGTTGATGGGTACGGTAACTTCAACACTGGACTGAGCCGCAATGGAGAAGAAGCTAATGTGATAGATCGATCTGCGCCAGGGGTGAGTTTGTACTTCCCGCAGCAGCGCCTTACCGCTCCAGGGCAGGTCAGGGATCTTCACTTGAATCAAGGTGTTGTTGAGAGAAGCTTTTCTGACCAGCGTTTCGGCATCTTTGGCATCGAGGGTTAGCGAAACGGATTCTGCCCCTTGATGACCGTAAAGCACGGCTGGCATCCGTCCCTCGCGCCGAAGTGCCCCTGCTTTGCTACCGGGGGCACGCTTTTGACATTCAATTGTGAGTTCCATACGAGTAACCTAACTGGGTCTATGACTGTAAATTGAGCAATCCGAACACTGGCAATCTGAAACTGGGCAATCCGAACACTAGCAATCCGAACACTGGGCAATCCGAACTGGAAACTTGAGCAGCCAAAACAAGACTAATTCTGGTCTAGTTCCTGCCTGACACCAACTTTAGACTTGGGCTGTTTGAACGGTACCATTGCTGTAAAGCAGTGCCCGCTTGGGCCCGTGGATCGGATCTTCGACGATGATCGTCTGATCGCGACTGGCTCCCAGAGACACAATGGCGATCGGTACTTCCATCAGTTCCGCTAGAAACTTGAGGTAGTCAAGCGCTTGACGCGGCAAGTCATCCAGCGATCGGCAGTGGTCGGTTGACTGTTTCCAACCTGGAAGCGTTTTGTAGATCGGCTGGCAGCGGGCAAAGTCGCGAGCATTGCTGGGAAAGTCGTGACAGCGCTGCCCATCGATTTCGTAAGCAACGCAGACATTAATTTCCTCTAGCTCGTCCAGCACATCCAATTTGGTGACTGCGAGACAATCCAAACCGTTGATTCGGACGGCGTAGCGACCAATAACTGCATCAAACCAGCCACAGCGACGTTTGCGCCCGGTGGTAGTGCCAAATTCTGCGCCGCGATCGCACAGCAACTCTCCCATTCTGCCATTTAGCTCTGTGGGAAAGGGTCCTTCTCCAACTCGTGTTGTGTAGGCCTTGGCAACGCCAATCACGCGGTCGATCATAGTTGGCCCAACGCCAGACCCAACGCAGGCTCCACCGGCTACCGGGTTTGAAGACGTGACATAGGGATAAGTGCCGTGATCTAGATCCAGCAAAGTCCCCTGTGCCCCTTCAAACAAGATGTTGCGACGCTTTCGTACCGCGTCGTAGATTTTGAGAGAGCTATCAACTACGTGAGGGCACAGTCGTTCAGCATAGCCCAAATATTCTGCAATCACCGCGTCAGCATCCAGCGGCGGCAGTTCATAGAGCTTTTCTAAAATGACGTTTTTGTGGCTAATCGTCCAGCGCAACTGCTCTTTCAGACCTTCTGAATCCATCAGGTCAATCACGCGAATGCCAGTTCGCTCAGACTTATCAGCATAGGTAGGGCCAATTCCCCGTCCCGTTGTGCCAATTCTGTAACTACCGCGACGCTCTTCAGAAGCCTGATCGAGCAGTCGATGATAGGGCATCGTGACGTGAGCTGTTTCGGAAATCAGTAGATTTTCTGTAGAAATATTTAGCGCTTCTAGCTGATCTAGCTCCTCGATCAGCCCCCTCGGATCGATCACCGTACCCGAACCAATGATGCATTCCGTGTCGGGGTAGAGGATGCCAGAGGGAATCAGGTGCAGCTTAAAGGTCTGATCTTTAACCACGACGGTGTGTCCAGCGTTGACACCGCCTTGATAGCGAACCACGACATCTGCGGACTTACTGAGCAAGTCCGTGATTTTGCCTTTTCCTTCATCGCCCCATTGGGCCCCGATTACTACGACGTTAGCCAAGGGTCTATCAGTTTCTAAAGTTCACACAAACTACAATTATCAGCAGTGGATGTCACTACTGTCAACTTTCACGAAGAGAGGTTTCTGTGGCTTTATATGCTGAGCTACATCGCCACTTAGGTGGCTCTGTTGTGCCCCGCGTGTTGTGGCGGTATTTTCAGCGCAACCGCCCTGACCTGGCTCAACAGTTTGATGAATATGGTGCTTTTGAGGAATTCTACACCCGTCCTCGCAATACTTTAGATGAATATCTGGAGCTGCACACGCTGGTGGAGAGCGTCCAGACGGACGAAACGCTGCCTTATTTTGTCTATCGGTTAATGCGGGGAGCGTACATTTTTGAGAATTTGGCTTATCTGGAGTTGCGCTACACGCCTTATCTCCGCACCTCGGATCAGTTGAGTCAGTCTGAGCGAATTGATCAAATGACTCAAATTGTGGAAATTGTGGGGCGGGCAAGTCAGTTGGGCGATTACCCGATCGTGACCAGCCAGATCTTGTGTATGCACTCCCGCTTGCCCTATGAAGTAAATCGGGCGATCGCCGATCTCGCTGCCCAGATGAAGCAATACGTTTGCGGTATTGACCTGGCGGGTGGAGATGCCCACTATGCCGATCGACTCGGTGAATTTGTGGAACTGTATGACTATGCGCGATCGCTTGGGCTAAACACCACCGGACATCTCTATGAAACCAGCGAAGGTTGTTACCCTGAACTTTTGCCCTACCTAATGCGTATTGGGCACGGTATTCAGATTCCGCTGCTGCATCCCGAGCTATTAGGTGAAATTGCTGAGCGAGGACAATGCTTGGAAGTTTGCCCCACGACCTACTTAAAAACGGGGACTTTAGAGAGCATTCATCAACTTAAGTTGGTTTTCGATCGCTGCTTTGAAGCCGGAGTCGATATCGCTATCTGTACGGATAACGCTGGATTGCACAACATGCGTTTACCGTTTGAGTATGAGAGCCTGCTGACCCATGATGTGATTGGCTTTGATCAGCTACAGGCTTGCCAGGAAGCGGCTTTCCGTCATGCTTTTGCCTGGCCTCATCGTCAACGCCCTGCCTCAATCTTGACTGAAATTTTACAGCCTGAATCAAAGTCAGAATCTAGCGCGATCGAAGATTCATTGCTTTCAAAGCCCTTGAAGATTTAGTAGACGGTCTCGAACAATTTAAAGAAATTTGATTTTGCTGAGTGGGGATGGTTCACCAGATATCCATTCTTTCTGTAGGGGCGCGCTGCGGTGCACCCCTACGTAATTCACACGTTCAGATAGCAACCTCAAAAAATTAGAGCCTGAAGGATATTCCCTCAGGCTCTATCTGTTTAATCAATCAAAGAGTTAATCAATCAAATAGCTTCGCTATGATTCGCGGCGAAGTGCAGCTTCTACCTGAGCAAATTCTTGCTCCAAGCGCTTTCTTAACTTTTCGGGAACTGGACGGTTGGGGTAGGAGCTGTAGTGTCCAGCTAGGGAGTTCAGCGCTGTCCGCATGGTTGTAAAGGAACTGAGCTTGGTTACGGAGTTATCCCGGCGATAGCGGGAGGCGAAGTCGTTGATTCTTTGCCGTGCTTCTGTCTGGGCGATCGCCTTGTTAGGAGAACCATCGGGTAGTTCGATTGCTGTTCTTAGGCTGTTGACCAGAGCCAGCGTATCTTCACGGTAATTTCCGGTCAACCCAGCGGGAGCGGAGGTGCAGCCCATCAAACCAATTACCAGCACCAGAGCCAGAGCCAGAAAGCGAGACAAAAACTTCTTCATAAAACCTCAGAGTCAGGAAAAGCTTAAGACAATTGCAATCAGTTCCAAGAAATGATTGGTGATCAGCGGGGATCACGATTATTGCCAATCTTATCCTGATCCGAGAGGAAAATTTCCTGCCCTGAGATAGGGAAAGTCTGCTACCGCTACAAATTTCTCAAAAATAGGGGTTAACCAATGTAGCCGAACTTTTAAGTAAAAGAAGGCTACTAACTTCTACTACACAAAAGCTTTATAGAAGCTGAAGCTTTATCAAAATTGCGTGATGCCTTCTACATCAATCACTGAATAGGATGCAATACAGCAAAGTTTGATTTTTAGGTAGATGCGAATTTGTTGTTTTAGTAAAAATACTGATTGACACTTTTCAGGATAATTCTACCTATGTAATTATTCTGACATTCAAATAAAGTTCGCCACTTCGCTAAGAGGCGATTCAGAATTCTTTCGGTCCCATTAGATCAATAGCCGAGTTCCAGGTCTGCTGCTGACTGAACTCGTAACTTCCTGTACGGATTCAACCTTGAGCTTTTCAGAATTACACCTCTCCTGACCCGGAGTTGAAAACATGACTCAGTGTTTACCTCACCATTTAGTCAAGCTTGATACATTAGTTCAACTGCTTAGATGGAGGTCTGTTGAACAACCGGAACGGCTAGCCTACACCTTTCTGACGGACGGAAAAACTGAAAGTTCCACCTTGAGCTATGCCGATCTCGATCGTCAGGCAAGGGCGATCGCGGCTCTCCTGCAACAGCAAAATGCATCAGGAGAAAGGGCGCTATTGCTCTACCCACAAGGATTAGAAGTAATGGCGGCATTTCTAGGATGCCTCTATGGTGGCGTAATTGCGATTCCGGTGCCGCCGCCGGATGCGGGTCGGCTGAAGCGAACCTTGCCTCGACTGCGAGCCATCGTTCAAGACGCTCAAGCGACAGTTGTTCTGACGAATGCCCGAATTCTTTCGATTTTCGAGGAAGCAGGGCTGGAGTTTCCTGAATTTTCCACAATACGCTGGATCGACACTGAACAGGTTGATCTGCAGCTAGCCGCATCCTGGCAAGAGCCAGCGATTAACAGCGATGATATTGCTTACCTGCAATACACCTCTGGCTCAACGTCCACGCCAAAAGGAGTGATGATTACGCACAGGAATGTGATGCATCATTCGGCTTATTTGCAGAGAGCCTGTGGGTACGACTCAGACAGCGTTTCAGTCACCTGGATGCCCTACTTCCATGACTATGGCTTGGTCGAAGGGTTGATCCAACCGCTTTACAACGGCACTCCCTGCTATGTGATGTCTCCGTTTGCCTTTATTAAGCAACCGGTTCGCTGGCTTCAGGCGATTTCGCGGTATCGGGCGACTCACAGTCAGGCTCCAAACTTTGCCTATGAGCAGTGCATTCGACGGGTCAAGCTCGAACAGCGAGATGCCTTAGATTTAAGCAGTTGGCGAGCGGCAGGAAATGCAGCCGAACCGATTAACCCAAGGGTTTTACGGCAGTTCTTTGAATATTTCGAACCCAGTGGCTTCCGATGGGATGCGTTTGCGCCTGCCTACGGATTGGCAGAGGCAACTCTACTTGTGACCACCAGTCCACGCCCCTCGGAACCTGTGGTTTGTGTGCTTGACCCAGCCGCACTGGAACGCAATCGGATTGTTGAAGCCTCAGATGAACAGGACGTGGTGCGAATCGTTGCAGGCTGCGGTCGTCAGGTCTGTGAAACTCAGATTGCGATTGTGAACCCCGATACGCTGGCTCGCTGTGCCCCAAACGAGGTGGGCGAAATTTGGGTGGCTGACGCTGGTGTGGCAAAGGGCTACTGGCAGCGTCCTGAGGAAAGCGATCGCACCTTCCGCGCTCAGATTGCGGATTCCCAGGAAGGTCCGTTTTTACGAACGGGCGACCTCGGCTTCCTTCAAGACGGAGAACTGTTTGTCACGGGACGGATCAAAGACCTGATTATCATTCGGGGCACAAACCACTATCCCCAGGATATTGAGTGGACGGTTCAGCAACTCCATCCGGCTTTGCGCCCTGACTACGGTGCGGCATTCTCCACTGAGATAGACGGAGAAGAACGGCTGGTTGTGGTGCAAGAGGTGGAACGGCAGCAGCAAAACATTGATTTTGATCAGGTGATTGGCGAAATTCGACAGGCGATCGCCGAACAGCATGAGCTTCAGGTTTATGCAGTTGTGCTAGCCAAGCCTGGAAATATTCTCAAAACCTCCAGCGGCAAGATTCAGCGTCGTGCCTGCCGGACTAGCTTCTTAGCCGGAACGCTCGACGTGCTAGAAGACTGGAGCGAAAACCCGCAAATTCGAGCCAGCTTCAGAAACTTGCAGGGCGATGTCAGTTCGCTGCTAGAGCAAGTGCAAGTTGCTAAGGCCTAAAAGTTTCAAAATCCTGTCACCTCCCTGGCAACGTTTCACCTGAAATCTCAAGTTCTCGAAGTTTTGTTCCTCATCCTTTGCTCCTCATCCTGGGTTGGAGAGATCAATGCATCCACCGGAAAGATCAATGCATCCACTCAAACAATATTGGCTCGCTGAAGAACTGGAGCGCGATCTGGGCGATCCCTGTAATCCAGAAAGCGTGATGTCGTTTAAGCAGGTGATTGAGCTGGACGAACTCGAAGCCTTTCCTGAAGCCGAGTTGACCTGGCTTTATAACTGGAAACTGCATCACTACTACATCCCAACGAACTGTGGCGGAGAATTTACCTCCTTTGAGGAATTCATCGCCTTTGTGCGAGTCATGTCGCGGCGTGACTTGACCACTTCCATTTCTTTCACCACTCTGTTTTGGTCATTTCTCACCTGGATGGCAGGGACGGATGAGCAAAAGCAAGAGCTAGCCCAGTTTATGAAAGACATGAGTGGGGCAATGTGTCTTTCCTATTCTGAGCGGGCACACGGGAGTGATCTCCTCGCTGGCGATGTAACCGCAACTAAAGTTCCCGGTGGTTATTTGTTGAATGGTGAGAAGTGGCCAATCAATCGCGCCACTATTTCTGGAGTCACTTTCGTATTGGCGAAAACGGATGCAGAAGCAGGAAGCCGCAGCCTGTCTTTGTTCATGGTGAAGAAAGCAGAGCTTGATCCAGCAACCTATAGCAATTTACCCAAGATTAAAACTCACGGAATTCGCGGCTCTGACATGAGCGGTATCTGTTTTGATGACTGCTTTATTCCCGAAAAGATGCGATTGGGTAAAGAAGGAGTCGGGCTAGAGCTGGCGCTTAAAGGGTTTCAGATTACTCGCGCTCTGTGTGCCGCATTCTCTCAAGGAGCAGCCGATACTGCGCTCAGAACAACCCTGAAGTTCACATTAGGGCGGCAACTGTATGGTAAAACCGTATTTGATATTCCCCATCCTCGCCGCACTCTAGTAGACGCTTTTCTAGATATTTTGATTTGCGACTGTGCCAATATCGGCGCAGGCAGAGGGTTTCACGTTGTTCCAGAACAGTTCAGCGTTTGGTCGGCAGTGGTGAAGTATTTTGTCACCGTGACGCTAGAGAAGATGGTGCAGGATGTCTCGGTGGTGTTGGGCGCACGCTATTACATGCGTGAGGAACATGACTTTGGCATTTTCCAAAAGGTGATGCGGGACAACGCGATTATCAGCGTATTTGACGGCAGCAGCATTGTGAATTTGCATTCTCTGATCCTGCAACGACGGCATTTAGCCAAATTCCGTGCGCGGCGGGATGCTCAGAGTATGGAGGCGATCGCCACCCGCCTACAAACCACATTCACGCTCGATCAGCCTGTTCCCCAATTTGCTCCAGAGCGGCTAGAGCTATTTAGTCGAGGTGCAGATGATGTGCTTCAAGGACTGGAAATCGCTTTGGAGCAGCTTCAGGCACTCGAACCGCCCGACTTAGAACCAGAAGTTTTAGAGCAGATAGAAGCGTTAACTCACGCTGTTTTAGCAGAGTTAAACGCACAGGATGATTTCCTGGGAACTGCTGCCTTTGAACATGGTCACGACCAGTCGCCGGAGTCGTTTGAACTGGCGAAAAAGTATTGCACCCTCCATGCTGCTGCTGCCTGCGTTCACATGTGGTTGCATAACCGCAAAACGTTAGGTGAGTTTTTTGCCAATGGCAGATGGTTGGTGCTGAGCTTGCGAAGGCTGTTGGTAGCGGTTAACCCCGCTCTAGACTTGCCGCCCCGCCTGGACGATGAGCCGATCGCCCAGGAGTTGCTCAAGCTTTATGCCGAAGATCGGATGTTTTCGATTGTTCCTTTTCAACTAGCTAAATCAGAAGTTCAGGAGAATCCTATTCATGCAATTACAGAACTCCAGCTCCAAGCCCAGTGATGTATTGGTTCAAGCGGATCTGGCTCAGGAGAATAGTGAGGCGATCGCCATTGAGACGATTCAAACCTGGATCGTCAATCAGTTGGCAAAGCAGCTTTCACTTTCCGCCCCGTCGATCAAAGTTGAGGAACCTTTAACCCGTTATGGGCTGGACTCGATCGACTCCGTGACGATTGTGGGTGATATGGAGGATTGGCTCGGTGTAGACCTGCCTTCAACCCTGCTTTGGGACTATCCCACAATTCAGAAAGCCGCTACCTATCTGGTGCAGGAAATGAACATTGCTCCAGGAGCGATCGCATCTGAACCAGAAACACCCGTTCAGCCCACTAAAGAAACTGTTGGGAAATGGAGTCTGTGGGGACGCGGGAAATAGCTGTAGCTGTGTTACGCGCAGGTCCGTGAGGACCAGAATAACTTGCGTTTACACGGTGGTTTCTAAGCGCAAGTTACAGAAGAGATTTGGATTGAAATAAGTGTAAGCCGATAATTTTTGAGATTGGGGAGGAAGTCGATTGAACTTCTCTGAATTCTCCTTTTGGTGGGTTTTGTTGCTGGTTGGGTCAGCATTCTTTGCAGTGCGCTATGTCGGCAAGCAGCTTAACCTCTGGCGAGGGGTGTTTGACAGCATTGGATTGATGGCGCTGTCGCTTACGCTTTTTGTGAATGCCAGCACCTCTAGCTTTGTTATCTTTTCGTTTGAGATTGTCTTTAACTATCTGATGGTGCGGCTGATGTTTAGCCGTCAGGGATGGCAGGCAAAGGCGATCGCCACTGCTGTAATTGGGTTTGACATAGCCATTCTGGCGTATTTCAAATACCTCAACTTCTTTGTTGAAGATGTGGTTGGGCTGGTGGCTCCGGCGATCGCGTCTTCCTGGCAAGACAAAAGCATTCCCGGATTAGGGTCAATTCCGCCTGGGCTGTCGTTTTACACCTTTCAAATGGTGGCGTTTGTCGTCGATTCCTACACCAGCAAACGCAAGCAGTCATTAGGGTTTATCGACTACGTCAACTTTGTCTCATTCTTTCCGCAAGTGGTTGCTGGTCCGATTGAGCGACGGTCAGACCTGCTTCCTCAGATTGAGTCTTTTCGGTTTAAGTTCACCGCCGACAATTTTGAGGCAGGCTTCCGCTGGTTGGCGTTAGGTCTGTTTATGAAGTTTGTTTTGGCAGATAACATTTCCCCATTCATTAACTTAGAAGAAACCGCTAACGCATGGCTCGTCTGGTTTTCTGCCTATTTATTTACCCTCAGAATCTACTTTGACTTTGCTGGATATAGCTTTATTGCGCTGGGGTTGGCTCGAATTGTGGGCGTGCGGCTGGCGATTAACTTTCTTGCACCCTATACCTCACAGAGCATTAATGAGTTTTGGCGACGCTGGCACGTTACCTTGAGTACCTGGTTTCGGGACTATGTGTTTTTGCCGCTGATGGGTTCTAAAAAACACTGGGCGGCATTTTTCCTGTTTATCACTTTTACCCTTTCGGGCTTCTGGCACGGTGCAGCGTGGAACTTTATCATTTGGGGCGCTTATCACGGGCTATTATTGCTGGTTTTGAGGTATGCCGGTCGTCCTTTCTACCGCTTTGTTGGACAGTACTTTCCTACGCCGCAGTTTATCTCTTGGGCACTGACCTTCGGCTCTGTGATTCTCGGCTGTCTGTTTTTCATGGAAACTGATATCGGGCGACTGGGGCAAAAGCTGCAAACGCTGGTTAATCCATTCACTTATTCGTTCTCCAATTTAGGTGGGGCGATCGCCTCTTTCAGTTTCAACGAAGGCAGCGCGTTACTCCTGACTCTGGCTTTGGCAACTGGGGTATTGCTGTTTGAACATGTTGCCGTCTGGCAAAAACGAGGGGAATATGACCTGCTGCTGTCGCCTTGGATGTCGAGAATTTTGCTGGCTTTGACGATTTTGCTGGCAGCGAATGCTCCGTCTGAATTCATCTACTTTGACTTTTAGACAGTGACTTTTAAACCCATGAGAAAGCAGCTTAGCTTTGCAACCTGGATTTTAGCAGCGGGTTTAGCCTGGTCAATTGGCTATCTCTACAACGTTCGCTATGGCGGCGAGTTGAGTTGGCTGCGGATGATGTATGAGCGCAAAATGGCGATCGCTGCTGAAGTCGAAGCTCCCCAACGAGTAATCATTCTGGGCGGCTCTGGCGCTCACTACACCGTCGATGCAGAACTGATGCAGCAGGAATTGGGGATTCCGGTGATCAACCTGGGCTTAGACGGGCCAATTGGTTTGAACGTGCTGCTGCCCAGTGTGATGGATGTAATTCAACCTGGAGATGTGGTGCTGCTGATTCCTGAGTACCTGATTTTGCTGGATGAGGACGGTTTGGGCGATCGCTCTGGTGCATTCGGCATGGCGATCGGACAGCCCGGTTTAGGAGACATTCCGCTCAAACAACTGACTCATGATGCCCTGCTGTTGGGAGTTCCCACCCTGCGAGCCGTCACCAAATCGACCTGGGATGTGGCGCAGTACGGCGAAATGCGGGGCTACTACTCCGATCCGATTTCTGCGAATGGTGACCCCACCGCGCTAAAGCAGCGCACCAATTCCTCCTGGTGGCAAATGCGGATCAAAGACACCGTTTCCGATCATGCTCTGGAGCAGATTTCCCAATTTCGCCAGCAGGTTGAAAGCAAGGACGCAACTCTAGTGTTGGGTTTGCCCTGGATCTACGCCAGTCAAGATGCTGAAACGCTTGAAAACGTCCAAGAAACCGCCACCGCGCTAGCTGAAATTGCTCCTGTGCTTTACAACCCAGACTCTTTGAACCTGCAAACTGACTCTAGCCTGTTTGCCGATACGCACTATCACCTGAATCAGGATGCTCGTAACCTGCGATCGCAAGAGCTAGCGCAGCAACTTGAACCCGTCCTGGATGCGATCGCTGAAAGACATCTCTAAAACTTGAAATCGAGGAGATCTCCATGCTCAACCCAAATACGCATATTTGCATCCTTGGAGGCGGTTTTGGGGGTCTTTATACCGCTTTGTATTTGCAACGGTTCTCAGGTTTGAAGAAATGTCGGGTGACGCTGGTTGACCCCAAACAGCACTTTCTGTTTACGCCGCTGATGTATGAGCTAGTTACAGGTGAACTTCAACAGTGGGAAATTGCACCCTCATTTCACAGCCTGTTGCAGGGAACCCATGTGAAACATCGCCGAGACACGGTGGAAACGGTTGATTTAGGGGAACGGCGAGTCAAGCTTCAATCGGGGAAATCACTGACTTACGACTATCTGGTGCTGGCAGTCGGCAAAGAGACTGACCTGGGAGCTATTCCTGGTGCAGCAGAACATGCCTATCCATTTCGCACATTAGCTGATGCTCAACATTTGCGGGAACAGCTTCGATTTTTGGAAGCCTCTGAGCGACAGCAAATTCGGATTGCGATCGTGGGTGGCGGACCTAGCGGTGTGGAGTTAGCAGGCAAGCTAGCCGATCGCTTGCAAAAACGGGGGCAAATTCGCCTGATCGATCGCGGCGATGACATTCTCAAATCTTTTTCACGCGCCAGCCGCATCACCGCCTATCGGACTCTTGGTGCAAAGGGAGTTCAGGTTGATTTGCACACTTCCATTGCTGAAATTGGTGCAGATTGGATTGCTGTCAAGACGCAAGGTGAGGCGAGCCGGATAGGGATAGATCTGGTGCTTTGGACAACCGGAAATCAGCCAATTGAGTGGATTCGCAACCTGGAGTGCGATCGCAACTCACAAGATCAGTTAATCGCGCATCCTACCCTTCAGCTTCAGGGTTATCCCGAAGTGTTTGTCCTGGGCGACCTGGCAGATGTGCGAAATGCGCGAGGGCAGCAGGTGCCCGCGACTGCACAGGTGGCATACCAGCAGGCAGACTGCGCTGCTAAAAACCTCTGGGCAATCCTGCAAAATCGTCGCCCTAAGCTGTTCCGCTATCTGCATTTAGGCGAAATGATCACGCTCGGCACAGATGCGGCAGCGGTTTTCAGTTTTGGCATGAGCTTGAGAGGACGACTGGCGTGTATGGTGCGTCGCCTGGTGTATCTGCAACGGTTGCCGACGCTACGTCATCGCCTGCGAGTAATTAAGCATCAGTTGACCCGATGGCTGCCAGGAAAAAAATCTAAGAGCTTGCAGAGAGCTGCGAATTCTTCTCCAACGGGTGTGGGACAGACCCATTCGACTCAAAGGGGCACAGCATCCGTCCGCTCAGAGCCGATTGATTTAGAAAAGTCAGCTTGGCGATCGCCAGACAAAAAACAGATTAATCGTTAATTTCGCTTCCTTTTGCAAATCCCTAAAACATCCTTGATTGAGGTGCAATGTTTATGACCTTTAGCTCACCTAAATCTAAACCTGTTTTTTATAAAAAGCTTGAGGAAATGTTTGGGTTGGATTTGCGATCGCTTGCCCTGTTTCGCATGGGTTTAGCGGTAATTCTGCTGGCAGATTTGGCGATTCGAGCGGGTGATCTGGCGGCTCACTACTCAGACGCGGGTGTGCTGCCGCGATCGCTCCTTCAGGAAGTTGCCCGAACTGGCTACTGGTCAATTCATGCACTTAGCGGCGCGCCTCTGTTTCAAGGATTTCTGTTTTTGCTAGCGGGTTTCTTTGCCCTGCTGATGCTGGTCGGCTACCGCACTCGCATCGCCGCAATCGCCTCCTGGGTGCTGTTGATCTCGCTGCACAACCGCAACCCTGCTCTGATTTTTGCCGCCGATGATGTCCTCCGGGCCCTGATGTTTTGGGCAATGTTTTTGCCGCTCGGTGCTTGCTACTCCATTGACAGCGCCCTCAACACTTCAAAAGAACGGCTACCAGAACGCATTCTCACAGGAGCAACTGTTGCCCTGATTGTGCAGCAGTGTTTCATTTACATCTTCTCGGCGCTGATTAAGGCAAAAAGTTCCGTTTGGCTGGATGGCAGCGCGGTTTACTATGCGCTCAGCTATGACCAATACGTCACCCCGTTTGGCGCATTTTTGCTCAACTTTCGTCCGCTGCTGAGCCTGTTTACCCATTCCACGATGATTTTGGAATGGTTCGGGCCACTGCTGATTTTCTTTCCCTTTCGCACCAACTTCTTTCGCAATCTTGCCATTATCACCTTCATCTCATTGCACATCGGCTTTGGGCTAACCCTGAATCTGGGAATTTTTCCCTTCCTCAGTTGCTTTAGCTGGCTAGCATTCATTCCCAGCGAAACCTGGAACCGCTGGCAGAAGCGCATTTCTACTCCAGAACGCCAGGGGCTACAGATTTATTACGACGCAGACTGTGGTTTCTGCAAAAAGGTGGTTTATCTGCTTCGCACCTTTTTGGTGCTGCCAGGCACGCCTCTGCTAATGGCACAAGATGACCCTAGCATTCACGCTGATATGCAGGCGCAAAACTCCTGGGTAATCGTGGACTGGATGGGCAATCGCCGCTTTAAGTTTGAAGGCATTATCTATGTGGTTAGCCTGTCTCCGGTGTTGGGTTGGCTTGCGCCTGTTCTTTCTCTAAGTCCATTAAAGGCTGCGGGAAATAGGTTTTATGAGGCGATCGCCACCAACCGCAAATTTGCAGGCAATTTCACCAAACCCTTCAAGTTTCGCCCGCTGACGCTGCGTCCCTCACGAGCGATCAGTGCGATTGTGCTGGTGCTGCTGTTTTACACCTTCTTATGGAACCTCAGCAGCTACGCGCCTGATGCCTTCAAACGGAGAACCTGGCACAGAACCGAAATCGTAGGACGCATCACTCGCCTTGACCAGTCGTGGAGTATCTTTGCGCCCAGTCCGCCCAGAGATGATGGCTGGCATGTGATTCCAGCTCAATTAGCCGACGGTAGCGAGGTCGATATTTTTAGAAACGCACCCGTGAATTGGGAAAAACCGAGCCTTGCCACTCGCAGTGAGATTTACCAAAACATGCAGTGGCGTACCTATTTCATTAATCTCAATCGGGCGATCGGTGAAAAGCTTTATCCCGGTTACGGTCAGTACCTCTGCCAAAGCTGGAATGCCAACCACAGCGCTTCCCAACAAATTCAAACCCTGGAAGTCTACTTCATGAATGAACGCACTGTTCCTCCAGGGGAAACCCAAACCCTAGAGCAGGAATTGGGTTGGCAACAGACCTGTTCTAAATGACTTTCACCTGAAGGAATTCAAAGCCATGCTAGACCAAATTGCTGAAGCCCAAACGTCTTCGCTAAAAGGCTACAGAATCGCTGTTTTATTACCCTGTCGAAACGAAACCCTGACCATTGCTCGCGTCGTTTCAGAATTTCAGGCAGCCCTGCCCGAATCTGAGGTTTATGTGTACGACAATCGTTCAACCGACGATACGGCAGAGCAAGCCTCAAAAGCAGGAGCCTTTGTCCGCTATGAGCCACAGCCGGGTAAGGGCAATGTGGTTCGCCGCATGTTTGCGGATATTGATGCCGATATTTACGTGATTGCTGACGGAGACAATACCTATGAGGCGGCAGCGATAAGGCATTTGGTGGATCGATTGCTGACCGAAAACCTGGATATGGTTGTTGGGGCGCGTCGGATTGCGCCTGAAGATGTAGCGGCTTACCGGCGCGGACACCGGGGTGGCAATCTGTTTTTGACCTCTTTCGTGCGAATGCTATTTGGGGCAAAGTTTACCGATATGCTGTCTGGCTATCGAGTCTTTTCCAGACGCTACGTTAAGTCGTTCCCGGCTTTATCGAGTGGGTTTGAGATTGAAACAGAATTTACGATTCATGCCCTGGAATTGAAAATGCCGTTTGCTGAAGTGCCGACTCGCTATGGCTCTCGTCCTCCAGGTTCGACCAGCAAACTTAAGACCTTTACCGACGGGTGGCGAATTTTGGGCACGGCGTTGCTGTTGTTTAAAGAGGTCCACCCCTTTCTATTTTTTACGCTGATCTTTCTGGGACTAGCAGTCCTGTCTTTAATCCTGGCTATTCCCATTGTCAAAACATTCCTGGAAACTGGGCTGGTGCCTCGCTTCCCGACCGCGATTTTGGCGGCTTCGATTATGCTGCTGGCATTTCTGAGCTTGACCTGTGGGTTAATTCTTGACTCGGTAGCACGGGGTCGTCGTGAAGCCAAGCGGATGGTTTATCTCGCTTACCCGCTGATTCAGGCGAGACAGATTTTGGAACAGTTTCATCATGGCTAAGCAACAAGTCCAACAGTGGCGTAGCTGGATTCGGGGGGTCGTAGGACTCTTGTTTGGAGCTGTTTTTCTGTGGTTAGCGTTTCGCCAAACCAGCCTGGAAAAAGTGGCGACCGTTTTTGCTCAGTCACATGGGAATTGGTTAATCGCTGCCGTGACCTTCTACGCGATGAATATGGTCGTGAGAATTATGCGGTGGCGATCGCTCCTACGTGAGGTAAAAGTCCTGCCGTTTGCCGCTGTGGGAATTGCCCTTCTAGTTGGGTATGCAGCAAACAATATCTTTCCGGCTCGGCTGGGAGAAATCTTTCGAGCCAACTTTGTAGGACGACGCTATCAACTGTCGCGAACGGCGATCGCTGGCTCCATCCTGGTTGAGCGCGTTCTAGATGGGCTGGTCGTAGTGCTGTGTATGCTACTGGGAAGAGTCCTGTTTGCTCAATCGGTAGTCTTGCTAGATACGCTGACGATCGCAGGGGGACTGCTCTTTGGCGGCATTTTTGCCGTGATTTGGGTGGTGGGACGCGGTGAAGGAGTGGGGCGGTTGCCCTTGCCGTCGGCGATCGCTACTCGGCTCCAAAGTTTCCGTCAGGGATTAAGCGTTCGACCAGGCTCTAGCTTTGGGCGAGCAGTCCGGCTATCGCTCCTGGTGTGGTTGCTAGAAGGAATCACGCTATGGTGCGTGCTGAAGTCGGTCAATGTCTCCTTGGGATGGCAGGCAATGCTTTTGATGATTGGAGTGACGAGCCTGAGTACGCTGATTCCCTCGGCTCCTGGGTTTGTCGGCACCTATCAATATTCCTATTCCTTTACTCTGGGGCTATTTGGCTACGATCCGGCTCAGGGAATTGCAGCGGCAACCGCCTTTCAGGTGTTTTTGTTTGGTTTGGTCACGCTGGTGGGGCTGGGAATCTATACTTATCTGTCAATTAATAAACCTGTTAAACGATACGGAAGTTAGCTAGGGATGCAAGATTCCTACCTGGCATTTCTCCATAAAGCATGAACAGTTCTCACGATTGGGGGCACCATTTCATGAAATTTCTCAAAGAAACAATTAGCAGCATTCTTTTGATCGCTTTGCTGTGGACGGCGGTGGTTAATTCCGGCACTCTCGGCACCTTGGACACCGACCTGCGGCTTCAGATGGCTCATGCCTGGTGGACGGGTACGGAGGAGATTCAAGTATCTCCAGACGATACGCCTAGTGTGCGGGGTGACATCCGGTTTGGGGTCATGGGGGTTGATGGCAAGCGGTATATCGCTTATGAGGAAGGGCAATCCATCCTGATGTTGCCCGGTGATTGGGTGGGAACGCAGTTACACCATTTGTTGCCCATCGTCGATCAGAAGACGATGCGAGATTGGGCGGTCAATTTCCTGATTTTTGTGCCTCTGAACGTCGCTGCTGTTGCTGCCTGCTACTGGCTGATCAAACTGTTTGGCTTTAAGCAACGCACAGCGGCTTTGGCTGCGATCGCCTGGTTTCTAGGTACCACGATATTGCACTATGCTCAGGTGCATCAGCACAACAATCAGGTGTTATTGCTGGTGACGTTGGGGTATGGCGCGGCTCTGTCTTATGTTTTGCGCGATCGCCCTCTGCTCGCCTTTCTCAGTGGTTTGGCTCTGGGCGGCACAGTTCTCATCCGCATTACCAGCATCATTCACGGGTTAACTGTAGCTCTGTTTCTTGCCGGATGTTTGGCTTACAGGCGACGTGACTTTACCAAAGTGCTGCGTGGGTTAGGGCTGTGGGTGGCAGGCTTTATTCCCTTTGTGCTGCTAGGTCGCATCATGGACTACTTCCGCTATGGCAGCCTATTTGCTACGGGCAAGAGCATTGAGCAACAGCAACTGACGACCGACCCCGCCTGGAACGGACTACCCGATTTGCCTGACGGATACCCACTGATTAATGATCCGCATGTCGGCATTCTCGGGCCCCTGATTTCCCTGTCAAAAAGCATCTTTATCTACGACCCGCTGCTGCTGCCCTGTTTGGTTTTGGCAGTGGTGTTTTGGAAGAAGCTGACTCCTTACATTCAGTGGTATCTAGTTACTGTGACCGTCAATCTGGGTTTGCACCTGGTAGCCTATAGCCGATTTGTCTTCTGGCACGGGGACTCAGCCTGGGCTGCTAGATATCACGTCACGTCGGTACACTTGCTTTTGATTCCGCTAGTGGCAGTTCTGATCCAAATGTTGAGACAGGCTAAAGCCTGGAAAGCCTGGTTACTGAAAACTGTGGTGGCGATCGCCATCATGGTTCAACTAGCTTCAGTTGCCATGCCCATGAATTTGGAGATTTATCAGACGAACGTGGGAATGCCCGGTTCTCGTCTAGAATTTCGTCTGGCTCAGCGAATCAGCAACCTGGTCTGTTTAGTGGAGGGCTCCTTCTCTAAAGCCTGCACTACTCAGCATCCAGATAAGGAACAATATCTCGAACATCTAAATCACCTTGCATTTCTGCCGTTTACCTACAGCCAGCAGGCAGAAGACGATGTGGTATACCCCCTCTCTATTTTTCTATTTTTACTGTGGGGAGTTCTCCTGGCATTTGCCTTTGTAGTGACACTCAAATTTGTTTTTATTTGAAGTAGCCAGATGCTTGGTCAAGTCAGTTCGACAGCGCCATACTAAATTCACGTTTGAGCAGATCAACTGAGTGATTAGTAGACTTCCTGCATCTCAGCAAGGTAGGGTTTTGAGAATGGATTTTTGTGGTTCGCGTGAGAATGCAATCCTTCTCAACCAAAAAACACTGGCGCACCTGGGTGCGGGGCACATTGGGGCTTCTGTTTGGAGCGCTCTTTTTGTGGCTAGCCCTCCGTCAGACGAGTTTAACCGAAGTTAGCAGGATTCTCTCCCAGTCACACGAGGGGTGGCTGATGGTGGCTTTAGGCTGCTACAGCATTAGCATGGTTGTGAGAATAGTTCGCTGGCAAACTCTCCTTCAAGACGTTAAGGCATTTTCCTTTCGCAAGGTGGGAACAGCCTTGCTGATTGGCTATGCCGCTAACAACCTTTTGCCTGCTCGATTAGGCGAAATTTTTCGGGCGGATTTTGTTGGAAGGCGACATCGGGTTTCTCGATCAGCGATCGCTGCCTCCATTCTCTTGGAGCGCGTGCTAGATGGGTTAGTCGTTGTCTCCTGCCTGATTTTAGGCCGAGCCTTCATTCCCAACCAGCCTGTTCTGCTTAACACCCTGTCAATTACAGGTATGTTGACCTTTTGCAGTATTTTCCTTTTGCTTTGGCTGTTGGGCAGAGGTTATGGAGTGAAATGGCTAACCCGATTCCCACCTGCCATCACCAGCCGCGTTCAAAGCTTTCGCAAAGGCTTAAGCGTTCGCCGTACCTCCAGCTTTAGCAAAGCAATCAGCCTCTCCCTAGTGATTTGGCTATTAGAAGGGCTAGCATTGTGGTCAATCTTGAGGTCCGTTCAGGTTTCGCTAGCGTGGCAGCAAATTCTAACCATCCTGGGTGTAACCAGCCTGAGTACGCTAATTCCCTCGGCTCCGGGTTACGTTGGCACCTATCAGTATGCTTATGCGTTCACGCTAAACTTGTTTGGTTATGAACCCGCCCAGGGAATTGCCGCAGCGACCGCATTTCAAGTTTTTCTATTTGGTAGCGTCACCCTGATTGGACTCGGATTATATCTCTACATCAGCTTGCTAAAACCTCAACCACCGTCTGAGATGAATGGTCAAAAATGAAACGGGGAAGCGCCCCCACTGGGGGCGCTTCCCCGTTCCTACAAGATTGAGTAAAGTTGAAAAAACTATGATGATGAAAAAAAATACCTTTGCGGACATCCATGACCGATCTCAGCGTTAACCTCAATCGAGTTGCCCTACTGCGAAACTCACGAAACATTGGTATTCCCAGCGTTGTGAAAGCGGCGAGAATTGTGTTGGATGCAGGTGCCTATGGCGTTACGGTGCACCCCCGTCCTGACCAGCGCCATATTCGTCCTTCGGATGTGGATGATTTATCGGAACTGTTAAGCCAGCACTATCCGCAGGCGGAATACAACATTGAAGGGAATCCGCTGGAACCGCCCTTCATGGATATTGTCCGTCGCGTTAAGCCAGATCAGTGTACGCTCGTGCCCGATTCACCCGATCAGGCAACGTCGGATCATGGTTGGGATCTAACGCGAGATAGCGATCGCCTCATTCCTATCATTCAGCAATTGAAAGACAATAACATTCGCGTCAGCTTGTTCATGGATGCTGACCCTGCACCCATGGCGCAAGCTAAAAAAATTGGGGCTGATCGGGTTGAACTGTACACCGAACCGTATGCCACTGCCTTTCGAGAGGGGCAAGCAGATGCAATCCTGCCCAAATACATCGATGCAGCTAAAGCCGCTCTAGAAGCTGGGTTGGGCATTAATGCAGGACATGATTTGAACCTAGAGAATCTGGGCAAGTTCTGTGAACTTGTGCCCAATGTGTTAGAAGTATCAATTGGTCATGCGCTGATGGCAGAGGCTTTAGAGATGGGGTTATCGGATACCGTGAAAGCCTATTTAGAGATTTTGTCTCATACCACTTCCAAAAATTAGAGCTAAAGAAGGAAGGGCACTCCATGAAGCGGGGTGCCCTTCCTTCTTTAACTTGTTTTTGCAGAAACGGTATTACTCTTCTACAAAGACTGTCGAGTTGCCTTCTTCGTCCATGTAAACGGCGTTGCCTTCTTCATCTACATAGACAGCGTTACCTTCGCTGTCAATTACGGTGGTGCTACCGTCTACGTCTTCGTGAACCACATTCCCCTCGCCATCTACAGCAGTGGTACTACCCTCTGCATCAACATGAGCTGCATTACCGTCACTATCTACAGCTGTTACGCTTCCGTCTTCATGCTCATACACTTCTACATCTTGAGCCATGGTGGGTAGGCTTAGAGTTAAACTATACAGAGCAATTCCGCCAATTAAAAGTAGCTTTTTCATGAAAATGTCCTCTAAACGTTCTTCAGTTCTACTTTTAATAGATTCAGTTTGCTATGCGAGGAATTACGGTTTTTCAGTATGAAGTAAATTTATATACCTAGAATCAAAAAATTGCTTTGTAAGAATTGGGGTAGTTTTTGATTGTTTAGTAGACAAAGTGTAAATGCGATCGCCATCTAAACCGCGTTAGGCTAAATCTAGAGATACAAACATCTGTTGATACTGATATGGATTTTCCCAGTCTTGATTCTGAAACGATTGATCGCATTATTGAGATGGCATGGGAAGACCGCACCCCATTTGAGGCGATCGAATACCAGTTTGGGCTATCAGAAAAAGAAGTGATTGCACTGATGCGGCAAAAGATGAAAGCGTCAAGTTTCAGGATGTGGCGTAAGCGAGTGAGTGGTCGCAAAACCAAACATTTGAAGGAACGGGACTTTCTGGTGGGACGGTTGCGATCGCAAAACCAAAAGGGATCCTGATACCAAAAAGGTCATCCCTCTAACAACTGCTGGACTGAAATTTCAACTTCTAGAAACGTTAACGGGTTAATTGTTCCAGCCGTTAGCACACGTTCCGACTGATAATCGACATTTCAACGATTTCTCCGTTTAATAACTCTACCTGTCGGTGCTCCAGAAGTCCGACCTCAATCATGCGGTGGTACTCGTCTAGGGTCCATCTGGAGATCGCTACACTCATCCCAGCTTCCTCCCTATACAAAGGGGTTTTTCTTATTCTAAGGAGCGGGAAGTCGAAACAATCAGACTGGCAGTAATCCTTCACCTGCAGTTAAATGGTGCGATTAGCCGAGCTTACATTCCAATGAAAAACCCGGACGTGCCGGGTTCTCTACACTATCAGGAGATTTACTATGCCTTAACACACTCAGTATTCCCAAATGAAGCGGAGCGATCGCGATCGCAAATTTAACGTCCTTGAAGAACCTGTGCAGCAGTAAGTTCCAAGGTTCCCAGAAGAGGAGAGGCGATCGGAACATTTCCTTCATACACCTTCTCTTCGTACAGCCCTTCTACCCATTCCAAAATTGTGACTCGTTGCTGCGCTGGGTCAACAATCCAATATTCTGAAATACCTCGTGCTGCATACTCCGATCGCTTGTAGCGGTAGTCTCGATTTCCCTGTCCCGGACTCACTACCTCGACAACTAACGTCGGGGGAGGCATATCGGGCATTACAGTCGATCGGCGTGCGTCCTCCAATGCTGCTGCTAACTCTTCTGACAGCATCATCAGATCGGGGAAACGGGTTGTTGCTCTTGAACCGCTAACTACAATCTCGGTTCCAATCCTTAACCGATAGGGAGGAATGTTTTGTTGTAGGAAAAAAGCAAATAACAAGGATGCAATTCGTCGATTCAAATCGCTCTCTGGCGGCATTACAACTAGTTCCCCATCCTCTAGTTCATACTGAGTGTCCGTACCATCGTCGTAGTTGAGGTATTCCTCAAGCGTCATTTTTTGGGATGCGATGGTCATCGTAGCCATGCCTCCTGAGAGCAGGTATGTTCATTATCCTAGCAATGCTAAAACATAAAATTTGCTTAGGTTGGCTGCTTGAGCGATCGCACCCCTATAGGATTCAATCCTGACAGCAAGTTGACGTTAACGTCAAGGTTGTGATACAAATAAATCGTGAACGAAAAGATGCGGATAGGAGAACTTGCAGAACGGGCTGGCGTTACGCCTCGCACGATTCGCTATTACGAAAGCCTGGGGTTACTTGGGCCAAGTGAGCGCGAAGGGACGGGGTTTCGATATTACACCGAAGCTGAGCTATCTCGACTGCAAACGATTCACAACCTCAAGGGTTTGGGGCTGAGCCTGGAAGAAATCAGTACAGTGATTCCACTTTACTTTGAAGATCCTACTCGGCTGAGCGGCAAACGCAAGATTGTGGAAATTCTCAATGCCCATCTGCGGGAAACGGATGAAAAGATGGAAGGCTTGACCCGTTTTCGCTCTGAGCTACAGACCAACATCACTCGTATCCAAAAATGGATCGATGAGCATAGTGAGAGTCAGTAGGTTTTTCACCTGTTAGTCTAACTTGACGTAGAGAAGTCTTTTCGCCGAACTTTTCCTGTTGAATTTTTCAGGGTTTGTCTTGTACCCAAAGTATGACGTTAACGTAAGCGTTGTAGAACGGCAAAGAGATAAATCGCGAGCTTTTCAGTGCTTGTGAAAGGGTGAACACTTTATTGGGGTATCCAGCTATGGTGTCTTTTCAACAGTTGTCTCAGCAATCACCTCAACCGTCATCAGAAGCTAGTCGATTTGAGCGAGGTTTAAGTAAGCTCAAAGAGATAGATGGGACAGCAGGCGATTGCGTGATTGAGAGCTTGCAGCAGATTGCTCCCGATCTAGGGCGTTACATTATTGAGTTTCCGTTTGGGGATATTTACTCCCGTCCGGGATTAGATTTGAAGTCCAGAGAAATTGCTGCGATCGCTGCTCTGGCTGCGCTAGGCAATGCCCATCCTCAACTCAAAGTTCACATTCATGGCGCTTTGAATGTAGGATGCAGCCGCGAAGAAGTGATTGAAGTGCTGATGCAAATGGCAGTGTACGCCGGATTTCCTGCTGCTCTAAGTGGGATTGCTGCAGCGGGAGAAGTATTTGCTGAACGGGATAAAGAGGAACCTCACAACTAGCTGTTCACAAGCCATTAACTTGGTTACCCATTCATTAATAGAGCCATTAGGAGAAATAGATGTCCGACAAACTAGCGGGTAAAGTTGCGATCGTGACTGGTGCTTCTTCGGGAATTGGTGAGGCAACGGCACTGGCATTAGCCGATGTGGGAGCAACGGTGGCGATCGCCGCCCGACGAAGCGATCGCCTGGAAGCTTTAGCGAAGCGTATTCTTGACCAGGGTGGAGAAGTTTTATCCATCACCGCAGATGTATCAGACGAAGCACAGGTGAAAGCAATGGTGCAAAAAATTCATGCCGAATATGGCAGGGTTGATATCCTCGTTAACAATGCAGGGGTAATGCTGCTAGGCATGATTGATGGAGCAAACACCGAAGACTGGCGACGCATGATCAACATCAATGTGCTGGGGTTGATGTATGCCACTCATGCTGTTTTGCCAATCATGAAAGCGCAGGGGGCAGGACATATTGTAAATATCTCATCCGTAGCAGGTCGATTTGCCAATGCCGGGACGGGTGTCTATAACGCTACCAAATGGGCGGTTGGAGCATTTTCAGAATCATTGCGAAAGGAAGTTTATCAGAACAACATTCGGGTCACAATCATTGAACCTGGACTGGTGGCAACGGAACTACCACAACATATTACTAATCCGAGCGCAAAGGAGCGGGCACGCCAGTTTTACGGTTCAGTGAGAACCCTAGAAAGTGAGGATATTGCAGCGGCGATCGCCTATGCCGTAACGCAACCACCCCACGTTAACGTAAATGAGATCTTGATTCGTCCTACAGAGCAAGAACGTTAATTCACTCAATAAATTCCCATGACAGACCATCCCGCTTGGTATTACAACGACATACAGCAGGCCGGTACTGACTTTGAGGATATGACTCAAGTTGCAACCTATGACCGCAATCAAACTTCTTCAAGTGTGGAGGAGGAACAACAGTTAGTCACGCAGTTAGGCATTTCAACAGGGCAAACTGTAATTGACTTTGGTTGTGGAACGGGGACTTTTGCAATTCAAGCGGCGTCGCAGGTGCCCATGTTTATGCAATTGATGTTTCTCATTCAATGCTCACCTTCGCTCGACAAAAAGCACAACTGGCAAACGTTTTGAGCCGCATCGAATTTCATCATGGTGGGTTTTTAACTTACGAACACGCTGCTCCAGTAGATGTCATCGTCACCCAAGCCGCTTTACACCACTTGCCAGATTTTTGGAAGATGGTGGCATTTCTCCGCATGGCTAACATGCTCAAACAGAATGGCACCTTTTATCTGTGGGACACTGTGTTTTCATTTCATCCAGCGGAATATCAAATCCACATTGATGCTTGGATTCAACGTGTTGCAAAGCCTCCAGGTGAAGGTTGGACTGCTCAAGATTTTGCCACTCACGTTCGTGAAGAATACACCACCTTTGGCTGGATTCTTGAACGTATGTTGACTGATGCTGGATTCACCATTGAAACAGCGAACTACCTAACGCCTGAATATGCTGAATACGTTTGTAGAAGAGGATAAAAGATGAAGGCGATCGCCGATCAAACAATTCTGATTACTGGAGCAACGGATGGCATTGGTAAACAAACCGCTCATGATTTAGCCCAAATGGGTGCAACTGTTCTGCTTCACGGGCGCAACCAAGAACGGGCAGAATCTGTACTTCATGAGATTCAGTCGGCAACAGGAAACAACAAACTGAAATATTACGCGGCAGATTTGTCCTCCCTTGCCGAAGTGAGACAGCTATCAGAAGCAGTACAGTCTGATCATGAGCAGCTAGATGTTCTCATCAACAACGCTGGAATAGGTGCAGGTAAACGCACAGATATCACTCGTGAATTAAGCTAGGATAGTCATGAGTTGCGCTTTGCAGTGAATTATCTCGCCCCTTTCCTGCTGACTCATTTGCTGTTGCCCAGTTTACGCCGCACAACACCTGCTCGAATTGTCAATGTTGCCTCTGTAGGGCAAAGCCCTATCAACTTTGATGATGTCATGATGGTGCGACAGTATGACCCGATGCGAGCCTATTGTCAGAGCAAACTTGCACTCATCATGTTTACTGTTGATCTAGCTGAACAGCTTAAGCCTGAACAAGTTACAGTCAATAGCCTACATCCCGGATCACGTCTCGATACCAAAATGGTGCGTGAGATGTTTGACTCAGCTTGGGGCACCGTACAGTCAGGTGCAGATGCTGTGGTCTACGTTGCGACTGCACCAGAATTGGAAGGCATGACAGGCAAATATTTTGACCAGAAAGATATGGAGCAAGCGATCGCTCAAGCCTATGATTGCGAAGCTCAAACTAAACTTTGGCAACTGAGTGAAACGTTAACTGGACTAGTGGTACTGCACTAATTAATTGAGTCAGTTGTTGAGTCAGTTAGGAACATAACGATTAGGAAAATAATAGGAACATAACAATGAAAACTCGCAAATTAGGTAATCAAGGACTCACTGTTTCAGAACTCGGACTCGGCTGCATGGGCATGTCAGAGTTTTATAGCGGACGCGATGAAGAAGAAGCGATCGCCACTCTTCATCGTGCGATTGACCTGGGTGTCACTTTCATTGACACTGCCGATATGTATGGCCCGTTCACCAATGAAAAGCTTGTGGGTAGAGCTCTCCAAGACCGCCGCGATCAGGTTATCCTCGCAACCAAGTTTGGTAATGTTCGCACTGAAGACGGTGGTTGGGGAGGCATTAGCGGCAAGCCAGAGTATGTGCGTCAGGCGTGTGATGCTTCATTAAAGCGACTGGGCGTAGATGTGATTGACCTTTATTATCAGCACCGGGTTGACTCAACGGTTCCCATTGAAGATACGGTTGGCGCAATGGCAGAACTGGTGAAGCAAGGCAAAGTGAGATATTTGGGACTCTCTGAAGCCGCTCCAGCTACAATTCGACGTGCTCAAACAGTGCATCCGATCAGCGCATTGCAAACTGAATACTCACTTTGGAGCCGTGACCCTGAAGATGAGATCTTACCAACCATTCGTGAGTTAGGTATAGGCTTTGTGCCCTACAGCCCGCTCGGTCGCGGTTTTCTCTCAGGGCAAATCAGTCGTCTTGAAGATCTGGCAGAAGATGATTACCGCAGACAAGCACCTCGCTTTCAAGGCGAGAATTTCCAGAAAAATCTGCAAGTGGTGGAGCAGGTGAAGGCGATCGCTCAGGAAAAAGGTGTCACCCCCAGCCAGCTTGCCCTGGCATGGCTGCTGGCGCAAGGCGATGATATTGTTCCCATTCCGGGCACAAAACGGCGGCAATATCTGGAAGAGAATGCCGGAGCTACAGAGATTACACTCACTGCTGATGATTTAAAGCGAATAGATGCAGTTGCGCCAAAAGGTGTGGCAGCGGGCGATCGCTACTCTGACATGAGCACTGTGCACCGTTAGAACACTTTCTGAGAACACTTCCTGCGTGAATCGATTCTGACTAATCAAAATCGGTTCACACAGTTCTATCTATAAACAGGAATGATGATATTTTAGTCATCACTTTCACCCTTAAGGATTCATGCAAATCAATCTCCCTGAAGTGGTTGCAGAAGTGACGGCAGCCTTTCAACGCTATGAAGCTGCTCTTGTTAGCAATAATGTAGCTGTATTAGATGAGTTGTTTTGGAATAGCGCTCACACTATTCGCTATGGTGTAGCTGAGAATTTGTATGGTTATGAGGCGATCGCCACCTTCCGCGCTAATCGCCCTGATGCTAATCTTAGTCGCACCTTAAAAAACACGGTGATCACCACATACGGACGAGACTTTGCAACTGCAAACACTGAATTTCAACGGCAAGGCTCCGACAAAATTGGGCGACAAAGCCAAACCTGGCTCAGAACTCCTGAGGGCTGGCGTGTGGTTAGCGCCCACGTGTCTCTAATCGTCCTTTAACACCAAAACTCCGCCATTGACCTGATAGTCTTCACCGACATAGCCCGTGCGGTCATACAAAATTTGGTGGATATGTTGATCTAGTACCACCTCATCGGAAATTTGGGGACGGTAATAATCTTTCATTGCTTCCTCGATGCCTATCTCATCCAAGCGATCGTGGAGTGCTGTGCTGTTGCCGCTGAAGTAAGCCGAACGAGCAAGGTCATCCTGTAAAAATTCCATAATGATGCCCGAGGGCACGCCCCCAATTACCAATCGCCCTTGAACAAATAAAATCACAACTACGCCCACTACAAATACACCGGCAAGATAAGCAAACGCAGTAATATTTTGCCGAGAGCGAGTTGCAGCTTGGCGATCGGGTGTGCTGTAACGTGCAGGTTGGCTTTTCTTCATAGTGACAAGTGAGCACCAAAATATAGGTATAGATCGCCCCTAGTTTGGCTTATTAAAATTGAACCTGGGTAGCTTTCAGAATAAATTTTTCGTGTAGAAATACCGTTCCCCTAGTTCTTAGGCTTACCCGTAAAGGGATTGGCTGAGAACTAGAGGAGCGAGAATTAGATCGTGAGGATTTCTCATGTTTGTGATATGCTGAGAACGTGAAAAATCCTCACGATTTTTATGAGCACAAAATTTTGGCATGACCACTCCGCCGTCACCTGGCTCCGAATCCTTGCGCCATTTACCTCGGCAAACTCGCAGTCAGGAACGGTTTAACCGTATTTTAGAAGCAGCGGCGCAGGTCTTTGCCGAAGTGGGCTATGAGAAAGCCTCTACGGAGGCGATCGCCACCCGAGCTAGCACCTCAATCGGCTCCCTTTACCGCTTCTTCCCAGACAAGTCCGCCATTCTCTACGCCCTAGCCGAATCCTACGCTGAGCAGCTACGAAAAGTTTTGGCAGAAGCGTTTGATCCCGCTCTGTCGCATTTGCCCTTAACTCAAGTAATTAACGAGGCAGTTGACGATTTCGAGCAGTTTTACATTACTCAGCCAGGGTATCAGGTCGTATTCGCTCAAACGCGCCTATCACCAGACTTGCAGAAGTTAGACAAACGGCTCGACTCCGAAATTGCCCTACACCTGGAGAAGTTTCTGGCTGCAAGGCAATCCACCCTTTCCCCCGAACAGATCAGACTAGTAGCCTTGATTAGCGTCGAAACTGCTGGGTCACTTCAAATTCTCTCCCTTACCCAAACCGAAGCCTTTCGCCAACAAGTCATGTCCGAAACCAAAACCCTACTAACCCGCTACCTGCACCCCCTCTTTCCTGACCCGCCTCCCAAGCCCTAATCCCTAATCCCCATTTCCACTACACTATGTAAAGGAATCTTAAAGATGAACAGAATGCGAGTTGCGATCGTTGGAGCAGGTCTGGCAGGCATGGCGACTGCCATTGATTTAGTAGATGCCGGGCATGAGGTAGAAATTTTTGAATCACGCCCCTTTGTTGGCGGCAAAGTCGGAAGCTGGGTGGACTCAGACGGCAACCATATTGAAATGGGGCTGCATGTCTTCTTTGGCTGCTATTACAACCTGTTTGCGCTGATGGAAAAGGTAGGGGCGATCGCCAACTTACGCCTCAAAGAACATACCCATACCTTTGTAAACCGGGGCGGGCAAACCGGAGCGTTAGACTTTCGCTTCATCACCGGGGCACCGTTCAACGGGTTAAAGGCATTTTTCACGACCTCCCAGCTTTCGCTTCAAGACAAGGCTCAGAATGCGATCGCCCTCGGTACCAGTCCCCTCGTGCGCGGCTTGATTGACTTTGATGGCGCAATGAAAACCATTCGTGACCTCGACAGAGTCAGTTTTGCCGACTGGTTTCGCAGTCACGGTGGCTCTAACGGCAGCCTCAAGCGCATGTGGAATCCGATCGCCTATGCGCTGGGCTTCATCGACACCGAAAACATTTCTGCTCGCTGTATGCTGACCATCTTCCAGTTCTTTGCTGCCAAGACGGAAGCCTCAATCTTGCGAATGCTGGAAGGGTCACCCTACGAATATTTGCACAAACCCATCATTGACTATTTAGAAGCACGAGGCACCAAAATCCATACCCGCCGAAGTGTACGACAGATTTTATTTGAAGGAGAAGGCGCACAGACGCGAGTGACTGGTTTGGTTATTGCCAAAGGAGAAGAACAGGAAACAATCACCGCCGACAAATATGTTTGCGCCTGTGATGTACCTGGGATTCAACGGCTTTTGCCTTCTGAGTGGCGACAGTGGTCTGAGTTTGACAACATTTATAAATTAGATGCTGTGCCAGTCGCGACAGTGCAGCTTCGCTTTGACGGCTGGGTGACAGAACTGCACAACGACGCTGAACGCAAGCAGCTTGACCATGCCGCTGGGATGGACAACTTGCTGTACACGCCGGACGCAGATTTTTCCTGCTTTGCAGATATGGCACTGACCAGCCCCGGAGATTACTACCGCGAAGGTCAGGGTTCCTTGTTGCAGGTGGTATTAACTCCGGGTGACCCCTTCATCAAGCAGAATAATGAAGCGATCGCCCAACACGTCCTTAAACAGGTGCATGACCTCTTCCCCTCCTCCCGCGAGCTAAACATGACCTGGTATAGTGTCGTCAAGCTAGCCCAATCGCTCTACCGCGAAGCACCCGGTATGGACCCTTATCGCCCAGCCCAAAAAACTCCCATCTCTAACTTCTTCCTTGCGGGCAGTTACACCCAGCAAGACTACATCGATAGCATGGAAGGGGCAACGATTTCAGGTCGGCAAGCCGCAAAAGCAATTCTGGAACCATAAAATTTGAAAGTGCCGAACTGAAAATTCCCCGCTGCCGACAGCTTCTAGTTCCGAATCTTCAGTTGCCTTTCATCCTTCATCCCCCATCCTTCATTCCCTCCCCCCTATGCCTGAATGGTTAGAACACAGCGTCCAGGTTGAAGTAGAAACACCGATGGAATTGGTGTGGAGTCTCTGGTCTGACCTGGAGCAAATGCCCCGCTGGATGAAATGGATCGATTCCGTCAAAGTACTGGATGATAATCCCGAATTGTCACGCTGGAAACTCGCCACAGGTGGTTTGGAATTCAGCTGGCTTTCGCGAATTCTCAAAGTCATACCCCACCAGATCATCGAGTGGGAATCAGTTGATGGCTTGCCCAACCGAGGCGCAATCCGCTTTTATGACCGGGGCGACAGCAGCATCGTGAAGCTAACCGTCGCCTACGCAATTCCGGGTTGGCTAGGGCGACTGATGGACAACCTCTTTTTGGGACGCGTTGTCGAGTCCACCATTCAGGCAGATTTAGAGCGTTTTAAGGAATATGCGCTAAATGCCCAAGCTCAAAAAGAACAGGTTTAGGAACTAAAGCTTCTGCCGGAAATCTACAAAATTCCAGACGTGGACGTGCTGAGGGCGATTCAAGAAGGGCTCAAGGCGTTGAATCCGATCGCCGAATTGGGTTCACTCTATGAATGAGGAGTTGAATTTAGATCCGATCTCCTAAATTTGCTTCAAAGACCTGCCTCGCCAAGTCCATCCCCATCCTGTTTCAGTTTTGATGATAGAGCCGAGGGCGATCGCCCCCACCAGCGCTCCTCCCACCCCAGTCAACCACCAGTAACGTGGCGGAATTTGAGAAACCGTCGCACTGCGTCGTCGCACATCGTACTGCAAACCGATCGTGATGACAGAGAGGGCGATCGCCAGTCCTTCCCTAATACTCAAACCTACCCAAAGAAACTTCACCAGCGCAACCAGCAGCACTGCCCAAGGCACTGTGCAAACCAACAAAATTAGGGCAATAAAGGAAAGCATTGCGCCCAAATTACGCCCAGAACCCGCATACAGATTTTTCGTCCAGCCCTCCCACAGCGCATTCCAGGAGCGATACATTCGCACAGCAGCTAGCTCTGATCCCAATAGATAGCGCAGTTTCAGTCCGCTTGATTTAACCCGCCGCGATAGCTCCACATCTTCGACTACCTCACCTGCAACAGCTCGATGTCCACCAATTTTCTCGTAGGCAGAGCGCCGAAAAAACATGAATGGCCCAGCCGCAAAAGCTGTCTCAGTTTCGGGAGCATTGACTGCCTGAAAGTTAAATCCAACCAGAATCGTGCTGATAATTAGCGGTTGCACCAACCACTCCGCTAGACAGCCGCAAATAATTGCGGGACCACAGCTCAACAGATCAATTTCTTCCTGCTGAGCTGCATAAAGGGCCGTTTCAATCGCTCCTGACTTGAGCCGAACATCTGCATCTAAAAACAGTAAAAACTTCCCCTTGGATTGCTCTGCTGCCTGAGTGCAAGCCCAGTTTTTCCCTACCCATACTTCCCCTTCTGGTTTAGGCTGTCCGGCTAGCACCTTGAGTCGGGGATCTTGGCGCTGCTGTTGGAGAGAATGAGCGATCGCAAACGTCTCATCTGTAGACTGGTCATCTACAACCCAAACATCCAAAGCTTCAGCCGAGAGTACCGTACTGTCTAAAATAGAGGTGAGGCAGTCCTGAATATTCTCAACCTCGTTGTAAGCTGGAACGATGACAGAAACGACAGTGCCCCCTGTCTGTTCAGGTTGTGCAAGTAGATCAGCCTGAACAGGATCATTCTGTACAATCTCCAGTTCTCTGTCATCACTTCTAAATTGCTTATGAAGTTGAGGAGCTTCATGAATTGCATGGCGCAGCTTAGACCAGTAGGCTAGCGCTCCCATTAGAGCCAAAGCAGATGCAATCAATAGGATCAAAAACTTACCTCAACATCGTCTGGAGTTTGGTGTTCCAGTTTCTAGCTTATCTGTATACGAGTTGACGAGGTCTCTGCCTGAGTCTAGAATTTGCTGCTGTCTCACCTCAGATTTGTCTGAGGTGTCGCTTCTTCAAATCTGATCGCCTACACTACCATCGTTACCACTCTCAGGAACTAAAAGCACAGTGAAGCAAGATCCTTCTATTAGAAAATCAAAACTTTTAAGTTAGGTCCATATTCCTCAGAAAGAATTTAGAATCCTTGCTTATAATCTGTACAGGAATCTTCTTTTTCCTACATAAGTCTCTGGATCAGTTTACAAAAAACCACCCATCGCAATTATTTAATGATGCCTCGGATACTCGTCATCGACGATGACCCTGCAATTTCAGAATTAGTCGCAGTCAACCTGGAAATGGCTGGTTATGATGTCAGTCAAGCATCAGATGGCATTAAAGGTCAGGCCTTGGCGCTACAGCTCCTGCCAGACCTGATCATGCTAGATCTAATGCTGCCTAAAGTAGATGGTTTCACAGTCTGCCAACGTCTCCGTCGTGATGAGCGTACTGCTGACATCCCTGTATTAATGTTGACTGCGCTAGGACAGACCCGAGATAAAGTTGAAGGGTTTAATGCGGGCGCAGATGACTACTTGACCAAGCCTTTTGAAGTTGAAGAGATGCTGGCACGGGTCAGAGCGCTGCTGCGACGAACCGATCGCATTCCCCAGGCTGCTAAGCACAGTGAGATTCTCAGCTATGGTTCTCTTACCTTAGTACCTGAAAGACTTGAAGCGATTTGGTTTGACAAAACTGTCAAGCTAACGCACCTAGAATTTGAACTGTTACACTGCTTGCTTCAGCGCCATGGACAAACGGTGTCTCCTAGCGAAATTCTGAGGGAAGTTTGGGGCTATGACCCAGATGATGATATTGAAACCATTCGAGTTCATGTTCGACATCTAAGAACAAAATTGGAGCCTGATCCCCGCCATCCCCGCTACATCAAAACGGTTTACGGGGCGGGTTACTGTTTAGAGCTACCTAGTGCAGAGCAAACCAGCGGTGATACAGAATCT
Organism: Leptolyngbya sp. FACHB-671; assembly: GCF_014695745.1. Classification (NCBI taxonomy): domain Bacteria; kingdom Bacillati; phylum Cyanobacteriota; class Cyanophyceae; order Leptolyngbyales; family Leptolyngbyaceae; genus Leptolyngbya; species Leptolyngbya sp. FACHB-671. The sequence continues at coordinate 39,155 of NZ_JACJOV010000153.1, read as the reverse complement.
TCAAGCGTCCTTTAACTCAACCCTATTTCAGCAATACGGTGTTACGTCTTCACCACATTCGTCAGCTAGATAGCACAACGCACGGAAGCGCAGACTCACCACCTGCTCATAAACTGGGTTGAGTTTGCACATGGGTGGAATATGTAGGAGCTTACGCCCAAACAACACAACATCACGTTCAAAAGGGCACTGGGCGGGGATCAGTTTGCAAATCAGGTGCGCTAGTTTAGAGTTCTGAATTTCGATCTGGTCGAGCCACTGCCTCAGTGGTTTGAACAGGTCAATCTTATTGTTGGCGTTTGGCAGTAGTTCTGTAGTAGGAGCGGAGATCTCGATTGCATGAGTAGAGTGTTGTGACTGACTAGAATCGGCTTCGGGTAGCCAAACCCAACCTGGAAGAAAAATGCTTTGCTCAGGACTGCTTTGAGTAGAAGAGTTTGATTCCTTCATTGTGCCTTCCTTAATTCCAATGGAGAGACGGAATTGGGATTCCTGTGGGTGACGCGATCATCATGCCCAACTCAAACTGATTTTGAGTGAGTGATATCACCCATCTTTTACTGACTGAAGAAGGGAATCTCAGGAAGTTCACGAAGGCTTGATAGAGTATTGCCTAGTAGGTATAGTGCCAATCACTCCAGATTAGGATAAAAAAAGGAGGTGGAGCTTTGCCCCACCTCCTTTTTTTATCTAGTATTTGTATTTGTCCGGTATTAGGTTCGCTATGAAGCGACTTTGGCGGTTTCTCTTTCTCGTTTGGCTGGTCTAGAGGATGCGGTTGGGCTTTGCATCAAAAATACCAGAAGTGGGTTGCTCTGAAGCTCTTTGCGAAGCAGTCGCCGCAGTTCAGTTTCGATCTGAGCCTGAAGTTTTGTCCAGTCTACGTCGATTTCGCCATCGCCAAAACTGTGAATAAATTCTTTCCAGCGATCGCTCAACAGAGCCTCAATCGTCTGCACGATCGCCTTCTCCAGTCGGGACTTTTCTACAGACGTAACCACGCCCCGTAGGTGAACTTCCGGTCTCGCAATTAGCTTACCTTCCCAGCCGACAGCCGCCGCTACGGTGACGATCCCATCTTCGGCTAGCTGCTGACGCTCTTTAAGAACACGCTCATGCACCACACCAGAGCGGGAAGCATCTACCAATTCGATGCCAGAGGGAACCTTGCCACCAATGCCAATGCTCTCAGGAGTTAGCTCAACAACGTCGCCGTTGTTGATAATGACCATATTCTCTGCTGGAATGCCCATGCTCTGAGCGGTCTCCGAATGCTTGACCAGCATCCGATGCTCACCGTGAACTGGCAAGAAGAATTTAGGACGGGTGAGCGCAATCATCAGCTTCTGGTCTTCCTGCGCACCATGACCAGAGACGTGAATGCCTTTGTCGCGACCATAGACAACGTTGGCTCCCTGCATCATCAGCTTGTCAATAGTGTTGACTACTGCGATTGTGTTGCCAGGAATTGGGTTAGCAGAGAAGACAACCGTGTCGCCCTTACGGATCTTCACCTGACGGTGCTCCTGATTAGCGATGCGCGTCATCGCAGCCATTGGCTCACCTTGAGAGCCAGTCGTGAGGATTAGCACCTGATCGTCAGGCAGCTTGTTGACCATGTTGAGCGGCACAAACAGGTCATCTTCACACTTGATATAGCCAAGGTTGCGGGCATGAGCAATCACATTCAGCATCGAGCGACCGATGACAGAGACGACCCGCTTATGCTTCTTCGCCAATTCCAAAATCATGTTGACGCGATGCACGGATGAGGCAAAGGTCGTGACCAGCAGCCGTCCCTTTGCTTGATTAAAGACACGATCGAGGTTGGGAAATACCGATCGCTCAGAAGGAGTGCTGCCGGGTATTTCAGAGTTAGTTGAGTCGCTGATTAGGCAAAGGACACCCTTTTCACCATGCTCGGCGAGCCTTTGAAAGTCGAAAAACTCGCCATCAACGGGGGTGTGGTCAATCTTAAAGTCTCCTGTGTGAATGACTACACCGACGGGGGTGTGTAGAGCGACCGTGAAGCTGTCGGCGATCGAGTGAGTGTTGCGAATGTACTCAACAAAGAAGGAATTACCAATTCGCACCATGTCGCGTGGGCGAACTGTTCTTAGCTCGGTGCGATCGCTGACTCCTGCTTCTTCTAACTTGCCTTCTAGCAAAGCCATTGCTAGCCGAGGTCCATAGATCACCGGCACGTCAAACTGCTTGAGGTGAAACGGAATACCACCAATGTGGTCCTCATGACCGTGGGTGACAATCATGCCCTTAATCTTGTGGCGATTTTCACGCAAATAGGTCATGTCAGGCAGAACAATGTTCACCCCATGCATTCCATCTGTCGGAAATGCGAGCCCTGCATCGAGCAAAACGATTTCATCGTTGATTTCAAATACGCAGGTATTTTTGCCAATTTCATGTAGGCCGCCCAGAGGAATAATTTTAAGGGCTGTTGAAGATTCGGTTTGACTCATGTAGGTCCTTAAGAACAGGTTTTGAAGAATTTGTATGGCGCTGAAGTTTGTATAGGAATTAGCGATACTGACGGTGCATTAAGTTGCACAAAACGACTCAGTTGCTAAGGTTCAACAGTGGTGTAGACAAGCCGGATGATGAGCTAGTCTCTGTATCTATGACAATTAAGCGGGGCTATTTAGTTGTCGGAAAACTTGATTAGGCAATTTGACTAGTTCGTCGATCAGCCTGCAATAGAGCCAGCTCATGCATCACCGGCTGAAGCAGCGACTCAATCTCATTCGAATCATCGTCTAACGGTAGACGGGTAGTGCCAACCTGCCAGCCCTGTAGCCTCAGTGCAGCTTTTACAGGAATGGGATTGGTCGTAGCAAAGAGAACCTTAAACAGAGGGAAAAGTTGCAGATGAATTTGAATTGCAGTTTGACTTTGACCGTTTGCGAAGGATTGGATCATCTGCTGGAGTAGGTCGCCCACCAAGTGGCTAGCAACACTGATCACCCCTTGTCCGCCAACTGCCAACATCGGCAAGGTAAGGGAGTCATCGCCACTGTAAATGCTAAATTCTGCGGGTGTCAATCGCCGTACCTGGCTAACCTGGTCGAGATTTCCGCTCGCTTCCTTGACTGCAATGATATTTGGGATTTCAGCCAGACGAGCGACGGTTTCAGGAAGGAGATTTTGTCCAGTTCGACCGGGGATGTTGTACAAAATAATTGGCAAATCAGGGGTTGCCTCAGCGATCGCCCGAAAGTGTTGATATAGCCCAGCTTGCGGTGGCTTGTTGTAGTAAGGAACAACTTGCAATGACCCATCCAGACCTAGCTTATCTGCTTTTTGGGTAGCTGCGATCGCTTCTTGAGTAGAATTTGAACCCGTCCCTGCTATTATCTTAGCTTTTCCTGCGGTTGCTTGTTGAACAACCTTAAACAACTCATACTCTTCGTCCCAGCTTAGCGTAGGTGACTCGCCCGTGGTGCCACATATCACTAAACTATCTGTGCCGTGGTTTACCAGATGCGCTGCCAACGCTTCAGCTACAGCATAGTCCACGCTGCCATCTGCCTTAAACGGCGTAATCATCGCCGTCAAAACCCTACCAAAATTGCTCACACTCAGACTCACTCCTCAACTATTGGGGTATTCAGGGCAGGAGATTTACAAGGGAACTCAAGTAGAAACATCTCCAAACCCCAACTCCTATCCCCTAAACCCTACAAATTCGCGCTGCACCGACGGCAGCAGGTTTTGAGCGACTAAAAGTTCGGCAATTTGCACTGCATTGAGCGCTGCTCCTTTGCGGATCTGGTCGCCGCTGAGCCAAAGCTCTAATGCACAGGGATGGGAGATATCTTGCCGGATACGTCCGACCAAAACGTCATCTTTCCCTGATGCTTCTGCTGGCATCGGGAAGTAATTTGCCTGCCAATCTTCTACTAGTTTGACACCTGGTGCTTGGCTCAGAATTTCTCTTGCCTCAGCAACGCTAAAAGGTTGGTCAAATTCTAGATTAATCGCTTCCGAATGGGCTCGCAAAACGGGTACCCGAATGCAGGTAGCAGTCACCCGTAAATCTGGGGCATCGAAGATTTTTCGAGTTTCGTTGACCATCTTCATCTCTTCTTCACAATAGCCCTGCTGGTTAATCGGCGTATTGTGAGGAAACAAGTTGAAAGCGAGAGGATACGGAAAAATTTCGGTAACAGGCTCCTCTCCCCGCAAGATTGCTTGAGCTTGCTGCTTGACCTCCTCCATGGCGCGTGCGCCGGCTCCACTTGCGGACTGGTAGGTCGAGACAACAATTCGCCGCACAGGTTGAACCTGATGTAGCGGGTAGACGGCGACGTTCATCAAAATGGTGCTGCAATTGGGGTTGGCAATAATGCCCTGATGGGAGGCAACTGCTGCTGGGTTGACCTCTGGCACAACCAGGGGTACGTCAGGCTGCATCCGAAAGGCACTAGAGTTGTCGATCATTACTGCTCCAGCGGCGATCGCCTTCTCTGCCCAAGCTTTAGAAATAGAGCCTCCGGCTGAGGCCAAAACTAGATCAACGCCATCAAAAGCGCGATCGCTTACTGCCTCAACCTCTAGCTCTTCTCCCTTAAAGGACAGTTTTTGTCCGGCAGAGCGGGGAGAGGCTAATAGTTTCAGGTGGGCGATCGGAAAGTTGCGGCTTTCCAATAGTTGCAACAGTTCAGTTCCGACCGCTCCAGTTGCCCCCAAAATTGCAACTCGATAAGTTTGTGGCAAGTTAACTTCCTCCAAGTGATGTAGCTGTAATTCCAAGCTTTTAGAAAAGAATCTGCAGTTCAAGCCTGTTCAAGGCGAAATGATGCGAACGGTCTAGATCTCGAAGTGCTTACTGAATTGCAGGTACCTGTACAAATTCTGAGAAAAAGCTTTACTGCTTTGTAGACCGACAGTAAGTAACCCGCAAGATTCTTAAAGATAAAAATTTTTGACAAGGTAGAAGCGATTCAAGCTGAAGAAGGCTTTTGTAAAATTTTATTTCTAAAAATCAACCCTTTGAAAGGGCATCAGAAAGTAAAATATTTTCTGAATCATAGCGGATCGAGCATCAGTCTTAACAAATGTGAATAAATGTAAGTGGATTTCCCTGGTAATTGAAATTTTTTGGCAGAGTACCCTGATGACAGAAGTGAGGATGCTACTAGAGTTAAGGTGTAATGAGTTAATGAGATTTGTCCCTGCGACATTTATGTCTGTTCAGGATCAGCTAACATAGCTAATTGCAGCAGCGCTGAACTGTTTTCAGCATCCTTGCAACTGTGCCATAAGAGGTTCGATGAAAGTTACTCAGGAAAAGCTTCCCGCTAGCCAGGTTGGTCTAGAGATTGAAATTCCCCCCGAAATGTCAAAGCAGGCTTACGAAAAAACCCTGCAAGAGTTCACCCGTGCTGCAAACATTCCTGGGTTCCGTAAAGGTAAAGTGCCGCGCCAGGTCTTAGTTCAACGATTTGGCTCTAGCCGACTCAAAGCCGCTGCAATTGAGGAGTTGATTGAAAATAGCCTCAAGCAGGCAATCGAGCAGGAAAAAATTGAGGCGCTCGGCAATTTCCAACTTCGTTCCTCGTTTGAAGAGTTGGTCAGCCAATTTGAGCCAGGTTCTGCTCTCGTTTTCTCTGCAGTGGTAGATGTACCGCCAGAAGTGACACTTAGCCAGTACAAAGGGCTGCAAGTCAAGGCAGAAGAAGTAACTTATGCCTCAGAGCGGGTTGATGAGGTACTAGAAAATTACCGTAACCAATCTGCAACGCTAGTGCCTGTAGATGGACGGGCAGCGCAAACCGGAGACGTAGCAGTTGTTGATTTCAAAGGGCGGCTGACGGGCGAGGAAGTCGAAGCCGAATCTGCTGAAATTCCGGGTGGCAGTGCTGAAGATTTCCAAATTGAGCTTGTGGAAGGCAAATTCATTGCAGGCTTTGTAGATGGCATCATTGGTATGAGCCTGGAAGAGACAAAGGATGTTTCTGTTACCTTCCCTGACGACTATCCGCAGCAAGATTTGGCGGGTAAAGCAGCGGTGTTTACTATCACCTTGAAGGAACTGAAAGAGAAAGAATTGCCCGAGCTAGATGATGATTTTGCTCAGGATGTAAGCGATTTTGAAACCCTGACTGAGTGGCGAGAATCTCTGGAATCTCGGTTCAAGCAGGAAGCTGAGCAAAAGACCAAGGCAAACAAAGAGCAGGCGTTGCTTGATGAGTTAGTCAAGCACATTGAAGTTGAAATTCCTGAAACTCTGACGAAGCAGGAAGTGGATTACATGATCACTCAGACTGCGATGCAGTTGAGCAATCAGGGATTAGACGTTAAGCGACTGATGACGAAGGAAGTGATTCCGCAGTTACGGGAGCGATCGCGCCCTGATGCGATCGCTCGCATTCAGCGAACGCTTGCTTTGGGAGAAGTCGCCAAGCGCGAGTCTATTAAGGTTGAGGAAGCAGAGGTAGTAGCAAAGGTCGATGAGATCCTGGAGCAATATGCTGACCAGACTCAAGACATTGATATGGATCGGCTTCGGCAGTCGGTCGAAGATGACTTGCTGAGAGAGAAGATTCTGTCCTGGCTAGAAGAGAATGCTACCGTTGAGCTGGTTCCAGAAGGGTCATTAACGCCTCCTGAGACGCTTGAATCAGATGCAGATGCGGATACCCTAGAAGCAGCGCAAACCGCACTAGAATCAGATGCAGAATCATCTGATGAGCAGTCTGAAGAAAGAGCTGTTTCAGGCAGTCCGACAACCGTGGATACAACTGCTGAAGTCGTAACAGACGAGGCAGAAGCGGAAGAAGCCGCAACAAATACTGACTCAGCAGCTGAGGACGAAGGTGCAGCAGGTAAGACAGGCAAGGCTTCTAAAGCAAAATCTAAATAGCCTTTGAATCGCCTCTGCCGATTTTCCAGTCAGTCCCAGGTTAGTTGAGGCATAATGGCGAATATAGGCGACCTGGCGATCGAACCCCTCTAAGTCCGATTTCTGCTCGTTCATTTGCCTAGTGTTGATCACATCACCTACCGCTGCCTTACTTCTATATGCTTGTATCTCAGTTCTCCGATCCTCTTTTAACCAGCACTCGATCACCAGAAATCGATTCTGTGATTCCGATGGTGGTCGAGCAATCTGGTCGAGGTGAACGGGCGTTTGACATCTATTCACGACTGCTGCGAGAGCGCATCGTGTTTCTAGGAACTCAGGTCAATGACGAGGTTGCTGATTCCATCGTGGCGCAACTGCTGTTCCTGGATGCTGAAGATCCCGAGAAAGATATTCAACTCTATATCAACTCTCCGGGTGGTTCTGTAACTGCAGGTATGGCGATTTATGACACGATGCAGCAAGTTCGCCCTGACGTTGTTACGATCTGTTTTGGTCTGGCTGCCAGTATGGGCGCATTTCTCCTGACAGGCGGTGCAGCAGGCAAGCGTCTATCGCTTCCCAGTTCTCGCATTATGATTCACCAACCTCTTGGTGGAGCACAGGGGCAAGCAGTTGACATCGAGATCCAGGCAAGGGAAATCCTTTACCATAAGCGCAAGCTCAATGAGTTGTTGGCTCATCACACGGGTCAACCCTTCGACAAAATTGAGGCTGATACGGAACGCGACTTTTTCATGTCAGCAGCAGAGGCTAAAGACTACGGTCTAATCGATCAAGTTATCTCTCGGCAGAACCTGCCTGCAGCGAGAGAGACTGTTACTGCATTGAAATAAGAGGCGACTATGTCTAAATACGACTCTCATCTCAAATGTTCCTTCTGTGGTAAGTCGCAGGAGCAAGTCCGCAAATTGATTGCTGGTCCAGGAGTCTACATTTGCGATGAGTGCGTAGATCTCTGTAACGAGATTCTGGATGAGGAACTGTTTGACTCCAGTTCAGCGGTTCCTCAACCTACTCCGCGAAGGGAACAGCAGCCCGAAAAGCGGCAGGCCCGTTCAGCTAACATTTCTCTCAATCAAATTCCTAAGCCCAGAGAGATCAAAAAGCATTTAGACGAGCATGTAATTGGTCAGGATGAAGCTAAGAAGGTTTTATCCGTTGCAGTTTACAACCATTACAAACGGCTTAGCTTTGTTCAAGCAAAGGGCAGCAGCAAAGCAGATGATTCTGTAGAGCTGCAAAAATCTAACATTTTATTGATTGGTCCGACGGGCTGCGGAAAGACGCTTTTGGCGCAGACGTTGGCAGAAATTCTCGATGTTCCTTTTGCGGTTGCAGATGCTACAACGCTGACCGAAGCTGGATATGTCGGTGAAGATGTAGAAAATATTCTCCTGCGTCTGCTACAGGTCGCTGATCTGGACGTGGAAGAAGCGCAGCGTGGCATTATCTACATTGATGAAATTGATAAGATTGCCCGCAAGAGTGAGAATCCTTCAATTACTCGTGATGTCTCTGGTGAAGGGGTACAGCAGGCGTTGCTGAAGATGCTGGAAGGCACGATCGCCAATGTGCCTCCTCAAGGTGGACGCAAGCATCCTTATCAGGACTGCATTCAGATTGATACGAGTAACATTCTGTTTATCTGTGGCGGTGCCTTTGTTGGATTAGACAAAGCCGTTGAACAGCGGATCGGCAAAAAGTCGATGGGCTTTATTCAGCCGGGTGAAAGCCAGCCCAAAGAGAAACGAGCGGCAGATGTGCTTCAGCATCTTGAACCGGAAGATCTGGTTAAGTTTGGCATGATCCCAGAGTTTATTGGACGAGTCCCCGTCGTAGCGGTAGTTGATCCGCTGGATGAGGAAGCTTTGGCTGCAATCTTGACTGAGCCCCGAAATGCTCTGGTGAAGCAGTATCAAAAGCTGCTGAAGATGGACAATGTGCATCTGGAGTTTAAGATTGAAGCGGTGAAGGCGATCGCCAAAGAAGCCTATCGTCGTAAAACCGGAGCCAGAGCGCTACGCGGCATCGTCGAAGAACTGATGCTGGAAGTGATGTACGAACTGCCCTCTCGCAAGGACGTAACTCGATGTACGATCACTCGCGAGATGGTCGAAAAACGCTCCACCGCTGAGCTGTTGCTGCATCCTTCCTCTCTGCCCAAACCAGAGTCAGCATAGAACCTCATTAGAACGTCATACTGAGCCTCAAACCTGTTTGAATAGAGGATGAGGATCAGTTCAAAATTTCAAAATGTCTTATATCGAGATTCGTGGGGTTGCACACTACTACGAGTGGATTACCAAATCAGAACGGACTGCTGCTTCGACTAAGCCTGTGATGGTTTTTATTCACGGCTGGGCGGGTTCGGGGCGCTATTGGGAAAGTACAGCCCAAAAGTTGGTCGAACAGTTTGACTGCTTACTGTACGACATGCGAGGGTTTGGGCGATCGCGCCTGCCTTCTCCCTCTGTTCCATCAGTGACAGATCTGGGCTATGAGCTAGAAAGTTACGCAGAAGACCTGGCTTTGTTGCTGGATGCTTTGGGGCTTGAGCGAGTTTTTCTCAACGCTCATTCAACGGGTTCATCGGTTGCCGTTTTCTTCCTCAACCTTTATCCAGAGCGGGTTGAGCGAGCCATTCTGACTTGTAGCGGTATCTTTGAGTATGACGAAAAAGCGTTTAACGCTTTCTATAAATTCGGCGGATATGTTGTTAGTTTTCGCCCGTCTTGGCTAGCTAAAATTCCATTTGTGAACCGCCTGTTTATGGCGCGTTTCCTGCATCGCTCTTTGCCTGATGTAGTTAGCCGCGCTTTCTTGGAAGACTTTCTGATGGCAGACTACGAGGCAGCGATCGGGACAGTCTACACGGCGGTGAGCAAAAAGGCGACTGAGGTAATGCCTCAAGAGTTTGCTCGTTTAACCGTACCGACGCTAATTATCTCAGGGCAATATGACCAGATTATTCCAGCAGAAATGGGTAGACAGGCGGCTGCTCTGAGCAACAAGGTAGAGCAGATTGTTATGCCTGAGACTTCCCACTTTCCGATGCTGGAAGATCCAGAAACTTACTTACGTCATGTGAGAGAGTTTCTGAAACTGCCCAATAGCTCGGCAACACCTGCTTAGGACATTTTTAGGAAGGGAATTATTCTCTAGCTTGGGAGGGCGAACAGCCGTTCGCCCCTACCTAGTCTTGCTCACAGCCGATTCCATCCAGGTCGCTGTCAAACCTGTGTGGAGCCGGGAGGCGTACCTCAAAGCGACGATGGGGAATATCGCTACAGTCCAGGTCGGGTGGTGCAGGCGCAATGCAGACACTTGGATAGCTAGAGTCGCAGGATTGCTGAGCCTGAGCAACTGTAAATGTCAGGACTACGATAAGCGTGGCGATCGCCCTCACTCCCACCCAAGTTTGCTTCACTCTAGACCTAGCTCTCGCTTCAGCAGGTTGATGGATTTTGTGCCGATGTAGTTGTCGCAGCAGATTAGCTGAGGTGGTCGGATGATATCCTCTCGGCTTGACTGGACAGCCGCTTTCACCGTCTCAAAGCTTGCCTGGTCACTGATGATGACTTGGGCACTGCGAACCACTGCTTTTAGCTTGTAGGCATCTTCTGCCTGGGCAGTCATGACCAGCAATTCATCGCCTCGTAGACTGTAGAGGATCACCTCTGCTGCCCGTAAAATACCTGAACTGAGACTTACCAGACCGATGCAGCTATCTTTGGGTAAGCCTCTCAGCAGGTGCAGCTCTTTGCCGTAATCGTAAATATCTACCGGAATGACCCGGACTGACTTGGGGGCAGCGATCGCCTCTGCTTCTCCGATGAAATAGCGACTGGTGACGACTGTCCCCGATCGTGCCTGGTCTAGAATCTGACCCAACTCCTCTAGGGGAACAAGCTGCACTGGAATCTTCAGGGCTTGCTCTAGTTCTCTAACCATCAGTTCCCCTGCGCCGATGTCTTGGCTGGGAGCTGTGACTAGCACTCTGGCGCTACAGCGCAGCCGCCAATCAATTTCTGCCAAAAATAACTCTCTTGCCTGGCTCAAAGAGCAACCTTGAGTCAATAGATCATCCAGGCTTTTTTGCACTAGCTTGTGGGCTTGTGGATGTTGCTCCAAGATGGGAGAGCGGGATTTTGCGCCACCCTCGTCTCCTTGTGCCCGCACGTAAATTCCTGAGCCTGCCTGAGCATCGACTACGCCTGATTCTTCAAGCTGGCGATAGACTTTGCTGATTGTGTTGCGGTGTAGCCCGGTTTGCATTGCCAACTGGCGGGTGCTAGGCAAACGATGACCAGGCGGAAACTGCCGTGAGGCGATCGCAAACCGAATCTGGTTGTAGAGTTGGGTTGATGCCGGAATTTCGCTGTCGGGCTGAATGTGAAATTGAACCATCGCAGAGCCTCCGAGGAGCTTGGGAAGTAGAGTGAAACGCCCTACCACTGCAAGCTTGATATCGTAATTCTTACTTAACTTCTTACTATTCTTGTGAGTAAGAAGGGGTTTATTTTAGGAGTGGATTCAAGCTGCAAAAGCTATTTACGGCAAAATGCAGCTAATGAACAAGGGATTTGTAAACCAGCGTACCTCTGTTGTTGAATAAATACCTCATCCAGTTGAGCCCCCTAAACAGGTGGTTTTGGGTAATGCTCAATTCCTGCTGGTTGGGATGTTCATTTTTGAGGCAGTAGCGCCTGTTTCAAGGAGAGCAGACGTGGAGCCACTTCTATTCTAGATTCCCATGACGCAGGTAGGAGATGCCATGACCAGTGTAGAAATTCGGACTTCTCACACGGAAGTCCAAAGTCAAGGTTTAAAGATTTCAGCACATCAGGCTGAGCCAGTTGGAATGGGTTCGTTTCCGGCGGTGATTGTATTGCAGGAGATTTTTGGGGTAAACAGCCACATTCGCGATGTGACGGAGCGGTTTGCTCGATTAGGATATGTGGCGATCGCCCCCGCTCTCTATCAACGCCTCAAACCCAATTTTGAAACGGGCTACACCGCCGAAGCGATTCAAGTCGGTAGAGGATATAAAGACAAGACCAAAGCGACAGAGTTACTGGCAGACATTCAGGCAACGATCGATTATTTGAAAACGCTGCCTCAAGTTAAGTCGGAGGCGATCGGCTGTATCGGGTTTTGCTTTGGTGGGCATGTGGCTTACTTGGCAGCAACGCTGCCCGATATTAAAGCAACAGCTTCCTTTTATGGGGCAGGGGTGACCACAATTACCCCAGGTGGGGGTGCTCCGACAGTCAGTCGCACTGCTGAAATCAATGGCACCCTTTACGCCTTTTTTGGCATGGAAGATGCCAGCATTCCGGTTGAGCAGGTCGATCAGGTTGAGGTAGAGCTACAGAAGCACGGCATTGCTCATCAGGTGTTTCGCTATCCGGGTGCTGATCATGGTTTCTTTTGCGATCAGCGGGGTAGCTACAATCCTGAAGCCGCTGCTGATGCCTGGGAAAAAGTGCAACAGCTTTTTCAGAAAACATTGCAGCCCTAATTCAAGGGCGAACGGCCGTTCGCCCCTACCAAGCATTAACGGTTGTACAATGGTTCCTTTCTTGAATTGCCTTGGCGATCGCTCGTTGGAGCATCGCAGCCCGAATGAACCCTTGCCGATTAATGGAGGAAGCTCCAGTTTCTCTTAGTCAAAGGAATCTGGAGCTTCTGAATTGGGTTACCAAGCTCCGGGCTGGTAACGAGAGAAATAAGAAGGTAACTGCTCGATTTGGATGAGCAGGATGTCCATCCCACAAGACTCTTGAACCTTACTAGTGGTTACCGTTGTCATTCCCATTTGTCTTACCGTTGCCGTTGCCACTCTTTGCTAGTACTCGATCCATCAATTTATCGGGTACTTCCTGGAGGTGGGCAAACTGCCAGCGGAAAGAACCAACGCCCTGGGTGAGCGATCGCAATTCTACAATCAGGTCATGCATTTCAGCTTGGGGCAGGTAGGCAGATACTTCATCCCAACTGAGCCAGTTGGGTTTAGCCTCGTAGCCTAAAATTTGTCCCCGGCGGGTGGTGATCAGGCGCAGCACGTTGGAGGTGAAGTCGGTAGGAACGGAGATGGCGATCGCCACCACAGGTTCTAACAAAGCGGGTTCACACCGTCGCAATCCTTCCTGCATAGCAATTCGAGCCGCCTGCTTAAACGCCTGCTCAGAACTGTCTACCGAGTGATAGGAACCATTCGTCAACGTCACTGCTACATCCACCACTGGGAAGCCTAGTGGACCGTGCGCCAAATATTCCCGCACTCCCATTTCCACCCCAGGAATGTACTGTCTAGGCACGACTCCACCAACAATCGTTTCATTAAAATTAAACCCTTCACCTCTTTCCAGCGGCTTGATTTCCAAGTAGACATCGCCAAATTGCCCGTGACCGCCCGTTTGGTGCTTATAGCGACCATGCACCGAGGCAGCCGATCGCCGAATCGTTTCCTTGTAGGGCACCTGAGGCAGATGGGTTGAGAGCGGCAAGCCATACTTGCGCCGTAGCCGATCGAGCGCCACCAGCAGGTGAATGTCACCTTGTCCCCAGAGAATCACCTCATGCGTATCGCCGTGCTGCTCCCACACCAGAGAGGGATCTTCCTCCACCAGTTTGTTGATCGCACTGCTCAGCTTTACCTCGTCGCTGCGTTTTTCTGGAGTCAGCGCTAGAGCATAGACCGGGTCAATTCGTTCTGCTTTAGGCAAAGCATTGGCTAGTTGAGCCTCAGTACTGATCGTATCCCCAGTTTTAATGCCTTCCAAACGACCCAGCGCCACGATCGCCCCTGCTGCTGCTTCGGTTAGGCTTTGTTGCTGCTGTCCCATCAACTGATAGATGCCGCCAACTCGTACCCCGTTAAGAACTGCCCCATCACTGATAGTGCCCTGCCAAACTCGGACGAGAGAGAGCTTGCCGCCCTGGGGAGTGCAGTAGGTTTTGAGCACTTGTGCTAATGGATTGGCTCCAGCGATCGTGATGCCCCGCCGTTTAGTGGTTGCTTCGGGGGCAGGGGCTTCACGCAGTAGGGCATCCAGTAGTGGCCGCACGCCAAAATCTTGCTCTGCCATGCCGACAAACACAGGCACGATCAGGTCTGCGCCCAGTTCCATCTTCAGGTCTTGCCAGATTTCTTCCTGGGGTGGGTCAATTTCTTCTAAGAGTTCTTCTAAGAGGTGATCGTCAAAGTTTGCCAGAGTCTCCAGCATTTCAGTACGGGCTGCCCGTTCCTGCTCTTTAAGGGCATCGGGTAACGGCACTGGATCGGCAGGGGCACCGGGATGATATTGGTAAGCCTGTTCGCTCACCAAATCAATGAAGCCCGTAATCTGCTCACCCTGCTTGATTGGATACTGGTGCAGCACCAATGGACGGCTGGAAACTGACTGCAATGCCTGAAGCACTTCGGCAATGTTGGAGTGGGCGCGATCCATTTTGTTGAGGAAAATCAGGTGGGGGATTTCCCAATCGTCTAAAAATTGAAATAGGGGGGAAAGGTTGAGAACGCGATCGCAATCGGGTTCACACACAACGACTGCTGCATCCACACCAATCAAAGCATTGTAAGTTTCTTGAGCAAATTCAACCGAACCTGGACAATCGAGGAACGTAAAACGAATGCCGCCGTACTCAGTACTGGCGGCATTAATTTCTACAGTCATCTGGCGATCGCGGGCTTCAGCAGTGCTATCTCCGACGGTGTTGCCATCAACCACCCTGCCTTTGCGAGAAATTGCTCCCGTTACTGATAGCAAACTCTCTAATAGTGTGGTTTTACCGCTGAGATAGGGACCGACGATCGCCACATTTCGTGAGCCAGAAAATACTCTTTGGTTCATAGGATGCTCACTCCCGTTCTAAATAAAATGGGTACAGAAAGTGAGGCAGGAATTTATTTCACTGCCTATTTGAAACGAAGCAAACCTAACTGCAAATTAAATAGCCTGACAGAAACCTAATCTCAGCAAAATGGTGCTGAAGCGCTAATGCATGAAATAGATCTGTGTTTGGTCTGTAGCTTGATAAATGGAGTTTCTGTCTCCTGCTATACCTTCAGATTAACCCGACCCTAACTTGGCATAATCGCTTAGTTAGGAAAGTTTATCTGAACGGGATCACGATAAACTTCTGTCATAGATCGTTACGTTTAAGGTTTCGATTGCTTTAGAAAATAGGGCGATCGCCAAATAAAAATAGCCAAATGGGGATCGTCACAAACAGCATAATTGTTGTTAGAACAATGCTGCTCGCAATCAGATCGCGATTGAGTTCATATTCCTCAGCCAAGATTAAACCGGCAAAGGCTGTTGGCATTCCTGACATCAGCACCAGTGCGAGTCGTGGCTCGGCTGGCAATCCAGCTAGCGTAGCGACTAAACCGACTAAACTCGGAACTACAAACACTTTAAGAACGGCTGGCACCAGTGCTAGCCGTAAACTGTTCCACCCCTGAAGCTGGCTTAGCCGCATCCCCATCAGCAGCAGCGCGGTTGGAATAATTACCCAAATACAGGAATGCAGCCCTGACTCCAGGATGGAAGGTAACTCGACCGCACGAGTCAGATATCCCACTGTGAATGCCCAGAGCGACGGCACGGTTAAGATATCTCGAACCAGGGTGCGCCAACTAATTTGATGCACCGATCGCCCAAAATAGCTTGCCAGAAACACGCCGATTCCATAGGTGCCGACTACATTGTGGGTAATGCTGTAAAACACAATCCAGCCCAAATAATCCTCTGAGACAAAAGCAGGGGCGATCGCCAGTCCCACAAAGCCTGTATTACCAAACATGGATGACAGAATGAAGCTGCCTTGACGCGATCGCGCTTCCCAAAAATTGACGGCGGGTTGTTCAGTAATAGAGGAAGTGGCGATCGCGTGTAGAGATTTTTCTGCGATCGCCTCCTGTACAGGAGCATCCGTTTCACCGCTATTCAAACGCGTGTTAGAGGCAGTTTTTCTGACAATCTGAAGACTAGTCCAGGCTAAAACTAACCCGCAGATTAGAATGGCGATCGTTGCCAGGGGTGCTAAGCCAATCTGATCGGCAAAGTTGGTCTGCCGTGCTAGAGCCAGAATTTCTAGTGGAATACCAACCCAATAAAGGCTGCGTCCCAAAAAACGGGGCAGCGAATCAGGCAAAAAGCGAAATAACAGTAACCCTAGTCCAGTCCAAAACAGCAGCGGAACGTAAGCCTGAAACAGGGTATCTGTCATGCCGTGTAAAAGATACAGAATATCAGCTACAAAGTAGCTTACTCAGAAAAGCCCCGCGAATCAAAGCTGCTCAATACTTTCGATCCGCCATCCTTCTGGCTGGCGTACCAGGTCATAACGTACCCGCACCGTGCTGTCATAGGATTGGCTGAGGTTAACCCGACCGTTCTGATAAAGCTCGCCGACCTCAGACACCTCTGCCACGATCTGAGCTTCGGCTGAACTGGCACTACTCGCTGGAACGGTGTCGGTTGGGCTGGCGCTGCCGACCGCGGATGCATCAGGTGTAGCACTAGATTCTCCTTCGGTTGCGCCTTCGGTTGCGCTTCCGACTCCACTCTGTTCGGCTCCCTCAACCTGTACTGAGACAATCTCATGCTCATATTCCCAATATGAGCTAGTTTGCCGTAGTTCCTCCGCAAAGTATTGCTGTTGAGATAGCGCTTCTCCCGTCAGGATCTGACTGAGTTGATCAATCGCATAGTCTGAGCCACGAGCCTGCGACTTGGTGGATAGCCAAGTCGCAATCACCTGTTGGGCGACTTCCTCAGTCATCGGCGCATTCGGATCATTCGGCGTTTGCGCTTCAGCCGTTACTTCTGGAATGGGTACGGGTGGCTGACTGATCTGGATTTGAAGCTGCTCTCCCTGTAATGAGGGACCTCGGTTGAACAGCAAGCCATAAACTCGGCTAAGCAAAAATCCCAGAATAACAAAACTCAACAGCCCAATCGCGGCGATGAATAGCAGGCGATCGAGTTTGGGACGGCGATTACCTCCTATCCGGCGGGCTGGAGTTAGTTCTGCTTCAGTGGATGAAAGTCCATTTGAAATTAGCCCTCGCTTCCGCTCAGCAGGGTTAGGGGTAGAAGGCGATCGCGAAGCAATGCCCGTAAGGGGTCGCCCTCCCTTGCCCCCATTCGCAGTGGCGTTTCCGTTTTTTGCGTCTGGTGAGAGTTGTGAAACCCGCTCTGCTGCTGGCATCGTTGTCCCATTCGTACCTGTCTCCGCGTAGGCTGCTTTAGAGTCGATGGTCGCAGTCGCCGCAGGTGTAGCAGTCGAAATGCTATTCTGCCCTACCGTTTGCCCTACTGTTTGCCCAACAGTGCGTGTCCGAATATCAGAGATACTGCCTGCCTGCCCGACAGGTGTTTGTCTATAGGAAGGTACAGTAGCCGTCTTAACCGATGTCCACTGGTTTGCGGGTTCTGGCTCATTGGGCAATTCCTCCAGGTAAGCCTGCACCTGCTCATCGGCAAAGTAATCCTTTAAGGAGGCTTGCTGTCGTGCCAGGTCACGAAAGTGGGGAAAGACTTCGTTTTGTAGCCAGCGTTCGCCGTACAGACACAGCCCTGGCAGTAAGTCAGGGGACCCTTGAGAATGTTCGCGAATGAAGGCTAGCGACTCATATTCCTGGCTCAGTTCTAGAGCGCGGCTAGCTTCTTCAGTTTGCCCCAGCAGCAGCGCACAGACCGCTTGCTCTAGATGCACATCCTGTCGGGCACCCAGGCGAATGAGCATCAGCTTGGCTCGACGAATCAAAGCGGGCTGACGTTGGGCAAATCCTCTTGCTAGCAATGCGTAGACTGCTAAGTAGGTGGCTACTGCGGAAGGACGACGTGCTTCGGCTTCAAATAGCGTTTGCTGCTCAGTTGCCGTCAGATAGCCGCGCAACTGCTGGACAAACCGCAGGAAGTCGTCAATGTTTAGCCCTGACTGGTCGTCACCCGTGCCATCAATGCCGCCTCGATCTTGCAGCATGTCGCGCAGCAGCTTCAGCCCCTGTCGTCGCTCGGTTTCGTGATGCTCTGGCAGGGCTAACAACTCTAAGATGCGATAGGGGCGCAACTTGAATAAGTCAGACTGCATTTCCCCCCGGACGCTGGCAAAAACGCCCTCTCGCAGCAAAAGTTCCTGTCCCGTTTCAAGTGACTCTGCAGCATTTTCGTATTGCCCTTGCTGCCACTGTTCTCGCCCTAGTTCCAGGCAAGCGAAGGCAACCGTCAACACAATGTCAGCTAAAACGATATCGGGCTCGCCAAACCGTCCATTCTTAAGGGGAACGCTGCCGCTGCTAAGGTAAGGACGACCTAGCTTTAGCACCAATTCATATTCGCCTAGCTCAAGCAAGATGAGCAGAGCGCCAACCAGTTCACTGTCTTGAATCTCAATGCTGGGAGTGTAAGGGTCAGCAGTAGGGTCAGTGGCGATCGCTGTTCCCCCGACATTCCCATCAGCCGCATCAACTCTGCCCGCTTCCAAATCGTAGGATTTTGCCAAAAAGCCTGCATCATAATCGCGCCGCTGGTCGGAGTCAGACAAGACGGCATAAGCCTCATCCAAAAGCTGCTTGCGGGCAGCGATCGCCGCCTCTGAATATTCCCGGCGAGGAAGCTGGAGCGCGCGATCGCGGTGAGCCTGCCGCAACTGTTCAGCAGTGGCCTGAATCGGTAAGCCTAGTATTCGGTAATAGTCGAGCGGAATTCGCACAGTCCACTTCCCCAGCAACGAGCAACTCGATCAGATAAAGGTATCGCATCCAAGCCATCAGCAACCACTACATGCCTTTAAAACGGGCATCACGTGCCATCAGGATAGTGTCACTATCATAACTGGCATCGTTTGCAGAAATTTACTCCTCAGCATAGTCAAAAAACGGCTAAATTTAACATAAGTTTTACCCAGTTGGGATGTTAACTTGGATTTTTGGGGCTTGGGGGTTTGGGGTTAGGGAGCAGGGCTAGTTAAAATTGCACATAAATGAGGATTGCATATAAACGAAGATTGCACATCGAGAAAGATAGAGAAATGTCGCGAATGAAGGATGGTCACGCAACTCTTCACCTAAATCCTCAGCCTCTAATCCCCATTCTAAAATCAGCCACCCGTCAGGGTATAAAGAATTAATGCGCTATTCCGCGAGGATACTGTAAATCAATGGTTCAAGAACGAACATTACCAGTTATTTCGGCTGCTTCAACCTCTGTAACCCGTGACGAAGGACTGCGGCTCTACGAAGATATGGTTTTAGGGCGCACCTTTGAGGATAAGTGCGCCGAAATGTACTATCGGGGCAAAATGTTTGGGTTCGTCCACTTGTACAACGGGCAGGAAGCAGTCTCGACGGGTGTAATCAAGTCGATGCGCTCAGATGATTACGTCTGCGGCACCTACCGAGAACACGTTCATGCTCTCAGTGCTGGAGTTCCGCCCCGTGAGATCATGGCTGAGCTATTTGGCAAAGTGACGGGTTGTAGTAAAGGTCGGGGCGGGTCGATGCACCTGTTTTCTGCTGAACACAACCTGCTAGGCGGCTACGCTTTTGTGGCTGAGGGAATTCCTGTCGCTACAGGCGCAGCTTTTCAATCTAAATATAGAAAAGAGGCGTTGGGCGATCGCACGGCTGATCAGGTAACAGCTTGCTTTTTTGGCGACGGTGCAGCCAACAACGGTCAATTTTTTGAATGCCTGAATATGGCGGCTTTGTGGAAGTTGCCGATCTTATACGTGGTGGAAAACAACAAGTGGGCGATCGGCATGGCTCACGAACGAGCCACTTCCCAGCCAGAGATCTACAAAAAAGCTAGCGTGTTTGGAATGCACGGGGTGGAAGTAGACGGTATGGATGTTTTGGCGGTGCGGGCTGTCGCTCAAGAGGCGGTTGCTCGTGCCCGTGCTGGCGAAGGGCCGACGCTGATCGAAGCGCTCACCTACCGTTTTCGCGGACACTCCCTGGCAGATCCAGACGAACTGCGCTCTAAAGCCGAGAAAGAGTTTTGGTTTTCGCGCGACCCGATCAAGAAACTTGCTGCACACCTGATCGAGCAAAATTTGGTTAATCAGGACGAGCTAAAGGAAATCGATCGCCGCATTCAAGCAACGATCGAAGAGGCGGTGCAGTTTGGATTGGATAGCCCCGAACCTGACCCCAAAGATCTCTACCGCTACGTCTTTGCAGAAGATGAGTAGGCATTGATGAAGCCACAAAAATTTTGAGACGTGAAAGATTCGTTTTCACGTCTCAAAATTTTTAAAGAACACCCTCGAAGTTTAGAGGAGCCAAGATGCCAGACCCAATCATGTATCAGGAAGACGCATATGTCGTACTGGAAACCAACCAGCCTGAACAGTTTTTTACGCCAGCAGAGCTACTTGAAAAACTCAAAGGAGTTTTGGCACAGCGGCAGGACGACTTGCCTAGAGACTTACAGCGGTTCGATAGCGTAGACGCGCAGGCTCAATACCTGATGGAAACCTCTTGTGAACTGGATGTCGGCCCAGACGAATTTCTCCAATGGTACGTAGTGCGTCTAGAGAAGTAGACTATGCCTGGGTGGGGGGCTCGGCTGTCGCAGCAACGAGCGCTACATCGACCCGTTCCTCCTCTGGCTGGGTTAGCTCAACCCGTAAGCCCGGCCCAAAAAAACGCTCCATCTTGTCTTGCTTTTTCTGCCAAGTTTCAAACGAAATCAGCGGCGACTCAAACTCTAGAATCAGCGCATAGGCTCCTGCCATGTCTTCCTCTCGCAAACGTTCGAGAACAGGCCGTTCTTCATCCGTGGGACTGAGTCCTAAATGCTCCAGAGAGCTATCTAGATGCGCTTCTTGCCCATAGCGAAAGCGAGTCACATCTTTGCGAATCTGATTTTGAGTCGAGGTAGCCTGCTGTTCTCGTAATGCCACAACGGACGGTGAGGCAGTAACAAGCGGCACAGGCTTTAGCTCAGCAGCTTTGAGCGCCAGTCCGCCTAACAAAATTGGAATGCCGTAAAAGAAGCCAACTAGATTTAGAGTGGCATTGGCTGAGAAATAGGCCACAAACCCCGTAACAGATAAAATACCGCCCACAATTAAACCTAACGTTCCTAGAGAAACTTGACGCAACATAATTAGTAAGTTCGCAGCCTAAGATAAATTCAGCGGTTGTTTGCCATGCACTTGTTCATCGTCTCTGAATGACGGGATGAATGCAACCCAGCTACAATGACCACTGGATGTGATTTCTTAGGAACCTGATGTGGCGATCGCCCTTTACCAAAGGTTCTTCTTTCAAAGAAGCATCCAACTTATTCCCAGAACAGCATCAGCGGAGAATAGTATCGATGTTAGACCCCCAAACCCTTCGTGAAAGAATCAAGCTAATTGAAAGTAAGCGTGAATCTCTGCTGAGATTGTTAGAACAGCCAGACTTAGGCACGTTGAGAATTGACGTTAATCAGGCACTTGAAGAGATCGACGACCTGATTGACGAATTCAAACGAACTTTTCCTGAAAGTGAGCTTAATTAACGTAATTCAGGTTATTTCAATTCCCCTTAAAGCTTAAAGCCGCATATTTTGGAGGTTAACCCGTTTACGCGAGTTAGGCTCCAAAATATGCAGCTTTGCTAGGAACAGTATCAATTTGAATCAATTAACGAATTAGCGCAGGTATATAGAGAGCAAGCAAAATAACTTCTGCCTTGTAATGCGATCGCGCCTGATGCTTCAAGGACACTACCTTAAAATTTGAAGAAGTTTAGCCTTCAAACCTTAGGCTGAAAGATTTAAGCAGAGTATGGTGCTTTTCTAATATTTTTGACCCTGCGTTAACGATTAATAGCGCGTTCACCCAGTTGATTAACAACATCAACTAGCTCTTGAATCGGTACTGCCTTCTCACAAAAGGCATCAATTTTAGCAGTTTGAATCATCACCTCCACCTGTGGATCTTTCACTGATGAATAAGCAAGGATCTGGACATTGGGATACAGACTTTTAATGTGGTTAGAGGCACTTAGACCATCCATAATCGGCATTTGGAGATCGAGAATTACCACATTGGGTCGATGCTGTTGTACCATCTCGATCGCCTCCTGACCATTGCTAGCCAGACCGACTAACTCAATATGAGGCTGTCTTTGTAGCGCCAGCTTTAGGCTAAAACGCACAAGTTCATGGTCATCAGCAACAAGAACACGAAGCTTAGAATGTTTGTAGGGCAGCATCACGATAGAATGAATGGACTCGAAGGACGTTAAACTACCTCGGCTGGAGCTTATAACTTAACTATTAGTTTAAGCAGAATAAAGCTCTAACTCCCTCTACCGTTCGAGCGAACCAAGCCAAGTCGGCTTCATCCTTTCACGGTATTGAGTCCTGGCTGAAATGCGAGATAATTCGCGAAAAAAAGCCTGCTTCTAGAGAAAAAAGCAAGAATATAGGCTGTTAATCGCTCTAAAGTTACTTACGACTTGCCCGAATTATATGCCTGCCAAATCGTTCTTGACTACTCTTTGGTGGAACTCTTTATCAAAAAAATCAAGATTTATAAGTTCATAAGAGCTGAAATTTAAGTCAGCCTATTCTTGGCTTATGCGAGTCTAAAACCCCAGGTCTAAAACCCTAACGGACGGATTATAAAGACAAGTCTTGGAAATTCCGTGAAAGAATAGAGAAGCCGCAGTTTAAAGACGCAACCAACAGGCAAGATTCAATCTGACCATTTAATGATTTATGACTAAGACGCATACTGTCGAGATTCACCACCAAGGCGCAACTAAAACCCTGACAGTGCCCGAAAATCAAACTATTTTGGAAGCTGCTCAGGCTTCAGGGCTAGATTTGCCCTATTCTTGCAGTGCAGGAGTCTGTACGACCTGCGCAGCTCAAATTTTGGAAGGAATGGTAGACCAAAGCGACGGCATGGGCATCAGTCCTGAGATCCGAGAGCAGGGCTATGCGCTGCTGTGTGTAGCTTATCCTCGTTCTGATCTAAAAATTGAGACCGAAAAAGAAGAGGTCGTCTATCACCTCCAGTTTGGCCAGTTTCAACAGCGCAAGTAGCTGCTATAAGTTGCTATCACCAGTCGTAGACCGACTGTTTGATCGCTACTTGATGGCACACGGACGGTAAACGACATTTGACAGTGAGTAACCGTTCGACAATAATTGGCTCGGCTGACTCACTCATCTTTCAATTCAGTTCATTCAGTTGATCTAGCTATATGACGACTCATTTTATTGACGCCGAGGTTGCGATTCAAGAATCGCCTGTTGAAATGCATCGAGCTATTGAGGCTGAGCTGCAAAGGCGGGGAGAGCCGCTGCGTTGGGCTGTGACGGCTGTAGATGTAGAAACCCAAAAGGTACGGGTTGAAGCAGTTGTCACGACAGAGGATGTAACTCTAGCGCAACAGGGCTGATTGTTTGAGCCAGCGTTTGTATACGACTGTTTTAATTGTTCCGACGGGGATCGGGGCATCTATTGGGGGATACGCAGGGGATGCGCTGCCCGTGGCTCGGGCGATCGCCCAGGTCAGCGATCGCCTGATCACTCACCCTAACGTCCTCAATGGCGCACAGCTTTACTATCCATTACCCAACGCCTTCTATGTAGAAGGATATGGGCTAGATCAATTTGCAGCAGGCAACTGGGGATTGCGACCCGTCCATCAAAACCGAGTAGGGTTGGTTTTGGATCAGGAAATTGAACCAGAATTGCGGCTAAGGCACCTCCAGGTTGCGGATGCCGCTAGAGCCACACTGGGTCTATCTCTGACTGATTATGTTGTGACTGATATGCCATTGGGGGTTGAGCTACGTCAGGCTGCCTCTGGTGCAACTTGGGGCACAATTCAGCGTCCAGATAGCCTGCTGCGGGCGACCGAGAAGTTGATCAAACAGGCAGGTGCAGAGGCGATCGCCGTCGTTGCTCGGTTTCCCGATGACACAGGAAGTGAAGCCCTGCAAGCCTATCGTCACGGTCAGGGCGTTGATCCCCTGGCAGGTGCAGAGGCAGTGATTAGTCATCTGGTAGTACGAACCTTTCAAATCCCTTGTGCCCATGCTCCGGCCCTTTCTCCTCTGCCGCTTGACCCAAAGCTATCTCCGCGCTCAGCCGCCGAGGAGTTGGGTTACACCTTCCTACCTTGCGTTTTAGTGGGTCTGAGTCGTGCCCCACAGTTTGTGAAATCTTCAGCCCAATCGTTAGCTCAACCCGATCACCTGTGGGCAGATCAGGTGGATGCACTGATTGTTCCGTCGAGTGCCTGTGGTGGCAGCGCTGTTCTCAGTCTGAGTCACACTGCCCAGATCATTGCAGTTCACGATAACAAAACTCGAATGCAGTCTTATCCAGACGCTTTAGGAATTTCAGCCCTTCAGGTCAATTCTTATCTGGAAGCATTAGGTGTACTGGTGTCCCATCGAGCTGGCATCAGCCCCGCTGCCTTACAACCTCAAATGGGCTCAATAGAGCTGCTTTGAAAAGTAGGTCTATTACCCGTAACAGATACCCGTAACAGATCGAAAAATTGCTAAGAAGAAAACTTTCTGAATCCTGGTTTTGAGTCCCAACTGGCTGATCTTGCGCTATCTTGCGAGTACTGCGAGTAAAGTCATTGGGTTGAGCGATTTTGCTTCAAATAGATTTCGTTTGAAATAGATTTGAAATAGAAAAGACGTTCTTCGCAAACTCTATCTTTGTAAGCACTCAACTTTCTTAATTTTTCTATCTATTGTGACTGAGCAGCTTCCTCAAGAGCCAACTGTAGAGTCTCTAACCCGTGTGCAAATCCTGGTAGCAATGGCGGTGACAGCTATCATTTTGTTGCTTGTCGCCCGACTGTGGCTACTATTTGACTCTGTTTCCCTGTTAGCGGTAAATCTATCTGTCAATGCCTTACTGATAGGATTGGGGATAGGATTGGGGATCACGACCGCTAGTGCGATTGTTTATCGCCTCTGGTCTAGCTATCAAAAGAGTGCCGATTATTATCTAGAATTGGTGCTTAAACCATTAATTTGGTTTGATTTGATCTGGCTGGGGTTGCTGCCCGGTTTAAGCGAGGAATTGCTGTTTCGTGGAGTGATGTTGCCTGCGATCGGGCTAAATTCTTTTGGGGTTTTTGTTTCTAGCATTTGTTTTGGAGTGCTTCACTACAGCGGTTCACAGCAGTGGGCTTACGTCATTTGGGCGGCAGTTATTGGGGGCGTACTGGGAATCAGCGCTCTAGAAACAGGAAACTTGCTGGTTCCCATTGTGGCTCATATCACTACGAATTTGATTTCAAGCTGTATGTGGAAAGTGAAACACTAGGGCTGAGTATTAAGGTTGAGTATTTGGTTCTACCTGCTGCACACAACCGTCTCGGATTGCATCTTTCAAGATAGCTAGAAGTGTGCGATCGCGCCTTGTCAAATTGGCTGTGCCACTTACTTGCTGAATGTAAGCATGGGTAGCAGGAGACAGTTTTCCGGTTGCTAGGGCATTGCGTACACAAAATTCAAGATTGGCATCTAGGTCGTTCCGCAAAGCGCTGCTGACAAAGTTTGCAAACATTTTTGTTCGGGTAGAGGTAAATGAAGATTCAGGATTTCACCCATAAATTCCTGAATTCTTGCCCTTCACTTTCCCATCCGGATAGTTTGCATAAATGTAATGAATTTTAGCGATCGCCATCAACCTATAAAAAAGTCCGAGTCCGCCATGAAAGGACATGACAGACTCGGACCTGATCAAATTGTATTTGCTACGCGAGTGTATTTACTACGCGAGCCTATGCTGATACTGCTGCGGGTTCGGAAACTGCAACTGGGTAAACGCTTACCTTCTTGCGGTTCTTACCCCGACGCTCAAATGTGACGACTCCATCAATCAAAGCAAACAGCGTGTCGTCGTTGCCTCGACCTACGTTTGAACCCGGATGAACTTTAGTGCCCCGTTGGCGCACTAAGATGTTTCCTGCTCTGACAACCTGTCCGCCATAGCGCTTGACCCCCAGGCGTTGAGCATTAGAGTCACGACCGTTACGGGTACTACCTGTTCCTTTCTTATGAGCCATAATCGTTCCTGCGATCGCTATCTACACGTATTTATCTAACTTAAGCTTAACTGGCGAACCAGTTTCCCGTGAAGCAAATCAGAGACTAAAGGGCGATCAGGATTCTGAATCCTGTGCCTCTTCCTCTGCTGCATCTGCTTCAACTTCAGCGCTCTTAGAAGCAGTCTCTTTAGAAGAAGTTGCCTTTGGACTGTCACCTGCGATGACAGAACCATTCAAGCTGATGGAGTGAATCATCAAGCGGGTTAGTTCTTGACGATGTCCTTGCTTTTTGCGGGTTTTCTTCTTGGGACGCATCTTGTAAACGATGATTTTGCGATCCCGAAGATGACGTAGCACAGTTGCTTCTACTGTGGCACCCTCAACTAGAGGCTGACCCACCGAAGCATCTCCGTCCTGATCAATAAACAGAACTTGCTCAATCGTGACCTGCTCGTCTTCGTCAACTGCAAGCCGTTCGACATCGTAAAAGCGACCCGGCTCAACCCGTAACTGTTTGCCGCCCGTCTCGATAATTGCGTAAGCCATAAAATTCGTCCTAATGGATGCCGTACAGGTAACTGGCTTATATCTCTCAGCTAAACACCAGTTTTAAAGCTTTGAAGAACCTGATCCGAGCAAGTAAACAACCAGTTAACCATAATGCCTAATTTAAAGGGATAGTGTCAAGCAAAGTTGGATGCATGTTGAATTGGGTCAAATTCCTTAGACTCGGAAAAGATACCCCTGACGAGTTCTAACTGCCCCCATGCCAAATCGTCTTGCTCAGGCACAGAGCCTCTACCTTCGCAAACATGCCGAAAATCCAATTAACTGGTGGTCTTGGGACGATGAAGCCCTAGAGACGGCAAAGGGAGAAAACAAACCGATCTTCTTGTCCATTGGCTACTCTAGCTGCCACTGGTGCACGGTGATGGAGGGCGAGGCGTTTTCGGATGAGGCGATCGCTGACTATATGAATGCCAACTTTCTACCAATCAAGGTAGACCGGGAAGAGCGTCCCGACCTCGACAGCATCTACATGCAAGCACTGCAAATGATGGTTGGGCAAGGTGGCTGGCCGTTAAATATATTTCTCACTCCAGGCGATCTCGTGCCTTTTTATGGGGGCACTTACTTTCCACTAGAGGCAAAGTACGGGCGACCGGGATTCCTTCAGGTGCTTCAAGCCATCCGCCGCTTTTATGACAGCGAGACGGAGAAAGTAGAGTCTGTTAAAGCAGAAATTCTGGCGAATCTACAGAGTGCGGCGGTGCAGTCAGCGGCAGGTGAACTCGGAAAAGATTTGCTGCGGCTAGGGTTGGAGTACAGCGCTGGAATTCTTAGCTCTAGAGGTATGGGTAACAGTTTTCCAATGGTTCCCTATGCCGAAGCAGCTTTGCGGGTCGTGCGGTTTCATTTTGCTAACTCTAGATATGATGCAGCCACAGCCTGTCAGCAGCGTGGGCTAGACCTGGCCCTAGGTGGAATTTTTGATCACGTTGCGGGCGGATTTCATCGCTATACCGTTGACTCGACCTGGACAGTGCCCCATTTTGAAAAGATGCTCTACGACAATGGGCAGATTGTTGAGTATCTAGCAAACCTTTGGAGGGCTGGGTTTGAGGAACCCGCTTTTGAACGGGCGATCGCCCAAACCGTTGAATGGCTGAAGCGAGAAATGACTTCCCCTCAAGGCTATTTCTACGCTGCTCAGGATGCTGACAGCTTCGTCACTCCCTCTGATGTAGAACCAGAGGAAGGCGCGTTTTACGTCTGGCACTACCAGGACCTATCAGAATTGCTCGTTGAAGCAGAACTGAATGAACTAGCAGAGCAGTTCACCGTCACTGCCGATGGCAACTTCGAAGGACAAAATGTATTGCAACGTCGCCAACCGGGACAACTCAGCGACACGACAGAGCTAATTCTGAAGAAGCTGTTTGCCGTCCGCTATGGCGCACTGCCGGAAACCGTAATTACCTTCCCGCCTGCTCAAAACAACCAGGAAGCCAAATCCCAAAACTGGGCAGGACGCATTCCCTCAGTGACAGATACCAAAATGATCGTTGCCTGGAACAGCCTGATGATCTCAGGACTGGCAAGAGCCGCAGCGGTTTTACAAAAGCCGGATTACTTGAAATTGGCGAGTCAAGCAGCCAATTTTATTTTGAATCATCAACGGGTGGGCGATCGCTTCCAGCGGCTCAACTACAACGGCAAACCAGCAGTCTTAGCTCAGTCCGAAGACTACGCCCTATTCATCAAAGCTCTACTCGACCTTGATCAAGCCACCCAAGCCCTCCCTAACCCGCAATCCTCCTACCTCACCCACGCCGTTAAACTCCAAACAGAATTTGACAGCTTCCTCTGGAGCGTTGAACTAGGAGGGTATTACAACACGGATGCTAGCAGTGATTTAGTTGTGCGAGAACGCAGCTTTGACGATAACGCTACCCCGTCTGCCAATGGAGTGGCGATCGCCAACCTGGTACGACTTGCCCTGCGAACCGAAGACTTGCAGTATCTCGATCGGGCTGAACAGGCACTTCAAGCATTTGGTGGCATCATGAGCCGTTCGCCCCAGGCTTGTCCGACCCTGTTCACAGCGCTTGACTGGTATCGCAATTACACTCTGGTTCGTACTACTGATGAGCAAATTGAGGCGCTGATCAGGCAGTACAGCCCTACGGTGGTTTACATGTTGGAAACCAATTTGCCTCAACAGGCAGTAGGACTGGTGTGTCAGGGCTTGAGTTGCAAGGAACCAGCTCTGAGTGAAGCACAATTACAGCAGCAGATCGCGCAAAGCCAAGTGCGAGAAGGATAGTTAGTGTTTCCTGAGCCTTACGGATTTCTCGTTCCTAATCTCTAATTTGGTAACAGTGGAGAGTCCCCCTGTGGGGGCTTAGCATTCGGGCAAAGTCTCCGGGTCTATTCCGGGGTTCATCTGCCGAATGCTAAGCCCCTACGCTAGCTGGACAACAAACTAGATGTCTCCAAATTGGCTCTAGGTTCTAAATTTAGACGGCGATCGCCAAAACATCTAATTACTTCTTCAATTGTAGATTGTTAACAATATACAATTGACAATCTGTAACTCAGTCTTTTATTCTGTGATGAACCCATTTAAGACTTTGTTTGTGGAAGCCAAATCGTCCTCCTCCTTGACCGTGACTCCACGCAGCCTTGATCACCAAGCTGCGGATGTGATTCGTCAGCAGATTCTCAGTGGTTCCTTTCCACCCGGGCATCGGCTAATCGAAACTCAACTAGCTGAAGCGCTTGACCTGAGTCGAGGAACGGTGCGATCGGCGCTACAGCAGCTTACTTACGAAAATTTGGTGGTACAGCTTCCTTACAAGGGTTGGCTGGTACCACCACTGCGATCGCAAGATGCCTGGGAGCTTTACACGCTGCGAAGTGGGCTAGAAGGGTTGGCGGCACGTCTGGCGGCTCTGGCGATCACACCAGAGAAAGCAATTCTGCTCAATCGGTCTTTTCAACAGTTAGTGGATGCGGCTCAACGGGGCGATCGCAACGCAGTTAATGAATTTGATTTTGCAATTCATAAAACCATCATTCAGTTAACAGAACATCGACGTTTGCAAGAGCAATACAAAATTATTGAGCAGCAGATCCGGCTTTACATTACCGCCTGCAATACGCTGCTGAAATTTGATCTGTCAGAGATCGCCGACCAGCACCAATCGATGGTGAAAGCAATTTATTGTGGAGATGCGGCTTTAGCCCAGCAGATTGCTCAAGATCACAGTACTGCCGATGGCGAAACTTTAGTTAAATACCTGCAAGAACTGGAAGCCAAGAATTCAAAATAATGGGGGTGTCACGATGCTGGATTTTAGCCAGTATGAAGCATTAACGTTTGATTGCTACGGAACTATTATTAATTGGGAACAGGGAATTTTGGAGGCAATCAAGCCTGTTCTAGCTGCATACCAATTTGAGATAGATGACTCTCAAATTCTGGAGCTTTTTGCTCAGTTAGAAGGAGAAATTGAAGCAGGAGAATATCAGTCCTACCGCAGTGTTCTTGGACAGGTGATGCAGCAGTTTGGCGAGAAGTTGGGCTTTGCTCCGACTTCAGACCAGCTTAATTGTTTGGCTGATTCTATTCAAAACTGGCAGCCTTTCCCAGATAGCATTGATGCACTAAAACGTTTAAAGCAACAGTTTAAATTGGTAATTATTTCTAATATTGATGACGATCTGTTTGCCTTCACGGCAAAACGTTTAGGCGTCCCGTTTGATTTTGTGATTACGGCTTTTCAAGCCAAAAGCTATAAGCCTTCAACGCACAATTTTGAATTTGCGTTTGAGAAAACAGGCATTCCGCGTGACAAGATTTTGCACGTCGCGCAAAGCATTTATCACGATATCGTGCCTGCCAAAGCGTTGGGATTATCAACCGTCTGGGTCAATCGTCGCAATGACCAAGCAGGGTTTGGTGCAACGCTGCCAGCCAGCAGTCAGCCAGATTTAGAAATACCGAATTTAGAAACGCTGGCAAAGCTGGCGGAAGGTACAGCTTAGTTTCTCGGTTAGCTCCAGGGACTAAGACTTGCTAGCAGTATGGATTGTGCTTTGCTAACCCAGACTACAAGAGCTACTTACCCTGTTACCCCTTCACTCACCCACCCCTCTACAACACAGACTCGTTGTCGCAGCAGTTTCTTCACCTCTTCGTTTAGCTTTTGGCGAACCGTTGACCCAGCAATACCTGTCATCGGCATATCATGTGCCTGCTGAAATTGCATCACTGCTCGAATCATTCGGGGACCATAAAATTCGTTGATTGGAAGTTGGGCATTGATGGTCAGATTAAGGCTGTGCTGTAAGTTGCGGATCAGCTGTCTGGCTCTTTCACAAGTTGGCTGATCGACCTTTCCGGTAATCGGTAAGCCAAACTGAGCCTGAAATTCTCGAACGGCTGCTTCGGTATACAAATCAAGCAGATTGCCGTGATTGCCGTTAAGTCCGTCTGGACCGAGGCTATAGCCAAGATTGTGGAGCATCGTCTTGAACTGACTGATTGAATAGGTCATTGCAGAAATTCCTTGACACGGGGCTATTTGCCAGGAGATTCACCGATCGCTCTTCATAGGGGCGGATTCCTGACTGTTCTTTAATTTGCTTCAGCCTAGTGTGCCAAGGGGCGATCGCACCTCCCACCGCTGTATCACCCACCAGAGTGATTCTGGTTCACTCGGTTATTTCTCTGTTACTTCTAGGGCTCATGCCAAAATCTTCTCTCGCTTTTAAGCTGTCTCAGGCTACGGTTGGTTTCGCGGCAATTGCTTTGGCGGCAGTGCTTTGAGCGATCGCTGCAACTGTTGCTAGTAGTTTGTTTCAAGCAGGAGTCAGCCCGCTTGAGCTAGCCATGTTGCGGTCTGTCATCGCCGCTATCGGTTTGGGAATTGTCCATCAATGGCAACCTCGACCCAAGTTAGGCAACTGGCAGATTTTGGCGTTAGGGATATCGTTAGCTTTGGTTACGCTTGCTTATTACATTGCAATTGAGCGCTTAGCAGTGGCGATCGCCGTGGTGATTCAATACACGGCCCCAGCGCTGATTGTAGTTTGGGCAATGCTTAAGAACCGAAAAGCGCCTGCTCTATCTGTGACAATCGCGTTGATTGCAGCGATCGCCGGGGTTGTCCTAATTTCAGAACTGCCAGCCGGAGACTTTGAGCTAGACGGATTGGGGCTATTCATGGCTTGTCTGAGTGCGCTGTTCTTTGCTTCCTACACTCTGCTGAGCGAATCTGTTGTTGCCACCTACGGTGCTGTAGGCGTGATGTTTCGAGCCTTCACGGTTTCGAGCTTATTTTGGATTGCGTTTCAGTTCACCCAAGGAGTGCCAGAAGCGCTTTTTGTCCCAGACCATTTATGGAGTGTTTTATTCGTTGGCATTGGTGGCACCCTAATTCCCTTTTCCCTCTACTGCTGGGGAATTGAACAGGTGCAGTCAGAGCGAGGGGCGATCGCTGCTACCCTGGAGCCTCTAGCCGCTGCTATTTTTGCCTGGATTGGACTAGGGCAAACGCTATCAGTCTTGCAAATTTGGGGAGGAATATTGGTTCTGATGGCAGTAGTTTCGCTCCAAATAAAACATCAGCAATCCTAATTATCGCGTATGCCTTTAGGAGGAAATACGGAAATTCATCGCTATATTTATGTAACTTCTAATAATGGGATGAGTTCCAAAAGGTAAATTTAATGAAATCCTAATAACCCTAATAGATAGTTGCAGGTTTGGATTTTATCCTTTGAAGAGTTTCTTAAACGCCAAGCAGAATTTTTGTAACGTGGCGGTTATGAAGAGGTATGAAAAGTTCAAATTGTCGCCCCAACAGTTTCAGGAGGCTAACATTCAGCAGATAGGTCCGAATGGACCGGAGGTTTTGCTCAAATACTGCGTCCTCACAGAAACATTCGATACTTTCGAACTCCTGATATGTGGCAATTGATGTATTTATCTGAACTAAATTCTAAAAAATATTTCTTCGTTGAAATATTTTGAAAAATAGCTTGAAAATGATCTTCTCAATAGCTAAAAAAAACAAAAGCTGTGAAGTATGGAATATTTGGCTATAACAGATTAACCGAGGGATTTCTATGCATTTACTAGAAGGAAATCGATGACCGGACTGCCAGCTATATTTTTTGTAGCGTACCGGATTTAGTATGAAATCATCACAAAATTATGTCCTAATATTAGGTCGGCCCTCTGATGATCTTCAGATGCTACAGGCGTTACTGGAGCATCTAAGTTGTCCTATGGTCTTTGCAAGTTCTATAGATCAGGTTGTCGCAAAAGTTAGCCAGATGTCTCCTTACCTGGTCATTTTGGCAGGAGATGGACAAAACTGGTCACAGGCTTTGGTGAAAGACCTGCGAGATGCCGCCAACACTTGCGAAACTACCATTGTGGCGCTGACAGACTGCAATGCGCCAAGCTGGGTGCACCAAGAAGAAAATCCGGGAGTCGATGGGTTTCTAGTCAAGCCGATCAGCAGAGATGTTTTGACTTCACTTGTTCAATCTGCTTGGGCACGTCAGACTTACTGTTCTACCAGCTATGCAAGCTGAGGCGGTGTAAGCTAAGGTTTATGCCTCTTGCCCCATTCTTACCCTTTATCTATCAGGTTTTAAGTCCAACTTTTCCAGGTTGTCTGTGGGCTGGAAGCGCGACTTCTCCAGCGATCGCCCTCAGTTTTGACGATGGCCCTCACCCTCAACACACGCCACAACTGCTTGAGGTGTTGGATCATTATCAAATTCCTGCAAGTTTCTTTTGGTTAGGGGTTTGTGTCAATCATTCCCCTGAGATTGCACGAGCCACTTATCAGCGCGGTCACTGGCTCGGTCTGCATGGCTATACGCATCGTTCCTTTCCCCGCTTATCTGCGCTTGAACTGAAACAAAGCCTGGAACAAACCCAGATGGCGATCGCCCATGCCTGCCAGCTGGAAATGTCCTACGTACAGCGGCAGATTCGAGATGTTCGCCCGCCGAATGGGCTGTTTACCCCCCAAACGCTGACATACCTGCGGCAATGGAACTACCGCCCCGTGATGTGGAGCGTTGTGCCAGAAGATTGGGTGCAGCCCGGAGTTGAAGTTGTGATTCAGCGAGTGTTACAACAAACTTGCAACGGATCGGTAATCGTGCTGCACGATGGGCATCATGGAGGAGTGGATGTGGCAGCGATCGCCGCTCAAATTATTCCTCGCTTATTGCAAGCAGGTTATCGCTTTGTTACCGTTGATCAGCTTTGGCAACAGCGACAACTTTAAAGGAATCCCTTCTAGCTATTTGAAAATTTCACCCAAAACCCTAACTAGGCATTTATACTGAACATGTACATCTGTTAACAATCATTTACTAATAAGAATAATTCATTGCAAAAGCTGTGTTCTATCGGATTTGCTCAAGCATAAGTCAGAGTATTTCACCTGTTGGTTGACTGTCTCGTCGGGTTTTGCTTTCACAGATTACACCGCTAGAAAAAACAGAAAATCTCTATTGTGTTGCCTCCAGTTTTAGACGAAGGAGCTATCTCTCCCTTCAAGTTTTGGTTTAACGATAAGATTCAGCACGGGATGTACTTCCGGAGCGAATTGTTTTATCGGCTGCACACCGTAGGGATTGAGCATCGAGCGCGACTATATCATTACGCTTGCAGGTTAGCGCGTCACGATGCAGTTATCGTCACCGCATCGGATGCAGACTGTAGTGTCTGGGTTAGCCTCCGTAGCCCCAGCATCACTGCCCTCAGCTTGCGGAGTGAACTCTTTCCCCCTCTGATTGATGTTCTACAAGAGGGCACCGACAACTGAGGGAGTTCT
Organism: Leptolyngbya sp. FACHB-671; assembly: GCF_014695745.1. NCBI lineage: Bacteria > Bacillati > Cyanobacteriota > Cyanophyceae > Leptolyngbyales > Leptolyngbyaceae > Leptolyngbya > Leptolyngbya sp. FACHB-671. The sequence continues at coordinate 4,855 of NZ_JACJOV010000153.1, read as the reverse complement.
AGAAGCGGCGATCGCATCTTCGCAGTAGTCAGATAAGAAAGCAGTGCGGTAACCGTCACGAGTCCAAAGAATAGGGAAGAAGTTTTCATCCATCGTGGTTTCCCCGACTCGCTTGTAGCGTCCGTAAATGTAGCCCGCACCCGTCGGCTGAAACCGTGCCTCAGAGCTAAGCGTGTGAACGCCCAAGCTGCGTCTGACGCGATCGCTGCGATAGTTTTTGCCAGACCCGTGCCAGATTTTGCCGTGATGAATCACGCAGCTTCCTGCTGAAATTTCAATCGGCACAACTTGAGGATTGCTCACCCCTACCGCTGCCGCTGCCCGTTCCATTGCCGAGCGATAGTGACTTGTGGGTGCGTGAAATTCTCCTAGCTCAGTCACTGAGCCCCATTTGTGAGAACCAGGCACGTACTCAATCGTGCCAATATCGGCGCTGGTGTCGTCTAGCGCAATCCAGCAGGTGATCATCTCGGTTGGCTCAATGTAGCTGATGTAAGTCGCGTCTTGATGCAGAGAAACTTCTTTGGCTCCGGGAGGCTTGACCCAGACGCTATCTTGACCGATGCGGGCACCAGACCAACCCGCTAAAGTTGCGGCGAGTCGCCCAATTTCGACAGAGAGGGCAACGCTGGCGATCGCCAGATCGCTTTTCCAGGCATTACAGATTTCACGAGTCACGTCAGGTAGGCTCAGACCCGGTCGCCAGTGCCACTCGTCGGGATAAATACCCGTCTCAAAGTTGCCATGAAATAGAGGATCAAGGCGATCGCCCAGCCGCTTGACCAAATCCGCGTCAATTAGATTTTCGACCACCAAAAAACCGTCTTCTTGAAAGCGATCGATTTGCTCCTGACTGATCTGAATCGGTTCACGGCTCATTAGCGCTACCCCTGGATGAAAATCTTCAGAAGCCTGTTATAACAAGATGCGAATTGAGGGATTGTAGCTTCAGTCACGCTTCCCTTCAGAGCAACAGGCAAGAATTCTGATCTAGTAAGCAGTGGGGTGAGCAGATGGGTTTCAGTACGGTTCGACCGGGGCAGTTGGCGATCGCCGCCAGTAATTTTGATGCTCGTCCGATGAGCTGTGTGAACGGCGATCAGCGCTTAGGATATGAACCGGATGTCGCTCGTGCCGTTTGCCAAAAGCTCGGGCTAGAACCTGTCTGGTTTAATTTACCAATGGCAGACTTTTATCCCAGCCTGCAAACCGGAAAATACGATGTTGTCTGGTTTAACCAGGCAGTCACGCCAGAACGCAAAGCTTGGGCAGATTTCACTCAGCCCTACGGCATCTTTGACGAAGCAGTGATTGTCAGAGCCGACAGTGCCGCCACTTCTCCAACAGATCTGGCAGGGCTGCGTGTTGGCGGTTTGGCAGACAGCACAAATTTGGCTCTAGCCGAAACCTTTCCCAATGTTCAGATTGTTCCTTTTCCTGGCAGCGACAAAGTTCTGCCCGAAATGCTAGAGGCATTACGTCAGGGCAAAATTGATGCCCTGATCGATGATGAACTGGTGCTACTCGTTGCTGCTGAAGAAGACCTATCGCTGCGAATTGCCTTTAGCATTCCAACCCAGGTGCCGTTTGGCATTGCCGTTCGTCCAAGGCAACCTGGACTGCATGGGGCGATCGCCCAAACCCTGACAACTCTGCTCCACGACGGCACTCTGGCTAGCCTCTGGTCAAAATGGATTCCCTGGAAACCTTTTCCATTGCCTGACTAAAGCACCTCTTCAGGTCAGTTTCTTCAACGACGATTGAGGAATTGGCTTGCTAGTGAGATGGCATCGCCAATGTCTACGTCGCGATCGCCATCACTATCTAAAAACGTACTCAAAACCGAGTTAGCACCCCCGCCACTTGCCTGGGAACCCTGCTTATTTGCTCCACTTTGCAGAAGCTGAAGCACAATCGGAATCAGCGTCGGCAGCATTGCCAAAATTGTCTCAGCGTTAATCCCTGTTTTTTGGGAAATAGCTTGAGCTACCTGCTGCTGTTGGGCCGGTGAAAACAGTGCTTGAACCGCTGCTGCATTGGGAGAAGTGCCGCTATATTGATTCACAATCGCTTCAGCATTTGACCGTCCGCCTGCTGCCTGCTGCTGTTGGAGTGCTGAACGGACATACCCGCCCACAGTAGACAACAAGGTTTGAGTCTGCGATGAATCAACGCCCTGATTATTCGACAGTTGCTGCACTGTATTGATAATGCTGCCAAGCTGTGACGGATTAGCCTGTTGATTAGGATTATCGATCGCACTCACAATCTGATCAAAAAGTCCCATACTTCTACTTCCTATAGCGAAGACTCGACGTTTCCAGATTAGCCTCTTGAGTCAACACGGACAAAGCAGGAATTCTTAACCGTATTATCGTAAGCGCATCCCTGTTGAAGCACTAAACAATGAACTTGGATATTGGAGAAACTGAGGCGATCGCTCTAGCAGTCGAGCCTCAGGCTGACCAAGTTTTGTTAGTCTGCTCCAGCAGGTGTTAGCTGACTGGCAACTACTCAAGTTTTATTCCAATAACCAAGCAAACAAACCTTTGACTGTAAGCTGTAACTCACTTGCAAACGATGGTACAGGAACAACCTCATCTGCCTCATCCAACACTTCAGGTTCTTGCTTGGGACGATAGACAAACACGGTTTGTTCATCTGGATCGATCAACCAACCTGCTTGGGTTCCATGCCGCAGACAATGAAGAATATTCTTCGTTACTTTTGTTTGGCTTTGATCAGGAGACAAGATTTCAATTGTCCAATCTGGTGCAGCAGAAAACGTGTTAGCAACCTCTCCATTCTCATCACGAGGAATTCGGTTCCAAAGAAAAACTGCAATATCAGGAACAGTTGAACGGCCGCTAAAGGTACAGCGTAGCTCAGGAAATGCACGAGCAATACGCTTAGACTTAACTACTCCGTTGATAGCAGGTACAAGCTCCCCTTGAATAACACTATGTTTCCCTTGGGGCATTGGTTTCTGAATAACTTGACCATCAATATATTCACTCGCAGGTTTCGTTTCTGGTAACTGTAAAAACTCTGCCAATGTCAGTGTTTTAGATGGTGTTTGTACCATTTGGGTTTACCTCTCCATCTGCCAGATCAGAAACTAAGCTCCATTCTATTTCTAAACTGGATGAGATATATTGCCGCGCCACAGAAGAGTTACAGCTACTTAATCCTAAAAACTAGTAAGACAAGTTGACTGCTCTACCCCAGCCAACGACCCAAGCAAGCTAACGACCCCGTTCACCTGCTGCGAGCAACCTCTCTGATTCATTAAAAACCTTGATTCGGTCGGTGTGCAACGGAATTGTTATGATGTCCCTACAGATCAAGCCTCTTTCTCAATAAATTTTTGCATTTCCGCAAGGTTTCTACCTGTTAATGTCTCAAATTCTCGCCATAGCGAACCATGATTTAAATCGAGTCTCATCAACTCAATTAGATCTGTGCGTGGTCCTTTGGTTAAATCTTTAGCACTTATTTCCTTCTGCAAGTACTTACCGATTCTCCTTCGAAGAGCGAAGACAGCTTCTCTTGTATCCGGTGACATGCAAAGACCCGCATCACTATATCCCCACTTATTTAATTTTTCTGCAAGTTCTCTAGCTTCAGTTTCATCGATTTCGTTGATGCGATAGTGGGATATTTGTTCAAGCATCACAAAGATTTCAGGATATGTACGAAGTCTCATCTTATACAGCTCCAGTTCTCGCTGACTATTGAGTTCTAAGACCCATTTATTTTCTTCATGCCTGATATGTCGTTCCTCAAGTTCGATAGTCTTTTGCCACTTTTCGCGTTCTAATTCTATAGTCCTTTCCCATTTAACTCTTTCAAACTCTAAACTTCTCCTCCATTTCTCTCTCTCAGATCGCTCACGAAAAAAGCTAACAAGTGCTGTGAGGATTGCAGCAAAAAATGTAAACAGCGCGCCTATGAATGCAATATTTGTGGCGATATCCATATTTAGAATAATTCTCAATATTCTACAAGTAGCTTTGATACTTTTCGCGCCAGGAAACCGAGCGGTATAACGTTGCTGTTCAGCGGCGGCTGACAACTTCTGTCGTAATATTGAGCCATCTTATTAGTCCACTGCAACAGCGTTGTTGTGATGCTTTTGATATGTTTCGCTTGCTTCATTCACCTGTATAGAAAACATTCACATACGAAGCGTCAATAAGCAAGTCACGTCCTTCAAGGTGTTTCTGTGTTGTAAAACGCTGAATTCGTGCTCGATAGTGTTTCCAATCGCGATAACCTTGCGGGGCAGCAAAGTCGAAGAACTCAAGGAATCTTAGATCAACTTCTTCGGGGTTAACCATGTTTACTGGATCATCCCAATACCCCCCATCTCCCACTCGGTTTATCATTACTGGCGAGCCGCAGTGTGAAGTTGGAACAATGCGAAGATATGGTATCGGCTCTTTGTTTCTCCATGTTGGTCTGAGACGAACAGGTGGCTCACTGATCTGGGACAGCACCATCTGATTGAACAATTCTTCTTCCACGGACCAAAACAACGAATCACCTTCTTTCAGAAAACGGAAGTAAGTGTTCCAAATATGTCGGCTGCATTCCCGATAGTCATTGAGTCTTTCTGTGATGTCTTTCATGTCCTTCAGTACGAGTACTCAATAAACTGGGCGCAAGCAGCACAACTATTAATAGAATGAAAATTGCTATCTAAGATCCCTCAGAGAGGTGGATAGGTAGAAATTTTCCGTAGTGCGACACGAAGTTGCACGACTTGAGTGAGAAGCCAACTTCTCTAGGATAGTGTTCAAATCCTATCCCCAATCTCCAAGGGCGTTTCTGGTAACGGAGAGGTCTTTTGCAA